>CALFJF010000054.1 GCA_937877535.1 uncultured Treponema sp.
GACGTGCAGCCACTAAACGTTTCTTGTTCGATTTTTACGACTCCCTCTGGAATCGAAACCGACTCAAGCGAAGCGCAGTTTTGAAACGCACTCCCGCCGATTTTCGTAACGCTCTCGGGAATCACGACCGATGAAAGCGACGTGCAGCCACTAAACGTTTCTTGTTCGATTTTTACGACTCCCTCTGGAATCGCCACGGACGAAAGCGACGTGCAGCCATAGAACGCACTCCCGCCGATTTCCGTAACGCTCTCGGGAATCGCCACGGACGAAAGCGACGTGCAGTCACAGAACGCACTCCCGCCAATTTTCTCAACGCCATCGGGAATCTCCATGGACGAAAGCGACGTGCAGCCATAGAACGCCCAATCGCCGATTTCCGTAACGCCAGCAGGGATTTCAACGCTTGTCGCGCTCTTGTCGAGGCATTTCACGGCAACGCCGTCCTCCACCAAAAGAACGGGCTTCTGCCATTCCCCGTCCGCACACTTCACGCTCGTCGCGGGAACATAGCGGAAAAGTCTATCCTTTCCTTTAACCGCGTCCCACTGCGCTTTTGTGCCGCCGAATTCCACGGACGCAAGCGAAGCGCAGTTTTGAAACGCCCGCTCGCCGATTTCCTTAACGCCCGCGGGAATCACAACGGACGAAAGCGACTTGCAGCCATTGAACGCCTGATGGCCGATTTCCGTAACGCTCTCGGGAATCACAACGGACGAAAGCGATGAGCAGTAAGAGAACGCATTTTCGCCTATTTCCGTAACGCCCGCAGGAATCACCACGGACGAAAGCGACGAGCAGCCATAGAACGCATATTCGTCGATTTTTGTAACACCCTCTGGAATCACAACTGATGAAAGCGACGAGCAGCCACGGAACGCCGACTCGCTGATTACCGTAACGCCCGCAGGAATCTCCACGGACGAAAGCGACGTGCAGCCATAGAACGCACTCCCGCCGATTTCCGTAACGCTCTCGGGAATCACAACGGACGCAAGCGACGTGCAGCGATTGAACGCACTCCTGCCGATTTCCACAACTCCCTCAGGAATCACAATGCTCGCCACGCCCTTGTTGAGGCACCGGTCGAGAATCCCGTCTTTGATTTTCAGAACATTGTCTGCCATAAAAACTCCTTTTCGCAGATTGACCTGCGCACACATTACAGAATAGAGGCGTGACCTTCCGCCGTTTTTTCAGAAATTTGTGTTATCCGCGCGGATTTTGCCTACAGCGTCGCAATCGCCTTTTCAAGCCGCGCGAGCGACTTTTCCTTGCCAAGAACCGCGATAGAGCCGATGAGCGGCGGCGAAACGCGGCTTCCCGTGACAGTCATTCTCACTGGCATCATAAAGTCACCCAACTTAATTCCAAGTTCCTCAGCCTTTGCCTTTGCGAAGTTTTCTGCGCCCTCGTGGTCAAGCTCGAACACTTTCGCCACAAATTCGCGTGCGTTTTCAAGCACTTCTCTTGTTTTGGCTTGGTCGAGCTTTTTGGGGATAAGCTGCTCCACGCTCGGAACGGCTGGCTCGGTGAACATAAAGTGCACCATTTCTGCGGCTTCGGTGAGGAACTTCAATCGTTCCTGAATGAGTGGCATAAGACCGAGCAAGGTCTTTTTGACATCTGCACTCGTCATATTCATGCTCTTATCCACGCAGTACGGCTCGCCGTCTTCTCCGAGCGCGACTCCGCTGAATTCAGGACCGACATTCGGCTTTGGCTGCGGATTTTCGGGATTGATTTCAAGCGTCGCATCTCCTGTTCCCGTGATGAACGGAAGCGTCCATTTGTACAATTCTTCGGTTGAAAGCTGGCGAATGTAGTTCGCGTTGTAGAATTCGAGCTTTTTGTAATCGAAAACGGCGGGCGCTTTGTTCAGATGCTCCAGCTTGAACGATTTTGCGAGTTCTTCGAGCGTGTAAAAGTCTTTTCCCTCTTCGTAGCTGCATCCCAAAAGCGCGACATAATTCACGATTGCTTGCGGCAAATATCCCCGTGCGCGGAATTCGTTGAGGGAAGTTGAGCCGTGTCGTTTGGAAAGCTTTTTGCCGTCCGCGCCGTTCACCATCGGCAAATGGCAGAATTCTGGGTGCTCCCAGCCGAAACTTCGGTACATCTGCACGTGGAGCGGAGTCGAAGGAATCCATTCCTGCGCGCGCATGACATGGCTGATTTTCATCAAGTGGTCGTCCACGATGTTCGCAAGGTGATAAGTGGGGAATCCGTCCGACTTCAGCAAAACCGGGTCGGGCGAAATGTCCTCGTTTTTCCAGGTGATTGCGCCCAAAAGATGGTCGTTGAAAGTCGTCTCGCCCTCAAGCGGAACTTTGAGCCGGATGACGAACGGCTTTCCCGCGTCGAGATTCGCCTTGATTTCTTCGGGGGTGAGATGGCGGCAGTTTCGGTCGTAGCCCGGAGCCATTTTGTTTTCGGTCTGGATTTTTTTGATTCGCTCCAGTCGCTCCGAGTCGCAGAAACAGTAATAAGCCTCGCCCTTATCGACGAGTTCCTGCGCGTATTTTTTGTAAAGCTCGAACCGCTCGCTCTGAACATACGGGCCGTATTCGCCGCCCTTTGAGCCACCTTCGTCCCAGTCGATTCCGAGCCAGACAAGCGTATCATACAGATTCTGGACATATTTTTCGTCAAAGCGGGTGCGGTCGGTGTCCTCCAGGCGGAGAATGAATTTTCCGCCCTGAGAGCGAGCGTAAAGATAATTGAAAAGTGCCGTGCGCACACCTCCGATGTGCTGCAATCCCGTGGGCGACGGCGCGTATCGAACTCTGACTTCTGACATAACTTCCTCTTTTGTATAAAAATAGTTTCCGTCATGGCGAGATTTTTGCTCGCAACTCAACATGACGTTTGAAATTGTTTTGTGGATTTTTTTTCAAGTGTATCGGATTCCAACGGATTATTCAAAGGGAGGCAAAATGTGATAAAATCAATTTGTTTATGAAAAAAGCCTCTCTTTTTATTTTGACACTTTTTTTGATTCCGTCTTTTTTGTGGGCGGAAGACGAAAACGAAAAAAGCGACGGACGAAAAGTCATTGAAATCTACGAGGAATACAAAGAAAAAGGCGCGGAAATCCGCGAGGAGCAACGGATTTCTGGCGTACAGTTCGTTGCCGATTTTATAACCGACAAACTGCCGCTCACGCTTGACCTTGGAGCCGAACCAGGGCAGCACGGAAGCACGATTTTTGGCATTTTGCAATACGATTGGTCTGAAAAAATGTCAAGCAAGATTCGACTTTCGTATTCGTCGCAATTTTCAGAAAACGTGGAAAATGGAGGAGCGGGGTACATCGAAAACCGCGAAATCGAAACGATTATTCTTCCGTACATGAGATATTTTGGCGACGAAGACAAAAACGCAAAAACGCCTTTTTTTTACGTTGGAGCGGGAGCGTTTTACAGTTTTGATTGGGGAAAAATCAATGCGTTTGCCGTTAATGAAAAATCGATTCTCTCGGCGACGGTCGATTTTCATTATCACAAATTCGGTCCAGAAATCGAAGGCGGTCTCAAATTTCCCATAAAAAATGCATTCGTTTTAGGACTCGAAATTTCTCATCGTCCAATCAGTTTAATCATAAATTCGATGAGCGTAAAAAGTTCCACAACGTCAATCGTAGAAAATGAAACTGCGCCAAAAAGAGAATTGATGAATTTAGACGCGGGAAGCAAAACCTGGAGTCAGCCGTACATTTCGCAAACGGTTTTTATGGATTTTTTCACATATTTTAGGCTAAAAACCGTATTCACATACGACAAAGTGATTTTGCAGCAAAAAGAACAAGACGACAGCGGAAACTGGACAGGCGACGACGAAACGCAAGAATCGTTCACTTGGAGATTTGGCGCAGAAATCGTTTTTCCGTCATCAAACAAAACAAGAAAGAAAAACGCGCATTTGTGGGCGGGGCTTTATTACGAGTTGGAATGGGTCAAAAACTCCGTAAACGACGAATCAAAAACAGAAAAAGACGGCAAAATCGTATTTTGCTTTGGAACATAACCTGAGCGCATTTTGATTTTTGACTCAAAACAGTATGTGCAATTTGCATATCGATTAAAACGCCCATTTTCAAAACGCAACAGATACGGTTTTCCGTGGACGCAAAAAAAAAGCCGTGTTATAATTGGATTTATTCAAAAACTCGGACACGTTCCGAATACGTCCGCATTTTTCAAACCGAGGGACTTTGAAAAACATAAATCAAAAAGGAGTTTATCATGTTCAAAAAAATAATTGCCGCACTTACGCTTTCACTTGCGCTCACCTGCGCAGTTTTTGCCGCAAAACCAAAAACAAAAGCAACTGGAGCGGACGACCCAAACTACATTTGGTACGAGTTCAAGGCAAAAGTTTTTGGCGCAAGTTACAAATTCTTTGCTTTCAAAACCGAAACGCAGCGCGATAATCGAGCGTTGCAACTGATGAACGGAAATGGTTTTGGCATTACGCCGCAAGAAACAATTACCGAGTTTTTTAACGAAGGTTCTTACGAAAAAACGGTTCTTTACAACGAGGAACTCAAGCCCACAATGAAAGAGCAAGGATACAAATACGCTTTTACCACGTACAAAAAAACAACAAAGGACATGACTACGATTTACTTAAAAACATTTATGTACGACGCAGATTCCGATACGCTATACGTTCAAACTTCAATAAAATAAAATCATAAAAACCAAAAAAGCCCGCTTTGTTGCGGGTGATTTTTTTTGAACTGACATCAATTTTGAACTCGTCAATGTGAGCGACAACGACAGTATCAAACAAAACGCTTTTTGAAAACGGTGGAAGATTTTACGGAGATTTTTATGAAAAAAGAAAAAACTGACAAAGCGAATCAAAACGATTTTTCAAGCGAAATGCTGCAATTTATTGAACAAAGTCCAACGTGCTTTCATGCCACAAAAAACATAAAAAATCTGCTTTGTGAAAAAGGATTTTCTGAACTTTCTGAGCAAAACCCGTGGAAAATAAAGCATGGCGAGCGATATTTTGTAACGAGAGGCGACTCTTCAATAATCGCGTTCGCGCTTCCACAAAAGTGCAACGGCGGTTTTGCAATTGTTGCAAGCCACACGGATTCGCCCGCACTCAAAATCAAAGAAGGCGGTGAAAAAAACGAATTGGGCGTTTGCCGATTAAACGTGGAAAAATACGGCGGGCTTTTGCTTTCACCCTGGTTTGACCGCCCGCTTTCCGTAGCGGGGCGCGTTGCCATTCGCTCAAAAAACGGCAAAATTGAAATGCGCCTTGCCGACATTCGCCGCCCGCTCGCGCTCATTCCAAGCCTTGCGATTCATTTTGACAGAAACGCAAACGACGGAAAGAAAATCGACTTTCAAAATGAAATGTTGCCCGTTTTTTCCGAAGAAGGCGAACGCTCGATTTTGGACGCGATTTCGGAACATCTCAAAATCAAAAAAACCGACATTCTTGCAACAGATTTATTCGTTTACAACGCGGAGCGCGGATTTTTTTGGGGAGCACAAAACGAATTTTTGTCTTCCCCGCGCCTCGACGATTTGGAATGTGCCTGGACGACGCTCCAAGGATTTTTAGATTCGATTGTGACGCTTGAAGAAATGCAAAACATTCCTGTTTACGCAACATTTGACAACGAGGAAGTTGGAAGCATGACAAGGCAAGGCGCAGATTCAACGTTTCTTTCAGAAACGCTTGAGCGCATTTCAATTTCACTCAAAAAAAATCGCGAAGAGCATTTTTGCGCACTCGCCCGCTCGTTTTTGGTGAGTGCGGACAACGCTCACGCGCTCCACCCCGCGCACGCTCATCTTTTCGACCCCGTAAATCGTCCGCTGGTAAATAAAGGAATTGTGGCAAAACTCAACGCTGCTCAAAAATATACAACGGATTCAATTTCGCTCGCGCTCTTTAAGGATTTTTGCCAAAAAGCCGCCGTGCCGCTCCAGATTTTCACAAATAATTCAAACGTTGCAGGCGGTTCTACGCTCGGAAACATAAGCCAAACGCACGTTTCGGTGCGCTCGATTGACGTGGGGCTTCCGCAGTGGGCGATGCACTCGCCACTAGAAAGCGCAGGCGCAAAAGACCCGATTTTTATGAAACGCGCAACCGAAGCATTTTTCAAAGCCGACGAGTTCCCGCTCGATTAAAAACGAAAAATGACACGTTTCTCCTCGCTTTTGATTTTTGCGTTTTGCTGTATACTGGATTTTAGAAAAACAGTTTTGGAGGATATATGAAAATCGCAGTTTTTTTAGCCCCAGGTTTTGAGGAAATTGAAGCTCTTACGCCCGTGGATTATTTACGCAGAGCCGGGCAAGACGTAATCACGGTGAGCGTTCCTGCAAAAGGAAGCAGCGAAAAAACAAGCGTTGTGGAAGGTTCGCACGGGATTTCTGTTTTTGCAGACAAAATTCTCTGCGACTTTATAGACGAAATCGATGAGAATCTGTTTGACGCGGCGGTTTTTCCGGGCGGAATGCCAGGCGCGACAAATCTTGCCGCCGAACCGTGGATTTCTTCGTTCATTTGCAAAATGGCTCAAAGCGGAAAAATCATCGCTTCGCTTTGCGCTTCTCCTGCCGTTGTTCTTGCAAAAACAGGCGTTCTTTCTCAAAAAAAATGGACGTGCTACCCCGGAATGGAAGCGGATTTGGCAAAATGGTGCGGAAGCGAGGAAAACGCACGAACTGCGCTCAAAAATGCCACGCACATTCCTGACGTTCCGTTTGTTTTGGACGGAAACATTTTGACTGGAAGAGGACCGGGCACTGCGGAGCAATTTTCCATGAAACTCGTTGAACTGTGCGCAGGAATCGAAACGGCAAAAAAAGTCCATGACGGGAGTTGCCAGCGATAAATGAGCCTCGACGATTTTCACTATCGACTTTTGCTCCGAAAAGAGTCGCTTTGGAAGAAAAAACTGTTGTCACTTTCAAAGCGGCAAAAAGTCAAACTTGCAAAACAGACAGAAGTTGTAACGCTCAAAAACGAAAAATGGACAAATGATGCAAGAATCGAATTTTGGACTTTTGTGCACCATTTTCATCAAAAAATCCAAGAAGGAATTGACAGAATCAACGAAACCGAAAATCAAACGCCAAAAACGGTTGAAAAAACGGTAAATCGAGCAGAAAAAATCGCAAAAGGTCGCAATGTTGATTCAGAGCGACTTTCCTATTTTGACATTTATTTTTCGCCGCGTTTAAGAATTCTTTTTTCAAGAGAAAAAGGCGCACTCAGGGTGAGTTTTGTGCTTTCTGACAGCGTGGAAGGTTGCGGCGACAGAATGGCGATTACGTCGTTGCAACTTTTTGCGTCCGAAGAAAATGCCGTGAACATTGGTCGGTTTGCCACAGAAATCAATCGCGATTTTGCTACGCTTTGCGAACAAATTTCAAAAGATGCCGCAAAAATCGAAAAAATCAACGAATTATCAAAAGTCGGAATTGAAGCCGTGCTGACCGTGCTTTTGGAAGAACACGGTTGGAACGGAAGCGTAAAAACGTTTTCAAATACGTGCGTTGAATTGCGCGTCCGCGCAAGTCCCCTTCGTCAAATCAAACTGTGCATAAATCCGTTGGAATTCAAAAGTCCGCCAGAAAATCTTGCTGTTGCCGTGGAAACGCTCCTCGCTCTTTACAAAAAAACGCCCGCTTTGAAAATTGAGCGAAAGAAAAACCGCCTAAACGCCTGGCGCACAGACGGCGAAAGCGTGGAACTCGACGAAAAAACGCAAACAGTGCTTATTGGTCGCGGCTTTTGGACAGAATTGATTTAGAAATCTGCAAAAAATTCAAAATCCCGTCAGTTGAGCGAAAAAAAATCACGGTGGTTTCGACATGCTCAACCACCGTGATAACTGCAACTAGTCATTTCAACGAGCAAAATGACCACAACGCTTCAAATGAACAGACTTTTTCGTTACGGTCGCACGATGATGCTTTCAAGCTCCGGGTACTTTTCGAGTTCTTTCTTCAAGCCCTCTTCTCGCGCCTTGTTGCGATAGGCGGGGTCTTGGAAAGAATAGGTGAAGTTCGTGTGAACATCGTAAGTTCCCTGCATGATTGCGAAAGCATCTTCGGTCATGACAAGTTCTTCATCGGTCGGAATGACGAAGACTTTCACTTTGCTGTCGTCGGCAGAGATGCAAGTCTCGGCATTGCCCGTGTTAGCGAGAGCGTTTTTCTTCGGGTCGATTTTGATTCCGAGATGCTCCAAGCCTTCGAGAGCCTTTCCGCGAATCAAAGCCGAATGCTCGCCAACGCCCGCCGTGTAGACGATTGCGTCAACTGGTCCGATTGCGGCAATGTACGCGCCGAAGTATTTTTTGAGGCGGTAGCATTCCATATCGACCGCGAGCTGGCAGTCCGCGTCGCCTTTTTCCGCATTCTCAGAGACATCGCGGCGGTCGGTGTATTTTCCTGTGAGACCGAGAAGACCTGACTTTTTGTTGAGTGCGTTGTCCATTTCGTCCGCGCTCATGCCAGTCTGCCGCATGATGTAGAACGGAAGGGCGCAGTCCATGTCGCCGCTTCGTGTTCCCATGACCAAGCCCTCAAGCGGCGTGATTCCCATTGAAGTGTCGTAGCAGCAACCGTTTTTGACCGCGCACATAGACGCGCCGTTTCCGACATGGGCGATGATGACATTCGTGTCTTTGGGCGCTTTGTGAAGAAGAACAGAAGCGCGTTTTGCCGTGTAAAGGAAAGAAGTTC
>CALFJF010000055.1 GCA_937877535.1 uncultured Treponema sp.
AATCGGCGGGCGACACGAAATAGAGCTTGTCGTCGTACAGCACCTCGCAGCGACCTGCGCGGCAGTGGTTTAGCTCGATGGCGTTGAGCGGCACGTCCTGTTGTTCGGGAATCCACTCCGCCATGGCAAAGTCCACGAACATCAGGTGGATTCCGCGGAACAGCTCGTAGTCGGTCATCGTTCCCGCGCCCGTGCCGTTGCGGGCGCACCACACAACCTCGCCGTCATGCCCCTCCGTGCGGACGAGCGACGAGCCAAAGATTCCCGTGGTCAAAAATTGGATTGAGCTATCCATGCTGCATCACGCTACAAAAGCCTGTATAGTTGCACGAGGCTCTTTTTGTCTTTTGACAGCACCTCGTTGTCGAGGAGCGAAAAACCGTTCGCCGTGTAAAAATCGACGAGCTTCTGCTTTTTCTCGCATTCAAGGAACACTGTCTTTCCGCTCGAAAAGGAAAGGACGGCTTTGACCTGCCGCAAGGCGATTGTCATCAAGTCCGCACCGGAAATCGAGCCGCAGCTCCCGTTGAAGTTCCGCCCGAACTGCGCGATGATGATTGCGGGGACATTGTATGCGTCCGAGTCCTCGTCATAATAGCCGAACCTGCCGATTACTTTTTCCGTCGTTTTTGAAAGCGAAGCCTTCTTTAAGGTGAGCATTTTTGTGGCAAGCGAAAAGTACCCGACCAAATCAAATTCGCTTGCACTTTTTACGGTATAGACAAGGTATGTTGCCGCAGTACATAGTTTCGTCGCCTGCATAGATTTCGCTTTCAGGAAATTCTCGACATCTTTGTTCGGAGATTCAAATGATTCTGCCATCACATTGAAATACTCCCCGCCGTCTTCCATTGCGAGCAGTTCCGAGATGCGCTGGATTATGTAGTCACTTTGTTTTGCCAAGCGTTGCATGTATGATTTTTGCCATTTCCTCTTTTGAAACTATGGAAAATTCAATTTCCCTCAGGGGCTGCGGCTCTTGCGTGAACAATTTTGCAAAGGCGTCGGCCTCTTTCTTTGAGCTGATGACGAACGATTTTTTCAAACTTGATGTGGCCATACAAAACCTCCCTCACAGAATCTGATAATACTGTACACGATTTTTGCCCCGCCGTCAATGAGGAGAAAAATTGCCCCCCCCCCCGTTTGTCCAAATGGAGCATTTTACTGACTGAATGGAGCGGAACGCAGATGTTTGTTAGTGTATGCTAACGGCATGAAAGAAGTTGCACAGAAGAAAGCAAAACAAAAACCGCTTCCCCGGCTGCTTGCGGCGGCGGGAAGCCACAAAATCCTCATCTATGCCTCCTGGGTTTTGAGCGCGGTGAGCGCATTGGTCGCGCTCGTGCCGTTCGTGTTCATCTGGCTCATCGTGCGCGAGGTGCTTGCGGTCGCGCCGGACTTTTCGCGGGCGGCGCACATCACGCAAAACGGCGTCTGGTCGTGCATTGCGGCGGCGGCGGCGTTCCTCGTCTACATCGCCGCGCTCATCTGCTCGCACTTGGGCGCGTTCCGAATCGCATCGAACCTCAAGAAAACGCTGCTTGCCAAAATCGCCCTTCTTCCGCTCGGCACGATTGAGAAGTTCGGGAGCGGCAGGCTCCGCAAAATCGTGAACGAGACGAGCTCTCAGGCGGAGACGTTCCTTGCACACCGACTTCCCGACAAGTACAACGCGCTTGCGACGCCCGTTGGTCTGCTCCTCTTGCTTTTCTATTTCGACTGGCATCTTGGGCTTCTGAGCCTCGTTCCCGTCGCGCTCGGCTTCGTGATTATGAGCGCGATGACGGGCGAGCGGATGAAGGCGAAGCTCAAGGAGTACCAGAACGCGCTCGACGCGATGTCGAATCAGGCGGTGGAGTACGTTCGCGGCATTCCCGTCGTCAAGACGTTCGCGCAGACGATTTTCACGTTCCGCGCGTTCAAGCAGTCCATCGACGACTACGGCAAGTGGGTCATCGCCTACACGCGGGAGCTTCGGCTGCCGATGATTCTGTTCACCGCGTGCACCAACGGCGTGTTCGTCTTCCTGATTGCGGCGGGACTGTACGCGACGCGCGAGGCGGTCAGTCAAGAATTCCTGCTCAACCTCATCTACTACATCGTCATCACGCCCGTCATCTCCGTCACGCTCATGCGGCTAATGTACATGAGCGAGGACGCGATGGTCGCAGAGGACGCGCTTTCCCGCATGGACGAGGTGCTGAACGCGGCGGCGTTTGACGCGGCGGGGAAGGGCGGAGAGCCGAAGGGTAACGACATCGAATTGAAGCACGTCAGCTTCTCCTACGACGGCAAAACCGAGGTGCTGCACGACATCACGCTTTCAATCCCAGAGAAGCGCACGGTCGCGTTCGTGGGCGCAAGCGGCGGCGGAAAGAGTACGCTCGCCTCGCTCATCGCGCGGTTTTTCGACGCGACGGCGGGCGAAATCACGCTCGGCGGAACGGACGTGCGCACAATTCCTCAAGGCGAGCTGATGAGGCGCGTTTCGTTCGTGTTTCAGGACGCAAAGCTGCTCAACACTTCTATTTTGGAAAATGTGCGGCTTTCGCGCCCCGAAGCAAGCGAGGCGGAAGTCATGGACGCGCTTGAAAAGGCGCAGTGCGCTGACATCATCAGAAAACTCCCCGACGGCATCCATACGCAGCTGGGCGCACAGGGCGTGTATCTTTCTGGCGGCGAAAAACAGCGCGTTGCGATTGCGCGGACGCTCCTCAAAGACGCGCCGATTGTGATTCTGGACGAGGCTACCGCCTTTACCGACCCCGACAACGAGGCGAAGGTGCAGCGGGCGTTCAGCGAGATGGCGCGGTCAAAGACGGTCATCATGATTGCGCACCGCCTTTCCACTGTGCGGAACGCCGATGAAATCTGCGTCATCGCGGACGGGCGCATTGCAGAGCGCGGCTCGTTCGAGAAGCTTTCGGCTGCGGGCGGCTTGTTCAGCGCGATGTGGCGCGACTACCAGAAATCCGTGGAATGGAAGATTTAGGAGAACAGTATGATTCAGTATTTGCAAAAAACGTTCGCGCTTTCCGAGCGGGGGGCGCGGGATTTGGTCAAGGCGTGCCTGTTCGCCGCGGTGCAGGACATCTCGTTCATGCTCCCCGTGTCGCTTCTGTACTTTTTTGTGTGCGATGCGCTGGGTGCAAGTGGCGGTGCGTTCCCCGCAGGGCGCGTGGCGTTCTACGGAGCGGGCTGTGTGGTGGCACTTGTCTTCATTATGGTTGCGACCGTGTTCCAGTACAACAGCTGCTACTTTGCCACCTACATCGAAAGCGGCGTGCGGCGGATTGCGCTCGCGGAGCGGCTGCGGAAGATTCCGCTGTCGTTCTTCGGCAAGAAGGACTTGGCGGACTTGACGACCACGCTCATGGCGGACAGCACGTCGATGGAAAAGATTATGAGCCATTCCGTGCCTGCCCTCGCGGGCGCGGTCATCTCTACGACGCTCATCGGCGTGTCGCTTTTCTCATTCGACGCGCGAATGGCGGCGGCGTGTTTGTGGGTGCTTCCGATTTCGTTCGCGATTATGGCGACCTGCGCGAAGATTCAGGAGCGCGTGTCGGCGCGGACGCACGAGGCGAAGGTCGCGTGCGAGGAGGGCATTCAGGAGTTCATCGAGGCGATAAAGGACTTGAAGTCGTGCAACGCCGAAAAAGCCTACCTTGCGGACTTGAGCGCGAAAATCGACGCGCACGAGAAGCGGGCGATTGCGGGCGAGGTGACCATCGGCATCATCGTGACGAGCGCGACGCTCGTGTTAAAGCTCGGCATGGCGACGGTGGCACTTGCGGGCGGCGTTCTGCTCGTGCGTGGGGAGCTTTCCGTTCCCGTGTTCTTCATGTTCCTGCTCGTCGCCTCGCGCCTGTACGACCCGCTCAACACCGCGTTGCAGCACTTGGGCGCAATCAACGGCGCACGCCCCACGGTCGCACGGCTCGACGAGGTGCTTTTCCAGCCGATTCAGACGGGAAAGACGGAACTGACGAACAACGGCACGGACATTGTGTTCAGCGATGTGCAGTTTTCCTACAAGGACGGCACAAAGGTGCTTGACGGCGTGACTTTTACGGCGAAGCAGGGCGAGGTGACCGCGCTTGTCGGCACGAGCGGAAGCGGAAAGACCACCGTTTCGCGCCTTGTTTCGCGCTTCTGGGATGCGGACTCAGGGAGCATCACCGTGGGCGGCATGGAAGTGCGCGACATTGACCCGGAAACGCTCATGCGCCTGTACTCGATTGTGTTTCAGGAGGTGACGCTTTTTGACAACACGATTCTGGAGAACATCAGGCTCGGAAAGAACGGGGCGACCGACGAGGAAGTGCGGGAAGCGGCGCGTCGGGCAAATGTGGACGAGTTCGCCTCAAAACTCCCCGATGGCTACCAGACGCGAATCGGCGAGAACGGCTCGCGGCTTTCGGGCGGGGAGCGGCAGCGCATTTCGATTGCCCGCGCCTTTTTGAAGGACGCGCCCGTCATCCTTCTGGACGAAGCGACCGCAAGCCTTGACGCAGAAAACGAAACGCAGATTCAGCAGTCGCTTTCGCGCCTTATCAAAGGCAAGACCGTGCTGGTCATCGCCCACCGCATGCGCACCGTGCTGAACGCGGACAAAGTGGTGGTGCTTGACGGCGGCAAAGTCGCAGAAAGCGGTACGCCCGCAGAACTCTTGGCGCGCGGCGGTGTGTTCGCGCAGATTGCGGCGGCGCAGACGGCAGCAAACGGGTGGACGGTGTAGGGGGGGGCTTTATTCCATCGTGAGCGCAATGTGCAGGGCTTTTTTCAGGCTGTTCTTTCCTCCGCTCAATGCGCTGCCACAAGCCGCATCTTTATGTGCGGAATGCCGTCCTCCTCAAGGTACAAGTGATATGCGTCGGTGTCGAAGTCGTCGATGTCCTGCTCCGCGCAGTTCTGCTCCACAATGAACACCGCCATGCGCGCCGAAAGTTCGGAAAAATGCTTGACGACTAGATTCATTTTTTTTCATCTCGCCCTGCAGTATATTATATTTTCGATTTTTCAAGACTTGATTTCCTGCTCAATCTGTAAAAATTCTTTTTCTCAAATACTGATTTTTTGTGCTACAATCTTTTTATGACCCTTTCAGAAATTATGAATCAAAAAGTGTTTGCCGTTGTGGGAAATACGGTGAATCCTGAAAAATACGCCTACAAAATCAAAGCGGGACTGTTGGCTCACGGCTACGAGGTGTACGCCGTCGGAAAGGAATTGCAAAGTCTGAACGACATTGAAGGCGAAATTGACGTAATTGACCTTTGCATACATCCAGCCGTTGGACTTTCGTTGCTCCGCGAGTGCAAAAAAACGGTTAAGTGTATCGTGATTCAGCCGGGAGCGGAAAGCGAAGAACTCCTTGCATTTTTGGACGAGCAAAAACTCCCGTATATTCAAGGTTGTCTTCTTGTGGGATTGAGCGTGTACGCAAAGAAAAAAGGTAATGTCTGAAATTTCCTAAATCTCGCCAGTCAATGTTTGTTTTATTGCTATAAAATGTGATAAGAAAAATGTATTTTTTTATCAAATAAAATTATGGAGGAAAAAAATGAAAAAATTGCTCGCGCTCGTTCTTACGTCGCTCGCACTTTTTCAAGCGGTGGCAAAAGGCTCTCCGAAGGTTTCAATGGAACTTCCTGGAGGAAAAACAAAGTCCTACAAGTCGATTTCCGCGGCTCTTAGCGCAATCGGAAAAAAAGAGGGCGATTTCAAAATCAAACTTCCTGCGGGAACGTATGAAGAAGTCCTTTATTACACGGGATCTGCGAACATAATTATTTCTGGAGAGGGAACTCAAAAATTCGGGGCGGACGTTGTTGTAAAGGCGGCAAACAGCGGAAATATCCTTGCGGCAAAAAAAGGTTCGTCGGGAATGAGGCAGCGTTGTCTGTTTCAGTACGAGGGAACGGGAAATTTGACACTTGAAAACCTAACGCTCCACAATACGTTTGAGCGCGGTTCGGTGAAAGGAAACGACACGCAAGCGGAGGCTCTTGGATTTGACTCCACGGGCAATTTTGCCGCTTACAACTGCTCGTTCAAAAGTCATCAAGACACAATCCGCACGTCTGGAAAAGCCTGGTTTTGCTCGTGCTATATTGAAGGCGACACGGACTTTTTGTGGATGGTTGCTTCGGGAACGGTTGCGCTTTACGAGGACTGCGACATCGTTTCGGTGTTTGACAAAAACGCTTCAAATCACACGTCTTACGTGTGCGCTCCACAAATGACAATCGGAAATAAAGCGGGAAAAGGGCTTGTCATCATGGATTCTCGGATTTCGAGCCAAGACGGACAAACAACGTACCTTGCAAGAACTCCCTGGTCGAATGGCTACTATAATCAAGTTGCTGTAATTCGCACAAACCTTGAAGACGTTGACGAAGCCTGGTACAAAACGCCACTCGACGCAGAGGGAATTCCACATTCAATCATTGGTTGGAAGATTGACGGCGCGTCTTCGGACGGTTTGGACGTTGAAAAAAGCGACATCGTTTCCGAATCGGACGCAAAAACCGAATTTGGCGGACGACGCGCCGTTTTGAATCGCTATTTTGACATTGCGTCAATGAAATATCGAAAAGATGCGGATTCTTACTGGGACACCGATACGTTAATCGCCGAGCGAGGCTGGAAAACACCTGCCGACACGTCGCTTGCGCTTTTGGAAAACGAAAAAGAGAGCGTTCGCACAACGTACATTTTGGACGGAAAGCACGAGTACGCAGAACTCAAACTCGACGGATTTTCTGGCGAAAAGAAAAAATCTCATCTTGTGGGAAAAGCGGGTTCTTCGATTTCGTTCCCCGTCAAAGGAAAATCGCTTGTTACGGTAACGGGGTATTACGCGGGAAGCGGCACGATTGAAGCGGGAAAGCAAGGCAGCGCGATTTTGAACGTTGCCACGGGTTCAACATCAACTCAAAAAGAAGCCACGTACATCGTTTACGAAGGCGCGACGGACGTAAAAATCACCGCGCTCGACAAAATGTACGTTCTTAGAATCGACGTGGATTCCGACGACACGCTTGATTTTGTTCCCGTGCGCTCGATTTTGGTTTCTTCCGAAGATGACGTTCAATCGATAAAAGGAAACAAGCAACTCAAATTTTCTGCAAAACTTTCTCCCGCCCGCCCCACGAACAACGGCGTTCTTTGGTCGGTTTCTGACGAAAATGCCGCAACGATTGATTCCGACGGACTGCTTCGCGCAAAAGACGTGAGCGAGGACGTGGAGATTTTAGTTCGAGCAAAGGCTCGTGATGAAAACGCCGTTTTGGGAGAAATCAAAATCAAAATTGAAAAGCGAGACCCCACCGCGTTTGGGCTTTCGTATCTTGACAGCCAGGCGGCAACGTCTTCGCTTTTGGGAACGAGCGACAACGAAGCCGTCGTCAAAGCGGGCAAGGCGATTACGAGCAAAGGAAGTTGGGTTTACAATTCTTCAAAAGTTCCAAAAGAACTCGCAAAAGGCGCGTTGACGTACACGGGATATTCTTCGCCGATTTCTGGAAATGACAAAGTGTACATTGATTTTCCGCTGACAGCGCAAGAAACCGTTGAAATCAATGAAATCGAAATTGCGTTTGGAAATCACGGAACGGGAAATATTGCGGCTTTAATTAACGTGATTGACGGGAAAAAAGTCGAAGAGGTCATCGACGACACGAGCCGAAAAGTCAGAACCGAGAAAAAGGTGTACGAAATCGACGATTGCGTTGTGGAAAAAGGCAAAACCGTTCTGATTCGAGTCGCGCTTTACGGTTACAACGGCGACGAAATCGACATTCCAACGGGAAAAGATCCCACAATCGGAACGATAACGATTTCTGGAAAGCAAAAAAAATAAGGCTATTTTTATAAAACGCAACGGATAATTGAGCGTGTCTAAGCGCAAAAACTGTCAGTTTTGTTTTTGGCACGCTCAATTACCATTTTTTTTTCAAAGATGAAAACGATTTTTTTGAATCCAGGCGATTCTTTTCAAGACGCGCTTGACGAAGCGGCAAAATCAAAATGCAAAAGTCGAATTATTCTTTGTGATGGCGAATACGCGGGGGCAAAAAAGGCGCGGCTTTTTTACGATTCTCCGTTTCCGCTTGAAATAATTGGAAGCGGCGCAAAAAATTGCTCACTCAAAGGCGAAAATTGCGAGGCATTTCACAAAGACACGGAAAATCGCGCGATTTTAACGTTTGGCGAAAAATGCACACGCGTTTTTTTGTCGAACTTTGAAATCGAAAACGCGCATGTAAAAACAAAAGACGATTACGCCCTCGGAAATCAAGCGGAAGCCCTTTGCTGGCACAATCAAACGGGATTTTTGAAATGCGAAAAAATGCGTTTCAAAAGTCGCCAAGACACAATTCATGTAAAAGGTTTTTCGTTTTTTTCTGAGTGCGAGATTTTGGGCGACGTGGATTTTATTTGGGGATATTGCGACACGGCGTTTTTTGAAAACTGCAAAATCACAACAATCCGTGACAATCGTGGCGGAAATCGCCCCGCGTTTGTTTTGCAATCTCGCGCAAAAAATGCTCGTCCAGGCTTTGTTTTTTCTTGTTGCGATTTTTTTGCCGAAGAGCGAGCGGACGGCGGTGAGATTTTTATTGGACGCTCTGCTGGAACGGGCGCAAAGGATAGCGTTGACCGCTGGGACTCAATCGCGCTGCTTGATTGCACGCTCGACGAAAATTATTCAAAAGAACTGTGGACGGACGAAAACGGTACGCGCTCGGTTTTTCCTCAAAAAGGCACGGCGAATTGTGGGTGGCGCGAATGGAAAACGCGCTTTGTTCAAAAAGACGGTTCGATTTTTCCGCTCGATGCTTCAAAGCAAGAAAAACACGGGCAATCGCTTTCAAAAGACGAAACGGATTTTCTTTTGCGCACTGTTTCTCAAATTTTGTTGGAAAAAGAAAAAAGCGTGAGCGAGGAGTAACTTCTCAATCATAGAGATTTTTGCGTCTATTCGGGAATCCTTCCAAAATCGAAACGTTGAAACAAAAGGAGATTTGATGAATATTCACATTCTTGAAATGCCGCTTGATTTTGGGGCTTCTCGGCACGGCTCTGACATGGGTCCGAGTGCGATTCGGCTGGCTGGATTAAAAGAGCGACTTGAAGGGCTGGGGCATAAAACGGTGCGATATTTTTCGCCGATTCAAATAAATCCGCAAGAGTACGAGGCGGTTGGAAATCCAAAGGCAAAGTACCTTTCGCCCATTCTCAAAGCAAACGAGCAACTTGCGGCGGAAGTTGAGCGAGCGGCGGGCGCGGGTGATTTTCCGCTGATTTTGGGCGGCGACCATTCGATTGCGCTTGGTTCTCTTGCAGGACTTTCGGCATCTTACAAAAAGCAAGGCAAAACGTTCGGCGTGCTTTACGTTGACGCGCACGGAGATTTTAATACCGACGAAACCTCTCCGACTGGAAATATTCACGGCGAATGTATGGCGGCAAGTTGCGGTTACGGACTTTCTGCGCTTGTAAATCTCTACGAAAGCGGGCGAAAAGTTGACCCAAAAAACGTTTGCTACGTGGGACTTCGCGACGTGGACGCAGACGAGCGAGAACTTATGAAAAAGGCGGGCGTTACTGCGTTTACGATGACGGACATTGACCGACTCGGTTTTAACGAAGTGGTGCGCCGAGTTCTTGCGTTTTTTCGCGAAAAAGTTGAAATCGTACACGTGAGTTTTGACATGGATTGCCTTGACCCGATGTTTGCGCCTGGAACGGGCTACCAACTAAACGCGGGAATGACAACGCGCGAGGCTCTTCTTTTGATGGAAGAAATGAGCGAAAGCGGTTTTGTTCGTTCGGCGGAAATCGTGGAAGTAAATCCCGTTCTCGACGTGCGAAATCAAACCGCTTCGCTTGCCGTAGACCTTGTGTCAAGGCTTTTGGGCGAAAAATTGTTTTGATTTATAAGAAATCGTTTTAGAAAGCGAGAAAACTCCCTTGTTTTTGAAAATTATTGAACTTGAACGACCTCTTTGACTTCTGGACAAGCGTCTTTGAGATAGCGTTCAATCCCCATTTTGAGCGTCATTGTTGCCATGGGGCAACTGCCACAACTTCCCGTGAGCCGCAAATGCACGCGCTTTTCGTCGTCAATTTTGACAAACTCCATATCGCCTCCGTCCGCTTGCAGTTGCGGGCGGAACATCTCCAACGCTTCCTTGACGGTCTCTTCAAAATTTTCTTCTGCCATAAAAATCTCCTTGAGGTTTCTAAAAATTGCCCCATTATATCACAAATCAATTCTCTTACTAGGGGCGCAAGAAAATTGAGAAGAGGCGTTTTCGCTGACGATTCGGGATATTTTCAGTATATTATATAAATGACTTGGAAGATTCTCTCGCTCGATGATTTTCATTTTCTCAAAGACAATATCCACGACGAAACGCTTGAAGGAAGCGACGCTTCGCTCGTGAACATTTTTCTGCTTCAAAAAAAGTACGACACCAAAACCGCGATTGAGGGCGGATTTTTGTTCCGTTATTACACGGGCGGCGAAAATCGCACGGGCTACGGCTTTCCGATAAAAATCCAAAAATGCGCCGATTCCGAACATTCTTGCCTGCATGACGCAGTTGCGCTCATCGTTTCCGACGCAAAATTGAACGGTCGCGCCGTCAAATTCTGCCTGCTCACCGAAAATCAAAAAAACGAGATTGATTCGATTCTCCGCGCCGACTTTCCCGAAATTTCCGTTGATTGGCAGACTAACCGCGACGACTGCGATTATATTTACAGCCGCGAAAAACTCGCCGCCTTGCAAGGAAAAACCTACCACAAAAAAAAGAACCATGTCTCGCGATTTCAGCGGATTTACGAGGGAAACTGGGAATTCCGCTCGCTCAATTTGTGTTCGATTGCCGACGACATGATTTTTGTGGCGAAAAAATGGCTTGAAGAGCGGTTTGACTCGGCGGAGGCGGGCGAAATCGTCATCAGCGACGAGGACAAGCGAATTCTCAATTTGGAACACGAGATGATAAAAACTGCACTCGAAAATAAGGAAGATTTTGCGCTTGAGGGCGGCGTTTTGTACACGAACGGAAAGCCTGTCGCCATGACGCTCGCTTCGCGCATTTCTGAGAAAGTGCTTGATGTTCATTTCGAGAAATGCCTTTCCGAGGCGGCGGCAAACGGTGCTTATGCCGCAATCAACTGGTGCTTTGCGAACGCGGCAGATTCCTACGAATTCTTGAACCGCGAGGAAGACATGGGCGTGGAAAATCTCCGAAAAGCGAAACTTTCGTACCACCCCGACAATTTGCTGGAGAAATTTTATTCAGTGTAAAAAATCGAAATGGAGAGAGTTGCTATGGAAAATGAAGTTTTACTTGTTGAAGAAAACACGATTCGCTCTAAGATTTTGACTATCCGCAATCAACAGGTAATGCTTGACCGCGACTTGGCTGAATTGTACGGAGTCGAAACAAGACGGTTGAACGAGCAGGTAAAACGCAACCGAGAGCGATTTCCTGACGAATTTTATTTTCAACTCACACGCAGTGAAGTTGATTCCGTGATGTCGCAAAATGCGACATCACGGAATTTGAGTATTTTTTCTGGGCAAGATGGCGGAACGCGCAAATTGCCTTATGCGTTTACCGAACACGGCGTTGCAATGCTTTCGGCTGTTTTAAAATCCGAAGTTGCGGCAAAAGCAAGCGTTCAGATTATAAAAGCATTTGTCGCAATGCGCCACTTTTTGCAGAATAATGCGCGGGTCTTCGTTGAAATCGATTCCATAAAACAGCATCTGATTGAATCCGATGTTCACCACAAAGAAAATGACAAAAAAATTGAGCAACTTTTTTCGCTGATGGACAAATATAATGTCAAAGATACGCAAGGAATTTTCTTTCAAGGGCAAATTTTCGATGCATATGCGAAGTTTGAGTCATTCATTGCGCAGGCACAAAGTGAAATCATTTTAATCGACAATTATGTTGACTTATCCGTGCTGGAACGACTTGCAACAAAACGCGAATCGGTGAATGTGACGATTTACACGGTCGAAAAAACAAAAATCAAAGAACAGGATGTTGAGAAGTTCAACGCGCAATATCCAACGCTGACAGTAAAATACACCGCAAAAGTGCATGACCGATTTTTGATACTTGACGAAAAAACGCTGTACCATATCGGTGCATCGCTCAAAGATTTGGGAAAGAAATGTTTTGCTTTTGAAGTGCTTGATTCGTCGATTATTCCGTTGTTGTTGCAGAATCTATAATTTAGAGGAACAGAAAATATGCTGAAATCAATTTTATCGGGCGAAGACTGTGCTTCATGCCGATTCTGTTGCTCGTTCAGGCGGAAAAGTTTGTGGGAAACGCCGCTTTTTGACCGCACGACGAAAGAAAAACTCGAGCAAAAATTTCCAAAAGCGCGATTTAAAAAAGCGGGAACTTCAAGTTTTACGGTGAATTTGCTTCATTTGTACAAAACTGACGATAGCGAAGAAGAAGCCGCGTGTCCGTTTTTGGGCGAGCGTGGGTGCGTTCTTTCGGCGGAAGAAAAGCCGTTCGACTGCTCGATTTGGCCGCTCCGTGCCACGAAAATCGACGGAAAAGCGCGCGTGATGCTCGAAAACACCTGCCCCGCGATAAATCGTCAGCCGATTCAAAATGTGGAAGCACTCGTGAAGTCGGGCTTGGGCGAAAAAATCATCGAAAACGCGAAAAAAAATCCCGACATGATTAAGGAAATCAAATCGGGATTTGAGGTTGTGTTTTAGGGGGACATTTTCGGTGGCCCAGCGAAGTCGAAACCACCCTGTTTAAGCGTGCAATCGCGAAAAAAAAAACGCCCGCTCCTTCAAACATGGAAGAGCGTGGTATTTTTATTACAGTTTTGAAAAAATTATGAATGAGAAAATGAGCAGAATGATTCCCGGAATTATCATTCCGCAAATGAGGCTCAGGATTCCAAGCACAAGAAGCGCGACGGCAATCAGTTTCATAGGCGTTCCCCTATTTGAAATAGAGATAGATTCCGATTCCAATGATTATGAGTCCGAGAATCACGCTTCCGGTAAAAACAAAACCGAGAATTCCCAAAATAATCATGATTACTGCAAATACCTTCATGCCCTTACACCTCCACAAATTGTGGCATGTTGAAACTTGTTACATCGCAAAAGTCGGCATCATAGGATTCAGGCACATCCAAAAAATAGTGTCCTTTCTTTGTATGCTTGTCGCCCTTCTCGTCATTTTGATTCAAAAGTTCGTTCAGCCAACGGACAAACAGAATATTCTCATAGTCTTTGAGATAGTCGGATTGCGTCTTTCCGTTTTCATACACGATTCTTTCGTTCATGTTACGTTCCTTATTTGTCGATTTTTATTTATACTCTACAAAAAAAAAGTAAACTGTCAAGAAAAAATTTAAGCATTTTGCAAAAAAAAAATCGCCCATTCCTCCAAACGGTGGAAGAATTTCTCTCGCCCCTGAATGTGAGCGCATATCGCCTCGCAAAGGAAATTAACGTTTCCGAGACTCGCATCTCGGAAATCGTCCGCAGAAAAAGGTCTGTCACCGCGGACACTGCGATTCGCCTCGCAAAATTCTTTGGAACGACGGCTGAGTTTTGGCTAAATCTTCAAAATCTGTATGACCTTGAGGAAGAGGAAAACAACCACAAGTCAGAATTCGAGTTGATACGAATGTACGACTACGCTTGAAAAACACCCGCCTTTCCAACATGGAAGAGCGGGTGTTTTTCGGTGGCCCAGCGAAGTCGAAACCACCTGCTATAACTCATTTTCTTAATCAATCATTCACATCTTTTGATATGATTGTTGTATGAGTATTGCTGCCTACACACTTTCCCCTATTTGGCAAAAGATTATGAGTGACTAACTCTTTCGCTTTACTTCTTGCCTGATGGTCGTAATCTGCATCAAACTCAGAAATTGTTTTTGCACCACAAGTCGAACATGTCGCAGACACCTTGTAATGAAACTTGTATGCGGACTTTGCAAATGCAATACCTGCAACCAACGTTAAAACAGATAGAACAATAGCCATCTTTTTCATAAAAATTCTCCTTGCCAGTTTGAGTTCTTGGCGGAACGAATCTTTATGAACTTTACAAAAAAAACTATACTGTCAAGGAGGGCTTTTTCATTTTTCAAAAAAAATCCCGCCCCCAGAGCGAGAAGCGGGATTCATTTTGTGGTTTCGACAAGCTCAACCACCGCCATTTCGGATTACACAAGCCCTTGTGCCATCATTGCTCTAGCAACTTTGAGGAAGCCGTAGATGTTTGCGCCTGAAACATAGTCGGGTGTTGCGCTCGGAGCGTACTTTTTGGCTGTCTCATAAGCGTTGGCGTGGATGTTCGTCATAATCTGCTTGAGTTTTGCGTCAACTTCTTCGCGAGTCCATGAGAGGCGCTCTGAGTTCTGAGACATCTCAAGACCAGAAACTGCAACACCACCAGCGTTAGAAGCTTTTCCTGGAGCGAAGAGAACGCCCTTTGACTGCAAGAATGCGATTGCGTCTGCACGAGTTGGCATGTTAGCGCCTTCAGCAACGAGTTTTACGCCGTTCTTAACGAGCTTTTCTGCATCTTCCATGTAGATTTCGTCCTGAGTTGCACATGGGAACGCACAGTCAGCCTTGACTCCCCACGGTTTTTCGCCCTTGAAGAATTTTGCCTTCGGATATTTTTTGACATAAGCGTCGATTTTCTCTTTGCGACCGCGGAATTCCATGACATAGGCGAGCTTTTCGGCATCGATTCCGTCCTCGTCGAGGATGTAGCCGGTCGAGTCAGAAAGAGTGATGACTTTTCCACCGAGCTGCGTGATTTTTTCACACGCGTACTGGGCGACATTTCCGTCACCAGAGATGAGAGCCGTCTTGCCCTTGAAGTCAGTTCCCGCCGCTTTGAGCATACATTCTGCGAAGTAGATGAGACCGTAGCCAGTCGCTTCTGGGCGAATCAATGAGCCGCCGAAGTCCAAGCCTTTTCCTGTGAGAACGCCCGTGAACTGGTTCGTGATTCTCTTGTACTGACCGAACATGTACGCGACTTCCTTTCCGCCAACGCCCTTGTCGCCGGCAGGAACATCCGTGTCGGCTCCGATGTGTCGGTACAATTCTGTGATGAAGCTCTGGCAGAAGCGCATGATTTCGCCGTCAGACTTTCCGTGACCGTCGAAGTCAGAGCCGCCCTTTCCGCCGCCCATCGGCAAAGTCGTCAAAGAATTCTTCAAAACCTGCTCGAATCCCAAGAATTTGAGGACATCAAGACCTACCTCGGGAGAGAAACGCAAGCCGCCCTTGTACGGGCCAATCGCAGAGTTGAACTGAACGCGGAATCCGCGGTTCACATGGGGCTTCCCCTGGTCGTCTGTCCACGGAACGCGGAACATGATGATTCGCTCTGGCTCAACGAAGCGTTCGAGAACCGCCGTGCTCTCCAATTCGGGCATTGTGTCAACGACCGGCGAAAGAGTCTCCAAAACGAGACCAGCCGCCTGCAAAAAGTGCTCCTGGTCAGCATAACGAGCTTTAAGCTCGTCCCACACGCGCTTGCAATAAGCGTTCTTCACATTGAATTCTTTGATTGCCATTTTTGTTCTCCTTAAAATTGGCTGAATTTGTTTTTGGCGAAAAAAAAAAGACAAAGAAACCTCAGGCAAATTTTCCGTACGCATACGCACACGAAAGATTCACCGCAGACACCTTTGTCATGCTTAAAGTTTAGCGGAAATCAAAAAAAATGTCTATCACTTTTGAAGAAAAATATCAGAAATTACAAAGGGGGAGGGTGGAAGCCGCAATTTTTTCGCATTTCGACTCTGCTTAGGTGTGGGTAACGGCGTTGCCATTTGACAAATGTATCTCGGCAATCGTATAATTATTCTATGCGTACAAAAAGTACACAATTTTTCACAAAACCACTTGACAAAGCGGCGACCTAGAGAACTGGCTTGGCATCGCATTTGATTGGTCGTCAAGTTCAAATCCCTGTTCTAACAGCGCAGCACTGTACCTGAACGGTGTGCTAGCGGAGAGTATCGTCATTCCCGCCAGTGTAACGAACATCGGCAACTATGCGTTCAAAGATTGCAAGGGGCTTACTTCGATTACGTTTGCTGGCACAAAAGCGCAGTGTGCGGCAATATCCAAGGGAACGAATTGGAACCTGAATGTTCCCGCCGCCACAACCGTCGTCTGTAGCGACGGCTGCGCAAGTTTGTAAATCCCCTGCATACGCAGGACACCGCTGCCGTTGGCAGCGGATATATGCCGCGCCCGCGTGCAAATGTACACGGCGCGGCATAAACTAAATGAGTGCCGCCAGCGGTGATGGCAGAGGAGGAAAGCGTATGGAAGCAGCGTATGTCTATGCAGATTCGGGAAAAGCATTGAGGCATTTTATCTGCGGAATGGCAGAAGGCGATGACACTGATAGCGGCGAATATTCGTTCACGGGAATCGAGACGATTGCAGAAAACGCATTTTATGCGCCTTGGAATGTGAAGCGGGTATTTTTTGATGCGGCGCTGGCAACGGTCAAGAAAGAAGCTTTTAAAGACGCGGGGGAACTTGAGGTTTTCTGCTGTGGAAAGTTATTACAAAATAACAGCGAAGACAGCATACAGAATTTAGAAGTGAATGATATGGCAAAAAACTCCTCGCAGGCTTTCTCCGTAGAAACCGCCGCCTTTTCAGGCTGTACAGCGTTGCATACGGTTATCTTTCCAAAGTGTGGCACGCTCAAAATCGAGAAGAACGCTTTTGCAGGTTGCTATGTGCTGCGGACGGTCGTGGCACTGGCAGACGAAATCAAATGGACGGAAAATCCCTTTAAAGATTGCCCGCAGGAGCTGGTGTTTGTCTGCTATAAAGATTCTGGCGTGGAGCAGTTCGCCCGCGAAAACGGCTACAGGTACGTGCATGTTCAACAGTAAGGAATTTGCCCGCGCGGTACGGCTGAAAGGCTACGGCTCGTATCGGAGAGGAACGCCCGACAGCGAGATACAGGCGGTAAAAACCGTGCATGGCGGCGATGGCCTTAAGGTGCGTCCGACGGTCTTGCGGACTCTTGCGGACTACCTTGCGTTCATCACAAGAATTGAAGACAGCTACTTGAACCCCGTTTTTTTTCCGCGGGCAGCCGGACGCCGATTATCTGCTGGTGCCGAGCGCCCTGCGGAACGACCCCAAGCACGAGCACCTGATGATAGAAGCCTTTTCCCGCAGGTTCTACGACGAGCTGAACGCTGTGAAAACGTTGAAAAGCCCGTCACGAAAAAGACGGCTTGAGGCGTATGTAGCGTAAGAAATTAAAAACGGAAAAGTGAAAAATGAAAAAATAGCGGTAAGTGATTTAAAAAAACGCTTCCTTGTTGCGGGAAGCGTTTTTTTTCAGAGTCATATAATCTACTTAACTTTTTGTAACTGTGCTGGTAACATCTCCAAACTCTGTCTTTACAGCTGAAGAAACGCTTGTCAGTACAAAAGTCGTGCCACCGTCTGTTGAAGTATACACAAAGCCCATATCAATAGTCACTTTGTTTCCAGAAATGGTATACGAACCACTTTCGTCCAAAACGGCTGTTCCGCTGTAATCAGAATTTATGTAGCCCTTTATCGTATAGTTTCCACTTGATGCAGTAACCACAATATACAAAGTTCCGTATGAAACTGCCATCGTACCTTTGTATGTTCCTTCAAATGCAACCGTTGGTGTATCATCATCATCGTCGTCAGAACACGCAACGAAACCGAACAGAGCGATTGTAATTGCCAAAACAACCGCAAGTGATTTAAAGAACTTTTTCATAACAAAGCTCCTCCATAAATGAATTATGTCATCAAAATGACACAACACTATACAAAAAAAAACTGTACTGTCAAGAGTTAAGAGAGGAGAGAAGAAAGAGAAAATTTTAAGTCTGATTGATGAAGATGTGGAATTGTTTTGAGGAAGTTGGTGTGAATTTTCAGGCTAAAAAACTAAAATCTCCGCGCTCACTGAATTACCGCGCTGGAGACAGTCGCGAACGCATCTTTTCTCGCCTCGAACATGATTTTTTCGTCACGGGCGAGATTCGCGATTTTTAAGGCGAGTTCGCCGCTCTGAGCCGTGCCGGTAATTTCGCAGGGACCGCGCAAACGCAAATCTTCTTCGGCGATTTTAAATCCGTCGGTGGTTTCGTGCAGGGCTTTCATGCGCTCGATTCCGTTTTCAGTGATGTTCGCACGGTAAATCAAAAAACAGTACGATTGTGCGCTTCCCCGCCCCACGCGTCCGCGAAGCTGGTGAAGCGCGGCAAGACCGAATCGGTCGGCTTGCTCAATGACCATGCAAGTCGCGTTCGGAACATCAACGCCCACCTCAACGACGGTCGTCGCCACGAGAACTTGAATCTTGTTCGCCCGAAAATCTTCAAGAATCTGATTTTGCGCTTCCTCTTCGATTTTTGAGTGAATCAGCGCACAGCGGAAATTCGGGTAGACTTGGCTCTGCAAAAATCCGTACATTTCTTCGGCGGATTTGAGCGGCGATTTTTTCCCGAAAGAAAGTTCCCCGCGCTCACTGAGCGAAGTCGAAGTGTCTCCGCTATCTGAGTCAAGATTCTGCTCAATCGCGGGATAAACGAAATACGCCTGATGCCCCGAGGCAAGTTCCTTTTCCTCTTCGTTCATGGTGATTCCTCCTTGTTTATTCTTCATTATTGCCAGACGACCAGCCGCCCAAGATTCCTACATTCCGCGCCGCCGCATTTCGCGGTCAATGGCACGTTGTTGTCTTTCATTTGCCTTTTCCATAGCATCTGCTGCTTTGCCCAAAATATCCGCCGTCTTGTCTATCCCCGTTACGAGTGCGGAAGCGGCTTTTCCAAGGAAGTTTAAGAATCCGCTAGATTCCTCATCTTCGCCGCTATCTTCCTCTTGCACATATTGCTGTGGAATAAAGCGTTCTCTTTTTTGCTGTGGAATAGAGCGTTCCTTTTTTTTGCGGTGGCGGATTAAGCTCCTTCTCTAAAGTACTCCACCCTACAAGTCTGTCGCCGAATTGTATTCCTTCAAGTTTTGGACAGTCGCTAAAAGCATGCAAACGTATCTTTTTTATTTTTGCAGATAGAACTTGTACGGAAGTAAGCGATTCACAATTGCGGAACGCAGAATTTCCAATTTCCACTACGGAAGGGGGAATCACAACTTCAGAAAGTGAAGTACAATCCCTAAATGCTGCATTCTCGATTTTTTCCAATTTCTCAGGAAGATTTATAGTAGAAAGTTCACGGCAACAACAGAATGCACCATCTTGTATCACTTTGACTCTGTTAGGAATAGTGACAGAAGTAAGGGAAGCGCAGTCCCTAAACACGCCCTTGTCAATTTTCGTAAGTCCAGAAGGCAAATCTACAGTTTTGAGCGCAGAACAGTTTATAAACGCTCCTTCGCCAATTTCTGTAACCGAGTCTGGAATTTTAACAGATACAAGGGAAGTGCAATCCGCAAATACGCCAGCAGCGATTGCCGTAACTCCATCAGGAATGACAACCTCCGTTGCTGTTGATTTGCATTTTATTACAACGCCATCCTCAATCATCAAATACTTACTTGTCATAAATGTTCCCCCCCTTACCGTATTTTTACCGCCGAAATGATTTTTAATTCCCCGTTTGCAAAGGCACGCGGACTTGACGCTTTGATTTTCTCCTTCGCCTGAAACTGATTGTCCGCGTCCACCATGCGCGTCTGTATGCCTGCCGCCGTCTTGAACGTAACGTTGTAGATGTGCTTTTGCTGTGCCATAGCCGCCTACTTTGCCGTGCAGGAGAGGATTTTGCAGCCAGGGTGAGCCTTTGTCACCGCCGCTTTTGCCTCCGCGCTGCTGTTTGCCATTACGGTCGTGGTCACGCTCGCGCCGCTTCCGCCCTGCTTTGTCTGGTACTTTACGCTGTATTGCTGCTTCATAAAATCCTCCTAAAGCAATATTTTTTTTCGTACTCTACAAAAAAAAAGTATATTGTCAATCGTTGATTTTTCGCCAATCTGCATACCGCTTTTGGAATTTGTATCGCAGAATAAAGGCGTGCAAAAATAAATTGCAAAAGTCACACAATAGCGGTATATTGTAATAAAATTGCTTTTTTTAGGAGAAAATTATGACACAATTGGCAACAATTTCAGCACGAATCGACAAGAACGACAAAATCCGCTTTGATGAGTTTTGCAACACTGTGGGGATAAACGCTTCGAGCGCAATCAATATGTTTGTGAAGACAGTTCTTCGCCGTCACGAAATCCCATTCACGATTGAGTCCGCTGAAGACCCGTTCTATTCCGAGTCGAATATGGCGGAGTTGAAGCGCAGGGCAGCTGATTTGAGGGCGCATAGAAATGTCGTCGAGCATGATATTGTCGAAGTGGATTAATGAAAAAGGCATGGCATGACAAGGCTTGGGCGGAATATGAGTATTGGCAGGAAGAGAATCGCCGTATGGTCAAAAAAATCAACGTGCTTCTCAAAGACATCGAACGGAACGGCGCAGAGGATGGAATCGGAAAACCAGAGCGTTTGAAAGGCGACTTGAGCGATTTTTACAGCCGACGGATTGACGGCGAGCATCGTCTTGTGTACCGCATTACCGAGGAGGGCTTTTTGGAAATCGCTTCGTGCAAAGGGCATTACGAATAAGCACTTTTTGCACAAAATCATTTGAATGTGCTAAGATACTGTAAAGAAAAGTGATTTTGGAGGAATTATGGCAAATCTCAAAGAAGGCGCAAAAGGTGAAGTGAGCGCGTTCAAAAAATTCATTTCGCGCGGAAACGTCGTGGACATGGCGGTTGGCGTGATTATTGGTGGCGCGTTTGGAAAAATCGTTACGAGCCTCGTGAACGACATCGTTATGCCAATCGTTGGCGTTGCGCTTGGCGGTCTTGATTTTAAGTCGCTCAATGCCACGGTGGGCGAAGCCGTTGTCGCATACGGAAATTTCATTCAAGCAATCGTTGATTTTTTGATTATCGCGCTTTGCATTTTTGCGGTTGTGCGTATGTTCGAGAAATTTAAGAAAAAAGAGCCGCCTGCTCCTCCTGCTCCGCCTTCAAAAAGCGACGAAGCAAAATTGCTCGAAGAAATCCGCGATTTGCTCAAAAAACGCTAGAAAAAAATCCGCCCGCAAAAACGTGCGTTTTTGATTCTGTTACGAGTGGTGGTTGAGTTTATCGAAACCACCGTAGTAGTAAGCATACTTTTGATAACATCGCGAATCTTTGACTTATATGCGAGAAAGTCGATTTTGGAGTGCAAAATCGGCAAGAACAATCGAAACCATCGCCTCGATTACGGGAATGATTCTGGGGCAAAGGCAAACGTCGTGTCTGCCTTCAATGACAAGGTTACATTCTTCAAAACCGTTTTGCGTGGTGCGGAGCGTTTTTTGCCCCTGAAAAATCGAAGGAACGGGTTTTACCGCCACGCGAAAAAAGATGTTTCCTCCCGTTGAAATGCCGCCTAAAATGCCGCCTGCGTTGTTCGTTTCAAATCCAACCGTTTTTCCGTTTGTCAAAAAAAGTTCGTCGTTGTTTTCTTTTCCCGTTAAATCAGCAGCGGCAAAGCCTTTTCCAAATTCGATCCCTTTGACGGCTCCGATTGACAGTACCGCCCTTGAGATTTCCGCGTCGAGTTTAGAGAAAACGGGTTCTCCCAGTCCCGCGCCGATTCCAGAAACTTCGCAAGCGATAATGCCACCCGCGCTGTTTCCTTGCCTTCGGAGTTCTTCGATTCGAGCATTCATTTTTTCCGCGCTTTTGTTGTCTGGGGCGCGAAGCGCGTTTTGCTCGATTTCTTCAAAGTTGACTTTTTCGATTGAAATGCCCGCCGCGCGTTCCGTGTACGCGGTGATTTTTACGTCTGGAAAGATTTTTTTGAGAACTTGCCTCGCAATTTCTCCCGCAGCCACGCGAGCAGCGGTTTCTCTTGCGCTTGCCCTGCCACCTCCGCGGTAATCGCGAAAGCCGTATTTTGCATAGTAACCAAAATCCGCGTGTCCTGGTCTAAAAGCCGTTGCAAGATTTGAATAATCGTGACTTCGTTGCGACGTGTTTCGTATAAGAAGCGCAATCGGCGTGCCTTCGCTTTTTCCTTCAAAAATACCAGACAAAAACTCGGCTTTATCGTCTTCTTTCCGCGCTGTTACCGAAGCGTTGTGCTGACCCGCAAACGTTTGCCCAGGCTTCCGTCTGTCTAGGGCGGCTTGAATTTGCTCCGTATCGAGTTCGATTCCCGCGGGAACGCCGTCAACCACCGCGCCGAGTGCTTCTCCGTGGCTTTCGCCGAACGTCGTTACTCTAAAAACCGTTCCGATTGTGTTTCCTGCCATTTTGATTTCCTCGTTTTCAAAAAAAATCCGCCCACTTTGGACGGATTCGATTTTTAAGAAGCATGAATGAGATTCTTGCACTGCCCGTCGTCAGAAAGAATCTCCCGAATGTTGTCGAGCGTTGTTCTTGCCACGACCGAAAGATTTTCCTCGGTGAGATACGCTTGATGATACGTCAAAAGCGCGTTTGGCAGTTTGAGCAGTTGTTCAAAATCCTCGTTTTGAATGAACTTTGCCGACCAGTCATCTCCGTACAGATTTTGCCTGTCTTCTTCATAAATGTCGAACGCGACTCCGCGAATGCGCCCAGAATTGAGCGCGTCAAGCAACGCTTTTGAATCGATTAAAGCGGTGCGCCCCGTGTTTACAATAACAGCGTCTTTTTTCATAAGAGAAATGCAATTTTCGTTTATGATGTTGCGCGTTTCGTTTACGAGTGGACAAAAGAGCATTATAAAATCCGAGTTTTTGAAAATCTCCGTGAGATTCACGTATTCTGCGCCCGTTTTTTGTCCAAACTCTGGATTTTGATGAGCCGCATTCAAAAGAACTCGTGCGCCATATCCTCTAAAAATTTCCGCCGCCGCTTTTCCAATTTTTCCCGCGCCGATTATTCCAACGGTTTTTTGATAGATTTCCGTTCCCACAAAATTGTCTGTGCGAAAGTCGCCGTCGCGAGTGCGATTGTAAGCTGCGTGAATCCTGCGGTTTAAGGTTTGCAAAAGTGCTATTGCAAATTCCGCCGTGGTATGCGCCGAATACTCGTCAACGTGAACAACTTTGAGACCTGCTTCTTCGCACGCCTTCAAATCAACGTTGTTGTAGCCCACAGAGCGGAGGGCAAGAACTTTTACTCCCAGTTCTGAAAGTTTTTTTGCAATTGAAGGCGTGATTTGGTCGTTCGCAAAAATACACGCTGCGTCATGCCCTGCGCACATTTCGACCGTTCCTTCGTTCAAATGGTCCAAAAAGAAATCGAACTCAAAGTGTACGCTTCCTTCCAGAGTTTCAATGTCAGCTCCGTCCGCCGCCGCCTCGTCTTCGATTTGCGCTGCCGATTTTACAAAAAAAGCCTTTTCGTGCGATTTCGTATCAAAAAAAGCGATTTTCACAGTTTTCATCGTCTTCCTCTCTTTCATCTATTGTAGTGTTTTTTTTTGCGTGTGGGCAGATGTTTTTGAAAGATTTTACAAAAATTCCTTTGGAGTTTTTGATTCGATTTCCACTTTTTCTTTTGAAGACGGTTGCAAAAACGAAAGCGCGTGTGCGTGCAAAAGCAATCGAGGAAATTTCGCTCCGCCGTACCGCTCGTCTCCGATTATGGGAAGACCGAGCGAAGAAAGATGCACGCGGATTTGGTGCGTTCGTCCCGTAATCGGCTGACATTCCAAAAGAAGCGCGCGCATTTTTCCGATTTTTCGCTCGCCCAAAACAAAAAATTCCGTCCGAGAAAATTTCCCGCCGTCTTTTTCCAAAACTGCGCCCCATTTTGCGCTTTCGCTTTTTTTGCTCACGCGCCCCATAAAAAATTCCACAAAAAACGAATCTTTTACGGCTTTTTTGTTTTCAACGAGTGCAAAATAAGATTTTTTGACAGTTCGATTTTCAAATGATTCGTGGAGCATTTTTGCCGCCGCTCGATTTTTTGCAAAAAGCACAAGCCCGCTCGTGTCGCGGTCAAGTCGGTGCACTGCCGTGGCAAACGGCGGATTTTTTGCGTTTGGAAAAAGGATTTTTTGCCTTTCAAAAAGAAAATCCACCACGCAATGCAAAAGATTTTCTCGGCTTTTTTGAAAAGTCGGCTCCGTTGGAAACCGCGCGGGCTTATCAACGCACAAAATGTCGCCATCTTCGTAGACGATTTTTTCTTCCGTCAGAGAAAATGGCGCGTCGTCGCACGTTTTTTCCAAAAACAGTTTTTCGCGCTCAATAAAAACGTCGATTTTTTCGCCTGATTTTGTCATGTAGGCGGGGTGGCGCATTTGTTTTCCGCTGACTTTTACTGCGCCACAAAAAATCAGTCGCCTGATTTTTGAATTTGAGATTTCGCCCGTAAATTCTTTGAGCCGTTTTTGCAAAATAACATCGAGTCGCTCGCAATTTCCAAGAATTGTTACGATTTCTTTCATTTTTCTAATTCGTAAAGCGCAAATGCGCGAGATTTTTTATATTTTCAATTTGTTCTTTTATTTTTTTGAACGTTTCTGGCGCGGATTTTTCCAAATCTTCCGTTTTTTTTAACCATTTTTGAAAAACCGCGCGATTTTTTTTGTGCGCAAGATTTTTGAGCGTTGAAGGAATTTTCCGTGCAAGCGAAAGCGGCGCGTTTCCTTTTTTGATTTTTTTGAGCAATTCGTCAAGTTCGTCCTCTTTTGTGCAGCAAACGCACGGAGAAAGAAGCGCGTGCATTTCTGCAAGAGCCAAAGTCGAAAGCGTTGACAAATCGTCTGGTGGCAAAAGCTCAAACAGTTCAAGCGTTTCAATTTCAATTTCGCCGTTTCCTTCTATCTGAAAGAAAATTGATTTTCCGCCTTTTTTGCGCTTTTTTTTCGGTTCGCCGATTTTTACGGAAAGAATGGGCGAAGATTCGAGAATCGAAAAATGATTCACCGCATTGATGATTTTTTCTTCAGAGAATTTTTGCTTCAAAAGAAGGAGCAACCGTTTTTTGACCAAAACAGAATCGATTTTTCCGAGCGAATGAAAATCGTTTTCTGCGCGCGTGTCAATGCAAAGTATAAATTCGATGTTTGCGTTTTTGCGCGAATTGCTTTTTTTTCCGCCACGATACGTTGTGTAGCCGTTTGTAACGATTGAAAGTCTGCCTTTTTTCATGCAAATTTCGCGCATTGCGTCAAACGGAATTATTCCGTCGGTGCTGTAACTCACCAAGATGTGTTTTGCGTCCGTGTGTTCGATTAAATCGGCAAAAGTCGCTTCTGCAAGGTCGCGGTAGCAATAATTCGAGCGCGTGTTCACCCAATCGTGCCTGATTGCTGCTTTTTCTTTCAAAACTCCCTTTGCGTTCAGTTCGAGAGGCGCGGGAATATGGTCCCATTTTGCAATCGTGTTCAAAAGATGATAATTGCTTCCATATTGATGTTGATTGTACGGCGGGTCGAGATACGCGATGTCAAGACCGCGCAATTTTCGCACGAGTTCGTTTGCGTTTTCTTGAAAAATATGCACTTTTGAGCGAGCGTTTATCAAAACAGGTTTGTGAAGACGAATTTCTGCAAGAATCCGTCCGAGCGCGTCTTTGCCGTGTCCGCCGAATCCTTTGTGAAAAGCCTTAAAAACGCCAGACGTGTTTGTGTGCGTGCTAGACTCGTAGACGAGATTTGCGAGCAGCAGATTTTTTGCCTTTGTTGATTCCGAAAAATTTTCTTCTATAAAATTTCTGATTTTATCGATTGCGAGAGCATTTTTTCGCGTGTAAAAAAGTCGCTCCGTGTTCCAATTCGCTTTGTTTTCGTCGTCTTCGCGCGGGGCGTAATATTTTGCGATGTATTGATTTTCCTCGCTTGGCGGCGGAAGCGCGTTTATTTTTTCAATCAGCGACGAAAATTCTTCTTGTGAACCAAAAATGTCTGCAATGTCGTTTTCGTCTACGGCAAGATAGCCTTGACTTATGATGTTTGCGTAAAATTCCCAATCATTTGAAAACAATTCAAATCCCAGCGACTTTGCGAGTCTTGAAACTACGCCGCTTCCTGAAAAAACGTCCAAAAATTTGAGCCCAGGAACTAACTCAAGTCCCGTTGATTCTATTGCGTTAAAAATGAGCGGCAAAAGCCTGCGCTTGTTTCCGATGTACGCGATTATTTGCTCTGTCAAAAACGGCGTGTCAAAGTTCATTCGGAAATTCTACCACAAAAAAATTCCGCACTTCAAGCGGAAAATCAAACGCCACAAAATCTGAAACGCTTGCATTTATACGCTAAAAAATATATAGTACAACTTCACTTTTTGAAGCGAAACATCGTTTCTTTTTGGAGGATTTATGGTCAGAATCAGACTAAAGAGATTCGGAGCAAAGGCTCGACCAACGTACCGAATCGTCGTTCAAGACGCGAGAAAACCTCGCGACGGCACAACAATCGAAGAACTCGGATATTACCAGCCGATTGCCGCCGAGGACTCGCAAATTTCGTTCAACGAAGAGCGCGCAAAATACTGGATTGGCGTTGGAGCGCAACCTTCCGCGACAGTTCGCAAAATCTTTAACAAAAAAGGTTTTGTGGGCAAATAATTTTTGAGAAAACAAAAATAATTATGGAAAAAGACCTGATTGAATACATTGCAAAATCCTTGGTTGACGAGCCAGATGCCGTTTCCGTGAATGAAACGGAAGGCGAGCGCGGAGTCATTTTGGAACTGAGCGTGGCGCAAGGGGATATTGGCAAAGTAATCGGAAAATACGGGCGCATTGCAAAAGCTCTTCGCACGATTTTGAGCGCGTCCGCAAACAAAGATGGACGACACTACAGTTTGGACATCCTTGATTAGGCTCGGCTTTGTTTGATGAAAGGCTTTGACAAAAAAAACGCTCTTTTTGAACCAAAAATCAAGGCTCAAAAAGGTCTTACGGCGGAATTCGTTGTTGGTATCGTCCGAAGTCCGCATGGCGTGTCGGGCGAGTTCAAAGTGGAGAGTACTTCTGGCGAGCGGGAGCATTTTGCTCGCATGACCGAGGTAACTCTAAGGGACGCAAAGACGAAAGAATCGCGCACATACAAAGTGGAGCGTGTGGAAATCGGCGGAAGCGACCTGTATATGAAAATCAGCGGGATTGATTCTTTGGAGGAAGCAAAAAAACTTTCTCAGCAGGAAATCGTTGTTCCGCGCGACAATGCCCGTCCTCTTGGAAAGGACGAATGGTATGTCGAAGATTTGAAAGGCTGCTCCCTTGTTTTTGGGGGCAAAAACGGTTTGTCAAATGGCGTTTCCGCTGTGGTGGGAACGGTTACAAACGTAATGGAAGGCGGTGCGGGCGACCTTTTGGAGGTTGTCCTTGCCGAGGACTCCGAGATTCTTGACGATTCTGTGAAGTTTTTCCGAGCAAAAGACGGTTCGCTCAAAGCGCGAACGGTTTTTGTTCCGCTCAAAAAAGAGGCGGGTTTTATCGGAAAAGTTGACATTTTGGAAAAGAAAATCGAGCTCATGCACCTCTGGATTCTGGAGTAATTCCATGAAATTTACCGTGCTGACCTTATTTCCTGAGATTCCGCGCGCTTTCTTTGAAGCCTCAATCATGGCGAAAGCGGTTGAAAAGGGAATTATTGCCTACGATTTGGTGAATATCAGGGATTTTGCCTTTGATAAACACAAGACATGTGATGACAAGCCGTATGGAGGTGGTGCCGGTCAACTTTTGATGGCAGAGCCGCTCGGACGGGCGCTTGACAGCGTGCAGGCTTACAAGAAACACGTCATTTATGTGACGCCGAGTGGTAAGCCCTTTACGCAGGCGAAAGCGCTGGAACTGAGCCGGAAAGACGAGCTTGTCCTTGTCTGCGGGCGGTACGAAGGTATCGACCAGCGGATTATCGACGAGTACGTGGACGACGAAATCTCCATCGGGGATTTTGTGCTTTCCAGCGGCGAGGTAGCGGCAACGGTTATTATTGATGCCGTGTACCGGCTGGTGGACGACGTTATCACGCACGAGTCGTTGGACGAAGAAAGTTATTCTGACGGACTTTTAGAATATCCCCAGTACACTCGTCCGGCTGTGTACAAGGGCATGGCAGTTCCTGAGGTGCTGACCAACGGAAACCATGAGCATATTCGCGTTTGGCGGCTGAAAAAGCGGCTGCAGAAGACGCTGGCAAACAGACCCGATTTGATTGCCACGGCTCGTATGCAGGGAACGCTCACTTCAGAAGCCGAAAAAATGATTGAGGAACTCGCGGAACAGTGCTTTGTAAAGCACCAAAACCCGAAGAAACGCCGCCGTGCCAAAGCAAAACGCATTGTTGAGCAGGCAAGTGGCAACACAGGAGAAAACAATGGACTTGATTAAAACAATCGAAGAACAGCAAAAAAATGAGCATTCGCTCAATTACAAAGTTGGTGATACGGTAAAAGTTCACTTTGAAATCATCGAAGGAAAGACAAAGCGAATTCAGATTTACGAGGGAATCGTTATTGCAATCAAAAATACGGGCGTAAAAAAGACGTTCACCGTGCGCAAGATTTCTTACGGCGTGGGCGTGGAGCGTGTGTTCCCCGTGTACAGTCCGCGCGTCATCAAAGTTGACGTTGTGCGCGTTGGAAAAGTTCGCCGCTCAAAACTCTATTATCTTCGCGACAAAATCGGAAAGGGCGCAAAGGTTAAAGAACTCGTAGGTCAAAAGGCAATGAATTACCTCAAATGGTCGCGCAGTCTTACAAAGGCTGCCGAAGAACTTGAGGCAAAAATCAACGCTGAGGAAAAGGCTGAAAAGGCTGCCGCAAAATAACTGTGGAAATCCCCCGATGTTTTCGGGGGATTCTTTTTGATTGTGCCTCAAACTCAAACATCGGAAAAAAATATGGAACTGACTGAAGAAAATGTAAAAGCGGCAAAAATCCTCATTGAGTCCTGCAAAAGCGAGGCGGCAAAACGAATTGTGGGGCAAGAAGCGGTGATTGACGGGATTTTGACGGCAGTGATTGCGGGCGGACATATTCTTCTTGAGGGCGTGCCGGGGCTGGCAAAAACGCTTGCCGTAAAAACGTTTGCGGACATTTCGGCTCTTTCTTTTAAGCGACTTCAGTTTACGCCCGACCTGCTTCCTGCGGATATTTTGGGAACGCTTTTTTTTGAGCAACAGAGCGGGACATTTTCTGTAAGAAAAGGACCGATTTTTTCAAATGTTGTTCTTGCCGACGAAGTAAATCGGTCGCCGGCAAAAGTGCAAAGTGCGCTTTTGGAAGCAATGGCGGAAAAGCAAGTTACGATTGGAGAAAAAACATACGCGCTTCCAGAACCGTTCATTGTGCTTGCAACGCAAAATCCTATTGAGCAAGACGGAACGTACCCGCTTCCAGCGGCGGAACTCGACCGATTTTTGCTCAAAATCGTCGTTCCGTATCCAAGCGCGGATGACGAGATAAAAATCGTTCAGACAGCGGGCGAGGCGGCGTTTGTTTTTGTGAATGCGGTTTTGAATGAAAAGAAAATCGCCGCGCTTCGCTTGCTTTCAAAAAAAATCGTGTGCGACGAAAAAATCCTTGCGTACATCGTGTCAATCGTGCGTTCCACTCGTCCGCGAGAAATCGAAGGCGGGGCGGATTTTTCGCATCTTCGGCAAGGCGACGTTGAACGCTACATTTTTGAAGGCGCGTCGCCTCGTGCGGGCATTGCGCTTTTGCAATGCGCTCGCGTTCGCGCCATTTTTGCCGGTCGCACGTTTGTGCTTCCCGACGACGTAAAATCGTGTGCGCACGCGGTTTTGCGTCATCGCATTTCGCTTTCTTACGAAGCCACGTCCGACGGAATCACGCAGGACGCGCTCATTTCAAAAATCCTTTCTTTGTTGCCAGTTCCGTAAAAATGAACAACGTCGGTTTGCAGTTTAGAAAAAATCTCGATTCTCTTTCTTCGGCTTTGAATCTTTCGTCGCTGATTCTTTCAAAAGAACTTCGCGCGGGGATTTTTCGTTCAAGGCGGTACGGGCAGGGGAGCGAGTTTTGCGGCGTTCGCGAATATCAACTCGGCGACAGCGTTCGCTCAATCGATTGGAACGTTACTGCCAGAATGAATCGCGCTTTTGTGAAAATGTACGAAGAAGAGAGCGATTTGAACGTTTTGATTCTTTTGGACGGCTCGGCTTCAATGGTTTCTTCTTTGGAAGGAAAATTTCGCGCATCTGCCTGGAGCGCGGCTTTGTCGCTTGCGTCGTGCAAACGGCAATCTGGCTCTGTTGGCGCGATTTTGTTCGACGACGAAGTTCGATTTTGCGCACACCCTTCTCCCAAAAAAGAAAACGCGCTTTTGATTCTTTCCAAAATCGACGCTTTTGAATCGAGCAAAAAAAACGGAACCGCGCTTTCTTCCGCGCTCAAACTTGCTGCCTCGATTCTCAAAAAAAAGTCGCTTGTTTTGATTTTTTCGGATTTTAGAGTTTTAAAAAAAGAGTGGATTCCGATTTTTTCGGTTCTTTCAAATCGGCACGACGTGGTTTTGGCAAAAATCGAATCTCGTTTTGAAAAATCGTTTCCGCGCCTTGGATTGCTTCCCTTTTTTGACGCGGAGGGAGGCGAAAAACGCGAATTGCCGCTTTTTTCTCGCGCCTTTTTGAGCGAATGGAAAAACGCCGCGTCTTCTCGTGACGAATTTTTGAAAGAAGCGGCTTCAAAAGGAAATGCGAGCGTGATTTTTTTGCCGTTTTCCGAAAATCCTTTCGATTACGCACGTGCGCTTTCAAATTTCTTTTGCGAGCGGAGGAAACCGTGATTTTGTTTCAAAAATCGTCAGCGTCCGCGTTGATTCGTGCGTTTTTGTGGCTTTTTTTGGGATGTTTCGTTCAGTTTCCCGTTTTTTCTCAAATCGTGTCGCGTTCGGTTGTGCCGTCGCCCCTTTTTGTGGGCGACACCGCGCTTTTTCGAGTTGAATTCAATTCCAAAAAACCGTTTCTTCCCGAAGATTTTTCTGGCGAATTTTTTCTCAAAACCGATTTTCCGCCTTTTCTTGCGTTTCAAAATCACGCGCTCGTTCGCTCCGCTTCGCTTTCGTCGCTTCCGCCAAAAAAAGATTCGCTCTACTCGTATTTGCTTCTTTTGAAAATCACCGTTTGGCAGGAAGGCTCGCTCGATTTTCCCGTTTTTGACGCGGGTGCGCTCGTTCAATATTCGCGCGGAGGAGAGGCGGCGTTTCCCGTTCAGCGCATCGAACTTTCTTCGGTGAACGTGGAATCGGCGTTAACACGCTCGCCTTCGATTTCTTTTTTGCCGCACCGTTCGCCACTTTTTCTAAAAGGAACGGCGTTCGTTTTGCTTTTTTTTGCGTTTCTTTTGCTGTGTGGCACATTTTTTTTGATTCTTTTTTTTCTGAGATTTCGAGCATTTTCTTCAAAATGGCAAACCGTTTTTTTTCATGTTCGCGCAAAAAAAAATGCTCGTCGCGCACTCAAAAACTTAAAAAAACTCAAAAAAACAAATGCAACGTATTCCGATTCTGCGTTTTGCAAAGAATTACAAAATATTGTGCGCTCCTTTTTGGAAAAAAAATGCGCAGCGGATTTTTCCGCGCTCACGAGTTTTGAAATCAAAACAAAAATCGCCGCGCTTTTTGAAAACGAAATCGAATCGTTTGCTTGTTTTTTTTCGGTTTTGTATCGCACGGACGCTGTTCGATTTTCTTGTGGCGATTTTGCGCTTTTGCCCGACGAACGCGCTTCGCTTTTGGATTGCGTTTCAAAATCGATTTTTGATTTTTTGAAAAAAAAAGAGGATTTATGACGTTTTTTGGAATTACGTTTTTGCGTCCAGCGTATTTTTTGCTCGTTTTGATTTTGCCGCTCGTTTTGATTTTGAGAAAAACGCGCTTTTTTTCCGCGCCTTCAATTCCGCTCACGCTTTCCGATTGGAAAGGACAGGCGTTTTCGTTCAAAAGTCCCTTTTTTAGAATTCTTTTGCGCCTTTCAAAGATTTTTTTGATTTTTTCGTTCTTTTTTTTGATTTGCGCGTTGGCAGAACCCATTTCGAGCCAGCAAGAAAAATCGTATTTTGACCGCGAAAACGAAATCCTTTTTGTTTTGGACACAAGCCCTTCAATGGCTTCAATCGATATGTCGTTTTTGAGCGGAAGCACAAGCAGATTTGAGGCTGCAAAGCGCACAGTCAGCACGCTCGTTTCCAACGCGGACGGATTTTCGTTCGCGCTCGTTTGCGTTGCAAGCGAAGCGGCACTCGTTGTTCCGCCCACAAAAGACAAAGAGCATTTTCTTTCGCGCCTTTCTTCTGTTCGGTTGGGCGAACTGGGCGACGGAAGCGCACTCGGAACGGGACTTTCTTGCGCCGTCTATCATTTGGCGTTTTCTCGCGCAAAATCAAAGGCGATTGTGCTTTTAACGGACGGCGAAAACAATGCGGGAAAAATCAATCCGATTACCGCAGCAAAACTTTCCAAAGAAAAAGAAATCTCGCTGTACGTTTTGGGACTTGGCACAAACGGAACCGTTCCGATTGAATACGAAGAGCCAGAAACGGGAATTGTGAAAAAAAGGTATTACGAAAGCGCGTTTAATCCAGAACCGCTCAGAAAAATTGCACGAGAAGGCGGCGGACTGTACTTTGAAATCGATTCGCTTGCTTCTCTTTCCACTTCGCTTTCCCGCGTTTTTGAAAAAGAATCAAAAGACGCTCGTTTTTCCGTAAAAACCGTGTTGCACGCTCGCTATGCTTTTTTTCTGTTTGCGTCGCTTTTGTGTTTTGCGCTTTCGATTTTTGTGCGCCGCGTGTTGTTTTTTTCAGTCGCGTGATTTTTGGAGGAACCATGTTTTTTATTGAAAGACCGTTGCTTTTGCTTTTGATTCCGTGCGCGTTTTTTGTGCTTTTGCTTGTGATTTTTCGATTTAAGTCGGTTTCTCGCGTGCTTTTTGGAAAAAAGGACGTTCCAAATCGCTGGAATTTTTCGTTTTTTTCAAAAATGATATGCGCATTTTTGTTTTGGACAAGCGCGATTTTGGCTTCTTCGGGCATTTCTTTTGGAACGGAAGCGGTTTTTGTTTCCAAAACGGCAAGTTCCGTTTGCTTTGTGTTTGACATTTCGCACAGCATGGAAGCCGTTGATTTTCACGGGTTTTCAAGACTCGATTCTTCCAAAAAATACGCAAGTGCCATTTTGAACCATCTTCCTTCTTCCACGGTTGCGGCGGTAATCGCAAAGGGCGCAGGATTTTTGGCGTTGCCACTCACGGACGACGTTGCGTCTTTTGACTTGCTTTTGACTTCGCTTTCGCCTGCTCTTATGACGGCGGCGGGGAGTTCTTTGGGGAGCGGAATTGACTGTGCGGTGAACGCGCTCAAAAATGCTTCGTCGTCAAAAAACTCGATTGTGATTTTTACCGACGGCGACGAAACGGACGGAAAACTTTTGAGCGAAGTTGAAAAGGCGGTTTTGCGTGGAATCCAGGTTTTTTTTGTGGGCTTTGGAAGCGAAACAGGCGCGGACGTTACGGCGGGCGACGGAAAAACGCGCGTGTGGACGGCACTAAAATCAAAAGAACTTTCTGAGATTTGCAAAAATGCCAACCGCGTGTGCGCCGCGTCTTTTGGAGAAGAGCGAGCGCATTTTGTGCTTGCTGAAAAAAAAGGCAGCGCGGCGCGTTTGATTTCCGCGCTTTCTTTGGACGAAAACGGCACAGAAAAAGAAATGCGTCCCGTTTCTCGGCATCGATTTTTTGAAATTGGTGCGCTTTTATTTTTTGTTTTGTCGATTTTTTTGAACGAATGTAATGTTTCGCGATTTTTTCAAAAAAAACGCGCCGTTTTTTCTGCCATTTTTTCCGTTTTTTTTCTTGCGGGCTGCTCAAAAAACGGTTTTCAGATTTCTCAAAAACTCAAAACGGTAAAAGGCGTGGCGGAATATAAAAATGGCGATTTTTTTCTTGCCACGGCGGATTTTTACCCGCTCATTGATTCTCAAGATGAACGCACTCGCGCTTACGCGTTTTTTAACGTTGCCGCAACGTACATCGCGTTGGACGAATTGGACGCGGCTCTTGAAAAACTGTCAAACATCGCGTTTTTGGACGTGTTGGAAAACGATTTTTTGTCGGCGGTTTCGTACAATCAAGGCGTGATTTTTTTCAAAAAAGGCGATTTTCAAACGGCAGCGGAGTTTTTCAAAAAATCGATTTTGCTTGACGGCGAAAACGCGGACGCAAAAATCAATTTGGAGTTTTGTCAAAAAAAAGTAAAAGAAACGGAACATTCTCAAAAATCAAAAGAAATCAACGAAGCGAACGAAAAAAAATCCGAAGCGTCGTTACGAGAGCAAGCGATTTTTACGATTTTGCGCGAGGCGGAGTCGGAGCGATATAAAAATTTTGGCGGTGGCGAGGAAAAAGACGATGTTTTGGATTATTAAATTTGTGCGCTTTTTTGGGATTTTGTTTTTTTGCACCGTTTCGTTTGCTTTTTGCGACACTTTTGACGAATTGGTGTTTCGTTCTCCAAAAAACGTTTTTTTGGGCGAAGAAAACGAATTTTCGCTTTTTGTTTCCGATTTTTCGCCAGAGCGCGTTTCTCTTGACAATGCCGCGTTTGATTCGCTTCCGAGCGGTGCGCACGTTGTTTCCGTGCATTTCGGCGAAGACGTAAAAGAAAAATCGATTCGCGGAACAAAAATCGCCGTTACGATTTTGTTTGATTCTGCGGACGATTTTGCTTTTCCAGCAATTCCTTTGAGCGTGGACGGTAGGCGCGTTTTTGCGCATTTTGAGCCGTTTTCCGTTTTTGAAAATCCAAAAGAGGCAAAGCCGATTCTTTTTTTTGATTTTTTGGAGGGCGGAAAAGCCTTTGAGCGCGTTCGGTTGCGCGTGTTTTCGCGATTTGCGTTGTCGGTCGTTTCGCTTTCTTACGATTTGCCCGAAGACGCAATCGTGAGCGAGGTTTTGCCGTTCAAGCCGTTTGATGTGTCAAAAAGCGATTTTTCCGCTTCTCCCACGCTTCTTTGCGAACTCGATTGGATGCCGCTTTCAAAAGGAAATCACGCGCTTCCGAATTTTTTTGCCGATGTGATTTCGTTTTCTGGAAAAAAAGAGCGGATTGTTCTTTCGGGAAAAACGATTTTTGTGGAAAGCGCAAACGAGGTTTCTGATTTTCAATCTCAAAAAAACGAAAATGCGGAAATCGAGCGCGTTTTTTTTGACGCTTTTGATGAAACAAAAATCGAAACTGCCAAAACCGAAGATTTTTTGGAAAAAGCGCGAGCAATTTGCGAAGCGCGAAAAAAAGAGCGCGAAGAAATCCCGTTTTTTGGAAAATCCCGCGCAAAAAGACGCGCAATAGAAGAAGAATGTGGAATTTTTCATCAAAAAAACGAGCCGAACACAATTCTGTTTGCATTTTTTTTGATTTTTGGCGCGCTGTTTCTTTTGCTTTTTGTCTTTTTGCTTTTTTTGAAAAACCGCGCGGCATTTTTTGTGCTTTTTTTGACCTTTTTGTTTTTTTTCTTTGGCGCAAAAGAATTCTTTTTGCTAAAAAAAAGCGTGGCAATTTTTGCGTCGGACGCGCTCTTTTTTGTTCCCGAAGAAACGCAGCCGCTTCGTCCGATTCCCATAAAATGCGCCGAGCGAGTTTACGTTGAAAACAAAATCGGCGATTACCTTTTTATTTCTGGCAAAAACGGCGCGGGGTGGACTAAAAAAGAATCGGTTTTTTTTATAAAATAACAGTCGATTTCAAAAATGAGATATGTTACAAAATGTATGCTGACCTGTAAGCAATATGCGGTGGTTGAGCGTGTCGAAACCACCGATTGCTTGATTCTGTGGTTTCGATACGACCTTCAGTCTACTTAGGCCACCGCTCCCAGCATATTTTCTGTAACACCACCAAAAATGCAAAAACGAAAAAAGGGGAGGAAAAATGAAAAAATCCTTTGGAGATATACTCGGCGAGTGGGAAAATGCGCACTCTCAAAACGGCGCGGGAGGGAGCAAAAAAAGGTCGAATATCGACGAAAACGGGCGACAGATTTCTCGAAAAAAGGCGAATGCGCCGTCAAAAGAAGAAAAAGCAGCGTTGAGCGCAAAAAAAAGCGACGAAGAATTGATGGAAGAGGCGACAAAAAAACGCATACATCCTTTGGAATTGTGGCTCAGGCGGCATGGAACTGTTGACAAAGACGCGGAACTCGATTCGTATAACGAAAAAGTGCGCATGGAAAGTCGCGAATATATTAGAACGATGAAGCCTGAAGCCAAAATCGACTTGCACGGTCTAACGCGCGACGAAGCCTGGTCAAAATTAGAGTCGTTTGTTGCAGAATGTGTGCGTCGCGGTCTCAAAAAAATCTTGATAGTTCACGGAAAAGGCAATCATAACGCGCGTGGAAGCGACCCCGTTTTGGGAAAAGTCGTTCAGCAATTCATCGAGCAAAATGCGCACCTCGGCACGAGCGGTCATCCTGACCACACAATGGGCGGCAGTGGCGCAACCTGGGTTATTTTGAAATAACAAAGGCGGGATTTTCTTGCCGCCTGTGGTTTCGACAGGCTCAACCACCGAAAATTTGGCTCAACCAACAAAAGAACTTGGCTCAACCAACAAAAGAACTTGGCTCAACCAACAAAAGAACTTGGCGCAACCACCGAAGAATTGGCATTATCGCACCTAAAAATCCGTGAGGAAACAAGGGGCTTAAGCCCCTTGATAAGCAATCATCTGTCATTTTGAGCAAAGCGAAAAATCTCATTTACATCAAAAATACAGATTCTTCGGTCGCTTCGCTCCCTCAGAATGACGCAACCACCGAAAAACTGGGCAAAAGAGCGCGTCGAAATGACCGCTGACAGATTTTTTGTTGCTTGTGGTTTCGACAGGCTCAACCACCGAAGAATTGGTCATTGAGGTTCTCGAAATGACCGCCGACGGATTTTCTTGTTGGCTGTGGTTTCGACAGGCTCAACCACCAAAAATTTGGCTCAACCACCACGTTTTTTGCAACCAACAAAGTTTTTTGCACAAAAAAAGGCACTGGCGGGAGATTTTGCCAGTGCCTTACTTTCACGCGCCACCGGTCAAGCGGAGCGGAAAAATCAATGGTTATTCTTCGACAACTTCGTCTGCGCCTTTGTCGTCAGAAACGGTAATCGTTGCGTTGACGGTTGTTTTTGCAACTGCGTTCACGTATGCGCCAACTTTGCGTTTTTCTGCTTTCGTAAGTCCTGTAACGCTTGCTGGAATCTCAATGCTTTTTACAGTGCTATCGTTTCCAATCTTAAGAGCGTTGGTCTCTACCTCGTTCGTTTCTGTAGTGGTGTTCTTTTTGAAGATAATGTTGTTAAAAAGTCCTTCATCGGTCATTTTTGACTCTTTGCGGTCGCTCTCTGCTTTTGATGTTTCTGCGTATGCGCGGATTGTGTACGAACCGTCGTCATAAGAGCGAAGGTCAATAACCGCTCCAACTTCCGTTTTATCATCATTGAAGTTGAAACCAACATCTGCAAATGACGCTTTCGCAATTGCTTTTGTTGCATCGTACTCAGCAGGGAGGTCTCCATCATACGCTTTAAATTCCTCAGCGGTAGAGAACGACTGAGCGTTTGCAACGCCAAAGTTCTTTTCAGTGTTTGCCGTAAGTGCGCTTCCAACATCGATATTTTTGTACCAAGAAACGTACAACTGTGCCTTATCGCTGTTTACGCGAATGCCTGCAAGACCAAACGACGCTTTGTTATTTTCAGCCTTGTAGCCAAAGATGTAGCCAACTGGCGACGCTTGTGCTTTTGAGAGGTCTTTGATTGTAATGGTTTCGACTGCGTTGTAGTGCGTGTCCTCAAAACTCCACGCGCGAGTGTCGCTTGTTCCTTCCGAGTTGTCGGCGGTGATTGTGGCATTTTTGCCGTCCCAAGAAATCCAACCGTTCTCGTCGTTGTCATCGTCGTCGTCAGAGCAAGACACGAATGTTCCCGCTAATGCGAGAGCCGCTGCTGCGCTAAACGCAGCGATAACTTTCTTTGAAAGTTTCATAGGTTTTCCTCCATGATTTGTTTCTGTTTTTGCGGCGGCTTTTCCACAAAAAGCCCGCTCCGCTTTTTTCAGAAAAATATGAAGTACTCTACAAAAAAAAAGAAAACACGCAAGTAGTCGCAGCAAAAAATTTGGTCAAGAAAATTCAGAGATTTTGATGCTTGTGGTTTCGACAGGCTCAACCACCGAAGTTTTTGTGACCAGCGAAATTGTGGTCATTGAGTTTATCGAAATGACCGCTGGTGGGAGTTTTTTTGTTGGTCGTGGTTTCGACAGGCTCAACCGCCGAAGTTTTGGTCATTGAGGTTCTCAAAATGACCGATGGCGAATTTTTTGTTGGTCGTGGTTTCGACAGGCTCAACCACCGAAGAATTGGTCATTGAGGTTCTCGAAATGACCGCCGACGGATTTTTTGTTGCTTGTGGTTTCGATAAACTCAACCACCGAAGTTTTTGCTCAACCACCGAAGTTTTTGTGACCAGCGAAAAAACTTGGGCATATCGCACCTTGAAATCCGTTAGGAAACAAGGGGCTTAAGCCCCTTGATAAGCAATTATCTGTCATTCTGAGCAAAGCGAAAAATCTCACTTACATTGAAAATATAGATTCTTCGGTCGCTTCGCTCCCTCAAAATGACGCAACCACCGAAAAACTGGGCAAAAGAGCGCGTCGAAAAAACACTTTTCTGTTAAAAAATTCACAGAAAAGTGTTCGATTTTCCAGAAAATTGGGCAAAATGATTGACCATTTCTTTCAAAAACGGCTAAAATAATCGTACAATCTGTGAGAAAATTCACAAAAGAAAATCCGAAGCGAATTCGGAAAATGACAGGGGTACAAAATGTCACGAGTCTACAATTTTAGCGCGGGTCCTTCTTGCTTGCCGGAAGAAGTTTTGAATGAATGTGCGGCAGAAATGCTTGATTATAAG
>CALFJF010000056.1 GCA_937877535.1 uncultured Treponema sp.
TTTCTTCGTCAATCTCGCGGTCAAGCTCGGTAAAATCGGGCTTGGGCGTGTTGAGGATATGGAGCATGATTTTCTTTACCATGCTGTCATCGGGCAGCTGGTCAAGGGCTTCGCGCTGTGTCATTGTTCGCATAATAAAACCTCCTTGGTTCATTTATATACAGTATATCATAAATCAAAAGAAAAATATAGATACAATTTTTGTCATTCTTGGGGCACAGCCCGAAGAATCTCTAACGCAAGAGATGTTTCGGCTGGGCAAAGCCCGATACCTCAACATGACAGAAGATTTTAAGAGGTACAAAATGCTCTACAGACAGAAAAAAGACACCTACATCAGAAATTACGACGGTGTGGGCTACATCACTAGCACGGGAATCTTCAACGACCGCTGCACCAACGAGAGCGGCACGGTATTCCTGTGCGCCTTGAGCCGAAAGCCGCAGTCGCTCGATGAGCTGGTTGACAAAATCATGCCCGCCTTTGCGGACGATGATGTGAGCCGAGAGACAATCAGGGCGGACGCGGCGGAATTCTACGACGCGCTCGTTGCCGACGGCTTCATCATCAAGGGCGGGAGCGAGGCGGAGCTTTCTGCCGCCGACACGGGCTTTACCTACAACGCGGTGCAGCCCAAGACAATCCGCGACGATTTCACGCCCACGATTCAGCGGGCAGATTCCTCAACGCAGGAATTTCTGGAGAAGCACTTCGCGGGAAAGCCGCATCTTTCCAGTTTCCAGATTGAGCTGACGAGCAAGTGCAACGAGCGGTGCGTACATTGCTACATCCCGCACGACCTGAAGCTCTACAACATCACTGACGAGCTGTACTACTCCACGCAGGAGCAGCTTTCCAAGATGGGCGTGCTTTCGGTCACGCTTTCGGGCGGCGAGTGCATGACGCATCCCAAGTTCAAAGAATATCTCCGCGCCACGAAAGACTATGACTTTTATGTGAACATCCTCTCAAATCTGACTTTGCTTGACGATGAGATTATCGCGATTATGAAGGATGGCAATGTTTCTTCCGTTCAGACCTCGCTCTACTCGATGAACCCTGAGCACCACGACGCAATCACGCAGCTGAAGGGCAGCTTCTACAAGACGCGCGACGCAATCCTTAAGCTCATCGAGAACGACCTTCCGCTCCACGTTTCCTGCCCCACGATGAAGGGCAACAAGGACGACTACGGCGAGGTCCTCCGCTGGTGCCACGAGCATAAAATCCGCGCGCAGACCGACTACATCATGATGGCGCAGTTCAACCACGGGACATCAAACCTCGCCAACCGCCTCACGGTGGAAGAGGCGGGCAAGGTCATCAGCGACATCATGGCGGACGATGTGGACTATCAGGAGGCGATTCTCGCGCCCGACTTCGTGGAGAGATGCAACGAGAACCAGTTCAACCCGGAACGACGGCTCTGTGGCGTGGGAATCTCCTCGTGTTGCATGGTGGCGAACGGAAATGTCTACCCGTGTGCGGGCTGGCAGGAGATGGTGCTGGGAAACCTGAACGAAAAGCCGCTCCAGGAAATCTGGGATAACAGCGAGAAAATCAAGTGGCTTCGGTCTTTGAAGATGAAAGACTTAGGCGGCGGTGAATGCTGCAAGTGCGATAGGGCTGCTTTCTGCGCCCCGTGCATGGTGCGCAACGCGAACGAATCGCCCACGGGCAACCCGCTTGAAATCAACCGCCACTTCTGCGCGGTCGCCGCAAAGAACAAGCAGATTGTGCTTGACTGGCGGGAGGCGAGGCTGAGGGGGCTGAAAAAGTAAATTTATTCAATGTCGAGCGCGACTCGGAGGGCAGTCTTCAACTCTCCGCGTTTTGCTGGGGAAAGGCAGCCGATGTAGTTTGTAAGGTCTGTTTTTTTGATGCTTACAAGTTCATCGCAACGAATACAACTGGAATGTTTTAATCCTTCTTCAATTCCAAGTGGAACTTGGGTTAGCAAGCCTTCGTTCGTTGTGTAAACTGGGGCGCAGATAACCGTTGAATAGTTTGCGTCGATTAAAGATTGCCTGCTTACCACGGCATAGACACGCTGTTTTTTCGTGTCGTTTTTTGTGGCGCGTTCCACGAGGTAAAGCTCTCCGCGTTTCATTCGTCCTCCCAGATGTCGGCTTGAAATTCAAGGTTTTCTTCTGCCCCTTGGTTGAGATATTCAGCATTAGCATTGATTATCTCCACATCATGCCTGTCGCGTTCGGCTTTTGCGAGCATTTCAGAATCTCTCTTTGATTTTTTCTGATGCTCTATGAATTGCATATACAATACGGTGGCATACAAGTCTGCTTCCGAAAGCTGGTTCAGAAGTGCTGTCGCCTCTTGTTTTAGTGCTAACGATGCCATGATTTCCTCCTCACGGAGATTATAGCATATTTTTTGATAAAAGAAACTGTTTGTTGGGAGTTTTTATGAATACAAAATGCGACTACCACATTCACACGGGGCAGTGGCACGAGATTTACTACGAGCCGAGAGCCGTCATCGGCGCGCTAAAATCAAGCGGAACGGACGAAATATATTTTTCCTCGACGACTTCCGAACGGTACTGCAAGGAGAGTTTTGCCGTGCAGGGAAACGCCGATTTGCAAAAGTCGCTTCCCACCGCGCGAGAGCTATACGAGCTTATCCGCTATGAAGTGCAGGAGGCGTTGGAAGAGGCGGCGAAGGTCGGCATGAGTGCGCACCCGCTCTACTGGGTAGTGCCAGAAATCCATTTTTCAGATGCCGTGAGTGTGGAACAGGCGATGGCGGAGCTTCCTTATGAGGGCTTCAAACTCCACCCGCGCGGAAACCGCTGGGATTTGGCGGACTCGCGGACGATGGCTCTTGCAGAGAAAGTCTTTTCGTATGCGGAGGCGAACTCGCTTTTCGTGCTGATTCACTGTGGCCCAGACCCATTCGAGCTTCCCGCTCTCTTTGAGCCACTGATTGCCAAGCATCCGAGCGTCACCGTGCAGCTCGCCCACTGCCGACCGCTTAAAGAAACGCTTGAAATGCTCAAAAAATATCCGAACACGCTCTGCGACACGGCTTTTGTCTCGGACGACACAAGGCAAAAAATCGAAAGCGCGGGATTTGCCGACCGCATACGCTACGGCACGGATTTCCCCATAACGCACTATTTTGCCTGTCACCCAAAAGCTACTCCAACGGAGACGGAACTGCGAAAATTCTTGGAGAACGGAAAATAATTCGTCAAAAAACAACGGAAATCAGTTTTTAGGCATACTGCGGTGGTTGAGCGTGTCGAAATGACCTTAAAGCTGGTGATTTCGACACGCTCAACCACCGCTCCCAGCATACTTTCTGTAACACCACCAAAAAGACTGGGATAAACGCACGCTTCGATTTTGATTTCAAAAAATCCAACGTAAAGATTTTTAGTCGGAAGTCTCAAATCCGTGCTATAATCTCCTAAATCATGCAATCCAATTTTGGAGGAAAATATGGCTATTTCTTGGGAAAATCTTGACACGCTCGCGTCGTTCAAAAAGCTCCAGTCGCTCAAAGGGGCGGTTTCGGTGGCGGCGGAGCTTAGTGGCGCGGGCGCGGCGGCGCGCGTGGTAAAGTACAGCGTGCCGATGGGCGCGGGGCTTTCGTACAATTTTGCGGCAAAGCAGGTGAACGAGCAGATTCTTGCCGTTCTTGCAAGCCTTTCTGACGAGGCGCAGCTCGTTGAAAAGTTCGCCGAGACGTACAACGGCGCGGTCGTGAACACGGGCGAAAAGCGGCTCGTCTTGCACCACCTGTTGCGCGGGCAACTCGGAAACGACGTGCAGGCGGACGGCGTGAACAAGCGCGAGTTCTACGTGAAGGAGCAGAAGCGCATTGCCGACTTTGCGAACGACGTTCATTCGGGAAAAATCGCGAACGCGGCGGGCGAGAAGTTCACCACGGTCGTGCAGATTGGAATCGGCGGCTCGGACTTGGGACCGCGCGCCATGTACCTTGCGCTTGAAAACTGGGCGAAAAAGGCGGGAAAATTCAAGCTTGAGGCGAAGTTCATCTCGAACGTTGACCCCGACGATGCGGCGGCGGTGCTTTCGTCGGTCGATTTGGCGCACTCGCTTTTCATCCTCGTCTCAAAGTCGGGAACGACGCTTGAGACGCTCACCAACGAGTCGTTCGTGAAGGACGCGCTCAAAAAGGCGGGGCTTGACCCCGCGAAGCACATGATTGCCGTGACGAGCGAAACAAGCCCGCTCGCGCACAATCCCGACTACCTCGCCGCGTTCTACATGGACGACTACATCGGCGGGCGGTACTCCTCGACGAGCGGCGTGGGCGGCGCAGTGCTTTCGCTCGCGTTCGGGCCGAACGTGTTCGCCGAATTCTTGGAAGGAGCGGCGGAAGAGGACAAATTGGCGACGAACCGCGACATCCTCAAAAACCCTGCGCTTCTTGACGCGCTCATCGGCGTGTACGAGCGCAACGTGCAGGGCTACCCCGCAACGGCGGTGCTTCCGTACTCGCAGGCGCTTTCGCGCTTTCCCGCGCACTTGCAGCAGCTCGACATGGAGTCGAACGGAAAGAGCGTGAACCGCTTTGGCGGAAAAATCGATTACGTGACAGGTTCCGTCATTTTTGGAGAGCCGGGAACGAACGGCCAGCACTCGTTCTACCAGCTTTTGCACCAAGGAACGGACATCGTGCCGCTCCAGTTCATCGCGTTCAAGGAAAATCAGGCGGGCAGCGACGTGGTGATTGAAGGCTCGACGAGCCAGAAAAAACTCGGCGCAAACGTGACGGCGCAAATCCTCGCGTTCGCCTGCGGCAAGACCGACAGCGACCCGAACAAATCGTTCGCGGGCGGTCGTCCGTCGAGCCTCATCCACGGAGAGCGGCTCACGCCGCGCACGCTTGGCGCACTCCTCGCGCACTTTGAGGACAAAGTGATGTTCCAGGGCTTCTTGTGGAACATCAACAGCTTTGACCAAGAAGGCGTGCAACTCGGAAAGACGCTCGCAAAGACCGTGCTTTCGGGCAAAGCCGACGGCGCACTCAAAGCGTACACGGAATTGCTGGGGCTGTAGGCAATTTTTTTGATTTTTCAAAACGGCATCAAATTTCGATGCCGTTTTTTGTTTCTGGCAGTTTTTGAGTTTTTATGCCACCGTTTTTCTTTTGGAGATTTTTTTATTCAAAATCGCTATTATTGTTTTTATGAAAAATCATCGTTCGCTCATGGTTTCTGGAGTTTCGCTTTCGATTCTTACGCTTGCTTCAAGGGTTTTAGGGCTTCTTCGAGAAATCACAAAGGCGCGGTTTCTTGGAACGAGCGTCTACGCGGATGCTTTTGCAATCGCGTTTATGATTCCAAATCTGCTCCGAAGGCTTTTTGCAGAAAATTCGATTTCGGTGGCGTTTATTCCAACGTTCCGCGATTTTCTTTCTCGCTCAGACGAAAACGCTGCCACTGAAACAAAGGCGTTCGTTTCGGCAACGCTCACGCTCGTAACATTTTTAACGGCAATCGTCGTAACAATCGGAATTGTTTTTTCCCCCATAATCGCGCCCCTTTTTTACAAAGGCGACGAGTCGGAAGCAATCAAAGAAATGATACTTTTAACAAGAATCATGTTTCCGTACCTTTTTTTTATTTCGCTGGCGGCATTTTTTCAGGGAGTTTTGAACGGAGTGCGAATTTTTGCACCCTCTGGATTTACGCCGATTCTTTTTAACGCGATTGTAGTCGGCGCAACGTACATTCTTTCTCCGCACATGGAAAATCCCGCCCGCGCAATGGCTGTGGGCGTTACGGCGGGCGGAATCGTTCAAGCGTTTTTTCAGTTGCCTTTTGTTCTAAAAACAAAATGGCTCACAGGTTTAAGTTCGCTCAAAAAAACATTCACAAACAAAGGAACTCGCAGAGTTTGCGCGCTCATCGTGCCAACGATTATTGGAATGGCGGCGTATCAACTCAACGACGCGGTTTCCACTGCGCTTGCGGGAAATGCCGAAACGGGCACGGTTTCAAGTCTGCAATATTCGCTTCGACTGCAAGAATTGATTTTGGGGATTTTTGCGGTTTCAATCGGAACGGTCATTTTGCCAGATTTGTCCGCGCTTGCCAAAAAAGACAAATGGAACGATTTTAACGAAATGCTTTCAAAATCAATGAAAATCATCGCGCTCATCGCGCTGCCCGTAACGTTTTTTTCGCTCATTTGTGGACGAGAAATCATTTCGCTGATTTACAAATCGAACAAATTTGGCGAGCAAAGCATTTTGATGACGCTTCACGCATTTCGATTTCACATCGCGGGACTTTTTTTTATCGCGCTCAACAGAATCGTGTCGCCCGCTTTTTACGCGCAAGGCGACACGCGCTCTCCAACGGTTGCAGGGATTTTTGGATTTTTTGTCAATATCGCGCTCGCGCTCGCGCTTGTTTCTCCGTTTGGCGGTGGCGGAATCGCGCTTGCGCTTTCCGTGGCAAGTTTTATGAATACAGTCGCGCTTTTATTTTTTTTGCGTCGGAACAAAAAAATCAACGTAAAATCCGTAACAACGGGAACGGTTTTGTACGCAGCAAAAATCACGATTTTTTCGATTTTAGCGGCAATTCCAACGTATTTTTTGCGCTCGCTCGTTTTGCCGCGCGTTTCTTCGTTCGGAAAAATTGTTTCTCAAGGCGTTCCGCTCGTTTTGTGCGCGCTCATTTTTGCGATTTTTGGAATCGCGCTTCTTTTTGTAACGCACGACGAGATTTTGAGCGTCATCACAGAAAAAGTAAAAAATCGGAAACGATAAAATCAAATCAAAAAATCAAAATGGAGAAAAAAAATGAAAGAATATGCAAAAGAGGAACTGGAAAAAATCTTTGAGGCACGAAAACAGCGCGTTGCGGATTTTTTGAAAGAACACGAAATTGCGGCGGCAGTTTTTGAAGACACGGAAGAACGACGCAATCCTTCGGTGCGGTATTTTTCAGCGCATCCGTCGGACGCGATTTTGATTGTTACCGCCGACGGACGCGCAACGCTTGTTCCGTGGGACGAAAACCTTGCGCGCGAACGAGCGATTGGGTGCGAAGTTGTGCCGTACAATCGCTTTGAACGCACAAACGTTCGTGCCGTTCGGGAAATCCTCAAATCGCTCAAAATTGCGGGGAAAAAAAAGGTCGCGCTGTCGCCGCAAACGCCCTACCCTCTTTTTTTGAAATACGTCGATTTTCTTTCGCAAGACGGCTGGGACGTTCTTTGTCACGAAAAATCGGTGCATGATTTTGCGGTTGAACTTCGAGCAGAAAAAGACGAGTACGAAATTGAGTGTACGCGCGAAGCGTGTCGCGTGGGGGACATCATCATAAACGAAGTTGAGCGCGGTCTTCGCGAAGGGTGGCTCAAAAAAGAAATCGATGTTGCGCTTTTAATCGAAAGCGAACTTCGCAAGCACGGCTGCGAAAAAACAGGTTTTGACACGCTTGCCGCAGGTCCAAAGAGAAGTTGGGCGATTCACGCGTTTCCTGGCTACACGGATTCTGCTTGGGGAGATGACGGGCTTTCGATTCTTGATTTTGGCGTGGTTTTCAACGGCTACACAAGCGACACGACTCTAACGGTCGTAAAAAATCCAACGGAAAAACAAGAAGAACTCGTTTCGCTCGTTGAAAATGCGGCACAAATCGCGCTACCTTTGTACGCGAACAAAAATCCCGTGCGCCTTGCCTCCCAAAAAGTCAACGATATTTTTTCTCGCGCAAAACGAACGATGCCACACACGCTCGGACACGGAATCGGGCTTGAAATCCACGAATTCCCGCGCGTTTCGCACAGTCAAAGCGAAGACGTGATTTTCAAACCAGGCATGATTGTAACGCTCGAACCGGGGCTTTACGACAGCAAACTCGGCGGCGTTCGGCTAGAAAACGACGTTCTCATAACCGAAAACGGCAACGAAGTGCTTTCGCATTCAAAAATCATTCGGCTGTAAAAAGTATTCATCAATTTTCAATTTTGAAAACTTTTTCATGTGTTTTCGACCTGTCTGCCGACAGGCAGGCACGACTCAACCACCGCGTTTTTGCGATTTGTGGTGGTTGAGTTCATCGAAACCACAATCGACTCGGCAAATATTCAGTAACGTCTTCCATTTTTTTGAAAACGTTACGCTCGAACCGATTTTGCTCTGATTTTTTCGAGCAGATTTAAGATTTCCGTGTCGATTGCGTCTCGCAAATAATCGTCTTGCAGATTTTCGCAAAGCGTTCTAAGCGTTCCCATGACGGAAGAAACGAGCGCGATTACGTCGTCGTCGTTTTCTGAATCTATCGTGATGTCGCTTGTTGCCTCTTCCGTTGGAGTTGGGTGCGGAGAAACAAGACCAGAGTTCAAAAGCGCGGTTATCGTTGCAAAAAGCCCAGGCTTTCCAGAAAGCCGCGCAATTATGTAATCGAGCATGAGGCGATTTCGGCTTGTCATAAATTGCTTTTTCTTTGCGGGCGGCAAAAATTCCAACATTTCGCGCAATTTTTTGAACATATCGAGCGAAAGCGCGAACTCCGCAGAAACTTCCTTGTTCTCGATTGCGCGAACAATCGACGGGAGCGTTTCAATCGCTTTTTTGAGCATTTTCTCGGCTTCGTTTTCGCTCTCGCTTTGCGACTCAGAAAGAAGGTCGGCATCGGGCGGCGTTATAAAATTGTCAAGCGTTTCCGAAAGTTTATCGTCGATTTTTTCGTTCAAACCGTCGCCGATTTTCTCATTGATTTTTTCGTCGATTTTCTCGTCAACGTTTTTTTCAACGTCTTTTGCGTAATCGGACGCAAATTGCGCCGCACGCCACGCTTGGTCTGCCGTATTTTTCGCGCTTTCAGCAGCACTTTTTATTTGCCGAATTTGATTTTCAAGCGAAAGATAATCCTCGTCGCTGATTTTTCGCGCTTTGTGCCGCTCGTCGTCTTTTTCTTCTTCGGAATCCGTCGGCAGCGGAATTTCTTCGCTCAACATCGAAGGCGACTGCACGTCTTCTTCCATAAAAATCGGGGAAGACGGAAAATTTGAGTCGTCTTCGTCGTCAACGGGCGTGTCGTCGTCGATTAACGTGTCAAAATCATTTTCCGCTTCGAGTTCAGGTTCTTCTTCCATCAAATCGTCAATCGAAATTGCGTCTTTTGGCTCTCCAGACAAATCTTCCGCGCCAAAAGCGTCAAAATTGAACTCGCCTTCTTCTTCCAAAGTTGGCGTTTTTTCTTCAGGCTCTTCCTTGTCGTCAGAAAAATCCACGTCGGAAGGCTTTTTGCTTCCGTCTTCAATCACGTCGTCCAAATTCACGGCAAACGGATTATCCTCGCTCGGCTCAATGTGCGGCGGTTCTTCCTCGTCAATTTGGGGAGCGGGAATGTTTGACGTGGGCGCGATTTCGTCATCTCCGCCAAGAGAAATTTCAGACGAATCCGAATCGAACACGCTTGCCATTTCAATCGCACTCGGATTGCGCGAAACGGTGCGCTCGATTTTTTCTGCACGCGCTCGCGAAGCCACGTTGAACTCGTCCAAGCGATTTGCCTCAGAAAGCAAATCAAGCGCGACATCGTTTTTTCCTTGAACTTCGTAAAGCCCTGCAAGTTGGATTTTTGCTTCGGGGTCGGCAGGATTTTCGTGAACCGCAGCCTTCAAATAATCCTCGGCGTTTTTTTCGTCGCCGATTTGCATGTACCGCTCGCCCCAATTTTTGTAAACGTCAGTGTACGAAGGCGCAATCTGCTCGATTTTGTCAAAACACGCTTCGATTTTGTCTTCGTCGCCGTGACAAATGTAATATTGACCAAGCAGATTCACCGTTTCAACGTCGTTTTGATTGATTTCCCACAGCCGCGAGATTTTTTCGTAAGCGGCGGGAAGATAATTTGCCGAAAGGAGAATGTTTGCGGTTTGCTTCAAAATCGACACGTCGTCTGGAGAAATGCGCCCCGCTTTTTGGATTGTTTCGGCAGCTTCGGTGTGTTTTCCTTGCTTGTCCTGCGAAAACGCGAGTCCCGTTAACGCGGGCGTATATTCGTCGTTTTTGGAAAGAGCCTTTTTGAACTCTTCCTCCGCGCTTTCGTAAATATTTTGCCTGTTGTAGATTTTTCCCATCGCCGTGTGCATTTTTACGTCATCAGGATTTATTTTGAGCGTTCGGCTCACAACGTCGTCCGCTTCTTTTACGTGATTTTCTTTCAAAAGCAAATCGGAATAAGCGTCAATCGCTTCGACCCAGCCCGGTTTTGAGCGCAACGCCGCTTCGTAATGAGAAAGAGCCTTTTGCGTGTCGCCCGTTGCCTCAAAACTCTTTGCAAGATTCATTTGCAAAACGGGGTGATTTTGGTCGATTTTGAGTCCGCGCTGATACGTTGAAATCGCTTTGTCGTGGTCGCCACGGAGCGCGTAAATCGCGCCAAGATGATTAAACGCAAGAACGTCGCGAGGATTTTGATTTATGACGTTCTTAAAGCAGTCTATTGCGTCGTCGTATCGCCCCATTTGCCTATATGTAAAACCCATGCTGTAAAGGCTTTGAACGCTTTTTTCTTTTGTGGCAAGCGCATCTTGGAGCATCGCCAACGAATCGTCGTACCGCCCCAGCCTTCGATAAATTCCGCCGAGCGCGATAAGCGTGTCAACGCCGCCGTTCGTTTTTTTGATTTCCTCAAAACAGTTGAGCGCGTTTTTGTCATCGCCGCTTTTTATGTACAGATTTCCCAACTGGATTTTGAGGTCGCTGTCCGCTGGATTTTCTTGAATGAGCGTATTGTATATTCGGGCGGCTGTTTCGTAATCGTGCGAAAGCATCGCAGTTTTTGCCCGTCCCAACTGAAGTTCCTTGTCTGCCATCACCAATTCCCCGCTGATTTTTTGGAAGCGTTACCAGAGTTACGAGATTTTTGTAACGCCACCGATTTTTTTCACGTCAATTATACACCCAATCGGAGTTTCCGCTCACGTTTTCATTCCATTCTGGATAGTCGCGCACTCGGTCGGGCGTACACTTCTTTTGAAAGTTCTCCGCTGATTCTGGAATCAAAGCGAGAATACGACGACACGGCAAAATAATAAATTGTTCCGTTTTTTAATCCGCGAAGCGTTATCGACGTTTTTTCGCCCACTTTTATTGGAGACGCGCCTTCAAAAGCCGCAACGCCCAAATATTCCCCAGGGCGATTTCCGTAGTAGACGTAATAACCGCCCGCGTTTTTGTCAACAGACCCGCTCCAAGAAAGGCGAACGCAACCGTCGCCTGGTTCTGCAAAAACCATAAAAGGCGGAAGCGGGTCGTCTTGCTCCGTGTACGAAAGCGTGATTTCAGAAACGAGTGGCGTATGGTCGCCACCGCCGTCTGGCAAAAGTTCCACAGAAAGTTGAAAATAAAGCCCGCTCACGCCGAGGATTTTTTCTCCAGGCACAACTTCTTTCCAAGCAGGATAATTTTCTTCCCATTCGTAGCAGTTATCGCCTGAACGCACAAAAAATCGAACTTCGGTTTGCGGCGGCAGATTCATATCCGCAATTATTTCGTCCAAAGACGCAGAATGAGAAACTAAAAGCGGTTTTGTTGTAAATTTTCCGCCATCAATTTTGAATTTTTCGTTTCCAGACGAAATGCAGTCGCCTTCCGAATTTTTTACAAATCGGTCAATTCTAAAATTGTCGATTTTTCCCGTATATTGCGGGCAGATTTCGATTTTTGCCGCCACGCCAAGATTTGGCTCGCAGACCGTTCCGTTTTCATGTCCCGTTTCCGTGATGTATTGTATCGCCTCAAGTCGCCCGTCAACGCGGTATTCAAGCGCGCCCGTTTCTTCGTCAAAAGAAAGCGTGTGCCGACTCCACCGTTTTGGCACAACGGTTGTAATGCCGTCAAGCACAACTTCGTCCATCTCAAAATCCGAGAAAATGTTGCTGAATTTCCACCGCAAATGATTTGAAAAAAACGTCGCGGAAATCATCTGATATTTTGAATAATTTTTTGAATTGAGCGACGACCTCCAGTTAAAGACGATTTCTCCATTTTCCGCAAGCGACGGAGAAAGCCAAAATTCCATTGTGAACGAGCCGATTTTTCCCGTTCCGCCAAAAATCGACGAGCGGTCGCCTTTAAGAATGATTCCGTGAAAATCGCCACGACTGACGGCTGCTCCTTTTCCGCGAACTGCGTCTTTTGTTTGCAAAAGCCCGTTTGACGCAACTTCGTAATGCCCCGTGGAATCGCGCATTTCGCTACCGTCAAACGTGAGCAGCAAATCCGTGGAATCGTTTGCGCCTTGCGTACTCGACACAAGTTGAAGCGCGTCGTTTCCGTAGCGACCGACACCTTTCATCAAACCGCTCATTGATTCGATTTCGTTCCAACCGACATCTCCGCCAAAAATCATTTTTTTAGAAGATGCAAAACTCACAGATTCGACTGCTGCAAAAAGCAAAGATGATGCTATAATGGACTTGAAAATTTTTTTAGACATCAAAATCATCATGGACACACAAAACAACACGGCGTATGAATCGCTCCACCGCACCGCGCTGCAAGCTCCTTCCGCAAGCGGGGTTTATTTGTGGCGAAATCCGAATGGAATCGTCATCTATGTTGGAAAGGCGAAAAACCTGAAAAACAGGCTCTCGTCCTATTTTTCTGGCGACAGAAACGTAAAGACAAAACTTCTTGTTTGCGCTGCCGCGTCTATTGAATATACCACAACGGCGAATGAATACGAAGCATTCCTTTTGGAAAACAACCTCATAAAAAAATATTCGCCAAAGTACAACATTCAACTCAAGGACGGAAAATCGTATCCCGCACTCAAGATTACAAAAGAACCTTTTCCGCGCGTCATAAAAGTCAGAAACGCAAAAAAAGACGGTTCTCTTTTATTCGGTCCGTTTCCCGATGCGTCCGCACTCGAAACGTTCATTGAATCGCTCCGTTCGCTCTATCCGCTTCGTCGGTGTCGCACGTTCAAAAAACGCGCTGCACCTTGTATGTATTACCACATTGGACGATGCAAAGCGCCGTGTTGCGGAAAAATCGACGAACAAACCTATAACGAATTTATCGAAGAAATCAAGGTTCTTCTTGAGGGCAAAGGCGAGGAATCGAAGACGCGACTTTTGAACGAAATGAAAAACGCCGCAAAAGATTTGAATTTTGAAAAGGCGGCTCGAATCCGCGACGCACTCAAGGCTCTTTCGATAATGCAAAATCAAAACATCGTGGAGGAATTTGACGAAGGAAGCCGCGATTACATTGCGTTCAAAAGCGAAGGCGAATTGGTGAGTTTTACCGTTCTCAAAATGCGTGGCGGAAAACTCATTTTGCGCGACAGTTTTCAAGCAACAACGCTTTCTGACGAAGACGACCTTTTGAGCGAGTTTGCGCCACTTTTTTATAAAAACAACGAAGAAATGCCGCCAGAAATTTTTGTTGAAAAAGACGCGGGCGGACTTTTTTCGCGCTTTATCAAAGAAAAATCAAATGGACTTTCGCGCGTAATTGAAGCCGAAGGCGCGAATATTGAAAAAAAACACCGCGCCGCGCTCGATATGGCGGCGCACAACGCTTTTGAGGACATTCGGCGACGAATCCGAGAACGCGGCGACATTCCCGCGCTTCTTGAATTACAAACAATGCTTTCGCTTCCCACGCTTCCGCACAGAATCGAAGGCTTTGACATTGCGCACATCGGCGGAAAATTTCCCGTTGCGAGTTTGATTTCGTTTTGGGACGGAAATCCAGACAAAAAAAATTACAAATATTTTCGACTCAAAACAACGGACGGCGTAATTGACGATTTTGCTTCGATGAAAGAAGCCACGGCACGAAGATACACGCGGCTTTTGAACGAAAAAAAGCCGTTGCCCGATTTAATTTTAATCGACGGCGGAATTGGACAAGTGAACGCGGTCAAAGAAATTCTTGACGCGCTCTGCCTAAAAATCGCGGTGGCAGGGCTGGCAAAACGCGACGAGGAAATTTGGCTTCCGAATGCAAAAAAGCCGATTTGTCTTCCAAAACGAAGCGACGCGCTCCGCCTTTTGCAGCGCGTGCGCGACGAAACGCACCGATTTGCCACGAGCAAAAATCAGATTTTGAGGACAAAAGAAAACACTCAAAATCCATTTTTGGATTTGCCGAATGTTGGAAAAGAGCGGGCAACGATTTTGCTCCAAAAATTCGATTCGATTCAAAATCTTTCAAAAGCGTCGGAAGCAGAAATCGCCTCGATTCTTCACATTCGCGCAAACATCGCAAGCGAGATTTTGCTTGCCGCGCAAACAAAAAACTCGGAAGCAAAACAAAGAATCAAAGAGAAAAAAGAAAGAATCGACCTGGAACTTGGAAACGAAACAAAGAAAAGCGCGGATTACGCGGGCGTTCTTGCAAAAACAATCGAAGAATCCTCGCTCAAAATCGCTGAAAAAAAGGAATGATAAATATGGAAGAAAAACAATGGTTTGAAAAAGCGAACTTTTGGGAAGAGTACGCGCCGATTATGTTCGATGAGCAAAAATGGGCAGAGGCGGCGGAAGTGGCAAAAGCGGTTGTAAAAATCGCAAAACTACAAAAAGGCGCACGGATTCTTGACGCGGGTTGCGGCACAGGGCGAATTGCGGTGGAACTGGCGGCGTTAGGATTTGACGTTACGGGAGTCGATTTAATCCAAAGCGAACTTGATGCCGCAAAGGATTCTGCCGAGGCGGAGGGTGTGAATCTTTTTTTGATTCGCGACGATTTACGCACTTTTTCCACGGAAACGCACAAAATTCCAAAATTCGATTTGGCGGTAAATCTTTACACGTCGTTTGGATATTGCAAAACCGAGGACGAGGACGAAAAAATCCTTCGTTCAATTTTTGATTCCGTAAAAGAAGGCGGATATTTTTTGCTTGAAAATATTAGCCGAGAAGTCGCGATTCGTTTTTTTACAAAAGGCGAGGAATTTCGTCGTGCGGGAAAAATCGTGCGAACGGAATTTTCTGCCGTGGATTCTTGGCAAGGTTTACGCTCTAGGTGGATTTTGGAAGACGAACAAACGGGCAAAATCACCGACCACGAATTCGTGCAGCGACTTTATTCTGCCGTGGAACTCAAAAAGACGCTCCAAAAAATCGGCTGGAAAACCGTAAAAATATACGGCGGCTTTGACGAGCGAGCCTACAACGAGGAAATGAAAACGATGCTTTTAGTGTGCCAAAAATAGACCAAAATCGAAAGTTTCGAGGAATTTTTGTAACATCATAGAAATAGATTTGTTCGGAAAAATCCAAATTTTTCCCCTACCGAAAACAAGTGAATTGTTGTACGATATTTTATGAGTAAAATACGCTAAAAACGTGTTTTTTCAAAAATGGAGGACAGAATGAAAATTCAATCAAAAGAATATAAACGGGGGGGGGTATTAACAAAAATACTTGGCGCATTAGCGACTGCGCTTTTGTTTATTGCGTGTACCCCAGAACTCCCGTGGGTGCTCGACCCGCTCGGCGTAACGCGCGACGGCGATTCTGGCGGTGGCGGTGGAAGTGGAAGCGGAGGCGGCTCTTCTGGCGGCGGGAGTGGCGACGAAGATACGCTTGCCGCTGGCACGCTGACCGACGGTGCGCTCACCACGGAACGCGCGAGCAACAATCTGACCACGGCGACCACGGCGGGAACAATCACGCTTTCAAAGAACGGCGGAACTGCCGAAACGAAAGCAAGCATTGCGGCGGCACTTTCTGCCATTCCCCAAAGTGGTTCGGATTCTTATGTCATTACGCTTGCGCCCGGAAAATACAGCGAGAATGGACTGACCATAAAGACCTCGAACAATGTTACTATCAAGGGAACGGGTTCTGCACCGTACGGAATGGATGTTCTGATTTACGGGCAGGGTACGAACATGAGTACTGAAAGCACACGCTCCACGCTCTCTTTCCAAGGTGCGGGTCACTTTGCGCTTGAAAATCTTACAATTCAGAATTCGTACGGCACAACGGGTGGAACGGCGCAGGCAGAGACGCTTGGTGTTGGAGGAACACCTCTGTCAGGAACGATTGCCGCATACAACTGCGCGTTTTTGAGCGGGCAGGACACTATCTGCACGGAAGGCAAGGCATGGTTCTACAAATGCTACGTTGAGGGCGACGTTGACTTTTTGTGGATAGAGTCATACTCAAGCAAAGTTGCGCTCTACGAGGAGTGCGTTCTCCGTGCGATAAGCTCGCGGACGACAAAAGCGTACTTCACCGCCCCGCGACTTGCCGTTTCAAACACGGTTGGAAAAGGCTTGGTCATTTGGAATTCGACGCTTGAAGCAGAGGACGGGCTTCAGAACGTATACCTTGGCCGCAATCCGTGGGACAAGGAGACCGACGAGAAAAAAGGCACGAATTACTTTGGGAACTATTACGAGAATGTCGCCATAGTCGGCACAAAATACTACGGGAAAGCGCTCAACGACGCAATCTGGAGCGGAAGCGGGGCGAACGGCACAAGCGACCAACGCTTTGTCGGTTTTAAGACCGACGAGCATTTTGCCGCATCATCGAATGGAGTTGGCGCAATCATCGGCTCTGACATTGTAGAACCAGAATATTCAGATCGCAATGCGATTCTCAACCGTGTATACAATATCTCGGCAGGAGAATTTGAGAACGATTCTGCGTCCGATGTGTGGGATATTTCCGCGCTTGAAAACGAATTCGGCTCGGGAAGTTCGGGCGCACTTCCGACCACCGCCTTCGACGCGACAAAGGCGAAAGTGGTGTGGGATTTGGCTTCCGCATGGACGGGCGATGACGGCACTACATCATCATATGAAGGCAAGAGCGGAAAAGTCGTCGGCACAATCGAGGGCTACGACGGAAGCGACTACACCGTGAAGATGCATGTGAACGGCACGAACGGAAAATTTAACTTTTCATCAACACGCACGCAGATGAACGCGAACACGGTCATCACCGTTCCCGTAACGGACGGCGCGATTGTCTCCGTCACGACGCAAAGCGGAACAGTGCTGATTGAAGGCTCGGAAACAAACACCTACACACACTCAGGAAGCGCAACGGGAATCGTCATATACTGTACGGCAACGAAATACCTCACAGAAATTTCCGTGAGCAAGCTCAACCTGACCGCGCTCTCCGCCGACCTGCTCGGCGCGACCGCCACGGGCGAGGTGCAGGCAATCGTCTTGGGCGATTCCGAAAAATCAATCATGGAGGGGAACGAATATTCGCTCACCGCCACCACCTATGCGAGCTACGGCGCGACCGCAGGCGCGACCACTTGGACTTCAAGTGCTACAGGCGTTGCAACTGTTGATTCCTCCGGCAAAGTGAAGGCAGTCGCAAGTTCAGGAACGGCGACAATCACCGCGACGAACAACGGAAAGAGCGCCACCTGCACGATTACGGCGACGCCAAAAACTGAAGTGTCGAAGTATACATTTGAATTTCGCTCAATTTCATCCTCATCGGTAACCGCCAGTGAAGACAGTTCCGTTGAATTGACTTGGCAAAACTGGTCAACGGGGAATAACTACGGCATTTTCTCATCTCAGCAAAACGCAACAATTACGATTCCTGTGTTTGCCTCTTGCAAGATTTATTACTATCAGTCTTACAACAACAACTCAACCGAAGCAAATACCGATAGTGTCACTATCGGAAACGAAACCAAGTATTACGATGTGAAAACGACTTGCAACTACAGTGGTGATGCTGCCCTTGAGTCGCACAAACTTGAATTCACTTATTCAGGCTCTGCGGGAACAACAACGGCCACTATCAACAACAAAAATCTCTATGTCGCCAAAATCGTCGTAGAAAAGGTGGACTGAGGCAAAACTCAAAACATTTTCGGGTCGCCCCGGGTCGGGGCGGCCTGTTTTTTGCATTGACATTCCGCAAGAATGCGGTATAATAGACAAAAAGAAGGAAACCACAGCACCGTGGCTCGCCTCAGTTTATGCTATAAAAGCTCGCCGAGTCGTCACACTTTGGGCGGGCTTTATTTTTTCACCAAATCAAATGTTTATTTGAAGAGGTTCAGTGCTGTAACAATCAAAGTCAAAAGCGCGACGATAAACATCGCAAGTTCGTACTTACTCATGCTACGCAGTCCTCCCATTCGTTAAAAATGAGAGGCAAGCCACCCTGTGCCGTGGTTTCCCAACAACATGATTCTAGCGGGCAAGTCGCCCGCTTGTCAATGTGCAGGGCGTGCGCCTGTGGCGGTGGTTTCGGCGCACTCAAACCCGCGCAGCCCGCTTGACATTCGCGGGGAATGTGGTATTATAAAAAAGAGGAAAACCACAGCACCGTGGCTCGCCTCGGTTGAAGCTATAAAAGCCTGTCCAAGGGTTGCAACATTTGGGCAGGCTTTACTTTTGCCAATTCAATGTTACTTGAAGAGGTTCAGTGCTGTAACAATCAAAGTCAAAAGCGCACAGTTCGCTTGACAATCTTGGAAATTATGGTATAGTAATAATCGTTCGGGGTGGCGGTTTTCCGTTGCTTGGGACTACTAAAGGGGTCGTTCTTTTACGGCCCCGTATTTGTCAATTGTGTACATATAGGTCTTTTGTTGCGTTTCAAAGTGCAAAAACAATCTTCCGCTCAAATCTTTTTGGTTGCCATTTTTCTTTATGTTTCCGATTTTCTTGAAAACTTCTCTTAGTGCGGTTTTGATGCCGACATCCGTTTTTATGGATATATAGACATCCTGCCCCTGATGGCGGGCCTCTCCAAAACGCTTGCCAATCATCTTTTCTGTTTCAATGTTTTTCAGTTCTAAAAGCCTTCCGTCAACCACCGCATCCGCAAACTCCTTGAACTGCCCGTCTTTGGCGGCGCAGCCGTTCGGCAGAAGGTACACCTCAAAACCGAGCGAAACCAAAACCTTGCAGTCGTTGAATTCTTCAAGAAAGACGGCTTGTTGCAGCGATTTTTCCCGCCCGTAAGCGATGTGCACGCCGTCCTTCACATAATACTGGCGTTCGCTCAGAAGTTTCTGTATGACCGTTTCCCGTTCGCTTTCGGTAAGCTCGTCATACGATTTTTCTGTCACGGGAATTGTGTTCAGCACGGATTTCTCTTCGCGGGTTCTGCCTTCTTCCGCCACATCCTTGAGAAATCCCTGCATGAACACTTTCATTGATTCTTTCATCTGAATAACTATACAATATCTTCAGGCATTTTTAAACTAAAATTTAGGTATTGCAATATGATGAGCGCGGGGGATTTCCCGCTTGACTTTCGCGGGGAATGTGTTATTATAAAACAAGAGGGAAACCACAGCACCGTGGCTCGCCTCTTCTAGTGCGAAAAGCCTATCCGAAGCTTCCAACTATGTGGGTAGGCTTTATTTTTTTCACCAAATCAAATATTTATTTGAAGAGGTTCAGTGCTGTAACAATCAAAGTCAAAAGCGCGACGATAAACATCGCAAGTTCGTACTTACTCATGCTACGCAGTCCTCCCATTCATTAAAAATGAGAGGCGAGCCACCCTGTGCTATGGTTTCCCAATGAGTGTATTTTACTTTTCATTGTTTTACTTGTCAACAGTTGAAGTGAGAGCCACAGCCACAAAGCGTGTTGTGCAGGGAAAAACAGACGGGACGCCCCCGCGCTGCAAGCAATTCGCCTGTGGCGTGGGGGAGGCAAGCCGTAAAGGAAACCGCCGAGAAAAACCGCGCAAAGCGGCGGAAAAAGAATGACGCTCAAAAAAGCAAAAATCAACAAGTGTCACAATGACATTTTGCAAAAACCGCTCGGCGAGTGAATGTCATCGTGACATTTCAAGAGAAGCGCAACGGATGTGAAAAATGATAATCATCCCTGATTTGTACAAAAAAGCGACGGGACGGAATTTTCACGACGACTTTTGCTTTAACTACCCCGAGCATGACCCGCCGCCAATCCCGCAAAAACCTCAAAATATTTGCAGATTTCTTCTACATAAAAGCGCAAAAGTGTGCTATACTACCCTTATGCGACCGCTTTTCGTCTGCGAGTAGCGGGTGGCGGTTAGTTTATTTTCGTAGGAGAAAAATAAGGAGACTTTTATGAGTGCTGTTTACGGTTATTTCAGAATTGCGTTCTTCACGAACGACGGCTCTGCGGATGCGGACGCGGCAAAACGTGCCTATGACTGGTGCAAGGTGAACTACGACTGGTTCAAGGGGGAAAAAGAGGACGGCTCGGACGCTCCGTTCCTGCTCGAAGAAAACGGGTTTGTGCCAAACGACGCTGTCGCTTCCGAAGTCGATGACGGTGCGTTTGACCTCAAAAGTGTAAGCGTTCCTTCTGATGTGGACTGGCTTGGCGAGCCGTGCAAGCAGACAAAGGCGGCTCGGCTTGTGGCAAGCCTTTATGAAGACGGAAGCGATTTCAGCTATGACTCGAATTCTTACGTCGAAAAAGTCTGGATTGACGGCAAGTTAAAGGGTTGGAATTCGCTTGACCAGTTCGATACATCAAGGAGTCCTTGCTTCCAACAGGACAGCAGCCTGCTTCTGTATTACGACAACGAATATTCATTGTCGTACAATCAGGTTCGGGCCGTGTTCAAGAACACAAAAACCGGCGAAGAGTTTCTGGCAGGTCAGCTGGAGTCGGACTACGACGAATACGGCTGTGTCGATGATTCTGAGCCGATGCTCTGTTTTTTGGATACTCGCGTCAGCCCTGACGACAAAGAGGCGTGTGTCAAGGCACTTATTGAGTATTTGAAAGAGGGAGCGGGAGTGAGCGCACCAATTTCCGAATCCGACTGGACTTTTGTGAGGCTTGACTCACAGCGCAGTTTCTTTGATATCTACGGCACGAATCCGCCTTTGAAGGATTACAGGTGGGTCGAGGAATTCTACGATGACGAGGAATGAGAAGGATGCTTGTAACGACAGAGGAGCTTGAAGCGTTTTTGAAAAAAGAAAACAAACTCGTAAACGCGATGGAAGGTGACGGCGACGAGCCTCCGTCTGTCTAAAAATTGTTAATTAAATCGGTTCTTTGAAAAATGCGTTAGGCTCTTGACGAAATCGAAATGATTTTGTAATATATTTTCATTCCTTGGGGAATTAGCTCAGTTGGCTAGAGCATCGGCTTTGCAAGCCGAGGGTCAGGGGTTCAAATCCCCTATTCTCCACAAAATCCCGCAAAAAGCGGGATTTTTTATTTTCCAAAGATTTCTTTTCTATGATTTTGCCCGATTTTTTCCAAAATCTCCGAAGTTTTTTCATTTGGAGCATTTTTTTCAAACGAGCGCACTTCTTTTAGAAAACAATTCATCGAAAAATGTCTAAAAACGCGAACGCGCTCAAATTCGTTTCCGCGAAACGACTCCAACAGCGCGGTTCGATACGGCGCAAAAATACCATTTTTTTTGAGTTCGCTGTAGCCCACAAGCCAAAGCGAGCAATCGAGAGCGCACGCAAGTTCGGCAGTTTTTTGCGCCATCACAATTTGACTTTCGGCGATTACCGTTTGAATGCGCGGACTTTTTGAACAAATAAACCGTAAATGCCGCGTTTTTGCCGAATGAATGGGCGTTTTGTTCAAAATAACAACATTTTTTCTAAAATCAATTTTGAGTTCTGGATTTTGAACAAAAAAATTAGCGGCAATTTTTCCGCTCAATCCCACAAGATACGCCCGATTTTTTGAAAGTTGCTCGTCTTTTCCAGGATTGTCGCCAACCAAAACAATGCGGATTTCGTCATTTTTTTCAACGGAATCGAGCGCGGAATTGTAAACAACGGGATTTTCAAGCGGATAATCAAGAGAATCGATTTTTGCCGCCTCAATTTGAAGCGGACGCAATTCCGCGACCAATTCGTCAAAAAGAACTTTGCACCAAGAAGCATACCAAGTTCTAAACTCGCAAAAAGCAGAAAACTGTGATTCTGTCATATTTTCTCCATAAACGAAATGAATTTTATATTGGTTGAACAAAGTCAAACCATCTTTTAGAGAAAAAAATCGCCCGCGTTGATTTTGATTCCCGAAAATTCGTTTTTTGAATCCGTTGGAAATTCGATTTTTTGAAAATCGCGTGCGGAAGAGAAAAAAACGATTCCGTCTGCGCGAATTTTTTTTTGCAAAGTCGGAAAAAAGTCAGGAATCGTGCGGACTTTTTCAAAATGCAACGACTCGTAGATTGAAAGCGCGTTTTTCCATTCGCTAGAGGCAAGAAGCGCGACCGATTTTATGGCAGGATACGCGCCCAAAATCGCGCCAAGGGCGGCGCAAAAAAACGCGCGTCCAAGCCCTTTTCCGCGATACGTTTGCAAAAGCGCGAACGACGAAACGTACAAACACGCGCCGTTTTCAAAATGCGTGTGCTTTATGTTGTGTCCAAGTGCAAATCGGCGCGAAAATGCTTTTTCGTCAAGATTTTTATCAGGAAACGACTCCCAGATTTCTGTACAAATGTATCCGCAGGTGAGCGCACCAAGATTTTCCTTGACGACTTTTTCGCTCGCGTCGGAAAGAATCACAAATCCATTCGGAAAAATCCGAAGCCGTTTTTCAAAAACTCGTTTTTTTTCTTGAATCGGCGGAATAAAAGACTGTCGCTCGATTTTCATAATCGAATCCAAATCAAAAGGTTGAGCAGGAAACAAATTCATGGCATTATTAATTGCTCGGAAACGGCGGTTTCAGAACAGATTCCTATAAAAATTTTGGGATTTTGCGAAAAAACTGACAAAAATTTCCGCACAAAACTCATTGTACTACACTTTTTTGAAACGGAGGAATAAAATGGAAAAAATAAGTAGTTCAAACGCGCCAAAAGCAATCGGTCCATATTCGCAGGCGATTCGCTCTGGCTCGCTGATTTTTACGTCGGGGCAGATTCCGATTGTGCCAGAAACAGGAAACCTTGCAGACGGCGGAATCGAAGCGCAGACAACGCAAGTTTGCAAAAATCTTTCTGAGGTTTTAAAAGCCGCCGGCTCTTCCCTTGAAAAAACCGTCAAAACAACGTGTTTTCTTTTTGACATAAACGATTTTGCGGCTTTTAATTCCGTCTACGAACACTTTTTCCCGAACAATCCCGCGCGTTCGTGCTTTCAAGTTGCAGCCCTTCCAAAAGGCGCACTCGTGGAAATAGAAGTTATCGCAGAATCATAAAAAGCGTTATGTAAAGTATGTCGCTATTACGGTGGTTTCAACAGATTCAACCACCGTATATTGCTTACATATCATAACAGCACCCGTTTTTAGTCTTCAAGAGCGTTCAACAACCAATTACGGAGTGCTTTTTGCCAAGAAAATTGGGTAAAATCGGTGAACTCGCTGTAACTAGATTTAGTCAAAGCTTCGGGCGGAGTTTTTGATTGGCTGTTCAAAAAATCCGTGATATTTGCGTAGTAAAAAACGTTCCATTTTGTTTCGCTCATAGTAAACGAAAGTCCGCCAGATTCCTCTTCGCCGTTGTCGCCGATTGAGTTCTCTCCAAGCCCAAACGTTTTGCAAATAAATTTGTCCTTTGTGAGAAATCCTGTAATCGTGCCACTAGAAGACGGAACGACCACAACCGTAAGACCAGATTTTATTGAAGTCGTTGAACCATTTTGAGAACTTTCCGGAACGTTTTTCAAACTCGAATTTGTGTATCCGCTTGTGGTAAACATAAAATAGCAAGTTAAATCAGTATCATCATATTGAAAATTCTTTTTAACCCATGTATTTTTTGGCGCAAGCAACTCGTCGTCCTCGGAACAAGAAATGAACGTACCTCCAATCATCGTTAAAAAAAGCGCGGCAAAAAGAGCCGTAAGTTTTTTCATTTTTTTCTCCTTATTTTGATTTTTGTTTTGAGCCAAAAAAAGACTTCGATTCCATTTTATTCGGAATCGAAGCCTTGTCAATTATGCCACTTTCGTTTAGAAACCGATTTTTACGCCAAGACTTGCAGACGCGCCAGAACCCATAAAACTCTTTGTAAAGTCGGGACTTCGGAGCGCAATGCCAGCGTCGATTTCCAAAACGCGCGCGTTGATTGCAAGAATCGCGTGATGCACATACGAGCGATTCAAATACGCCGTTCCAACCGTGAGCGACAAAATATTCAAAAGCGACAACGTTGCGTCAAGCGAATGTTCGTGATAAACCTCTCGCGATTCAGAAGAATATGGGTCGCGCATAACGAGCGCAATCATTGGACGGAACGTAAGCCAAGAGCCGAATGGACGGAACGCGGCTTCCGCGCCAAAGCGAAGCGGTCGATAGATTTTGTGCGACGTTTCCGAGTATTCCCACTCGCCCGCATCCCAATCTTTTTCGGGCGTTTTGTCCTCAAGGATTTTCAAAAGACCTTCAGACTCAATGTACGCAGAAACGGTGCGATTTGCTTCGTATTTGAGCGTACCTGGAATAATCGGAATTCGCGCAAACCCGCCGACTTCAAGCCATTTTCCAAAAATCGGATGCTCAACCGCAAGCGAAAAGTCAAAACCGCCGTTTCTCAACGCTTCTTCAATTTGCTCGTTCAACTCAGGATTGTCTTCAGAATCGTAGGCATCGGAATCCATCCATCTCCGAAGGTCAACGCCCGAATACACGCGAACATCTGCGCTCGCCTTTGCGTACATTGAACCGTCAGCGTTTGTCCGCCATTCTGCCGTCGCCGTTGTGCTCGGCATATAAATGAGCGGCACATAGTACGACGGTGAAATCGAGATTCCAAAATCGCGGATTTTTGTGCGGAACGACACGCCCGCGTCCAAAAACACGTCAAAATAGCCGTTCAACTCCACAGAATCGGATTCGCCGATTTGGTTGCCTTCGCCAAGAAATTCAAACAGTTCCTTGCCAACGTTGATGTAACCGCTTGCGTCAAGCCCTGCAAAAAAACCGAGCCTAAATCGTTCTCCAAAATTCAAATTGAACGAAACTTTTTCGCGGTCAAAAAGTTCTGCGCGCCAACCGTGGTCAGGGATTTCCGAAGCGATTTTTTGCAAGTCAATAACCAAATCTTTAACCATGAACTCTTTTGCGGAAAAATAATTGTTGCTCGCTCCAGCCTCCGCTTCAAAACCAAGTTCTACGATTCTGTTCGGCTTGTGAAGTTCCGCGCCAAGCGTCGCAAAAGAAGCGGCAAAAATAAGCGCGGAAACCGTTTTTTTGTTGATTATTTTCATCATGCGCCCCCTATTTCTCCCAAACCGTGTACTGTCCGCCCGTTTTCAACTTAAACGCCGCCCACGTTCCAAACTCCGCGTTGCGCTTGATTTCAATGGGAGTTTCCGTTTTTGAAATCGAAATGCCGATTTTGGGGCAGAACGGATACATATTCAAAATATTTCGAACTTCCGTCGCAGAAAGGTCGATTGATTTTGTATTCGTCAAATCAACATCGCCATTCTCGTTCAAAATCGATTTTCCCGTCTGGAACTCGATTTCTTTGTCTAAAATCGTTGAGCCATTTTCGTCAACGGCAGAAATCTTCGTTGAAAAACCAAGCCCCGTTGTGTCGGCAATCAAATATTTTATTGACATTCCGCCGTCTTGGAACAAATCGTCGAATTTGGAAAGTTTGTCATCGTCCGCGCCGTCGCGGTCAAACAAATCCTCGTCGAGCGCATTGCCCGCAATGTCAAGCACGTCCTCGATTGTAATGTCGTCCGTAACTTCCAACTTGAGCGGGAATCGAACCACCAGATTGACCGAGAACGAAGCATTCTCAATTTTTTCCTTTAGTGCTTTAAGTTCTTCTGCGTTTTGAACCGTTATCGTGGGCGTTATTTTGTAAACGAGCGAGAACGATTCATGATTGCCGTTGAGCATTTCGGTGATAACGTTGCCATCAAGTTTTGCCGAGTACTTGCCTCCGTCAATAAATTCCGAATTAGTAATAACGAGGTCTTCGTCCGCAAATTTTTCAAGCAAAGGTGATTCCTTCAAAGGAAAAACACCCGTCGCAATCGATTGCTTTTGACTATCATCAGCAACCGAGTATTCATCTTTGCTTACGTCAGGATTTGTTGTAGCGTATATACTACCCGTCAAAGTAGTGTTTTCCGATGAAAGCACAGAACTTGAAAGGTACGCATACGCTTCAATTCCGCTGAACCGAATGTTATCAAAAATGTAACTGTAATCGGTCTTTTCAGAATCCTCGTCGTCGCTTCCAAACGATGAAAGAATGTCAGCAAAATTCATACCCGTTTCAACCTTCCCCTCAACGGGGTTAAGAAGTATCGTTTTCGGATACGTCACCATATCTTGGGCTTGTTCTTCTATCAAGTTTTCAAATTCTTCCGAAATAGTAATAGATTTTCCACTTTCGTCGTTTGTTTTGAGTTTAGTGTTCTCCACAGGATAATCCATGATAAACTCAAGAAGCGCGTCGTCTTCATTCGTGGGATTAAATTCGTAAACAGTAATATTTTTCTTGTTTTCTTCTTCAGATTTGTTTTCACTGAGCGTTTCTTGCAACTTTGCCGCGCTCAATTTATCTCTGATAAGAAACGACGACGAACCAAACGGAACGTTGAACTCCGCGCCGTCTGACTTTACAGTAACGGACTCAGGAACTTCCAAGTCGCAAGAGAAGTAAAGAGCCGTGGAAATTGCCACAATGGACGCAAATTTTAATCTTTTCATAAAAAAAAATTATAAAACACAATTTTGGATTATTCAAGCGTTTTTTTTCATTTTAACGACTTTTTTATCTTTGAAAATTTTCATAATTGCGAGTACTCAAACCGCATTTGTGATACCTTCTATCGAAATAGACAAAAAAAAGCGTGTTTCGTTTTTTGGAACACGCTTTTTTTTCGCACATACTACGATTTATTTCTTCATTTTGGCAAAAGCGGCTGCGAACGGATTGTAGCTGAATCCATCATCGCTTCCGAAGTTGCGGTTTCCGCCGTTGCGTGGGCGGTCGCCTCGGTTGCCAGAATCAATACGGTGGTTGAGCTTGTCGAAACCACCCTTTTCGCCGCTTGAGCCTTTCTTCACCACGACGACGCGCTTTTTGCCAGTGCCGTCGCCTGAAGAAGCGGGCTTTTTGCCTTCGTTGGTCTGCCCCAAGCGAGTGTGAGCGTCGCTCTTCAAAGAAAGCGAAATTCTCATTCGGTCTTTGTCGAGCGCGATAATCGTGAATTCTTTTACATCGCCCACTTTGATAATGTCCATCGGGTCGCTCACATAAGAATCGCTGAGTTCCGAAATGTGAATCAACGCCGTCTCGTGCAAGCCTATGTCAACGAACGCACCGAAGTCAACGACATTTTTGATTTTGCCAGTGACTTTCATGCCTACCGTTAAATCCTCGAATTTGACAACGCCTTTCTGCATAATCGGGGCGGGGTAGCCGTCTCGCGGGTCGCGGTTTGGCTTTCCCAATTCTTCTATAATATCGTTCAGCGTGGTTTCGCCGACATTGTATTTTTC
>CALFJF010000057.1 GCA_937877535.1 uncultured Treponema sp.
TCGCCGTGAACATGGGGCTTCGCTTGGGCTTCATGCAGTTCGTGGAGATTCGGTTTAAATGAAACAATCTATCTGGGATACATTCGCGCCCATTTACGAGCTTGCGATGCGCTCCCAAAAAAAGCAGTATGAACTTCTCTACGAAAAAATCCGTGCGGCGGTGGGCGGAAAGTGCGTGCTGGAACTTGCGCCAGGTCCGGGCTTGATTGCAAAAAACATCGCGGAAAGTGCGGCATCCGTTGTTGCGACCGATTTTTCTGAGAAGATGATTTTACAGGCAAAAAAGAACAAGAACCTTCCGTGCGTGACGCGGCACACGGCGGCGGAAATCAAGAAACTCATGGAAAACGCGGGCTTTTGTGAAGTCAGAACCGAAGAAAAAGGCACGCTGTTTTTGGTCGAAGGAGGAAACTGATGTCATTCAAATATGCTCTGGTAAAAGCGATGCTCCGCGTGACGGGTGGGAGCAGGAAGGTGCTGCGTTCGCCGCTTGAAAAGCTGATTGCGGACGCAAAGAAAAAGAGCGCGAAAAACTACATTCCTGAGCTGACCGACCCCGACGGCACGGTTGCCGTTTCACGCACGGAAATTGACGGATTCCCCGTGGTCAAGATGATTCACGCATCGCCCGCCACACCGCGCCGCGCGAACCTGTTCATCATCGGCGGGGGAATGGTCATGCCGCCGTCCCCGCGCTCAATCCAAAAGGCGCTGCTCGTCGCAAAGCAGACGGGGCTTGACCTGTGGATTCCCTACTACCCGCTGTGCACGGACTATCCCGTGAGCCGCGCGTTCGCCATGATTCTTGCCACCTACCGCGCCATGCTCGCCGAATACGACGCGGCGCGCATTTCCGTGCTCGGCTCGTCGTCGGGCGGAAACCTTGCGCTCGGACTTCCCGCCTACATCAACTTTCTCAAGGACAAAACGCCCATGCCCGGCGCAGTCATTGCGCTCTCGCCGGGAAGCTGTCCCGCCACTGACGACGAGCGGCAGCGCATGGACGCGCTCGACAAAAAAGACCTTATGATTCCCGCCGCGTTCATGCAGAGCGTCGAGCCGATTCTGCGCCACGGCGACGACTCCGTGCCGGACTTCATGCTGCATTTGCAGAACGCCGACTTTACGGGCTGCCCCAAAGTCCACTTCATGTACGGAAGCGACGAAGTGCTTTTCGCGCTCGCCCCGTCGTTCGAGGCAGCGATGAAAAAATACGGCGTTCCCTACGAAATGATTGTGGGCAAAGGAATGTTCCACTGCTACCCCGTGTTCCCCATCTGCCCCGAAGCGCAAGCGGGCTGGGAGCAGATGATTGCAATTCTCCGAAACTGCTGAGGACGGAAAATGAACCGATACGACCACTTGAAAAATGCCCGCTCGCTCACGCTCCGCTTGTTCAGCGAAAAGGACGATGCGGGCGGATACTGCAATGTGGGCAACACGAAGAAAGTGCTTGACGCGATGATTTCGTGGCTTTCAGAAAACCTTTCGTGCTAATTTTGCACTGTCAGCGGCACGGGTGCTACAAACGGCGGAGGCTTGGCGGAGCCAGAAGCGTTATGCGAACCAAGCGAATCCGTCGCTGACTTTGCTCTTCCACGCGATAGGTGATTCCGTCAACTAAAATCGCTTCGCCTTTTTCTGGCAAAGCGTCAAATTGCTCCAAAAGCCAACCCGCAAGCGTGTCGTAATTGTCGCTCGAAAGGTTCATTCCCAAAAGTTCGTTCACGTCGTCAAGGCGCAAGTCGCCAGGAATCAAATATTCCGTTGTGGACACAGGCTCAATCCGCTGCTCTGGCGGTCGCTCGGTGGAATCTTCTTGAACGCTTCGTCCAAAAACGGCTCGCATTATGTCGTCCATCGTAACGATTCCAGAATTCGCCCCGTTTTCGTCAAAAACCACGGCAAAATTTATTTTTTCCTTTTTGAATTTTGCGAGTAACTCCGTGGCGGTGAGCGTTTCTGGAACAAAAACGGCTGGAGAAACGCATTTTGAAAGAAAATTCGGCGAGGAGCGCAGGCGCGATTTTATGAGCAACGTTTTGTAATACACAACGCCAACAACGTTTTCAAAACCGCCCGCGCAAACGGGAAGCCGCGAAAATCCCGTTTCTGAAAAGATTTTTACGGTTTCCTCGTAGGAAGAGCCCGACGGAATAAATTTTACAAGCGAGCGATGGCGCATTACGTCGTGCGCGTGCAAATCCGTAAAATCGAATATTCGGTAAAGCATTTTCTTTTCGCTGTACTCAAGCGTTCCCTCGTTTTCACCAACTTCAATAAGGCTTTTTAGTTCTTCTTCGGTGATGAGCGTTTCGGAATCTTTCCAAAGCGAGTTCAAGAGAATCGTGATTCCGCCAGAAATTCGCGCAAAAATCCACACGAGCGGAAAAAGCACTCTTTCAAGAAAAATGAGAGCCGAGGCAAAAAGCCCCGCCGCCTTTACGGGAAAAACCGCCGCGAACGTTTTTGGCGTAATTTCCCCAAAAATGATGAGCAAAAATGCCATCAAAAAAGTCGCAATCGCACTCCCCGCCTCGCCTGCGATTTTTATTGCAACAGTTGCGGCAAGTCCCGACGCAAGCGACGTTACAAAATTGATTCCGATTAAAATGAGCGAAAGAAGTCTGTTTGTGTCTTTTTTGAGAAACGCGATTTTTTTTGCGCTCGTATTTTTTTTGGACGGGTCGTCTTCTTTCAAAAGTTGCTTGAGTTTTAACGGCGTAATCGAAAGAAAAGCCGTTTCGCTTGCAGCAAAAAAAGCAACAACAAAAATTAAAAAAACAACGGCAATCAACGGAAGCACGATTTGAAACAAAATCTCAAGCATTTTGCGCTTCCTCGGCTTTTTGTTCGCGGACGCATTTTACGCGCGATATTCTCAGCCCGTCCATTTCAGAAACCACAAACGAACAGCCGCCAACTTCAATTTTGTCACCAACGAGTGCCATTCTGTCGAGTTTTTCAAGAATAAGCCCCGCAAGCGTTTCATTCATATTCGAGTCGAGCGGGATTCGGAGTTTTTCTTCAAGGTCGCCGAGTCGCGTCGCGCCGTCAAGTTCGATTTCGTTTTCTGAAAAAGTCGTTTCTTGATTTTTTGAAAGATTTTTCTCTTTTATGAAAAAATCGCCTTCAACCGCGCCAAAAATTTCGCGCGCAATGTCTTGACTTGTCAAAATTCCGTCCGTTCCTGAATATTCGTCCAACACAACGGCGAAATTTTGCCTTTTTTCGTGGAGCAACGATTGAACTTGACTCATTTTGGCAGTTCCTGGAATAAAAAGCGGTTCTCGCATGACGCTTTCCACGCGAAAATCCTCGCTCCGCCCATCGTAAAAAAGCAAATCTTTTACATATAATATGCCTATGATTTTGTCTAAATCGCCGTCGTACACGGGAAATCGAGAGAGTTTTTTTCGCTCGCTTAAAGCGATTATGTCGCGGAACGACGAATTTTTGGGAATGCCGACGATTTTTCTGCGCGGAATCATAATGTCCACGGCGGCAAGGTCGGTAAATCGAAAAACGCGGCTCATCATTTGTTTTTCGCCCGCTTCCAAAACGCCTTCTTCGCTTCCAACGTCAAGAAATGTTTTGATTTCGTCTTCGGTAAACGTTGCTCGCTTTGTTTTTGTGTCAATGCCAAAAAGTCCCAAAATCGAACGCGACACAAATGTGAAAAAAATGACGAGCGGCCTCAAAAGCCAAAAGAAAAACGTTGCAAAGCCCGAAAGCGCAAACGCGATTTGTTCAGGATGGCGCGTTGTAACGCTTTTTGGAGTGATTTCGCCAAATATCAAAAGAAGCACGGTGGAAATTGCGGTTGCAATTCCAAGACCTTTTACGCCAAAAAGCCCCAAAAAAACGGAAGTGAGGACAACGGAAAGAGCCACGTTTACGATTTCATTTCCAACGAGGAGCATATTCAAAAGTTCCTCTTTTTTGTCCAAAAGCCTGCCCACGCGCTGCGCTTTTTTGTCGCCTTTTTTTCGCAAAAAATGAACTCTAAGGCGATTCAAAGAAAGAAACGCGCTTTCGCTCGCGCTAAAAAGCAGCGAAAGCGTTACAAACGTTGCAGCAGCAAGCAACAAAACCACAAGAAAATAAGAATTACCCGAAGGGTCGTCCATGAAAAATGTAACTCCTTAAAAAATAAGAGTAGTGTTACAAAAAGTAAGAAGACTGTGGTTTCGACAAGCTCAACCACCGCATATTGCTTACAGGTCAGCATACATTTTGTAACATCTCCAAAAAAAGATTATTTATTCGTTTTGATTTTCCGATTCGCTTGAATTTTCAGCAGCATTTTTGAGGAATTCCTCGTATTCTTTTCTCCAAACTAAAAAATCTTCGATTGACGCTTGAATTGCTGGCGCAAACTCGCTTTCTGGAGCGGCTTCAAAACTTTTTGTAAGAAGCGAGGCGATTCTGTCAAATCCGCCTTTTTCTGAAAACGATTCCGCGTCTTGCGCTCGCGCAAAAGTCGTTGCCGCTTGAAAAAACAAAAATTGTCTGTCTTCCGCGCCAATGGCTGGGTGCGTTGCCGCTTCTTCGTATCGCTCGCTTGCGTGAACGGGGTCAATTCCGCTTTCATCGTCGGAAAGAGCAAGCGAAACAACGTGCTTTCCAACCGAACCGCTCGAATTCGTCGGGTCTAACTCGATGAGTTTTTCGCTCAAACGGCGAAGAAGCCGCTGATAAGCAAAATCCGTGTCATCAAAAATCGCGTCAATCGCTTCAACTCGCTTTTGAGCGTCAACGCTTTCGTCGTCCGCGATTTTTACGTTCGCTTCAAGTTTTTCAAGCGAAAGCAACGCGCCGTCGAGTTCTTCGCACACGCGGTCAAAATCGTACAAATCAACAGCCTCTTCCACCGAAGCGTCCTTTGCTTCTGGAGAAGACGGGTCAAAATCTTCCTTGAAATCAAAAAAATTAAGACGAGTCACAACAAACCCCTCGCCCGTAAGAAGAAGCGTCGTTGGAATGTCCCGAACGGCGTACCGTTGCGCAATTTCCATAGAATCTGCCGTGTCTTCAAGGATTTTTTGCATTTTGAGAATGTCCTCTTCAGAAGCGTCCGCGCCCAAATCGGTCATTTTGAGTCGCTCAGAAAAATCGAGATTCACGAATTCAAGTTTTTTTCCGTATTTTTTCAAAAACTTCGGAGTTCCAAGGACATTTTTTTGAAGCGAATCAGAAATCAAATCCGTTTCAAACGACGTGATATTCAAAAAAATCCCTTTGCCTTCGCGCCCCGCTTTTTCCTTTGCCGCTTCAAAATCGCTCCCCCATTTTTCCCCGCACGAAACGAGCGCAACGAGGGCAAAAATCAATCCCGCTCCAAAACAAACAATTTTGAACGGCTGTATTCTTTTTTTCATTTTTTTTCCTCAAACCATTTTTTTGATTACTTAAAATATCTCACTCCCGCGCGGAACAAATTCTGGCACGAATTCGCTTCCTCGTAGCGGGAAATGTTCTTAATCAGGTTCGGCTCGAATCCGCCGATGCCGACCGTGCGCTCGGAGTGACCCATTTTGCCGAGAACGAGACCGTCGGGGCTTGTGAGACCTTCGATTGCGTAGGCAGAGCCGTTCGGGTTTTCGGGTTCTTGCATCGTGGGCTTGCCGTTTTCGTCGCAGTATTGGCTGTAGACTTGCCCTTTCTCGAACAATTCTTTGGCGAGTTTTTCTGCGATGAAGATTTTGCCTTCGCCGTGGCTCACGGGAATGTAGTGCGGTCGCGCGTCCAAAATCGACTCGTCCAACGCCCACGGGCTTTGTGCGCTCACCATGCGAGTCCAAACCACGCGCGAAATGTGGCGGTGGATGTCGTTGAAGGTGAGGGTCGGCGTGTCTGCGCTCGGCTCAACGATTTTTCCGTAGGGAACGAGACCCGTCTTAATCAGTGCCTGGAAGCCGTTGCAGATTCCGAGAACGAGGTTCTTTTTCTGCTCTAAGTGAGCCGTAATCGCGTCGGCGACCCGCTTCTCTCGGATGACATTCGCGATGAATTTTCCGCTTCCGTCTGGCTCGTCGCCCGCGCTGAATCCGCCCGCAAACGCAATGATTTGCGATTTTTCGATTTCGGCTTTGAACGCTTCGAGCGATTCTTCAAGGTCTTTCGGTGTTCGGTTCTTGAAGACGAGGATGTGCGAGTCCGCGCCCGCAAGGTTGAACGCGCGAGCCATGTCGTATTCGCAGTTCGTGCCCGGGAACACGGGGATTATCACGCGGGGCTTGGGGTGGTTGAGCGTGTCGAAACCACCTGTTTTTGTCATTTCGACAGGCTCAATGACCGCTTTTCTCGCTTCCGCAAGCGATTTGTGTTCGCTCATCGCCCAGTCGGGCAAGTTTTCGTCCTTTTTAATAGAAGAAACTGGCGGGAAGACTTTTGCGAGCGGTTTTTCCCACGCTTCGTACAATTCGGCGATGGAAATTTCCACGAGCGGCATGGGATTGAGCCCTGTCATCGCGATGGAAATATTCTGCTCGCGCTGCGTGTTTCCGAGCCTGAGAACGGTCGTGTTCACGAAATCGCCGTTCTCGAACTTGTCGTCGTCGGTCTCAACGACAATCGAGCCATAGAGCGGCGTGAACAAATCCGCGATTGTGTTGTTGACGTTCCGATGAAAGCCGAGTGCCGTCGCGCTTGAAGGAATCGCCGTGAGCTGAACGCCGATTTTGTTTCCGAACGCCATTTTCGTAATCGCTTCGGCGATTCCGCCCGCGCCCACGGGGTACATCGCGCTGATTTTGCCCGCTTTGTTGAGTTCATAGAGCGCGTCCGAATTCTTTTTGAACGCTTCCCAGTCAGGGGCGAGTTCTTTTGAGTACGGAACTTGCACGAGGTAGATGTAGCTTCCGCTCTTTTTGAACGAGCCTGACTGAACATTTTTCGCCTCGTCATGCGCCACCGCAAACGAAACGAGCGTGTGCGGAACATTGATATGCTCGAAAGTTCCGCTCATCGAGTCTTTTCCGCCGATTGAAGCACAACCCATTTCGCGCTGCGCGTCAACCGAGCCGAGCAATGCCGCCGCAGGGTAGCCCCAAGTGTGAGAATCCACCGCGCGACCGAAAAATTCCTGATAGCTCATGCGGCTTGTGGTCGCTTTTCCGCCGATACAGGTGATTTTTGCGAGCGAAGAGAGAATTGCCGTCTGTGCGCCGTGCCACGGAGACCATTGGGCAACGCGCGGGTCGTAGCCGTAGCTCATTAAACTGACAGTTGAGGTTTCGCGTGGGGAAATGACGGGGATTTTCGCGCTCATCGCGCATTCGGGCGTTCCCTGATATTTTCCGCCGAACGGAAACAAAACCGTGCTCGCGCCGATTGAGCCGTCAAATCGCTCCTGCAAGCCGCGCTGAGAACAACACGCCAAGTCACGGATATTTTCGATGAACGCCTGCCGCATTTGCTCTGCCGTTGGCTGCTCGCCGCCCGATTCTCCCGTTGCGCTCGCCGCCTTTCCTAGCACTTTCGCCACAGAATCAAGCGGTCTTACGAGCGGAGAAGAATGTTGCTCGCTCGGAGATTCAATGGAAGCCTTTGCCGTGTGAACTGCACCCGCTGAATCGAGAAATGAGCGGTCAATATCGACGATGGTTTTTCCGCGCCACTTCATCGTGAGCTTGTTTTTGTCGGTGACGGTTGCCACCACGACCGCGTTCAAATTCTCGTCATTGCAATACTTTATGAATTTTTCGACATCGCCTTTTCTGACGACGACTGCCATTCGCTCCTGACTTTCAGAAATCGCAAGTTCCGTGCCGTTCAAGCCTTCGTATTTTTTGGGAACTGCGTCAAGATTGATGTCCAAGCCGGGGGCAAGTTCGCCGACCGCCACGGAAACACCGCCCGCGCCAAAGTCGTTCGAGCGGCGAATCATTCGGCTCACTTCGGGATTTCTGAAAAGCCGCTGGATTTTTCGCTCCTCGACGGCATTTCCTTTCTGAACCTCAGCCGCCGCCGTGGTCACGGATTTTTCGGTGTGGACTT
>CALFJF010000058.1 GCA_937877535.1 uncultured Treponema sp.
TGTCAATCAGAATGTCCTGCCCCTGCGCGCACAAAAATGAAAGCGTAAATTTAAGCGCGTCGCTTCCGTATTGCTCGATGATGTCGAGCGGGTCGATTCCGTTTCCGAGCGATTTTGACATTTTGCGCCCCTGCTTGTCGCGCACAAGCCCGTGAATGTAGATGTCGTGGAACGGCGCTTTTCCCGTAAATTCCAGCCCCGCCATAATCATGCGGCTTACCCAAAAGAAGATAATGTCGTAGGCGGTCACGAGCGCGCTCGTCGGGTAGAATGTCGCAAGGTCGTCCGTTTTTTCCGGCCAGCCAAGCGTGCTGAACGGCCACAGCCAGGAACTAAACCAGGTGTCCAGCACATCGGGGTCTTGTTCCAGTTTGTCCGCGCCCGCATTGCATTTGGGGCAACAGGCAGGGTCAGTGCGGCTTACGATGGTTTCGCCGCAGCCCTGGCAGTACCACACGGGAATGCGATGTCCCCACCACAACTGGCGGCTAATGCACCAGTCGCGGATGTTTTCCATCCAGTTGCGGTAGGTGTTTTCCCATTTGCGCGGGAAGAATTCAATCTCGCCGTTTTTCCATGCCGCCAACGCCTTGTCTGCCAGCGGACGCATTTTTACGAACCACTGAAAACTCAGATACGGCTCAACGACGGTCTTGCAGCGGTAGCAGTGTCCCACCGAGTGCACCAGTTTTTCTTCATTTTTGAACAAGCCCGCTTGGGTCAAATCCTCAATGACGAGTTTGCGCGCTTCCTCACATTTTAGCCCGCGGTATTTTTCGGGCACATTTTCGTTCAGCGTGCCGTCGGGGTTCAGCAGATTGACGATTTCAAGGTTGTGCCGCTTGCCCACTTCCCAGTCGTTGGGGTCATGCGCGGGCGTAATTTTTACCATGCCCGTACCAAATTCCTTGTCCACATAGGAATCGGCAATAATCGGAATTTCTTTTCCCGTAAGCGGCAAGCGGAGCGTTTTTCCCACCAGCGATTTGTAGCGTTCGTCATCGGGATTGACGGCGACGGCGGTATCGCCAAAAAAAGTTTCAGGGCGCGTGGTTGCCACTTCAATTTTTCCGCTTCCGTCGGCGTACTCGTAATACAGGTGATACATCGCGCCGTTTGTGTCGATGTGGTCTACTTCATCGTCTGCCAACGCCGTGCCACAGCGCGGACACCAGTTTACCAGATACTGTCCTTTGTAAATCAGCCCGCGTTCGTAGAGCGTCACAAAGACTTCACGCACGGCTTTGCTCAAGCCTTCGTCCATCGTAAAACGTTCGCGCGTCCAGTCCACGCTGTTTCCCAGTTTTTTCTGCTGCTTGACAATCGTTGCGTGGTGGTCTTCTTTGACTGCCCAGGTGCGCTCCAAAAATGCTTCGCGTCCAATGTCTTTGCGGCTCTTGCCTTCTTTTTTCAGCTGGCGTTCCACCACATTCTGCGTGGCAATGCCCGCGTGGTCAGTACCCGGAACCCATAGCGTATTGTCGCCGCGCATACGGTGATAGCGCACCACCACATCTTGCAGCGTGTTGTTGAGCGCGTGTCCCATGTGCAGCACGCCCGTTACATTTGGCGGCGGAATGACGACGGTATATGTGATGTTGCTTGTCGTTTTTTGTCCGTGTATCGGCGAAGCCGCGTCAGTATGCGGGCGAAAGTAGCCTTTTTCCACCCAGGCGGCGTAAATTCTATCTTCAAAATCTTTGGGATTATATGCTTTTTCCAGTTCGATTGCTTTCATAACAGCAAATTATACAAAATTCAACGCGGGTAGGCAACGACCAGAAATTATAGAATCCAGCGCATTTACGAGCAAATCGAAAAAGATTTTTAGAAAAATCTTACGCACGAATGAACTAAAATCGCGCTTTTTTCCGCCGATATTTGCATTATGCAAGTGTATTCGTATGTTGGAAAGAGAGCCACCGCTGTTCGAGCGTTAGTTTCGCAGGACGAGTCGATTTTGCGTCCAATCGCACACGCTGTTTCGGAATCTCGCTCTGCGGCATTGGAAAATCGCGCTCTTGGCGCAATAAACGGTTATTCGCCGTCAAGAAGACCAAAGCCTTTTATTCAAGAAATCAGACCGCAAAGTGCAAGTCGTCGCGCAGAAAAGCCTCGCAAATCTTCGGAGCGCGTTGCGCGCGAAAGTTCCGCTTCAAGATTTCTTCAAGCGGCTTTTTCCCTTGGAATACTTGCGATTGTGCCGTATTTTGTTTTTGGATTTTTGGACAAACAAATGGATATGAGAGACCTCGTGCCGCTTTCATCTCTTTCTTCAGTCAATAATTCTTTTGGATTTGGTACAACTTCCGATGATTTTTCGTCTTTGGAAGCGATTATTTCGGAGGCGGCGGATTCGGAATTGACTCGCCTTGCGTATTCGCTTCATCAAACGGATACGACTTTTGACGAAAACGGAAACTTGGTTCTTTCTGACGGAACTGTTGTAAACAGCGAAGAATCGGTTTTTGGAGAGCCGATTGAGTGGACTTCTTACACGATTCAAAAAGGCGAAACAATTGACAAAATCACGTACAAATTTGGACTTGGAAATATATCAACGCTCATCGCCGCAAACGACATCGCAAACGTGCGCACGATTCAAGCAGGGCAAAAAATCAGAATCCCATCGCAAGATGGAATCCCGCACAAAGTCGCTTCTGGCGAATCGCTCAACTCGATTTCTGTAAAATATCACGTAAGCGTTGAAGAAATCTTGGACGTAAACGATTTAAGCAGCGAGTCGCTCGTTTTGGGGCAGGAACTTTTTATCCCCGGAGCCAAAATGGACAAAACGGCACTCAGAAACGCGATGGGAGAAACGTTCGCGTGCCCGCTTCCAAAAGACTGGCGATTGACTTCGCATTTTGGAAACAGAATCGACCCGATTTCTGGAGTGCGGCGAAGCCACACGGGAATTGATATGGCTCTTCCAAAAGGCACGCCAATAAAAGCGGCAATGGGCGGAAAAGTCATCACGGCGACATTCTCCCCGATATTCGGTTATTATGTAGTAATCGACCACGGAAACGGTTATCAGTCGCTCTACGGACACATGACAAAATTCGTCGTAAAGGCTGGGCAATATGTCAGTCAAGGTCAAAAAATCGGGAATTTGGGTTCTACGGGATATTCTACAGGACCGCACCTTCATTTTACCGTGTACAAAAACGGAAAACTCGTTGACCCGCTCCCGCTCATAAAATGACTTTTGTCTGTACTTGTCGTCGTTGCTCTCGTACGATTGAACGAGCGTTCATTTATTGTCCGTGGTGCGGGCTTGAAAACGCCGCTCGGTCGCCTTTTGACGATGAAAAGGCGGTTGAAGCGGTTTTTGAGCGACTTGAGCAAAAACAACTTGAGTGGATTGGACGGCGGATAGATGGAATTGCGCGGAAACTCGACGATTTGGAGAAAGAATTTGACTCGATTGCACGGATTCAAAAAAAAGGTTCTGAAAACGAACAAAACAACGTGGGCAAAAAATCTGTTTAGTTTTTTTGCCATTTTTGTTGCATTTCCCGCTTTTTCGATTGCTAGTTCAAACAATTCCGTTTCGCTAAAAAATGCGCAAATTGGCGGAGCGGCAACGGTTATCGCGCTTGCAGATGTGTTTAGTTCAAACGGAAAACCGTACACGGCTTTGCTTGGCTCCGATGTTGCCTCTCACAAAACGATTGCGCTTTCGTGTTATCCTGAGCATCTTGAAGTTATTTCGGGCGGAAAAATGCTTCAAGTGCGCAATTCGTTTGGAAACGCGCTCTACGACCTTTCTTCTGGAAAACTTCGCTGGATAGACAATTATTCTTCGTTTTTGAGCAAAAACGTTTTGGAATCCGTTAGTTCCAACGGAGAATGGACTGCGTTTGTGAGTCGAACGGAAGCGGGACACGGAAAATTGTGCGTTAAACAGATTTCTTCTGGAGAAAGTCGCGTACTCGACCCGTTTTGCGAATTTGATTACAAAAGCGTTCCCGTAAAGTGGGCGAGCGACGGTTCGATTTTGCTTTATCAAAAAAACGGCGCAATATATTTTTGCGAACCTTCCGCGCTTTTTTCAGGATTGCAAGCAGACGAGCGATACAGAAGTCTTGGCGAGGGAACGCTTGATTGCGTTTCTTGGAATGATTCAAAATCGCTCGTTCGCGTTTCTGGCGACATCGTGTACAAAATCGACGCAAAACAACTTCACACGCGCGCGCTGTATCAACCGCTCGTTGGAAACGGCAAAGCAATTTGCAGGCTTCCGTTTCAATTTGATTCAAAAACAGACAAATTTTACGCTTCTCCAGACGGCTCGTCGTTCGTTTTGATTTCAAGAGGAAGCATTGTGTCGGTTTACAAAAAACTCATTTCCTCTTCTGGCGAATCGTTTGCGCCCTCTGCCGTGCTTAAACTTCCAGAATCTCGCGCCGCGCTCGATTTTGACGTTCTTTGGTCAGACGGCTCTCCGCTTATTTGGGTTGGATTTTCGTATTCTTCCGTGATTTACAGAATAAAAGGCTCGGCAAATCCGATTTTTGAAGAATTGTTGGACATCGACTCCGCGTTTCGTCCTGTGGTTTCGCCGAATGGAAAATTGATTGCCGTTGCTTCCGATTCGTCGCTTTTTGTGCGCGACGTAAAAACGATGAACGTTCGCGGGCGATTGGACGGCGAAAAAGCGGTTTCGTTTGTGTGGAACGGCTCTGATACTGTTTTTTTGGGCGGAGAATCGAGCGTAAAAGAATGGAAAATAAGCACAGGGGAAGTTCGCACGCTTTTTTTGTCTTCCGTAAAAGATGCGGCTTTTAGCGGTGGAAAAATCATCTCTCAAACGGAAACAAACCGTTTTTTTGAAATTGCTTTGGAAGAAGGCGACGTTTTGAGCCGCCGTGTTGATTTTTCAAAATCGGATTTTTCAAAATTAAATCGACTCGTTCAAAATGGCTATTATCGAGTTTTTGTTTCCGAGGACAATTCGTCGCTTTTTGTGCGGGAACTTTCGGGTTTTGGAAACACAACGTTGCTTTGGACTTCTAGTTTTGCGCAAGAAAAAAACGGAAAGACGGTGCGCCTTGTAATCGATGCGTTGGACGATGCTACGGGGCTTGATTACGTGCTTTCTGTTCTTGAGCGGTATCGCGTAAAGGCGACGTTTTTTTTGAACGGCGAGTTTATCAGGCGTTATCCAGAAGAAACGCGACGCATTGCAAAAAGTCCGCACGATTGCGCTTCGATGTTTTTTGCCGCCGCCGACCTTTCTTCGCTAGAAAAACAAGGGTATGTGATTGACGAGGATTTTGTGCGCCGTGGACTTTCCCGAAACGAAGACGAGTTTTTTTCCGTTACAGGAAAGGAACTTTCGCTTTTTTGGCACGCGCCCTTTTATTCTTGTCCAGAAAAAGCGATTCTTGCCGCAAAAAAATCAGGCTATTCTTACGTTGACGCGCTTCCGCTGTATCAAAGTTCATTTGAATCTTTGCGGCTCGGTTTTCCGTATTGGTCGTCTTTGGAAATAATTTCCGCGAGCGCGAAAAATCCGCCAAAAGTCCTGTGCGTGGGGCTTGGAAGCGTAAAAGGCGGTCGAGACGATTTTCTGTGGGAAAAACTCGATGTTCTTTTGAGCGAATTGCTTGATTCTGGTTGCACGTTCGACACATTCTAATTTTCTTTGAATTTTTCTTTTGCAAGCGTTCCCCAAAATCTGCCCCAAAGACCGCTTTTTTTCGCGCTTCTTGAGGCAACAAGCGGCACTGTTTCAAGCGTGATTTCTCCAAGTTTGTATTTTATTTCCCCGTATTGTTTTCCCACTTCGATTTCGCCGTAAACGTAAGGTGGCGCGTTTATGACCACGCTGACGGCTTCTGCGCTGTCTTTTGCCGTTTTTCCGACTAAATGCGGAACTGGAATTGAGCGCGTCCAAGCGGGAACAAGATTCAAAAATGAGTCGCCTTTTGACGCAAGGGATGGAATTGCAACCGATGTTGCGTGCGGTCTGTAATCAAAAAACGAAGAAAACGCCCATTCCATCAAAACCGTTCCATCGTGAACGCGCGTCGCATTTCCTTCACGGCTTCCGCGCCCAGGACCTTTCATCGTAATCGAAATAAATCGCTGCCCGTTTCGTTCCGCCGTAAGCGCAAGATTGTAGCCGCTTTCGTAGATGAAGCCCGTTTTGATTCCGTCCACGCCCTCAAGATTTCCAAGAAGCGGATTTGTATTCGTTTGCTTTACCGCCTTGGAATCTCCTGCGTCTTTTTGCCACGCGGGAAGATTTTTTTGGAGCGGATACGAAATCGACTTTTGAGAATGATAGCGTTTTATGCTTTCTGGAAATCGCGAAATGTAGAGCCTAGAAAATGCGGCAAGTTCTCGTGCCGTCGTTTCATTTTTTTCGTCGTAGCCTGAAGGCTCCACAAAATGAGTGTGCGTAAGACCGAGGCGTTTGCACTCTGCATTCATTCGCTCAACAAAAGCCGCGGGACTGCCCGATATAAAATACGCAACAGCAAGCGCGGCATCGTTTCCGCTTGCAACAGAAAGCCCTAAAAGCAATTCATCGAGCGTAACCGTTTGTCCTTGCCCCAAAAACATCAACGAAGAATCCTTTGGAAGATTTTCCGCCCAAACTCGCTCTGGAAGCGGAACGATGTCCTCAAAATGCGCTCGCCCCGCTTCGATTTCGCAAAAAACGATGTACATTACAAATAATTTTGTAATTGAAGCGGGCGGAATTACGTCGTCAGCGTTTTTTTCAAAAAGAACGCAACCGCTTTCGGCATCAAGCAAAATCGCAGAAAGCGAGCGCACGTCGAGTTTCGCGCTGGTTGAGGGGTAGGGGAGGGGCGACAAAAAAGAAAGCCGCTCTTTTTCGTATTTTCTGTCAAGGATTTTTTGAAGAAGTGCGTTTTCTTCCGCCGTTATTTCGCGGGCGTTTTCCGTTTTTGAAAGTGAAAACGTCCACACCGAAAACGAAACAAAGGAAATCAAAACCACAAAAACTGCAACCGCTGAAACAATGAAAATCTTTCCGTTTTTTGACATAACTCGTTTATTTTCCTTATTTTTGAAAAAAAATTCCGCTCCTTCTTTGAACGCCGATATTTTTTTTACGGGAACAATGCTCCACACTTTTTTTGCGCCATCTTTCACGTTTTTTATGATGTCGCCTGGAAAATCGTATGGAACGGCTTTTGTGTTGTATTCTTCCGCTCGCTCTTCTTTTGATTCCTTTTTTTTCCGAGTCATTTCGTGCGATTTTTCGATTTTTTCGATTTTTTCAACCGTTTTATTTGTTTTTGAATTTTCGCTCAAAGGATTTTCAGGAATTCTTACGATATTTCCGTTTTTGTCAAAAAGAACTTTTGGCTTTGCATTCTTTATTCGCTTTGGACGACGACGTTTGCGCTCAAAAAAATTGCTTAAAAAACTCATAAACGAGATTTTATCATTTTTCGTTTTGATTTTGAATTACTTGATTTGTTCAAAAAAAGTCCGCTTTTTTTAGCGGACTTTTTGATTTTTTTCATCGAGGTTCGATTCTGAAATCTCTCACATACGTGAATGTTACTCGCTTTTTTCCGATTCTGATGTCCGAAAACGATTCGTTTGCGTAAAGCAAAACTTCGTAAGCCGTGTTAAACAACTGGTCAACTGCCGTCGCGGTAACGATTTTGTTTCCAGAAGTCGGGTCGCTCGAAACGTCGTAGTCAAGAATCGTATATTTTGACGCTCGACTTGGAGTTAAATACTCCATCGTTTGCTCGTTGTCATTTATCGTTATAACGACTTGTTCGGTTTTTGTAACGCCAGTGAAATCAAGTTTTTTCACTTGCTCCGCTCCGACTGCCGCTTGTGCAAAAATCAAAAAAGCGAGAGCCGCCGTCGCCTTTGCAAAAAGACCTGTTTCGTGCTTCATGTTTTTCATAGTGCGCCTCCTTCGCTATTCAAAAACGTGCGATTTTAGAGAGAAAACAGACCGTGTTCTCTCTACTTTTTTAATTATATCTCCAAAATCTCCATTTTGCAAACCGTGCATGATTTTTGAGAAAAATCGGATTTGCCTACTCTTTTCCTGCGCTGTTTCCTGGAAGCGTTACAATTCCGCCCGCCGCCGTAAGTGGAACGTACTCTGGAACTTCCCGTCCGTCCCACCTTTTTGCGCGCTCAAGTTGGATTTCAAGTTCTTTCAATCGAATTTCAACTTGATAATTTTGCGCGACTTTTTCGTTGTAATACGCGAGTGCGTCCGCTTCTACGCGCTTTGCTTCGGCGGCTTTTTGCGCTTTTACAAGTTCAGCCTCCGCGCCCAATTCTGCGGCTTTTTTTGCCGCCTCTGCGATTGCCACTTGTTGCTGCTCGTTCGTTTCTTTGAGTTTTAATTCTTGCTCCGCTTGCCGAACTTGCTGCGTTCGATTCATCGTTTCTTTGATTTGCTTGTCAAAATCGTCGCTCCAATCCCAATTTGAAATCGTAAGTTGCGTCAATTCAATCGGAAACTCCGACAGTTTTTCCGTCATAATTCGGCTCACGTCTTGCGTAATTTTGTCTTGATTTTCGACGAGTTCGTAAATCGAGTATTTTCCGACCGATTCTTTCACCGAGGCAACAAGATTTCTCGTTATTGCGTTTTCGAGAATTTGGTCGTTGTACTTTTGCACTGCTTCTAAAAGCCGATTTTCGTCGTAGCGGTAAAAAACGGTTACTTGCGAGCCGACCGTTTGCATATCTTTTGTAATTGCGCCATCTTTTCCAACAGAAAACGTGGCGTTCATGCCCTTTGGAACGATTGAATACTTTCGAATCGTGCTGATAAATGGCGCGTGAAAGTGCATTCCGCTTTGAAGTACGCCTCCCGAAACTTCGCCGAGCATAACAAGAACTCCGCGCTCGTTTGGTTCAACGACCGTAACGCTTCCCGCGCCCGCAATTCCAAGAATAAAAATCGCACAAATCCAGGCGATTGTTTTTCCAAATCCTTTTTTCATTTTTTTCTCCTTAAAAATGGTTTTATAATATCAAAAAAAGTCGATTTTTTCTATTTTGACGGATTTCCAAAAAGATTGATATTGTTTTTTCCGATAAAAAAATATATGGGAAACAGTTATGAAAAACCTGATTTTTGGTCAAAAAAGGCTTTTTCTGAAGGCTACCCCGCAAGAAGCGTTTACAAACTTGCGGAAATCGACGAAAAGTTCGGTTTTATAAAAAACGGGGATTTTGTGCTTGATTTGGGAGCAGCTCCTGGAAGTTGGACTGTTTTCCTTTTGAAAAAACTGGGCGGAACGGGAAAAGTTGTTTCTTGCGATTTGAACGAGTTGTCAAAAAGCGTTCGTGCTGAAAATCTAACGTTCATTCAAGGCGATTTAACGGATGGGGCGGTTGTTGAAAAAATCCGCGCGCAAGGTCCGTTTTCGCTCGTTGTCTGCGATGCCGCGCCTTCCACGACAGGAAATCGCGTTGTGGACACCGCTCGCTCGTCCGCTCTCGTCAAAATGGCTGTTTGGTATGCGCAAGAATTATTAAAGGAGGGAGGGAATTTTGCGGTTAAAATCTTTCAAAATGGAGACCAGCAAGCGATTCTAAAATCTATGAGGGAGATTTTTGAGGAAGCGAGAGGTTTTAAGCCAAAAGCATGTCGCTCCGAATCGTTTGAAACATATCTTATCGGTCTAAAGCGAAAACGCTCTTAAAAAACAAAAATGAGTGAATATTTTTCAAAAATCTGCTATTATAAAAGCGTATAAAAACAAGGATAACAAAATGAAACATAAAATATATTGGAAGCCAATCACGGCGGGCTTGTATGCTGCGATTTTTGCAGTTGTCGTGAGTACATCTTCTTGTTCAAAAGAAAATGGTCAGGGCGGCGGTGGCGATATGCGACTTCTTGACAACCTTGACAGTATGGAGCAAACAGTACAGGATAACGCCGAATCTGCGTTTGAAACGGATATTAACCCTACCTCATACAATCTTTCCTATATTTCATACAGAGTTCGCAAAGGCGACATCATCGGCAGAATTGCAGAAAAATTCAACGTTTCCACCGATTCGATTTTTAGTTTGAACGGAGTTACTTCGGCGAGAAATATTCAAATTGATTCGTATTTGAAAATCCCCACGATTTCTGGAATCCTTTACACGGCAAAGGGAAGCGAGGATATTGAGAGCGTTGCAAAAAAATTTGGCGTTGACGCGGAAAAATGCGCGGCAGTGAACAATCTGCAAGTTGCTTCGTTGCTTGAAGAGGAACAGACGATTTTTGTTCCAGACGCAAAGTTGGACGCGGAAACGGTGCAAAAAATCAATGGCGACCTTTTCAAAAAGCCGATTCACGCAAAATGGTATCGTTCGTCTTCGTTTGGCTGGCGGTCAAATCCATTTACGGGGTCGCGCAGTTACCACAATGGAATTGATATGGCGTGTCCTCGCGGAACTTCGATTTATTCGGCAATGGCGGGAAAAGTAACTTCTACGGGATTTAGCCCTGTTTATGGGAATTATGTCATAGTATCACATCATTCTGGCTATAAAACGCTTTACGGTCACATGGATTCGATTCTTTGTATAAAAAATCAGTTTGTGGATTCTGGTACGGTGCTTGGGCGCGTTGGTTCAACGGGAATGAGTACGGGACCGCATTTGCATTTTACCGTTTACAAAAACAACGTGGCGGTAAATCCTGCCGTTTTGTGGCGATAAAAATCAAGGCGAGCACACGATGAACGTGCTCGCTTTTTTTTGTCATTTTTATGGTATAATACCCACATGAATTTTGAAATAAAGGATAAATTTTATCTCGATGGAAAACCGTTTCAGATTCTCTCTGGAGCGATTCATTATTTTCGCGTACATCCAGAATATTGGCTTGACAGGTTAGAAAAATTAAAAAATATGGGATTAAACGCGGTTGAAACGTATATTCCTTGGAATTTTCACGAAGAAGAAAAAGGAAAATTCGATTGGGACGGTTGGCGAAACGTTGAAAAATTCCTTGACCTTGCACATAGTCTGGGACTTTACGCAATTGTTCGTCCGTCGCCGTTTATTTGCGCGGAATGGGAGTGGGGCGGTCTTCCTGCTTGGCTTCTTTTTGAGGAAGGGATGCGCGTCCGCTCCTCGTATCAGCCGTTTCTTGACCAGGTGCGCGATTATTATGACGAGTTGATTCCGCGACTTGCTTTGCATCAAATTGACAAAGGCGGAAACATAATTCTCGTGCAACTTGAAAACGAGTACGGCTATTTTGGAAACGACAAAACATATCTGCGCTTTCTTTCGGATTTGTTGCGCTCTCGTGGAATTACCGTGCCGTTTGTTACTGCCGACGGACCGTGGGGCGAGGCGTTCCGCGCGGGAAGCGTTGAAGGCGCGCTTTCTACGGGAAATTTTGGCTCAGATATGGAAAAGCAATTTTCTATTATGAAATCAAAACTCCCGCCCGATTCTCCCCTTATGTGCATGGAATTTTGGGTTGGCTGGTTCGATTCTTGGGGAAACAAAAAAAAGGCTCGCTCGTCTTTGAAGCAAAACCTTGTTGACTTTGAGTATGCTGTAAAAAATGGACACAATCTCAATTTGTATATGTTTCATGGTGGCACGAACTTTGGATTTATGAACGGTTCAAATTGGTATGGAAAACTTGTCAACACAACGACTTCCTACGATTACGATGCGCCTTTAAGCGAAGACGGCAGAATTACAAAAAAATACGAGGCGTTTCGTTCCGTCATTCAAAAATACAAAAAAATCGAAACTGTGCCGCTTTCTTCATCCATAAAACGATTTTCTTACGGAGAAGTGCATTATTCGGATTGCGCCGATTTGTTTGAAAATCTCGATTTTCTTTGTCAAAACGCAAAAAAATCGCCGTTTCCGATTTCAATGGAGCAAGCGCAGCAAAATACGGGATACATTTTGTATCGAACGAAACTTTTGGAGGACGAAAAAGTCGAAAAAATCGCGCTTCCAAAATGCGCCGACCGAGTTCACGTTTTTTCTGACGGAAAAAAAGTGGTAACGGCGTTTGACCGTGAAATTGGTTGTTTTGTGCGCGGTTTTTATCAAAAAGAAGGGCGCGAGTGGAAATTTGACAGCGAGTTTGGCGCAAAAATCGATTTTTTGGTTGAAAATATGGGGCGCGTGAACTTTGGACAAAAAATGACTGAGCAGCGAAAAGGCATTTTTGGCGACGTTTTTGTAAACGGACACGCACATTCTGGGTGGGACATTTTTCCGCTTCCGCTCAAAAAGGCAGATATTTTTAATATAAGTTCGCACGGAACGTGGAATCGTGAAAATCCGTCTGAAAATCCAGCGTTTTTTAGATTTTTTCTTTTTGTGAATGAAGCGTGCGACACGTTTCTTGATTTTTCGGATTGGGGAAAGGGCGTTGCGTTTGTAAACGGATTTAACATTGGCAGATTTTTTGACGCAGGACCTCAAAAAAGATTGTACATTCCCGCTCCGCTTTTTCATTTGGGAAAAAACGAAATCATTTTGTTTGAAACGGAAGGAAAGCGTGGAAAATCGATTTCCTTTTTTGACGAAGCAGAATAAAAAAATGAGTTTGCACTTTTTTGGTGGTTTCGACAGGTTCAACCACCGAAAAAGAAAAACCGTCCGATTTTTCGGGCGGTTTTTTCAAATCGTGCAAAATTACACCAAAACTGTCGTGTCCTTTTTTACTAGAACCGTTATAAGGTCGATTAACCAAAAAATCCCAAACAGATTTCCCGTAAAAATCTGGATAATTCCCACGAGAATCGAAATGATGTTTCCGCTCGTGAGTCTCCGAAGAATCCCGTAAATGTCGTAAATCACAACGAGTATGACTTTTACAATCCAATCAAGACTTTTTAATGAACTTGAAATTCCTGCCATTTTTTTGCTCCTCAAAAAATATGCAAAATTATAGCAAAAAAGAGCGCACAAAAACAACTATGTTACGTTTTGTTTTTTTTGAGTATAATGGACTTTGAGAGGAAAATTTGGTTAAAAACCGAGCGTTTTTGCCAGTTTTATTTTTTATGTTTAACAGTTTGCACGGAAAAATTACGGGGAAATTCCCCCAAAAACTTTTTATTGAAACAAATGGAATCGAGTGGGACGTTTTCGTTCCCGATACTTCGCTGGATTCTTTGCCGAATGTGGGGGAAAATGCGCGCGTTTTTGTGTGGTTACAGCACACGGATTCGAGCATGACGCTCTTTGGGTTTGCCTCAGAAGCAGACCGCGCGCTTTTTTTTGACCTTACAAAAGTTGATGGCGTGGGACCCAAAAGCGCGGTAAAAATTATGAGTTCAGTGTCACGAAGCCGCCTTGTTTCCGCGCTCGATTCTGAAGATTTGGCTTCGCTTGAAAAAATCCCGGGGCTTGGAAAAAAGACAGCGCAAAAAATGCTCCTCGCGCTCAAAGGAAAATTGTCGCTTGCCGAAAATTCGAGTTCTCAAAAGAAAAAAAGTGCGTTTCCTGCCGTGCTTGACGCGCTTTTGGGCATGGGATACGACAAAAAAACTTCGGAAACTGCGCTTGAAAAAATTGTGGCGGATTTTTCGACGGACGATTCTTTTGAGAAAAAAAGCGAAAAAGAAAAAGAAGACGCGGTATTCCGACGCGCAATTGTGGAAATGGCACAGTAGAAAATCTGAAAAAATCTTGTTTTCGACTCGATTTACTCTGTAATCAATTCCGTTTTTTCTGCATTTTCGATTTTGCTTTGTTCGGTTTTTCCTCTAAATGGCACGAGCGCGATTATCAAAATCCAAAGAAAAATCAAAACGGTCATCAGTTTCATTCCCGTTCCGAGTAAAAATCCTAAAAACGCGCCTTTTGCCGACGTGAACGCTCGTCTAAAATCAGAAGGAGAAGCAAAAAGTTCAAAAATGAGTGCGCCAAGAAATGGTCCAAGCAAAACGCCGGGAATGCTTCCCAAAAAAAATCCCACGATAAGCCCCACCGTCGCTCCGATTGAACCTGCTTTTGTGCCACCGCGTTTTTTTGTCATCACGGACGGAAAAATGTTGTCTGCGACCGTAACAAAAATCATCACAAGCGCACTCAAAACAAGAACGAGCGGGTGAATGTGGGAAAGTGGCGAAAAATAAGACACAAGAAGCCCGCCCCAAGCGATTGGAGGACCTGGAAGCGCGGGCATGACCGAGCCGATTATGCCAGCGATAATCAAAATAAAAGCCAAAATGATGAGTGCGATTCCTAAAAAATCCATTTTTTCCTCCGTTTTTTACAAAATCAGCATTGCGTCGCCATAACTAAAAAAACGATATTTTTCATGTACTGCCGTCTGGTATGCGTTCAAAATATGTTCTCGCCCAGCAAATGCACTAACAAGCATTATGAGCGTACTTTCGGGCGTGTGAAAATTGGTGAACAATTTGTCAACAATTTTGAATTTATATCCAGGATACATAAAAATACTCGTTTCTCCGACTCCCGCTTGCACTTTGTAAATGCCACTGTTTTTGTCAAAAAATGCTGCGCTTTCAAGCGTGCGAACGCTCGTTGTTCCAACCGCAAGAATTGGTCGTCCCGCGTTTTTTGCGTTCTCGATTTTTTTTGCACACGCTTCGTTTATGCTGTAGATTTCGCGGTGCATTTTATGCTCTTCGATTTTTTCTGCGCGAACGGGCAAAAACGTTCCAAGCCCCACGTGGAGCGTAACGTAAGCACATTCGATTCCGCGAGCAGAAAGGCGAGAAAGCATTTCTTTTGTAAAATGAAGCCCCGCCGTGGGACACGCGCTACTTCCAACTTCTCGCGCGTAAACGGTTTGGTATCGCTCGTCGTCGTTTTTTTCGTCTGCCCGTTTTATGTATGGCGGAAGCGGAACGTGTCCATTTTTTTTGAACCAATTTTCTTTGAGCGGATTTTGAAATCGAATCGAGCGGAATTCCGTTCCCGCGTCTTCGTTTAGTTCTTCAATTTCTCCGACCGAACCGTCTGAAAACGTGTACCGATTTCCCGCTCTGACTTTTTTTGCGCCGCGAACCATAACGTGCCAGCGCGTTAAATCGCTCGAAAGATTCGTCAAAAACATAAATTCTTGGATTTTTCCCGTATCGATTTTTGTTCCAAAACAACGGCTTTTTCTGACTTTGCTGTCGTTAAAAATCATCAGCGTTTCAGGCGCAATAAAATCGGGAAGGTCATTCATCGTTTTGTGTAGTATTTCGCCCGTTTCTTTTTTGAGAATCATCAATCGGTCTTCCCCGCGCTTTTCCGACGGTTTTTGCGCGATGAGTTCTTCTGGAAGGTCAAAATAAAAATCCTTTGTAAGCATAGTTCTCCTAAAAACGTTCAAAACCTTTGAAGGCTATTCAAAAAGAAACGTGTCATTGCTTTTTGAATGTGATTTGATTCCCAAATGCTCGTAAGCGAGTGGCGTTGCCACGCGCCCGCGCGGAGTTCTTTGTAAAAGTCCGCATTGAATCAAATACGGCTCGTAATAATCTTCAAGCGTGTCTTGCGCTTCTCCGAGCGAAATGGCGAGCGTTTCTGCGCCCACTGGTCCGCCGCCGAATTTTTCGATTATGGAAGCGAGCACTTCGCGGTCAAACAATTCAAGACCGAGCGAGTCAATTTGAAGGCGACGAAGCCCGTCCAAAACGATTTGTTTTGTGATTCTGCCATTTCCGTACACTTCGGCAAAATCGCGCATTCGCCGAACGATTCTATTTGCGACCCGTGGCGTTCCGCGCGAACATTTTGCGATTGCACTTGCTGCGTCGTCGTCAATTTTTGAGCCTAAAATCCCCGCAGAGCGACGAACGATAGAAGCAAGTTCGTTTTCATCGTAAAAATTGAACCGCTGAATAATTCCAAATCGCGTTTGAAGCGGCTTACTGACCATTCCCGCTTTTGTTGTTGCTCCAACGAGCGTAAAGCGCGGAAGCGGAACGCGCACCGTTCGTGCCGCCGCGCCTTGCCCAATAATCCAATCGAGTTCAAAATCTTCCATTGCAATGTAAAGCATTTCTTCGATTGCGGGTTTGAGCCGATGGATTTCGTCGATAAAAAACACCGTTCGCTCTTGCAAAGTCGAAAGAATGCCCGCCAAATCCTTTGGTTTATCGAGAGCGGGCGCACTTGTTACCTTAAAATCCGCGCCGAGTTCCCGCGCCGTAATTTCTGCCAAAGTCGTTTTTCCAAGCCCTGGCGGACCAATCAAAAAAAGATGGTCAAGTGCTTCTTGCCGTTTTCGTGCGGCATCAATGAAAACCGAAAGATTTTCTTTGACTTGCCGTTGCCCCAAAAACTCCGAAAGCGCGCGCGGACGAAGGCTCTCTTCTTTGTCGTCGTATTCATCTTCGATTTGAGAATCCGCGCGAACGATGTGGAGAGAAGGGGATTCGCCTTGATTTTTTGCCGATTTTTCCATTTCAAAAAGATACTAGCAGAAATTTATTCTTTAGAAAACGCTCACAATCGTTCGAGCGCGTTTTGAAGCAAATTCAAAAATTGCATTTTCAAAAGATGGTGCCCGCTCGCGTTTTCTTGCGCGTCAAACAGTCGCTCTGCCGCCTCTCTAATTTCTGAAAGTCGTGATTTTTGAATCGGAATCGGAGAGCCTACGAGTCGGCTTTCAAATTCCGCGCTGCGGATTTTTACGGCTCCCGAAAGGGCAATGCGAACAGCGGAAAGTCCGCCGCCTTGTTTGTCTGCAAGAAACGAAAAAGACGCGCTGTCTTTGTCCAAAAATCCTTCTGAACCGAGGTGTTTGAAAATTCGCACGTCCCATTCTTCGTTTGGAATTATGATTTTTGACAAAAGCCAGCCTTTTTTGTTGAACTCCGAAAGGCGCGAAAGTGGCACTGATTTTGTTTCGGTGCGAATGTCGCCTTTTGAGCGCACAAATTCGAGCCTTGCATCAAGAGCGCAAAGCGGAGAAAAAAGCGTGCCGCACGTTCCGTTTATCGAAGAAAGCACGTTTCCGCCGATTGTTGCAATGTTTCTGACGTTTCTGTTTGCAGTTTCTCGGACGGCAGAAAAAAGAAGCGGAGGCAGGTTTCGTTTTCCTTTGTCCTCCAATTCAGAAAGCGTTGTCATCGCTCCAATCGAAAAAAATCTGTCCCATTTTTCAAATTTTTTGAGTTCTGGGATTTTTCTTGCGCATAGTATTTTGGGAGGCAATTTTTCGATTCCGCATCCGCCACCAAGCACGGCGCAATCACTTTCTTTTTCGAGCGTTTTTAAGATTTCTGCGACGGAGGCGACTTTGATGAGTGTTGCCATTCAACTTCTCCTTTTTCCGAGGCGGGCGTGGCGTAGCGCGGTGGCGTAAATAATTGCGTCCATGAACGCTCCTTTTTCTGTGCACGCGCAATGAATCGAGTCCGCGAATTCTTCACATTCTTCTTTTGACGGTCTCCAGTTTCGTTCCAATAATTCGTGGACGCATAAAATTCGAGCAGCGGAGCAAAATTGGCACGGACGAATCTTTGCTTTTCTAAATCCGCCAGCAATGTCGGCGTAATCGCTTGTTCCTGCAAAGCCTTCGAGCGTGGTTACTTTTGCGCCTTGAACTGCACACAATTTTACAGAACACGAGGGAACGGGCTTTCCGTCTAAAAGCACAACGCACGAAGCGCAAGTGCCTTTTTGACATCCGTTTTTTACGCTTTTGATTCCGCTTTTTCGGAGAATCGAAAAAAGGCTCTCTTCAACTTCTGCTTCCACTTCAATTTTTTCGTCGTTCAAAAAAAAGTCAATTTTCATTCGTTTGCTCGTTTTTTATTTTTTGAGATGATTTATTTTTGAGTGATTCAAACACGTCTTTTCGAGAAATCGGGAGTTTTTGCACGGTTTCTCCGAGCGCGAGTGAAACCGCCCCAGAAAACGCCGCCGGAAGAAGAAAGCGCAAAATGTTTGCGATTCCAGAACTTTCTTCTTCGGAGTCGATTAAACTCACATGAATATGTTTGCACGAAAGGCTGCTTCCTTCAAAAAGAGTCGAAAGAATCGCCTGAACTTGCCGTAAAATCTCTTCTAAGACTGCTCGTCTGTCAAAAATGCGCCCGCAATCAATGGAAAGCCTGACTTCTTTTAAGAGAATGTCAAATGTGCACGGATTTACCTCGACTTCAACTTCGCACGCTCCAAACGAGCAAGAATAAAACGGATTTTGTTCGTCTTTCAAAATGCTCGCGCTCGCTTTTTCTCCCGAAGCGATTTTTTGGAAAATTTCTTTCAAAAGCGCGGTTTTTGAAACAAAATCCCCCGAAATCGAATCCGGAAAAAAACTCGGCTCTGTGGGCGGAGAAAGAAAAACCTCCGTGCTTTTTTTTCCAAGGATTTGAAACGCGAGTTTTGTCCAAATTGCCCAAACAGAATCCGAAACGGGCAGTGAACTAATGACGAGTTTTCCGTCTGCTCGAATTTGCGCACTCATCGTTATGTCCCGTTTTTTGTACCCGCTGCCTTCCGCCGCCACGCTCAACGCGATTCCTTTTGCGCGTGGCACTTCGGGCGAAACTGCGTCAAGAGCAACGCGAGAATCCGAGGCGATTCTAAAAGCGGCGAATTTTCGCTCCGCTTCGCTTGTGGAAAACTGCTCTGGAAAAAATTTTTTTGCTCTAAACACGTCGTCTTTTGAAGCCGTTTCGTCTTCGATTTTTATAAAATCGTCGAGTTTGTTGCAAACCGTTTCAAGCACTTTTGCGCCTCGTTTAGGAAATCCATTTTTTTCGCGGAGAAGGCGCGGACTTTCTCCCGTTTGTGTGGCAATTTTTTGAAACAGATTTTCAAAAGCAAAAAACGAATGAGCCGAAATCGAATTGAGCAAAACCGCACGGGGCGCTTCGTGCGTTTTGTAGATTTTTACTCTTACGCGCGACGTTTTTGGCGCGTAAACGCTGAGTGCAGAAAGTGCCAATCTTTCTGCGCTTTCGCGGGCAAACGGATTTTTGTTTCCCACAAACGCGCATATATCAACAAAACTGTGTTCTATTTCGCCGTTTTCGTTTACAAAAGCGTTTGTTTTTACGCGAATGTGCGCGTTTTTTTCAATAAAGGCGTCGTGTTCTTTTCTTGAAAGTAAGATTTTTACCGTTTTTTTTGCCTTTTTGCTTGCCGCCGCCGCCAATGCGCACAAAAGGTGCGAATACACGATTTCGTTTGTGTTTCCTGCCTCGCGCGGAAGTTCCGTCCTCGTGATGTCGATTTTTTCGATTGGAAGCCCCGTGGATTGCGAAACCGCCTCCGCGAGCGCAGAAAGCCACTGACTTGGAGAAAAAATCCGAATCTTTCCGTCGGAAAACTCCGACACGGCAGAAAGAACTTCGCTTTGATGGAGTTTTTTTTGGTCGTATTCCCATTCGCCCAAAACGTGGAGAAACTTTGATTTTTCGTCTTCCGATTTTTTTGAAAAATGTCCATTTTTTTTCAAAACGCGAAAAATCAATTCGTGTTCGTCTTTTTTTGGAAAAAACGATTCGAGATTTTCTGCCGCTTTTTCAATTTTGTTTCGTTTTTCTTCCAAAAAATCAGGTGCGCTTTTTCGTATTTGCATTTCGCTCTTTTCTTTGAGCATAAAAAGCGCGATGCTTTTTTTTGAAAAATGCTTTTCTTTGATTCTTTTCAAAAAATCTGTTGCATCGAGCGAAAATTCAATGCCTTCTGACGCAACTTTTTCCGCTTCTTCCGCGCTTGGAGCCAAAAGAAGCGCGCACGGCTCGCCTTTGAACGCAATTTCTCCCGCACACAGAAGCGGGATTTCTTCGTCCAAAATCGAAACCGATTTTCTTGCAGGTAAATCCGCTGCCGTAATGAGCCTGTAGCCAAATCCCGCCCGAAGCCGAATCTCGCTGATTTTTCCTTCCGAAATGGGGCAACGAACGAGTGCGCCGTACAAAATCCCGTCCTTTTCGTAGTCGGAAGCGAACGCGCTCGAAAACGATGGTTTACGCATGATTTTCACTTCCGATTTTTTTGACCGCAGAAATCACCGCGTCCGATTCGATTTGCGTCATGTCAGGAAAAAGCGGGAGCGTGAGCGTGTTTTTTGTGGCGGTTTCCGCGTTCGGGAGCGATTGGGCGTTGTACTCGCCGTAATGTTCTTTCCACCATGAAAACCGATGAATCGAAATAAAGTGCATTGAAACGCCGATTCCTCTTTCTTGCAATGCGTTCATAAAATCGTTTCTTGAAATCGTGAGTTTTTCTGGAACGAGCCGCAAAAGATACAAATGCCAAGCGTTCCCTTCGCCGTCAGGCGGAATTTTTACAAAATCGAGCGATTTGAACGCTTCGTTAAATTTTTGAGCGACCGCCGTGCGTTTTTCGCGGAATGATTCCGCCTTCTTTAATTGCTCGCGCCCGATTGCGCTCAAAATGTCGGGCAGGTTCGACTTGAATCCCGGCGCGATGATGTCGTACTCCCAGCTTGCCTTGTCGCTCGTGTAGCGGTCCCATGCGTCGCGGTTCATGCCATGAAGTCGCATCTTCGTGATTCTCTCTGCGAGCGCGTCGTCGTCCGTGGTAACCATGCCGCCCTCGCCCGTGGTGATTGTCTTTGTGGCGTAGAAGCTGAACACGCCCGCGTCGCCGAGCGTCCCCGCAAATCCCCGCTCCGTCCGCGAGGGGAAGGAGTGCGCCGCGTCCTCAATCACGCGGATTTTGTGGCCGGGCGTGGAGTATTTTTTTGCGAGCAGGTTGATTCTCCCCATGTCGCACAGGTTTCCCGCCACGTGAACAGGCACGATTGCCGCCACTTCCCCGGCGCGCCTTTTCAAAATCTCTTCTATTGAATCCGGCGAGATTGAGTATGAGTCCTCCTCGGTGTCGGCGAAGAGCACGTCCGCACCTAAATGCACCGCGCTCGCCGCCGTGGACACGAACGTGTAGGGCGTGGTGATGACAGCCGTTCCCGCCCGCACGCCGCACGCCTCCATGGCAAGAATCATGCCGCTCGTGTTGGAGTTCACCGCAAGCGCGTGCCGCGCCCCTACGTACCTTGCGAACTCGGACTCGAACTCGTGCGTCACCTTGCCCGTGGTGAGCCAGCCCGAGTCCATCACCTCCAGCACCGCCCGCTTCTCCTCCTCGCCGATTGACGGCCTCATGAATGGAACTTTTGTCGCCTCTGCCATCTTTTCCTCCTAGAGCGTGACTTTTGAGTCCGCGTCCGAAATCCGCCTTGACTGCGCCTTGTCCCTGGTCTGCTCGTAGAACTCGTCGAGGGTCGGCACTTCCCGCCGCAGTATGCCGATGAGCTCCTCCCTGTTCCTGAAATGCCTCCAGCCCGCGTCGTCCTCCTGCGGGAAGCAGACTTTCGAGAGCGTTTCAAGGAGCGAGTTGAGTTTCTCGTCCTCCATCTCAAGATTCTTGAGGATGAGGATTTTCTCGTAGGCGGTCTTCTGCGGGTCCTCCTCGGGAAGCCACAGCGGCTCGTGGTTCCGCTCGCCCTCCCTCGCCCCGATTATCTTTATCTCGATGTCCCTGCCCACCTCAAGCCCCGAGAACTTGATGATTTGCTCCGCCATGTCGATGATTTTTATCGGCTCGCCCATGTCCAGGAGGTACGAACGCCCGTTCTCGCCCACGCCGCCCGCCTCGAGCACCAGCGAGCACGCCTCGGGAATCGTCATGAAGAACCGCTCCATCTCCCTGTCCGTGACCGTGACGGGGCCGCCGTTCTTTATCTGCTGCTGGAAGAGCGGGAGGATTGACCCCCGCGACCCCAGCACGTTCCCGAACCTGACGAACATGAACGCCTGCCGCGCCGCCGCCTTCTTGGCCGCCTGGAGGACGAGCTTTTCCGAGAGCATCTTGCTCACGCCGTAGACCGAGACAGGGGAGACCGCCTTGTCGGTCGAAATCAGCACGAACTTCTCCGTCCCCGACTCCACAGCCGCGTCCAAAAGGTTCTTCGTGCCGAACACATTGTTCTCGATGACCGCGACGGGGTTTTCTTCCATCATGGGGACGTGCTTGTACGCCGCGCAGTGGAAAATCACGTCAACCCTCGTGCGGCTCACGATGTAGCGCACGTACTCCCTGTCCTTCATGTCGCCGATTATGGGGACGACCGTCGCCCTCTCGCCCACGCCCTCGTCCTGCAGGACGCGGAGCTCCCGGTATATGTTGACGATTGAGTTCTCGCCGTGACCGAAGAGGTAGAGCCGCTCCGCGCCGCCCGAAAGGAGCTGCCTGGAAAGTTCCGAGCCGATTGAGCCGCCCGCGCCCGTTATCATCACGCGCTTCCCCCGCAGGTACTTGAGGCTCTCGTGGAGCGGGATGATGATGGGCGTCCGCCCGAGGATGTCGAGCGGGTCGATTTCGCGCGTCTGCACGAAGCGCGCCTTGCCGTCAACAATCTGGCTCACGCTCGGAAGAATCCTGATTCTCGCGAACCCGCCCTTCTTCAAGAGCGCGTGTATCTCCCTGATTTTTTCGGTGGGCGCGCTCGGAATCGCGATTATCGCCTCGTCCAGCGGCCCGCACTTTATGACAGTCGCGACCGACGAAATCGGCCCCAGGACGGGGATTCCGTCAATCTTCTTTCCTATAATCCGCCCGTCGTCGTCCAAAAACGCCGCGACGCGCCCGAACACCTTCTTCCTTCTTATGTCCTCGGCAATCATCTGCCCCGCAAACCCGGCTCCGATGACGTAAAGGCTCGATTCACTCTTCTGAAACATGATGAACCATGATAGCAGAATTTTGCATAAAGTTTAAGGGTGTCGAAGGAGGGGAAGGGAAGAATCGTCTTTTGAAAATCTCGTTGCTCGAAAAAAAAAACGCTCCATTTTGGAACGTTTTTTATTTTTCTTTACCGTTTGAGATTTACGGCAGTTGAAAGCATGGAATCCGACGTTTGAATCGCCTTGGAATCGAACTCATACGCGCGTTGCGCTACAATCATTTGCACCATTTCGTTTACAACGGAAACGTTCGACATTTCCACGAACTTGTGCTTTGTTACGCCAAACCCGTCAAAGCCTGGTCGCCCAGAAACCGCTTGCCCGCTTGCGTTTGTAACTTTGTAGAGATTGTCGCCCGCCGCTTCAAGCCCCGCGTTGTTTGGAAATCGGTAGAGTTGTAGTTGCGCCACGTCAACGGGGTCGTCTTGCCCGAACACTTTGACCGTAACGCGCCCGTCGTCGGAAATCGAAAGCGAATGAATGTCAAATCCGTCGGGCATGATGACTTCTGGCATGACGCGAAGTCCGTTTGAATTGACGAGTTGACCGTTCATGTCGATTTTGAACGTGCCATCGCGCGTGTAGGCGTAACTTCCGTCGTATTGCTGAACGCGGAAAAATCCGTCGCCCACAACTGCAACGTCGGTGTCAACGCCTGTATTTTGCAAAGAACCTTGCGAGAAAATCCGCTGCGTTGCCGCGACTCTCGCTCCTGCTCCCTGCTGAATTCCCACGGGAGTAACTGTGTCTTCCGTTGCCGCCGTTCCCGCGAGTTTGACGTTTTGGTAGAGCAAATCCTCAAACTCCACACGCTGCTGTTTGTATCCAGTTGTATTTACGTTTGACAAGTTGTTTGAAATTGCGTCCAGGTTCGACTGCTGGCTGTTCATTCCCGTTGCCGCCGTCCAAAGGCTTCTTACCATATTTTTTCTCCTTCTTTATTTTTCAAAAATTTCGCTTATCGAGCGAGCGCGACTTTGTTCCACAGCGCACTCATCATTGTGTCTTCGCTTTGAATTGCTTTTTGACTTGCTTCGTAAGCGCGGTTCACTTCAATCATTTTGACCATTTCGTTTACAACGTTGACGTTGCTTGTTTCAAGCATTCCTTGCTTTGTTTCAGGTCGCTCGCGCCCTTCTGCAATGTGCGCCTCTCCAGAAATTTCGTTTGCTTTCCAAAGAGAATTGCCCTGCTTTTTAAGATATCGCTCGTTGTCAAACCGCACCACGCGAAGTCTGTCAACCGTAACATCGCCTTCTCCAAACATCTTTCCGCTTATCACAAGAACGCCGTCTTCGTTTACGTTGAGCGTCGCGCCTTCTTTTTGAACGCGGTCAAGATGAATGTAGCCGTTTTCTCCCAGAACGGGGTAGCCGTCTTTTGTTTCAAGGATTCCTTCTTTTCCGATGAGAAAATTGCCATTTCGCGTGTATCGCTCGCCTTCGGGCGTTTCCACGGCAAAAAATCCTTCTCCGCCGAGCGCAAAATCTGTAGTTCCGTCCGTGATTCTAAAAGACCCCTGTTCGAATTCTGTGAAATTTTCGTTTGTTTCCACGCCAAGACCGAGTTTTCCGATTATCGGGGCGGCATCGGCAGAGCCGAATGGATGCGTGTAAACGCCATCTGCCTCCGTTCTTCTTAAAAGCAATTCTGGAAACGATTTTGAAACCGACGTGTCTCGCTTAAAACCTGCTGTGTCAACGTTCGCAAGATTGTTTGCTATTGTGTCGAGCCGATTTTGTTGTGCGTTCATTCCGCTAGAACCGATGTACCAGCCTCGTATCATTTTGCACCTCGTAGGGATTTTTTTAATGGATATACAAGGATTATCGGCACGCCTTACGTTGAGTTTAGAGTCGTTGATTTTTTCTTTTTAAAAACGCTTGTTCAAATTATAGGTATTTTCGTAAAAACGGCTTTATGGTATTCTTTTTCCACGAAAACCATGAAAAGTTCCGCCCGTCTTTTTGTATTTTGCGCTCTCTTTTTTGCTTCGTTGACCGCTCTTTTTGCCGTTGGCATTTTTTTTGTTCCGAGCGACAAACAAAATCTACGATTTTCGTTGCTTTTTTGTTACGTTGCCGTATTTTGCCTCGCGCTCTACATTTTGACTCGTCGAACGCGCTCGCTTATCCGAAAAAAACTCTCAGTCGATTCTCTGACAGGACTTTCCACTCGCGACAAATTTTGCGAAGACGTTTCAAAAATCTTAAAATCAAAAGAAAAGAGCGGGGACGGATATTCGATTGTGTCGCTCGACGTTTCAAAATTTCGCTATATTTCTGACGTGCTTGGAAAAGAATCTTCGGAGAAATTGTTGGCGTTAATCGCGCGTGCGCTCAAAAAAAATGCCCCAAAAGACGCGCTTCTTTGCAGAAATTACAAGGACAATTTTCTTGTTTTTATTCATGCGACGTTTCAGCCCATTGTTGAAGATATTGTTGTTACGATGACTGATTTGAAAGGCGAAATCGGCTCGCTGTTGCCTGAGTATTATACCGTTGATTTTAGTCTTGGTGTGTACGTTGTTGTGGATTTGCAAGAAGATGTAAGTACGATGTGCGACAAAGCAAATACCGCGCGAGAGTTTGGAAAGCGAGGCACTTCTCCAAAACGGATTTCTTTTTACGATGCAAAAATGCAGGCGGACACTGAAAATGAGAAAAAAATCATATTTGATATGAATCGTGCATTTGAAGATGAGGAATTTGTGCCGTTTTATCAGCCAAAATTCCGTTTTTCTGACGCAAAAGTTGTTGGCGCAGAAGCGTTGGTTCGGTGGCAACACAAGGATTTTGGTTTGATTTCTCCAGATTCGTTTGTGCCGTTTTTTGAGAAAAACGGGTTTATTCAAAAAATTGACGTTGCGATTTTTGAGTCCGTGTGTCGATTTTTGGACAAATGGAATCATTCTGGAAAAGACGGCGGTTGCCCTGAGCCAATTACGATTTCGTGCAATCTTTCGCGTTTTCAACTATACGACCCCGACGTAGCAAAAAATTACGCAAAAATTGCGTCAAAATACAAAATCGCGCCCAACAAAATCGAACTCGAACTGACCGAAAGCCTTATGATGGACAATAAGGCGCGGCTTTTGCGTGCCATGAACGAGATAAAAAAAGCGGGTTTTGGCATTTCCGTCGATGATTTTGGCTCTGGATTTTCGTCTTTAAGTCTTTTGAAAGACATTCCCGCGACTGTCATAAAACTCGACAAGGAATTTTTTGCCAATTCGACCTCTTCGGAGCGGGATAACGTAATTGTTGGAAGCGTAATCGATATGGCAAAAAAACTCGATTTGACGACCGTCGCAGAAGGCGTTGAATACGAAGAGCAGGCGGAGTCTTTGCGGAATATGGGATGCGACATTGCGCAAGGATTTTTATACGCAAAACCGATGTCTGAATCAGATTTTGAGCGACTTTTGCACAATTCGCTCGATTAACATAAAAAGGAAATGATTATGAAAGCAAAATTTTTGGTTTTTCTTCTCTTTTTTGTTCCAACTTTTGTTTTTGCAAAAGAAACACACAAAATAGGTTTGGGACAATATTTGTTTGTAAATAAAACGCTCGAACGAGTTTCTGCTCCTGTAATGAGATTTGTGCAGAATCCACTCGCTCCGCGCGTACAACCGCTTGCTCATATAGGACTTGCGCAATGTATTATAACATCAATAACGACAAATGCCGCAGGAAAATGGGAAGTTTGCTGGCTTGTTGTTGAAGAAAACAATAAATACGAAGTCCGTTTTCAACTTGCCGTAGGCGATGTTTGGCAACTATTTTTGGTTGACCCGCAACGTTCTATTGGACCTTCGATTCCGATTGAATTAAAAGTCGTTTCAATAAAAAACAATGAAATCGAAGTTTCTTTTTAGCATTTTAAGTAAATCGTAGCCTTTGTTTTGCCGAAAAATCGTACAGAGGTTTTTATGATAAACGCGATTGGACACGGAACGGGTGCGCTTACAATGGGCAATGCGGCTTTGGAAGGCGCAAAAATCAACTCTGAAAGCGGGAAATTTTCTTCCATTCTAAAAGAAATGAATCTTGACGAGGTGCGGGAAAATCAGGCGCGGGCAAAAGTTGAGCAAATGGGAAAACTCAACGGGGATTGGACGACTGGATTTTCTGGCACGTACACAAGCGAAGCGGACAAAACCGCGCGTCCGCAAGGAGCGGCTGCAAATCAATCCCTTCGCGGAGAAAAGCGAACGATAGACCGAACGAGTAAACTCTATGAATCCGCGCTTGCGCTTGAGTCTTACCTTGTAAAGCAAATGCTTGGAGAAATGAGAAAAACCGTTCTTCGCGCTGACGGGGAGGGAAGTCAAGCGAAGAAAATATACGAAGATATGCTTTTTGATGAGTATGCTGTATCAATGACAAAAGGTGCTGGCTTTGGAATTGCAGACCAAATCTATTTGCAATTTACAAACGAAGGTCAAAACGATGTATAACAATTGTGTTTTATGAGGGAACTAGCAGTAGTTCCCTCTTATTTTATTTTGTTCCAACGTAATACCAAATGCACACAACATCACGCAAAAACTGCAAATCATTTTCTTCGAGCGAAATTCGCCACAGTTCTTTATTTTGTCCGTGCCGAGTTTTCCAAAGTTCCAGTTTTTTTGCGTCGGCAAGAAGCACGGAACTCAACGGCTCTGAGCGATATTCCACAATTCCGTCAGACGACCCGATTGATGAAAATCTGTCTTTATAACCCAACAAAATTGCATCATTTTTAACAACTTCAGATGTAGAAATATGAAAATGTATGTACGTTGGCAGTAATACTTCGTTGTTTTCCCATTTTTCAAAACATCGTAGATAAATCCTATTTTTTTCAAAGTCGTAAAAAATTGAAATCTCGTCTCCGTTTTTTACTTCTGTAATTGTTTGTTCGTATGAATTATTAGAAAATACCGTTTGATATGTTATAGAACTGTTCGCAATAGGGGTTTCAAGATTTTTTGTGTTGAACGTTTTTTCGATTTCGGTTTCCCCGACTACCATTTCAGAATTGTCCTCAAACGTAATTTTTGCAGAATGTATCGAAATCGAAGAAATCGCGAGAGGTGAGCAATCCCATTTGGCAGAAATTATGTTTATTGGCTCAATATGTTTATCCACTTGAAGCGTTGTCGTTGGATTAAAAACCGCTTTGCCACGTTTGTCGAGTGCGCTCATTTCAAATTCCAACTGCTTTATCGTTTTTTCCGAAACGTTTTGAAACTTAATTTTGATTTCGCCCGATTCCACTTTGTACGAATTGATAAAAATCGGCACGTCCTCGGTTTTGAGAATTGTTTGAGCGTACAATGCTTTGCCCCGTTCAAAAACCGATTTTTGAAACTCCTCCAAAGAAACGTGTTTTTGAGTCGTTGCGCAAGACATAAAAAGGCTTACAAAAAATCCTAAAATGGCACATTGTTTTTTCATATTGTTATATTAAAATCGCAGAATTCTTTTTTTGCAAACGATTTTTTTGTCTTGAATAAAATCGTGCGATTCGTCATAATAAAAACGTCTTGCCGCTGTAGCTCAGTTGGTAGAGCAACGGACTGAAAATCCGTGTGTCGTTGGTTCGATTCCAACCGGTGGCAAAAAGAAGCCTTAAAACGAGGCTTCTTTTTTTTGCTCAAATCATTTTTGAGAATCAACGGAATAAATGCGCACGGGCGGAAGAGTTGAAAATCTTTCAAGCAAAATGGCAAGATAGTCGGCTGCCGACGCGGAATCGATTGAAGCGTAATCAAAAAGATACAAATCTTCCCGACCGAGCATAATTCCTTCTTGAATGAGCGTGGCGATTTTTTCCGCCGAAGACTCTTCGTTGAGCGTGTTCAAAAGCCACGCGCTTTCGATTTTTGAAATCGTTGCGTTTTTTTTGAGGTCAATTAGTCGCGAACCGCTTTCTGATAAAAACTCGTTTTCTTCGCGGATAATTTTTTCAAGTTCGTTTTGTAAATCAGACACACATTCCAAAAAAATGCGGTCAATTTCCCCAGTTTTTGTGGCGTTTAGAGCAACAAGGCGCGAAAACAAAAACGCCGCGCTTTGCGGAACGAATTTTACGCGCGTCGAGTTCTCTTTTTTTTGCGCCTTTTCTTGCATTCGTCGTGCGATTTCGTGTCCAAGCGCGTTGAATCGAGCGGATTCTTCTAAAGTCGCTTTTGGAGAAGCAAAAATAAACGTTATTGGGTCAAGAAATCGTGTTGTTGGAATGAGTACGGCAGGCTTTGGTCCTGCTTTGTCCGCGCTGATGTCCGTCAAAAAAACGTGCCGAAGTTGAACTCGCCTTGTGTACGGAGAAAGGTCTGGAGAAGATGCTGTTTTTGTTTTTTGATTTTTATGTTCTGAAATCGAAGAAATCGAGCCGAACGTCAAATCGAGCGTGTTTGTTAAAATTGAATCTGCGTCAAAATCTCCCGTTAAAACAAGAAACAGTTTTGAAGAATCTACAATTTTTGGATAATTTTCCAAAATCGTGTCGAATTCAAGTTTTTTGGGTCTTTCTTCGTCTTCTACAAAAAGCAGTGCCTCGTCTTTTTGGGCGTACATTTTTCGCATTGCGTGGGCGAGTTCTTGAAATTCCGCCGAACCGATTTTGAGTCGCCATTGCATTCGCTCGTCGTAGCAAAGTCCGTCTGCAAGCGCGGGCGTGATGTCTCCAAAAATCAATGCGTCTGAAACGGCACTCACGGTTTTGATGAACTCGTCGGAGGAAAATGTTACGGTGATGACCGATTGCACCGCGTCGGTTTTTGCGCCAACGGAAAACGCCCCGCGCGTTTCGCCGCTTACGTGAAGGCGGTCAAGCGCAGCGCGAATATTGAGAGCAAGCGCGTTTGCAAAAACTGCCATTAAACCTGGACTTTCTTTGGCAAATTGCTTTTCTCCGCCCAAAATCGTGATTGCAAGGCACGCCGTGTTTGTTCCCGTTTTTTTGAACACAACGGGAATTCCATTTGAAAGCGAAAATCTCGAAAAATCTCGCCTGTTTTTTTCTACAAATCGCTTTGCCGATTCAAACGTGTCTTTTTCCGCGCCGTCGATTTCTTCTTCGCTTTCAGGATTCGCGTTTGAATCCAAAGCATTGTACGAAACGCTTTTCTTTTTGTACGCTTCGTTTGTCCACCACGCGCCGTTTTTTCGAGTTATCGCCTGAAATCCTAACGCTTTGAGAGATTTTGCGTTTTTTTCGTACACTGTTGAATTCAAAAGGACAAAAACGAATGGATTTTTTGAGCGGATTTTTTCTTCGAGCGCGTCGGCGTTGATTTTTGACAGTTCTTCGATTCGATTAAAAAAAACGTCGTCGCTCAAATTTTTATCGTGCCAAGAAGCGAGCGCAAAAAGCAATTCCGACGCAGAATCGCTGCGTTTTGAAAATTCCGCCGTGTATTGCATCGTTTCCCATTCAAGCGTGTCGTCGGAAAAAAAATCGCCTTGGAGCGTTTCGCTCAAAAATTGTTTTATTTGAAAAGAAACGCTTTCGTCCGTTTGTTCAAGAAGTGTTTGAACCGTGAGGCGCGACGAAAATCGATTTTGAATGCTTGTTGCGTCGATATATTCTGCGCTGCGAATCCCCAATTCGCGTTTTGAAAGAAGCCGTGCCTTAAAATCAGAAAAATCCTCGTTCATCGCCACCGCAGCAATGTCCGCCTCTTCTTCAGAAAGATTCGTCCAGGTTGTAACGATTTGCGCCATTTCTGGAGAAAATTCAGAATCGTGAAGCACAAAAAACGTGTCTTCCGAATCGTTTTTTGAAAAAAAGTCGTTTTGTTGACTTTGGATTTTTTCTTCATCGCGGAATCGAGAAAACGCACGAAGAGCAAAGATTTCCGCCGCTTTTGCCGTGATATTTCCGCAGATGTAAAGCCGCGTGTTTTTTGGCGTGTAGCGTTTTTCGATTTCGTCCAAAATCGTTCGGGCTTCCGAAATCGAAATGCGGGAAAAGGCATCGGGATTTATTCCAGAGCCGTGTTTCCAAGGATTTTCTGGAAAAAGCCGCGCTTCGATTGCCGCGTTTATAAATCCAGATGCAGAAAGCGCGTATTCTTTTACGGATTCTCGCTCCGCATTCAATTCCGCCTTGAGATTTTTGTCGGTGATAACAATGCCGTCGAGCAATGTTGACAATTCGTACAAAGATTCTTCTGCGTCGTTTGGAGCGCAAAGCGTCCGTTTTGAAACGCTTGATTGAGAAATCTCGGCTCCCTTTAGTCTTGCGTAAAGAGGAACGAATCCCGCCGTGCGCTCTGTCTGAAAGTCGTATCCTGCGTCAACTCGAATTTCCATGGAAACAAGAGCCGAAGAAGCGTCTTCTATCAAATACAGCGAAAGTCCGTTTTCAAACGTCATTTTCCGAATGTCGCTCGCTCCAAACGGAAACACATTCGCCAAAAATAAAACGTGAAAGAGGAGGGGAATGAGTTTTTTCATTATGCAAAAAGTGTAGCGGATTTTCTGTTGCTTTTCGACAAAAAAACGCGCGAAAAATGCTGCTAAAAACGTTTCAAAAATTGGTCTACTTAAAAAAAAATAAAAAATCGCTTAGACTTATTTTAGAGGGGATTTTATGGTTCAACTTTCAATAGATAACGGATTTGTTCCAAACGCAACGCTTTTGCCCGCGCTCGATGAGTCGCTTTTGAAGGGCAAGCGGCACTTGACGGAGGACGAAATCGGCGTGCTTTCGCGCGCGAACGTGAACGCCGACCCGTCGTGGCAGAACGTGTGGGTTGACGAAGAGGCATTTGACCCGCTCCTTGTGCGCGGCGCGGAAATTCGGGGCTACCTTGTTTTGGGGCGGCTTCGCGTCGTTTCCCTCAAATACCACGACCTTGTGCTTGAAGCGGGCGTGTACAATTCGTGCTTGGAGAACATCGTGCTCGGCGCGGATTGCGTGGTGCGGAACGTGGCGTATTTTTCAAACTACCGCGTGGCGGAGCGCGTCATGCTCTTCAACATCCAAGAGATGAGTTGCACGAACCATTCAAAGTTCGGGAACGGAATCCTCAAGGACGGCGAGGACGAGCGCGCGCGGATTTGGATTGGCGTGGGGAACGAAAACGACGGGCGCGCCATCCTTCCGTTCGAGGGCATGATTTCGTCGGACGCATTCCTGTGGTCGCGCTGGCGCGACGATGCCGAGTTGCAAAAGCGGTTCGTGGAATTGACGGAGGCGAATCACAAAAAATCGTGCGACACGCACGGATTTGTAGGCTCTCACTCGGTCATCAAGAACACGACGCTCCTCAAGGACGTGCTCATTGGCGAGAACGCCTACATCAAGGGCGCGTTCAAATTGAAGAACATCACGGTTTGTTCGAGCATCGACGAGCCGAGCCAAATCGGTGAGGGCGTGGAACTGGTGAACGGAATCGTGGGCTACGGCTGCCACATTTTTTACCAAGCCGTTGCGGTGCGCTTTGTCATCGGGCGCAACTGCCAGCTCAAATACGGCGCACGCCTTTTGAATTCTGTGCTCGGCGACAATTCCACCGTGTCGTGCTGCGAACTTTTGAACAATTTGATTTTCCCGTTCCACGAGCAGCACCACAATTCGTCGTTCCTCATCGCCTCAACGCTGTGCGGGCAGAGCAACATCGCGTCGGGCGCGACAATCGGTTCAAACCACAATTCGCGCTCGCCTGACGGCGAAATGATTGCGGGGCGCGGGTTCTGGCCGGGGCTGTGCTCGGACTTCAAGCACAATTCGCGCTTTGCGAGTTTTGTGCTCGTTTCAAAGGGCAGCTACCAGAACGAACTGAACATCACGTACCCGTTTTCGCTTGTGGCATCGAACGGCGAGGGCAAGCCCGTTTCGATAATCCCAGCGTACTGGTTCTTGTACAATATGTACGCAATCGCGCGGAACAACGCGAAATTCCAAAAGCGCGACAAGCGGCTCGTCAAAGTGCAGCACATCGAAACGAATCCGCTCGCCCCCGACACAATCCAGGAAGTTGTGGTGGCGTTGGAGCGGATTATCGAACTGACGGCGCGCTATCTTTTGGAGCGCAAGGACGAAGTGGCGATGGAGGCTGCGGGGACGTATGGCACGGAGGCACTCATGCAAGTGGCAAAGGACTTTTTGCACCAGCACCCGTCCGCGGACTTCAAGTTGCAAGATATGCGTTGCCAGAGAAAATTCGGCGCGGTCATCTTGAAGCCCGTCAAGGCGTACAAGGAATACCGCAAAATCGTCAAGTACTTTGCCGCGTCCACGCTGCTCGACTATTGCTCGGTGCGGCACATCGCCAGTTTGAACCGCCGCGAAATCATACGGATTAGCCAGTTGCCGCTCTTTAAGCGGTGGGTGAACGCAGGCGGGCAAGTCGTGCCAGAGGAAAAAATCGTGGAGTTGTTCCAAAGGATTAAAAAGCGGGAGGTTCGCGACTGGGACGAAGTGCACGCTTCCTACGACAGGCTCGAAGAATCGTACCTCACGTACAAGGTGGCGTACTCGGTGCATTTGCTTGAATATTTGTACTCGCGCCCGATATGCGACTTTTCAGCGGACATCTACGCGGACATCATCGCCGACGTGACTGCCGTGAGCGACGAAATGTACAAGTCCGCCGTGGTCAGCCGCCGAAAGGACTACGAGGACGACTTCCGCACGATTACGTTCCGCACCAAGGCAGAAATGGAAGCCGTACTCGGCACGCTCGGCGACAATGAATTCCTGAACGAATTGAAGCCGCGCACCGAATCGTTCAATGCACGGCTTTCAAGGCTTTTTGTGGAACTGTATTAGAAAAGGCTTTCGATTTGTTCGATAACAAAAATAACAAAAATCCGCGAAATTTTTTCTTTTTTGAACATGCTACACGTTTATTTACGTGTTTTCTCGTGTGCGGGCGGCTTTTTTTCATCGGTTTGTTCAAGGATTTTTGCAACAATTGGGTTTTCAAAAAGCACATCGCTGTCTTTTTGGTCGCCCGCAATTTGTTTGTAGGCGAGCATTGTCTTTTTGAGATTCCGAATGCGTGTAAAAAATCGCTTTCCGTGAGCAGTTGTAGCGTATACATAGCGCACTCCAATGGGGAGCGTAAGCACATTGATGTCGGTACACGTTAAGATGAGCGACGAAAATGGCTCTATTTTGTATGGTGGCAAAAGATTCGGTTGCACGTGGTTTGCAAAAAGTTCCATTTGATTTTTCATGTGCTTGTTTCGCACCAACCCCACGCCTGTAATAAAAATAGTATACTTGCTTTTGTTCACGATTCTCACGGACGGATTTAGAACGCGCCCTTGCTTGAGTTTTTCCGTGACGCTCTTTTTTGATAGCGTGGTGGGAAGTTCAAACGAAACGAGTCGTTCGCCCGAAAAATACGCAAAATCAAACCCCACTTTGATTTCTATCCTTCGGTCAAACAAAAGCGACAGCGTATTTATAATGCCGAGTGCCGCGCCAATCAAACCTAATCCCGCAGAACACACCGTCATAAGCGAAAGAAATGTTGTATTTGTCATATTATTTATTGTTTTAGATGTAGATTGTTCAGTCGTTTTTTAATAAATATTCCTCTCGTTCGCTACTTTTCCAATGCGTTTAATTCTTTTTCAAATTTGCGGTCGTTAGATTCTTTTGCGGGGCGATACAAAATCAAAACATTTCCAATCAAACGGACGGCGGTTGCATTCGTTTGATTGGAAATCTGCGCACTCAATTCGCGCTTTTCTTCTTTGAATTCATTGAATTTTACTTTGATGAGTTCGTGTTTTTCGAGCAATCGTGAAATCTGCGCGATTTGATTTTCGGTTACGCCCGCTCCTCCGATTTGAACAAGCGCATTGAGCGGCTGGGCATTTTTTTCTAAAAACTTTCTTTGTTTTGCATTTATTTCCATAATTTATATTACAAAAAATAACAAAATCTGTAAATAAATCCGAATATTCTGTATAGTGTATCTCGCTGTTTTCTAAATTTTTGTGCAAAAGCCCCCGTGAAATTGCTGTAAAACTCCTTTTTTTATTGTATAATGGGCGTGTTCGGAAAAATGCAGTTTCCGAACACGTCCAATTTTTCGATTTTTTGGCTGTAAAAAAGAAATAGGAGAACTTTCAGAATGAAAAAGGTTTTGGTTTGTAAAGAATTTGATGAGCGCGAAACGCGCGTTGCGCTTGTTCCCGATGATGTGAAAAAACTCACGGCGCTGGGCTTTGAAATCACGGTGGTTTCGGGAGCGGGCGCAAAGACTGGTTTTTCGGACGAGGCGTACAAGACGGCGGGCGCGAAAATCGTGGCTAAGGAAGAAGATGCGTATGATTCGAGCGAAATCATCGTGCGAATCATGAAGCCCACTTCGATTGCGGGAATCAAGAAGGACACGCTGCATTTGAGCTACCTTGACCCGTTCAATGAAAAGGAATTGCTCAATAATTTTGCGAGCGCGGGGATTCAGGCGGTGTCGCTGGAGATGATTCCGCGTTCGACTTTGGCGCAGAAGATGGATGTGCAGTCGAGCCAGACTTCGCTTGCGGGCTATGTGGCTGTCTTGAACGCGGCGGCAAAGCTTCCCAAAATTCTTCCGATGATGGTCACTCCCGCGGGAACGATTAACCCGGCGCGCGTGTTCATCATCGGCGTGGGTGTGGCGGGCTTGCAGGCGATTGCGACGGCAAAACGCCTGGGCGCGCGCGTGGACGCATTCGACACGCGACCCGTGGTTGAGGATCAGGTAAAATCGCTCGGCGCGAATTTCGTCAAAATCGACCTGGGCGAGATGGGGCAGACGGCGCAGGGCTACGCAAAGGAACTGACCCCTGAGCAGATTGCAAAGCAGAAGGAAGCGCAGGCGAAGGTGTGCGAAAAGGCGAACATCG
>CALFJF010000059.1 GCA_937877535.1 uncultured Treponema sp.
GAAATTCACCGTCTGAAAAGTTCCCATTATTTTGATTTCCGCTTCGGGAACTTCCTTGAGGATTTCTTCAATCTCGCTGTCGTTTATAGCGATTTCTTCAATCTCGTCATTATTTTCGTTCGGGGTTTTCTTGTTTTTCTTTTCTTCGATTTTTATGAATTTGCGCTCATCGCACTTGCGCTTGTTGAATTCCTCATCAAGCCGTTTTTCCGCAACTTCATCAATCGCTTTTGAACCTTGCAGATACTTTAAAGTCCAATAATGCCCGCCGACATCGCCCAAAAATTCAAGGTCAAAGAAATCACAGAATTCAATATTTTTTATCGAATAACAAAGAACATATCGGTCGGCATCTTCCCACGGTCTTTCGTCAGTCACGCTGTCAAGTTCAAATCTCGCGCCACAAAGCGTTTTTTTATCTTTTTTAATTAACAGATAAATGGTGTCGCCAGGTAATGGACCGCGATGCCCAAATCCTGCAACATTATAATCAAGACAGATGTTATAATTTTCAACATTATCGCTACAATGTAATGTTCTTACTGCCATTTTTCACCCCGCAATTTTTGATTTTAATTTGTTACGAGTAAATTTACAAGAAAGATAATAGTATAAATCTTTTCGCTCCGTAGATTTGAAACGAATGAGCGGAGTGAGCCGAAAACCGTCTGCGTTGCCTTTTTTCACAACCGTAATCGCCGCACGAACGGAATTGCTTGTGTTCGTGTTGAAAATACCGTGCTTGCGCCCGCAGAAAATATTTCCTGGAACATTGTCGAAAGAGTAAATCTCACCGTTACACTGATTAAGAATCTTCCGAAGTGAATAAAATTTTGCTCCCGAAATAAAACTGTACGGAGTAATGATTACAGCGGCTTCGCTCTGTTCTATAATCTTTTCCATAAAACACGAATACAACTCGCGCGAATCGTTCAAAACCTGCGTTTCGTTCCAGTCAAAACCAACTTGCTGAATTGCCGCATACGGAGGATTTGAAATTACTTTGCAATTCGCAGGCAAGTTTATTTTTGAAGATAAAAAATCACCAGCAATGTCGTGTATTTTGTCTTCTAAGTCTTTGCCGTATTTTAGAAGGATTGCCGTTTTACAAATATGCAATGCGATTGAATCTATATCATACAGAAAAAGTTTTCCGCTCTGAATCAGATTTTTTGCTTTTTCTTCGCCGATAAAATCCAAGTAAGTCAGAATCAGTTTTCCCGTTCCGCACGCGACATCACAGATATTTTCGCCGTCAAGCGAATCAAACCATTCGCTCATAACCAGCGCAACATCTTCGGGCGTATAATACTGCCCGTTGTTCTTTTTCTGAATTTTGTCTTGAATCGCAAGAGCGATTTCATACATCTCGCCGAAGTTTTTCGCATTTAGGAAATCAACATTCTCGCCGTAAGTCAAAACATATTCGCAAATGTATGACCAAGTATGCGCAAGCCCGTTTGTTTCAATGTCGTTAATGTAATCATCTAACTTATAATTTTGAAACTTTGAAACAATTGAATCAGAAAGTACCGCGACAATTTCAGTTTTTTGAGAAGATTTTTCTGTATCTAACTCATCAAAGAGCGTTTTCTGGGAAGAAAATTTTTTCATGGAATACAATAATGCTGAAATCTTTGATACATTTCTAGCAGATTTTTTATTCTCCGTCCGCAAAAAAACAAGGAGCGTTTCGCCCCTTGCCTTTCTTTCTTCCCCTACTCCATATAATACGTCTTTATCGGCGGAAAGCCATTGAACTCCACACTGGCATAGGTTCCTGTATACGCGCCAGTTGAAAGCCAATAAAGGCGGTCGCCCGCTTTGAGCGAAAGCGGCAATTTGTACTTGATGTTTTCGTACATGATGTCCGCGCTGTCGCAAGTGGGACCAGCCAAAATCACCTCGCCTTCTTTTTCGCCGAGCGCGTCTTTGTCGCTCACCACGGGATATTTTATTGACTCGTCCATTGTTTCCACGAGTCCGTTGAACTTTCCAGAATCTTGATAGACCCACCGCTGAAGAGCCGTGTTGTTTTTTCTTGAAATGAGGACGATTTCGCTTGTGAGAATTCCGCAATCTCCAACGAGAGAACGACCTGGCTCCAAAATTATCATCGGAATGTCGTCTCCAAAATCATCGTGAAGATAGCGCGTGATTTCAGAAGCGTAATCAGAAAGCGGGTTTGTCGGCTGGATATAATGCGCAGGAAAACCGCCGCCCATGTTTATCATCGAAAGTTTGATTCCCTCTTCTTCTTCGAGCGACGAAAAAAGATACGTCGCTTTTGCAATCGCCTCGTTCCAAATTCCAATATCGCGCTGCTGACTTCCCACGTGAAACGAAACTCCGTAGGGAGTCAGTCCCAACTCCCGCGCCATCACAAGAAGGTCGTAAGCCATATCAGGGTGGCAGCCAAACTTACGCGAGAGCGGCCAATCCGCACTTTGTCCCGCTTCCACGAGCATTCGCACAAAAATGCGCGACCCTGGCGCAAATTTTGCAATATTTTTGAGGTCGTCTTTGGAATCCGTGGCGAACATACGAACGCCGTTTTTGTAAAAATACTCGATGTCGCGCGCCTTTTTTATCGTGTTGCCGTAGGAAATGCGCTCTCCAGTAACTCCAAGCGCAAGAACTCGGTCAAGTTCGTAGCGCGAAGCAATATCAAAATTCGAGCCAAGTTCATTCAAAAGTTTGAGCACAGGCTCTCCAGGGCACGCTTTTACCGCATAAAAAATATGCGCATACGGAAACGAATCCCGCAATTTGATGAAATTGTACTTAATCTGATGAAGATTGATGACAACGTTCGGAGTTTCAAGGTCTTTAGAAAATTCTTTGAACCGCTCCCATTCAGAATCTGAAATGTAGTCAGAACGATTGAACATGGCACACCGCCTGAAAAAAAATAATCCGCAAAAAATCGAAAAAGATTCCGCTTATTTTTTGCATAAAATCGAATCATAAACAAAAAAAATCGCGTGGTCTATAGGAATTCAAAAAGTTTTTGAAAGATTTTTTCACGCGTTTTTCTAGTGGGCGAATCGCATTTTTTCCGCTATACTTTCCGCATGGAAACACGAAACATTTTTGAGAATCTCTCTTGCATCGACCACCGCTATTCGCTTTCGGAAAAGGCGGCTTTTGACGGACTTTCTTCTTATATAAGCGAGCAGGCTTCAATCCGCTCGTGCGCGAGGGCTGAAGCGGCTTTGGTGAAGGCGCATCTGAAGGTGCGCGGCGAATTGACGGACGAACTTGCGAAGACGCTTGACGATGTGGCGGCAAACATCGACCCCGAAGAAGTCTACGCCGAGGAAGAAAAAACAAAGCACAATATCCGTGCGCTCGTCAATGTGATGAAAACGAAGGTCGATTCTAAAATCGGGCCGCTCATTCATCTCGGGGCAACTTCGGTCGATATTTTGGACACCGCTTTGAGCTGCCGAATGAGAGATGTGACGCAGAATGTCGTGCTTCCCGAATTGAAGAAACTTGAAAAATATCTGTGCGAAATCGCCGAGCGTGAATGCGACACTCCGCAGGTCGGGCGAACGCACGGTCAGCACGCAGTTCCAATCACTTTCGGCTGGAGCATCGCGGAATTCGTCGCCCGTCTCGGAAAATCAATTTTAAGAATTGAAGAACTTTCAAATGATTTGGTCGGAAAATTGGCAGGGCCTGTCGGAAGTTACAACGGACCTTCGATGATTGTAAAAGACCCGGAAGAACTTGAGCGAATCTACACCGAATTCTTGGGATTGAAGCCGAGCGAATATTCAAATCAGCTCGTCGAGCCTGAGCATGTGTTGCGGCTTTTGCTTGAAATGAATGTGGCGTTCGGAATCATCGCAAATTTGGCGGACGATTTGCGAAACTTGCAGCGAAGCGAAATCGGCGAAGTGTTCGAGTATTTCGCCTCAACTCAGGTCGGCTCTTCAACAATGCCGCAAAAGCGCAATCCATGGAACAGCGAGCATGTCAAATCGCTTTGGAAGGCGATGTGCCCGCGCGTGATTACTTTCTATATGGACCAGATTTCCGAGCATCAGCGCGACCTCACAAACTCGGCAAGCCAGCGATTCATCGCCGACTATGTTTCGGGCTTTACGATGGCGGTTGCGCGAATGAATTCGGTCGTCAAGGGCTTGCAGGCGGACAAAGAGGGCATGGCGCGAAATCTTCAGGGCGCGGGCGGAAAGGTGAGGGGCGGCGTTCTTGCAGAACCCGCGTACATTTTGCTCGGAGAGGCGGGCGTGAACGACGGACACGAGGTCATCCGAAAAATCACGCTTGAAGCCGAGCAAAGCGGAAAGACTTTCTTTGAAGTCCTCAAAACGCACGAGGAGGCATTCGCCAAAATCACCGCGCAGCTTGAGAAGCTTGGAATCGAAAATCCCGCGAGTTTTTTTGAGAATCCTGCGAATTACAGAGGCTTGGCGGCAGAAAAATCTAAGCGGCTTGCACAGAAATATTCCAAACTGATGGATTAACGGCAGGAGGGGTGGTTGAGTAGACCGAAGGTCGTATCGAAACCACAGAATCAAGCAGTTGGTGGCTTCGACAGGCGGGGCCACCGAAGATTCGGCGACATCGCCAAGTTGATTTTGTAGTTTGCGAGAAAAAAGTGCAGGCGAACGCTGATTTTTTGTTTGAGATTTACTAAAATAGAGTGTATGAAAAATACAACCTACGTTTTTGGGCATAAAAATCCTGACACAGATGCGATTGTTTCTGCCGTCGCGTTCGCAAGGTTAAAGCAACTTCTTGGAGAGAGCGAGTACGTCGCGGCTCGTGCGGGAAAACTCTCTCCTCAAACTGAATACATTTTCAAAAGATTCAAAGTTTTGCCGCCAGAGTACATTCCAGAGTTGCATCCAAAAGTCGCGTATTACATGAAAGACACGGGCGAAGGCGCGGAGTGCGTGGACGAAAGCCGTTCGCTTTGGAACGCGGCAAGCAAAATGCAAAAAAGCGGCGTTTCCGTTCTTCCCGTCGTGGATGCGAGCGGAAAATACAAATCGCTCTTGCATTATAACGTATTTGCGCGGGCGGTGATTTCGATTCTCAATCCAGAACACCACCTTTCGATTTCAACGAGCATAAAACTCATCAAAGAAACGATTGGAGCGCAGCCCGTTTGCCTTCAAAATAATCCCGACGAAATCCAAAAACTCACGATAATCGTTGGCGCGGCAAGTTTTGAGTCGTTCAAAAAAACGCTTTCTGCGCATAGAAGCGAGCGAGTCGTTGTGATAACGGGAAATCGCGACGACATTCAAAATCATTGTATTGAATCTTCCGTTGCCGCGCTGGTTTTGACTGGCGGGAAAATTCCTCCAAAAGAAATTTGCGAAAAAGCACGGAGCGGAAAAACGAGCGTTTTGGTCAGTTCTTTTGACACGGCTTCAACGGCAATGCTCATATCTTACTCCTCCCCTGTATCCGTTATGTCGGATTCTTCGGTGGAAGGCGTGCATCCAATGGACAGCGTGCGAAAAATCAAACCGCTTTTGAAAAAAAGTCCCAGCCGCTCGCTTCCCGTGATTTCTGACGACGGAATGCTTCTTGGCATTATCAGCGAAAACGATTTACTCCACGAACCAAACATTCAAGTTTCGCTCGTGGACCACAACGAATTGTCGCAGGCGGTGGAAGGAATCGAAAATTACAAAATTAGAGAAATCGTTGACCACCACAGAATCGGCTCGATTGCCACAAAATATCCGATTACGTTTATAAATCGCCCCGTCGGTTCGACTTCAACGCAAATCGCAAATCTCTACCGCGAAAAACACGTGCCAATTCCGCAAGACATTGCGCCACTTCTTTTGTGCGGGATTCTTTCAGACACGCTGATTTTGCAAAGCGCGACCACAACTGACATTGACCGCGAGGTCGCAGACTATCTTTCTGCAATTACCGACCTCGACATAAACGCGCTCGGACATGACGTAATCAGCGCGGGAAGCCACATCGGAAATCGCTCCGTTGGAGAAGTCATCTCGCAAGACCTCAAGGAGTTTTCGGAAGACGAGGACGGAAACGCGATAAAATACACGGTGAGCCAGATTGAAGTTGAAGACCCTGACGAATTTTTGGCTCGAAAAGCAGAATTTTTGGACGAACTTGAAATTGTAAGACGAAGCCGCGGTTGCCTTTTTTGCGCGCTTCTCGTAACGGATATTACAAAACTGTCGTCTTTAATGCTCATTGCAAGCGACGCAAAATTTTTGCCGTTCGTCAATTTTCCAAAGCGCGACGAAAATCTGTATTACCTCAAAGACGTTGTAAGCCGAAAAAAACAGTTAATTCCGCTTCTCACCGAAGAAATCGCTCGATTTAAATCGTAAAAATCGAACGAAAAAGCAAAAACGAAGAGCAGAATGGAGAGAAAATGTACTATTTTTTGGTGAATGAACACGGCGGAAGCGGCAAGGGAAGTCGAAGATGGGACGTTGTAAAACCGATTCTCGACGAACGCGGCATACAATATGAAGAATACGTGCCAGAATACGCGGGACATGCGACTTTACTCGCGAAAGAAATCTCAAAAAAGAGCGACGACGACATTCGGATTGTGATTTTGGGCGGAGACGGCACAATAAACGAAGTTTTGAACGGAATCGAGGATTTTTCTCGCGTAAAACTCGCGCTCATTCCAACGGGAAGCGGAAACGATTTTTCGCGCGGACTTCATCTTCCCAGGCACAATCCAAAAAAATCGCTCGACATGATTTTGAACGCAGGAAACGGGCAAAAAATCGACCTGGGCATTGTGGAAAGCGCGGAAATCAACAAAAAGCGCATTTTTGGAATTAGCGCAGGTTTTGGACTTGACGCAATCGTTGGAACGGGAATCAACACGTCAAAAATCAAAATCGCTTTGAATAAAATGCACGCGGGCAAACTTTCTTACGCGCTTTTGACCATAAAAACGCTTTTTTCGATGAAAACGGAGCGCGTCAAAGTTACGTTCGACGACGAGGAAACGCGCGAATTCAACAAATTGATTTTTCTTGCTGCAATGAATTTTAGAGCGGAAGGCGGCGGAGTGCCAATGGCTCCAAAGGCAAAAGGAAACGACGGTTTTCTTACGGTTTGCGCGGCTCACGGAGTTCCAAAGTTTCTGACGTTTTTGATGTTTCCGTTTTTGTGCGCGGGGCTTCACGCTCGGTTCAAGGCGTTTTTCATTCGCGATTTTACAAAAATGGAAATCGAAAGCGAGGAAAAAAGTACGCTTCACACGGACGGCGAATTATTCGGCGAAGTCAAAAAGGCGACATTTAGAGTTCTCAAAGGCGAACTGACCGTTTTGGCGTAAAAAAAAATCAACGTTTTTAGGTTTGAAAAAATAAAAAAGGAGGAAACTATGAAAAAACTCATCATTTTCACGCTGTTTTTTTTGAGTATTTCGTTGATTTTTGGAGAAGACGGAACGATTTTTCGTTTTTTGTTCAACAAAGGCGACAGACTCAGCATGGTTTCCCGCGTTGAAGAAGACGTTTTTCTAAACGGCAGGGAATTGCCGCACGCAACAATTCTAAACAGAATCAGCATGGAAATCACCGATGTTGACAAAAATGGACGCGGAAAAACCGAAGCCACATTTATGACGAGCGAAAGTTTTTCCGACCTCGGCTTTTTTACGGCAGCAGGTTGGGAAGAACATAAAAGCGAAAGCGTTTTTTGGCGAAGTCGCACAGGGGAATTTGAGATTTCAGACGAATATTTTATGCCGATTGTTCGCGACATTCCGATTTTTCCTCAAAAGGCGGTAAAAATCGGCGACACCTGGCAAGAAAATGGCTACGAAGCGGAAGATTTTAGGCGAAATTACAACATTCCGAATCCTGTAAAAGTTCCGTTTACGGCGCAATACACCTATGTAAAAGACGAGGAAAAAACAGACGAAAACGGAAACAAGCGAACATTGAGCGTAATCAGCGCAAAATACAGTCTTATGTTTGAAAATCCCATTTCAGATGATTATATCGTAAATATGGCGACTGACCCGCCTGTTTCAACGATGGGATATTCAAATAGAACGATTTGGTTTGATAACGAGCGCGGGCAAATTGACCATTACGTTGAAGATTTTAGAATCGTCATTGAAACCTTTACGGGAAACACGGCGATTTTTAGAGGACGAACGACAACCGAAGTTACAGAATACAAGCCTTCCGCGACCGACGAAAACCTCAAACTCGTTCAAGACGAAGTAAAATCGCTTGGACTTTCTGACGTTTCCGTTGAAAAAAGCGACAAAGGACTTCGCATCAGTCTTCAAAATATTCAATTTGAGCCAGATTCTGCAAACCTTATTCCATCGGAGCGGGCAAAAATCCGAGAAATCGCAAAAATCTTGCGAAAGTTCCCGAACGACATTTTGGTGAGCGGACACACGGCAAGCGCGGGCGATGAACTTTCGTGCCAAGAATTGTCTGAAGAGAGGGCGGATGCGGTGGCTAGGTACATTGAAAATCTGGGCGTGAGAACGCGAACGCACATTTTCACAGAAGGATTTGGCTCCAGGCAGCCCGTTGGTGACAATGAAACCGAAGAAGGAAGAGCAAAAAATCGTCGTGTGGAACTTACAATACTTGATAAATAATGGTAAAATCGCAGTATGGAAAAAGAAAAAGAATCCAAAGAGCAGAAAAAAAACGAAAATCTTGAAAGTGAAAACTTTAAGGTAAATCAGCGGGTCGTGTACCCCACACAAGGCGTTGGCGTAGTAACAGACATATTCGACAAAGAGTTCAACGGCGAAAACGTCAAACACTACAAAATTTATATCGAAGTGTCCGACATGAACGTCTATGTTCCAGTCAAAAACGCGAGCAAGCACGGCATTCGCTCGCTCGTTGGCGGGGAGGAAGCGCAAGAAGCGTTGGAATTGCTTTCGGTGGACTGCGGACCGGTAACGTCGGATTGGAAATTGCGCTTTCAGCAAAACATGGATTTGCTCAAAAAAGGGAGCATTCAAGACATCGCGGTCATCGTGCGAAGCCTTTATCAACGCTCAAAAGTCAAGGAACTTCCAATTCAAGAGCGCAAATTGTACGACAGCGCAAAACGACTTTTAATCGACGAAGTTTCGTTTGCGACTGGACGAGATATGGCTGACGTGGAGGCAGAACTTCACGCAAAACTTGAGCCGATTGGAGCAAATCTCGGAAAGAAAAACGTGCAGCAAAACTTCGATGACGACGATGATGACGATTACGACACATCGGAAACCGAAGGAACGGAAGATTCTGGAGATGACGCAGACTCGGACGACGAATCGGAGTCAGATGATGACGATGACGAATCTGATGACGACGACGACGAGTAAACAGCGGCTTTTTCTCATTCTTCTTGCCGCAGGAAGTTCGCGTCGTTTTGGCGAAAAAAAAGAATATCTCAAAACGCCTTCTGGCACGGTGCTTTCAAACGCTGCGGTGGCTTTTTTGAGTGCGCACGATTTTGCCGCCGTTTCGGTGTCTTATCCTCAAAACGAATCAAAAGAAAACGCCGAAAACGCTCTTTTTTGCGAAAAAATCGTTGAAAATGCACGGCAAAACGGAACGATTTTTGTGTTTGCAAAAGGCGGAAATACGCGGCAAGAATCCACAAAAAATGCACTTTCTGCGCTTTTGCCGTTCGCTCAAAAAGACGAACAATGCCTCGTTTTAATTCACGACGGAGCGCGTCCGTTTGTTTCAAAAGAAACGATTACAAATGCAATCAAAATCGCGTTAGAAAATGGAAGTGCCGCGCCAGCCATTCCGCCCGTTGATACGCAAAAAAAAATCGGAGAAGACGGAAGAATCAAAGAGCATCTCGTTCGCGCAACGCTCGCTGCCGTTCAAACTCCGCAATGCTTTGATTTTTGGGGAATCGTTTTTGCGCATGAAAAAGCGTCCAAAGCGCAAAAAGAATTCACGGACGATACGGAAATTTGGGACACGTTTTCTGGAAAAAATCGCACAAAAATCTTTGAAGGCGACGAAAAAAACAAAAAAATCACGTATCGCTCTGATTTTTTCAAAAACGACGGAGGCAACATGCTCATTCGGACGGGGTTGGGATATGACAAGCACGCATTGATTCCAAATCGACCTTTGATGATTGGCGGCATAAAAATCGAGTCTGATTTGGGAGAAGACGGACACTCCGACGGAGACGCGCTACTGCACGCAATTACGGACGCGCTTCTTGGCGCTTCATCTCTCGGCGACATCGGTTCATTTTTTCCAAGCGAAGACAAAAAATGGAAAGACGCGGATTCCTCCGCACTCTTACAAACAGTCTGGGAAGTCGTGCAATCGCATGGCTGGCGCATTTCAAACATCGATTGCGTCATCGCACTCGAATCTCCCAAATTTCTTCCGCACCGAGAAGCGGTTCGAGAAAAAATCGCGCAAACGCTGAGATGCAAAAAAGAACAAATCTTTGTAAAAGCAAAAACGGGCGAAAAAATGGGCGACGTAGGTCAACGACGCGCCATTGAAGCGTGGGCTTCGTGCCTTTTAACAAAAAACGGCAACGAATAGCATTTTGCCACTCGCCACCGTTTTTTTGTTAGATTTCGTCGTCAAGTCCCATTTCAAGAACTAACTCGATTTCGCTTTCGCTTCGCTTCAAACTACGCGCAATTTGCTGAACAGACCACATTTTTCGTTTGAGGTCTATAATTTGCCGCTTTTCTTGGCGCGTGAGTTCTTGCGGCGCACTCGCTTCTAACTCGTGCGGCGGAACAGGTTTTTCCATATCCGCTTCGTTGAACTTCACGCCCACATCGTCGCTCAACTTCCGAAGCATCAAAAGCCGTTGGTCGATAACTTCCGACAAATTCGTCAGTCGCGTTTCGCTTCGCGCAATTCCCTGCCGAGAAATCTGGAGTTTTTCAGTCCGAGCCTCCGCGTCAGCAAGAATCGATTTTATCTCGCTCACCGCAGAAAGCGCGTCGGTAACGCTCTCGCGGTTGTTCGTCAAAAACTCCACCTGTTTTTGCAGTTCATCAAGTTGCTGAGGAAGCGCGGACGCAGAATTTTGCACCGCTTTCATTTCCTTGTCGATTTCATCGAGTCTGCTAAACGTTTTGTCAACCTCGTCGGAAACGCGCTCAATCATGTCGGATTTCTTTTCAAGCCGCTTAAAATTGCTGTCCAACTCGGAAATGGAATCCTTGAACGTGCGTACAGAAAGCCGCATTTCGTTGAGTTCATCGCTCGAAGAGCGCAAATCTCCAAGTCCTTTTTCAATTCCGTCGCTCACTTCCTTGAGTTTTTGGAATCGAGAATCCATCGTTTCGATTCGCTCGCGCTCAGAATCAAAACGCGCGATTTTGCCTTCAATGTCCTCGGAAAGGTGGTCGATATTTTTGACTTTCTCTTCAAGCGCAGAAATTTGCCCTTCATACTTTGAAAGCCGCCCCACATCGTCTTTGAGCGCACGGATATGCGCTTCAAGTTCCGCTTTTAACTCGTCTGCTTTTTGGAAAACGTCGAGTTGCGTTCCAAATTCCTGGACTTGCGCGCGAACGCCGTCCATTCGTTTTTCGAGTTTTTCGACATCTTCGCGCATTTTTTCCGCCGTCCGCTTTGCGTCAGCCTCCCCTTCTTCAGAAAACGCGCGAATGTTCTCTTTTATCTGCGCGATTTTTGAATCCGCCTCAAGCCCCGCGTTTTTCATTCGTTCGGAAAGTTCGTCCGTCAACAGTTCGTAGCGAGCCTTTTGCTCAGAAAGCGTCCGCGCCGTTTCTTTTTCGTAACTTGAAACGCTTTCCGACGCGCGAAGTGAAAGAGAATCGATTTTTTCAGAAAGTTCGTTCTTTTTCGATTCGATTTCACGCGAAAAATCCTCCATTCCGCGCTCAAACGCCGCTTTCAACTCGTCGATTTTTTGCGTTGTGTCAAATTCCACGCCGTTCATCTGCGACTCGTACAGTTGCTGCGTCTTGTCAAACTGCGCTTTGAGCGAATTGCGCCAATCGGCAAGTTCTTTTTTGAGCAAATCCAAATCCTCAAGCGCATTGTTTCGCTTGTCGCGGATTTCGTCCGTAAGCGAAGAAACTTTCCGCTCCGTTTCCGAAATCGAATCATGTATAATGTCGTCAACGTTTTTGCCGTATTTTTCGACCGCCGCTTTCATTCCGTTTTCCGCTTGCTCTCGTGCGTCTTTTAAAAGATTTTCAACGTCAGAAAGCCGCCGCGCAATTTCTTCTTGCGTGTTAGAAATTATCGAGTCGAATTTTCCCGTTTGCTCGGCATGTTCCACTTGAAGCGTGCGCAGTTGATTTTGGAAATCCTCCGTGAATTTTGCGGCAAGTTGCCGCCGTGCAAGTTCCTCGTCTTCAGAAAGAGCATCGAGTTTTCCAGAAAGTTCTGCAACAATCCGCTCCTCTTGCGCTTCAAACGAGTGCGAAAAATCGGAAAGTTTTGAATCAAAAAACGTTTTCCATTCAGCAAGGTCATTTTCGATTTCTTCGCCACGCTTATCTTGATTTTGCCGAACTTCGCTTTCAAGTTTTCGCTGCGCTTCGCTACATTCCGCCGTAAAACTTTCAATCCGCTCGTCAAATTCTTTTTTCCACGTTGCAATTTCGCTTTCAAGCGAATCGCCTTTTTGCTTTAGACCGACCGAGAAAGATTCTTCAAGTTTTCTGATTCCCGTTTGATTTTCTGCAATAAAATCCGCGATTTTTGAATCAAACTCCGTCCGCCACTCTTTGAGTCGTTGGTCAATCGCGTCCCCGTTTGCAGAAAGTCCCGTTTCAAGGTGCGCAGAAAGTTCGTTTTGAACGTCGCTGTACTTTTTTGTAAAATCGTCGATTTTTTCGTCAAAATCCGCCTTCCATTTTGAAAGGCTTTCTTCGATTTTTGCTGAATCCGCCAAACTCCGCGACTGGAACGATTGGTCGAGAATCTGCTGCTTTGTGTCAAAAGTCGTGGTGAACGCGCCGAGTTTTTGATTAAAATCCGACTGCCAACTGTCCAAAATCCCCGAAATATCGTCGGAGCGTCGTTCAAGTTCGCTGTGGAATTTTGTTTCAAAATCAACGAGTTTTGAATTCACGTTGTCGGTCGCGTTCGCCTCAATGTCCTCAAGGTCGCGCTTAAGATTTTCGATTTTGTCCGCAATTTCAGAACTTTCTTTGAAAACACGCGCACGGAATTCCTCGTGCTTTTCTTGCTGCTCGCGCGTAAAATCCCCAAACGTTTCCAAAACCGCGCGCTCGGTATTTTGAATCGCTTGCTTGAGATTTTTTTCCAAATCGTCAACGTCGTCGCCCGTTTTTTCCAGTTTTTCAAAGCGGACTTCAAGATTTTTTCGATAACTCAAAAGTTGTCCTTCGAGTTTTTCGAGCAAATCGGTTTGCTTTTCGTCGTAATTATCAGAAAGCGTCGTCATCATTTCAGACAATTTCGCTTCGATTTCGCCGATTTTGCCGTCATTTTTTTGAATAAAATCGGAAAGTTTTTCGTCCGCGCCCAAAATCGCGCTTTCAATTCCGCTCGATAGCGCGTCCGTTTTTTTAGAGTACTCAGAAAGTTCTTGCTCGATTTTTTCTGCTCGCTTGGAAAATTCGCTCTGCGCATTTTCCAGCCGATTTTTTGACTCGTTTTCAAATTGCTCAACCGCAAAAAGCGCGTTTTTCTCCGCTTCCTCCGACTTTTCTTTCACAAACGCGATTTTTTCGTCCGCGCCAGAAATCGCAGAAAGCAGTTCGTTTTGAATCGAAGAAACGTTTTCTCGCGCCTCTTTTTCAGAAAGCGAAATGTCCGCTTGCACACGCGAAACCGCGTCAAAAAGCGCAGAAGAAACTGCGTCAAACCGAGAAGACACGTCATTTTGAATCAAAGACAGTTTTTCGTCCGCCGCGTTAGACGTTTTTTGCACTTCATTTGAAAGACGCTCGATTTTCTCATCAAAATCCGCTTGCGCCGCGTCGATTTTCTCGTCAAAGCCAGAAGCGATTTCCGCTGCCCGCGCGTCCGCGTTTTCTCTCGCTTCTTTTAGATTTTCTTCAAACGCGCCAAGTCGCTCGTTCAAAGATTCCGTCTTTTCAAAAATCCGCTTTTCCACGCCGTCCGTCATTTCACGCGTTTTTTCTTCTATCGAGTTGATTTTTGAAAGCGCGTTTTCTTCCGTCGCGCCAAGTTTTTCTTCCATTTCGTTTCTAAACGAGTCGAGGTGCGCCGAAAGTTCACCTTGCGCCTTTTGCGACTCCGTTTCGGTACGAGAAAGCGCGTCAAAAAGAGAAGAGCGCACGCTTTCAATCTGCCCGCCAAGTTCGTCTTTGAACGAGCCGATTTTTTCGTCAAGCGCGCTTTTTACCGCTTCCGCCCGCGAAGTCGCTCCGTCCCGCGCATCAGAAAGCGACACGCTCATTTCGTCGATTCTTGAAGACACACTTTGGGAAATCGTGTCAACTTTTTGAGAAACGTCCGTCCGTAGCGAGTCGATTTTCTCGTCCACTTCAAAAGAAATCGCTTTTGTCCGAGAATCCGCCGCGTTTTCAGCCTTTTTCAAATCCGCGTCAATTTCGTCGATTTTCAAAAGAATGCCCGTTTTTAACTCGCCAATTTTCTCGTCAAAACCAGAAGCGATTTCCGCTGCCCGCGCGTCCGCGTTTTCTCTCGCTTCTTTTAGATTTTCTTCAAACGCGCCAAGTCGCTCGTTCAAAGATTCCGTCTTTTCAAAAATCCGCTTTTCCACGCCGTCCGTCATTTCACGCGTTTTTTCTTCTATCGAGTTGATTTTTGAAAGCGCGTTTTCTTCCGTCGCGCCAAGTTTTTCTTCCATTTCGTTTCTAAACGAGTCGAGGTGCGCTGAAAGTTCGCCTTGCGCCTTTTGCGCCACGGAAGACGCGCCTTCAACCACGTTTGTAACGTCGTCTTTTATCCGAGAAATGCGCTCGCCCACAGAAGACGAAAGCGTTTTTATGCGCAATTCAAAATCCAACGCGAGATTTTGCGCCTTTTCATCTGATTCTTTTTTCGCATTTTCAATCGAATCCGAAAGATTGGTGATTTTTTCATCTAAACGCGCTTGCGCCTCAGAAACGCGCGCGTCCGCGCCGTCGCAAAGAACAGAAATCCGCGAAGAAATGTCGCGCTCAAAAGAAGAAACTCGCTCGTCAAACGCAGTCCGCGCCGTTTGTGCGCGCTCGTCCGCACCTTCCTTTGCGCAAACCCAATCCGAGTCGATTCCGTCGATTCTTGAAGAAACGTTTTGAGAAAGGCTCTCGATTTTTTCGTCAAAATCCGCCTTTGCCGCACTGATTTTCTCGTCAACTTCAAAAGAAATCGTCGCCGTCCGCGAATCTGCCGCATTTTCGGCATTTTTCAAATCCGAGTCGATTCCGTCAATTCTCGAAGAAACGTCCGTTTTGAGCGCGTTGAGTTTTTCGTCAAAGTCGAGAGTCGAATCGTCGATTTTTTCTGCCATCGACTTTTGCGCTTGGGCGATTTTTTCGTCAGAATCAACAAGCATGTTTTGAATTTTTTCGTCCGATTCCTTAATTTTATCTGAAAAAAGTGCAAAAGAATCGTCGAGATTTTCAGAAAGAGCCGACGACGCGCTTTGGATTTTTTCAGAAATCTCGTCTTTCATCGCGCCGATTTTTGAATCAAGTTCGCGCCGAACTTCCGCCATGCTTGACTGCGCATCGTCTTCAACGACTTGAATATCGCCCGTTACTTCGGAGATTTTTTCGGTAACTTCCGAGCGAAGCGCGTCGAGTTTTTCGCTCACTTCGGAATTGATTTTTGAAGCAACGCCATTTGCATCGGAAAGCGCGTCCTCCACGTCATTTTGGAGTTTTTGAATTTGATTCGACGTGTTTTCCTCCGCCGTGCGAACTTTTTGAGAAAGCGCGTTTTCCAAATCAGAAACACGAGAAAGAAAACCGTTTTGCACTTCTTTTGACATACTTTCCGCGCTCGAAACAGCGTTTTCCAAATCCTCGCCGATTCGATTCATGCGCGTGTCAAGCGTTTCCTTGAGTTCCGAAAGTCTTGCGTCCAAATCGCCCTCAACCGCGTCAAGTCGCGTTCGCACAGACGACAGTTTTTCTTCAACATCGCTCGTCGCACCATCAATGGAAGAGCGAATGTCGTTTTCGCTTTGAGAAAAACGACCAGAAAGCGAATCGAGCCGTCCTCCCAAATCGCGCTCAAAAGAATCCACCTTTTCGCCGCTCGTCTTTTCAACCAACGCAATTCGCGCGGCAAACTCCTGCTCAAGCGTTTCAACCGAGGCGCGGATTTCATCGGAAACTTTTTGCGCCACAGAATGTGCACCCGTTGCCGCGCCATCAAGGTCTGCGCGGATTTTATCAAACGCGCCAGAAACCGTGCCGTCAAGTTCGTTTAGGCGGCGCTCAACCCTATCATCAAGCGAAGAAAGGCGCGAATCCGTTTGGCTCATGCGTTCATCGACTTTTTGCTCAAAATCCGACAGTTTGGATTTCATTTCATCGCTCATTCCCAAAATCAGCCCGTCAATTTCGCTTTTAGATTCGGAAAGTTTTTCTTTTGCCGCGGCCTCCGTTTCAAAAATCCTTGAAGACAATTCCGCTTCAATCTCATTTGCCTTCTCGCCAATTTCGGCTTCGAGTTCTTCGATTTTTTGAGAAAACGATTCTTTCGCGCTCTGCGCAGTTTCCTCCGCGCCTTGTCGCGCCAAAAGAACCGACGAATCGAGCGAAGAAAGTTTTTCTTGCAATTCCTTTGAAAAATCGTCCATTTGAGTTTGGATTTTTTCTCCAAAATCCAAGATTTTCTCTTCCGCGCCTTTTTGAGAATCCAACAAACTCGAATCGATTTCTTGAATTTTTTCAAATGCCGCGTTTTTCACGTCCAAAATTTTTGATTCGATTTCTGAAGAAATCTCCAAAATGCGATTTTCAGAATCCTCTTGCGCTTTTGACGTTTCGTTCAAAACAAAAGAAATCCTCTCGTCAGTAGCAGACTTTGCTTCATCGAGTTTTTCAAAAATCAACGCACGATTTTGCGCAATTTTTTCTTCCGCGTCAGAATTGTGCTTCAAAAGCAACTCGTCGATTTCTTGGATTTTTTTTGAAGCACTTTCCTTTGCAGTTTCAAAAAGAGTGGCGATTTCGCTTTCAAACGAAGTCGATTTTTGCGCCGTGCGCTCTTCGATTTCCCGCGTTTTTTCGTCAACAAAAGAAATCCGCTCGTCGATTTTTTTCGCAATTTCTTCTATTTTTTGCTCACCGTCAATTCGCGCGTTTTCAAACGCCTCATCCGCCGCCAATTTTTCAGATTCGATTTTTGAAGAAAGCCGATTTTTTTCGTCATCAAGAACGGTCAAAATGTCGGTTTTTAGATTTTCAATTTTTTCTTCGATTTCCGCGCGAAGTCGCTCCGCCACGCCGTCCGCGCCGCCAGAAACGCGCGAAAGTTCTTCGGAAAATCCGTCCGTTCGCACCGACAATTCTTCGCGAAGCGATTTGAGTTGCCTGTCAAACTCGTCCCGCGCCTCCGCCGCAATTTCCTCCGCGCCTTTTGCCGCGTCGTGAGAATACATGTCGAGTTCGGAGAGTTTTTTGTCAAAGTCGTTTTTGAGAGAATCAATTTTTTCGCCAATGTCGCTTGAAATCGAACCAACGCGAACGCCAAGGTCGCTTTCGATTCCGTCGATTCTAAGCGAAAGGTCGGCTCGCACTTCGCTTGCTTTTTCATCAATTTCGCTCGAAAAATTCGACATCCGCGCAGTGATTTCTGCACACGTCGCTTCCGACTGCGCTTTGATTTTTTCCTCCGCTTCAAAAATCGCGCCCGACGAATCCGAAACGAGTGCGTCAAGCCGTGAAGAAACGCTTTTTTCCGCCACGTCGATTTTTTCAAAAAGCGCGTTTTCTATGGAAGAAATCGAATCGTCAGCATTTTTTTGCGTTTCAAGAATCTGCTCGCTCACGTTCTTTGAAATCTCGTCGATTTTTTGCGAAACCTCGTTTTGAATATTTTGCGTTTTTTCGTCCGCATTCGCCTTTGCATCCCCCAAAGACGAATCAAGGCGCGAAATAGAATCTTCCAATTCCGATTTCAAAGAATCGATTTTTTTCTCAAATTCTTGCTTTAGATTTTGCGCGATTGAATCTGCGCCGCCAGAAACGCGCGAAAGCTCCGATTCAAAATTGTTCGCTCGCTCTGAAAGCAAAGACGAAAGGTCGTCGATTTTTTTCTCAAACTCCTGCTTTAGATTTTGCGCAATCGAATCCGCGCCACCAGAAACGCGCGAAAGTTCTTCCGAAAGTCCCGCTTCTTTTTCGCTAAGGCTCAAAGAAAACGCGCTCAAAACGCGCTCAAATTCCGCGCCAAGATTTTGCGCTTTTTCTTGCGCATTAGAAGCAAGAAGCGAAGCGTTGTTTTCCGCCACGGAGATTTTTTCGAGAATCGAATCTGAAAGAGTCTGCACGCGCTCCTCGGTTTCGAGTTTGAGTTTTTCGGCAATCGACTCCGCTCCGCCCGTGGCACGACTTATTTCGTCAGAAAGATTTGCGACTTTTTCGCCGAGGGCATTTTGAATTCCGTCGATTTTTGAAGAAAACTCGTCATTGAGATTTTGCACACTCGAAAGACACAAATTTTCAGACTCCGAAAGAGAATCCGAAATCACAGAAAATTCCGCACCGATTTTTTCAGAAAGCGAATCGATTTTTTCGCCAAGTTCGCCTTTTTCCACATCAACGCGCGTAGAAAGTTCGTCTTTTAAGGCAGAAAGTCGATTTTCAACGTCGTTTTTAACGCTTTCTGAAAGCGAATCCAGATTTTCTTCGATTCCGTTCACGCGGCTTACAACCGAATTTTCGATTCGCTCCACGCCCGCGCTCATTTCAAGCGAAACTTCGTCAAGTCGTCTTCGCGCCTCGGCTTCGGTTTCCTCTAGTTTTGAAAGAATCTCATCTTTGTCAGATTGCGAGCGCGAAATATAATCGGAAAGCGGCGCGACGCTCTCTTGAATTTTGGAAGACAGATGTTCGATTTTTGAATCAAACGCGCCTTCGATGTTTTCGATTTTTTCGCCCGTTTGATTTTGCACCGTGTCGATTTTTTCAAAAATGTCACTTTCAATAAACGAAACTTTTTCGCGAGCATTTTTTTCAACATCGTTGATTTTTTCAAAAAGCGAATGTTCCGCCGTTTCGATTTTTTCTTGCGCCTCTGCTCGAACGCTCTCGATTTTTTCGATAAAATCCTGCCGCGCTTTTTCTGCTTGCGCCGAAGCGTCCGACGCAGAAACCGTCAACTCCGACGCGATTTCTTGGATTTTTGACGAAAGTTCCGATTTTATGCCCTCCGCCACGCGCTCGTAATCCGCTTTGAGCGTATTTGCAATCGAATTCGCGCCTTCCGTTCGTTCAGAAAGTTCCGCTTCAAGAGCCGAAAGCCGCTCCGAAACGCCTTCTCGCGCAATGTCAAGCCGTGCGCCCAAGTCCGCTTCAAGCGTGCGCAACTTTGAATCGTAATCCGCGCTCGCTTCCCCAAAACCGCTTTGAAGACGCGCGATTTCGCTTTCAACATCGTTTTTGAAATCAAATATTTTTGAAGAAATCTCTTCGGAAACGAGTTCGGACGAGTCGAGCGCGGCTTTGAGCGCGTCATCGACTTTTGCTGAAAGCAACGACATTTTTTCGATGACATTTTTCTCGGCATCAATCGTTTTTTCGCTCATCGACACAGAAAGCGCGTCCACGCTTTTTTGCACGTTTCCGTCGATTTCCTCCGCTCTGCTTGAAATCGAGTCGATGTGCAAAGAAATGCCTTCGATTTTTGACGCAAGGTCGCCTTCGATTTTTTCCGTTTGATTTTGAACGCGCGCAGAAAACTCGTCGTAGCGCGAAGAAATGTCGTTTTCGGTTTTCTCGATTTTTTCAAGCGTATTTTGAGAGAGCGCGGAAACGTCCTCGGAAAATTGGCGCGAAAGAAAATCGATTTTTTCGTCCGCATTTTTTTGCGTAACCGCAATTTTTTCAAAAATATCGTCGGAGAGTGTGCGAGTTTTTTGTTCAAAATCCTCTTGCACTTCGCTGATTTTTGACGAAAGTTCCTCTTTCGCGCTTTCAACGTCGCTTCCAACCGTCCGTCGAATTTCGTCCGCAGAATCTGAAATTGAGCCGAGGCGACCAGACAGTTCGTTTTGAACGCCGTCGATTTTTTGCTCAAGGTTCTCGCGCATAATCGAAAGTTTTGCTTCCAAATCGCCACGCGCCGCTTCTTCGTCAGAGCCGATTTGCTCGATTTTTTCCTTGAGCAAAGACGAAACGCCGTCAACATCAAGCGAAATCGAAGAAAGACGCTCGTCCACGCTTTTTTGCAAATTGTCAACTTTGTCGGTAACGTCGCCCGTAATCGTCCGCAAGCGATTTTCCGCTTTTTGCGCAATTTCTGCCGCCACGTCGTCCGCGCTTTTTTCCGCTTCCAACAGTTTTCCGTCGATGAGCGAAAGCGTTTCTTTGAGAGAGCCTTCCAGCCCATTTTTCTTTTCGCTCACCTCGTCTTCAAGGGCAGAAACGCGACGCGCAATGTCGGTTTGAAGCGAACCGATTTGCTCGGAAACGGAACGCGAAATCGCCTCGCTCTTTGATTTTGTTTCGCTCTCCACGCGCTCAAGCGTTTCTTGAACGGTCTTTCGCATTGTTTCAACTTTGCCTTCAACGGAATCTTCCATAAAGCGCATTTCGTCGCCGATTGACGACGAAAGCGAAGCGAGTTTTCCTTCAACGTCCTCAGAAAGGCTTTGCACATGACTTTCAACAAACTCCGTGAGCGAGCCAACTTTGGAATCCACCGTGTGCTGCAACTCCGCCGATTTTTGCTCAACGTCCTCCGTGAGTTGCCCCATTTTTCCATCAACTCGCGATTGCAATGTTTCAACTTGCTCGTTTACATCGGCAGTCAAAGAATCCACAGAACCGTTTACTTTTTCCGTAAGCGCACTGACATTTTTGTCAACGCTTTCAGAGAGATTTCCGACTTTTTGGTCAACGCTTTCCTTTAAGAGCGAAACCGTTTGCTCAACGTTTTCAGAAAGCGTGCCAACTTTTTCGTTCACTTCGTCGGTCAACGTTCCAACGTTCGACGTAACGTAATCATACGCATTGCTCACTTTGTCGTTCACAAACGATTCCATTTCGCTCACAGAGCCGTTTACGAGAGCCGTCAAAGAATCGACTTTTGTTGTAACTTCATCGCTCAATTCCGTTACGCGACTTTCAACGTCGGCGGCAAGGGAAGCGATGTCGTCGTTTACCGCATTTTTGAGAGACGACACTTTTTCCGTAACATCGCCACGAAGCCCGTCCACGTTCGCGTTTACCGCCGATTTTAGCCCCGAAACCTGCTCGTCCACGCGCGATTCTGTTTCCGACAGTTTTTCTTCAACGCCAGAAAGCAATTCGCTGACTTTCCCTTCGACTCTTTCGTCAAGACCAGCAACGCGCGCTTCCACTCCAGAAAGAAGCGAATCCACGCGGCTTCCAACGCGCTCTTCAAGACCGTCGGTTTTTTCTTCAACGGTGCGCTCAAGGTCGTTCGTGCGCTCCACGAGTGCCTTAAAAATCCCCTCGGTTTTTGACTCCACGCTCCGCTGAAGCACGTCGAGTTGCCCGCGCACTTTTTCGTCCAAATCTTTGTTTGTGTTTTCCACCATAAATCGAAGCGAGCCAACATTTTTGTCAACGTCCTCGGTCAACGAAGAAACGTGTTCTTGAACGTTTGCGTTCAATTTGTCGATTCGGTCGGTTACGTCAGAATCAAGCGCGTTCAGTTTTCGCTCAACGCCGTTTTCAAGCCCTTGCGACCGCTCGTCAACGTGGCGACTCATTTCGCTGATTTTGTTTTCAACGTCAGTTTTGAGTTCGTCAACGCGATTTTGAACGTCGTTTTGGAACGAATCGATTTTGCCGTCCACGAACGAAGAAAGATATTGCGATTTTTTTTCGACTTGCTCCGAAAGCGTATCGAGCCGAGAACTCATGTTCGTGTCGATTCTTTTGATTTCGCCTTCAACGTTTTCGGTAAGCGAACTGACTTTTTCGGCAAACGTCGTTTTCACCGAATTAAGCGCATTTCCCGCCTTTTCGCTAAAATCCAAAAATCGCTCTTCCGATTCTTTTTCGTAAGTTGAAAGTCGCCCATTTTCCTGCTCAATGAGTTGATTCAAGTTCTTTTCAAACGAACGCTCGTAATGCGACTGGATTTTTGCAAGTTGCCCCGAAAGTTGCTCACGCAAAGACGCAAGCGATTTTCCGTTTCCGTTTTGCTCCGCGCGGATTTCCTTTGCAAGCGTGCGCGAATCCGAAAGCGTCTGTTTTATATGCTCGTTGATTTTCCGAGTGTACGCCGAAAGCCGCTCCGTTAAAGCGTCCGCCTTTGCGTTCAATTCGTCATCGTGCGCGGAAAGCCGTTTTTGAACGTACTCGTCTTGAGAATCGAGTTTTTCGTTCAGATTTTTTATCGACTGGCTGAACGTTTCGTTCGTTACGGAAAGAAGATTGTTCAACGCCGCTTCTTTTTCAGAAAAATCGCTTTCGAGTTTTGACGTTTTTTCGTACAGATGCTCGCTCAAAACTTCCGCCTTTTCGGTGAACTGCTCGCTCAAAGAAGTCGAGCGGTCGCTTACGTCGCGCTCAAGGTCGTCAACTCGTTTTTTCACGGATTCTTCCGCCGAATTCAACCGAGATGAACAATTCAAAAGAAAGTTCGATTTCAATTCGTCAACATCGTCTTCGATTTCTTTTCTGCGTTGAGAAACGGAATTTTCCAGTTCGCTCACCGTTTCGGCAAGGTGCGAGCGGAGTTTTTCCTCTTCTTTTGCAAAATCTTCCGTAAGCGAAGTCTTATGCCCGCCAAGTTCGTTCGCAAGATTTGCCGCCGTTCCCGCAAATTCTTGCTCCACTTTTTCGCGAAGCGCGTTCATGTCGGCATCAAATTTAAGCGAAAGGGCTTCCAGATTTTCTTGCGCGTCCGCACCACGCTCATCGATTAAAGAAAGAATTTCCGCCGTTTTGTTTGAAAGCGAAGTCGAAACGTCTTTTATTGAACGCGAAAATTTTTCTTGCGCATCGTGGATTTTTTCGTCAGCGTTTTTTACGCTTTCGTTCAAAAGATTTTGCGCATTGTCATTTTGCTCAGTGATTTTTTCAACAAAAGACTCGATTTTTGACGACAACTCTTGTGAAATCTCAAAAAGATTTTCATGTATCACAGAAACTTGGTTTGAAATTTCGTCATTCGTTTTTGAGCATTTTTGAGAAAGTTCGTCTTCAAGCGTTTTGAGCGTAGAATCAAGATGCTCGCGATACGATTCTGCGCGACCGTTCGCTTGACTTTCCAAATCTTTTAGGATGTGCGCTTCAAAATCTGCCGCTTTTTCGGCAGCCGTTTCGTACACCTCGTTCACGTCGTCGGAAAGGCGCGCAAGCAAATCTTCAACTTCAGAATGTGCTCTTTCAACGCTTGCGCCAAGCGTTTTTGCCTCCGCGCGATAGTGGTCAAGCAATTCTTGCCCCAAAAACGAAAGGTCGCTCCGATTTTGCTCCACAAATTCTTTTGAGATTTCTGGAACTTTTTTTTCAAGTTCAAGCGTGCGAGTTTCAATTCCCAACAATCGAGATTCGAGTTTTTCAAGCGCATTTTTTTCTGCGCGAATCGTCTCGATTGTTTTGCTCACGCTTTCCGTTGTTTGCTTCAATTCCAAAACGGCACTTTCGTGTTCCGTGATTTTTCGTCCAATATCCGCAATTTGAGCGTTTTTTTCGGCAAAAGAAGCCGACTCGTTTTCAAACGCCGCACGGGATTCTTTTAGCACTTTGAGCGTTTGAGTCGCAAAAGCCCGCTCCGTGTTCAAATTCGACTCGATTTCAGCAAGTTTATTTTCGTAACTGTCAAAAAAATCCTCGAACCGCCGCTGCGAGTTTTCAACAAAACGACGGATTTTTTCCATTGAATTTCCGTCTTTATCGATAAGCCTTGAAACGACTACGATTACAACGGAAATAAAAGCCGACACGATTATGGCTACTGCGACATCCACTTTTTTTACCTTCCGATTTTTTACCGACTCCCACCAAGACCCACGCTCATTTTTGAGTTAAAAAGAAACTCAAAAACAAACGCTAATCACAAAACCTAGCCAAAAACTTTAGTTTCAAAACAGGTTTTCCGATAATATGAATTCGGCGTTTTAGATTGTCGCGTTCATTGTAGCACAAATTTTATAAACTGACGATAGTTTGAAAATAAAATATCTGCGGGCGGAAGTTTGTGAAAGATTTTTCTTAAAAAAATCGAAATCCTCGGCGCGATTAAAGCCGTTTTCATTCCCGCGTTTCTTGCGCCGTTCACATCGTATTTTATGCTATTTCCAACGTACAAAATTTCGCTTGCCTTTACGCCAAGTTTCATTGCAAGAATCCCAAACGGATATTTTGACGGTTTGAGCGCACCAATTTCCTCCGTTCCAAGCGAAAGTTCGCAAAACGGAAGCAATCCCCAAACGTTTCCTTTTTGAGAAGGCGGAAAATCCGAAAGAAGCGCGATACGAAGCCCCGCTTCGCGCACTGTTTGAAAAGCGTCGTGGACGTGCGAAAATGGGCGCGTTTTTTCAAGATACGGCGAAAGTCCCCGATACACGATTTTGTCGATTTGTTCCCGCGCTTCTTTTTCCGTGCACCCCAATTGCTCCGAAAGAAGTTTCCCTTGATAAGCGTAAAAATCAGGAAGAGGAGCCGTTCTGTGGAGTATTTTTCTAACCCTACTAAAACGTATATAAAAACGAATATGCCTTATAACATAAGGTATTATAAGCGGATAAAGGCGCATATTAGGATAGAGCGTTCCGTCAATGTCAAACGCAACGACTTTTATGTCCTTTAATTTTGGATTCATTTTCCGCTCCCACTGCCTTCTGATTCGCTTTTGCTTGATTCTGCTTTTTTCTTTTTGAGAGCAAGGTTTGCCGCCACGGAACTAGCCGTAACGCCCCCTTGAACGCCCGAACTTCCGCCACTGACCGTTTTTATCCCGCCAGAACTCCCCTGCCCATTTGCTTTTTCCTTCGCGATTCGCTCGGCTTCCGCTTTTGCCGCCTTTTCTTTCGCGAGCCGCTCCGCTTCCGCCTTCGCTGCTCGTTCCTTTGCGATTCGCTCGGCTTCTGCCTTTGCTGCTCGTTCCTTTGCGAGTCGCTCGGCTTCGGCTTTTGCCGCTCGTTCCTTCGCGAGTCGCTCCGCTTCGGCTTTCGCCGCCTTTTCTTTCGCGAGTCGTTCCGATTCCGCTTTCGCCGCTTTTTCCTTAGCGAGTCGTTCGGCTTCCGCTTTCGCCGCCTTTTCTTTCGCGAGCCGTTCCGCTTCTGCCTTTGCCGCCCGTTCCTTGGCGAGCCGCTCCGCTTCAGCCTTTGCCGCCCTTTCTTTTGCGAGTCGTTCGGCTTCGGCTTTCGCCACCTTTTCTTTCGCGAGCCGCTCCGCTTCCGCCTTCGCTGCTTTTTCTTTCGCAAGCCGCTCGGCTTCGGCTTTCGCCGCCTTTTCTTTCGCGAGGCGTTCGGCTTCGGCTTTCGCCGCCTTTTCTTTCGCGAGGCGTTCGGCTTCCGCTTTTGCTGCTCGTTCCTTCGCGAGCCGTTCTGCCTCTGCCTTTGCCACTCGTTCCTTTGCGATTCGCTCGGCTTCCGCCTTCGCCGCTCGTTCCTTCGCGATTCGCTCGGCTTCGGCTTTCGCCGCCCTTTCTTTCGCGAGGCGTTCGGCTTCCGCTTTCGCCACTTTTTCCTTAGCGATTCGCTCGGCTTCGGCTTTTGCCGCTCGTTCCTTCGCGATTCGCTCGGCTTCGGCTTTTGCCGCTTTTTCCTTTGCGAGGCGTTCGGCTTCGGCTTTTGCCGCCCTTTCTTTCGCAAGCCGTTCGGCTTCGGCTTTTGCTGCTCGTTCCTTTGCGATTCGCTCGGCTTCGACTTTCGCCGCCTTTTCTTTCGCGAGTCGCTCGGCTTCGGCGCGGGCGGCTCGTTCTTGGGCTTGTTGCGCGGCTTTTGCTTTGGCGATTCGTTCGCGGGCAAGGCGTTCTCGCGCTTCTCGCGCCGCTTTTTCCTCGGCAATGCGCTCGGCTTCTGCCTTTGCCGCCTGTTCCTTTTCTTTCGCAAGCCGCGCTTCTTCCGCCTTTGCAGCCTTTTCCCTTTCGAGCCACGCCTTTTCTTCTTTTTCTCGCTCTACCGCCAGTGCTTTTTCACGAGAAAGCCGTTCGGCTTCGATTCGCGCTTCCTCGGCTTTTCTTGCTTTTTCCGCTTCAAGCCTTGCGGCTTCCGCTTTTGCCGCTCTTTCCTTTTCAAGTCGCACGGATTCAAGCAAAGCCGTTTGTTGCGCTTTTTTTTCGTCCTCAAGCCGCTTTCGCTCTAAAAGTCGCTCTTTTCGAGCCGCGCGGTCAGAAAGAAGCCGTTGTCGCTCAAGTTCAAAACGATTGAGATTTGTTTTTGAACGAGCAAACGCTGCCAATTCCTCCTCGCTCGGTTTTTCGCCACCTTCAAGATGAATAACGAGAGAGCGAACGGGCATAGGTCGCAGCAAAAACGAACCAAACGAAAGGGCGCACAAAAAAATCGCCACAAAAGCCACGCTTCCCACCAAGCCTTTTAATGCCGCATCTTTTTGAAGCCCCGAAAGTTTTCCCATTTTCCCCACCCAAACTTTTTTACTGCCCGTGCGTTCTTAAATTGACTTCCGTAAAACCGCCTTTTCTAAGTAAATCGAACACAGCGATGACCGAACCGCTTTTTGCAAAAGAATCCGCCGCCACGGTAACGGGACTTCTTGAATCGAATTTGGAAAGGTTTTCTTCAAGGGAAGCAAACGAAATCGCTTCCCCGTTCAAAAAAATGGAATCATCTGCAGAAATCGAAACGACGATTCCGTTTTCCTCCGTGCCGATTGCTGTGGAACTTTTTGAAAGGTCAAGCGTAATCGCGGGCTTTATTTGAAAAGACGAAGAAACTAAAAGAAACAAAACGAGTTGAAAAATCACGTCAATCATTGGCGCGATTATCAATTTTTCTTCGCGCCTTTTCATTCGTTTCGCTCTCACACAAGCCTCCCCGTGAGTTTTAGGAGAATCGTGGTAACAAAACGCTCCATTTCAGATATGCGTTTTTCCGACGCACGAGAAAGAAAACCAAATGCCACAAACGTTGGAATTGCAACGATTAAACCTGCCGCCGTTGTTACTAACGATTGCGCGATTGCTTCTGCAAGGATTTCTTGATTCAAAAGCGAGCCGCCTTCTCCAAGCACACTAAACGCGCGAATATTTCCAATGACCGTTCCCAAAAGCCCCAAAAGCATTGCAACATTTGCAATCGTCGAAAGAAAACCAATCCAGCGGTCAAACATAGGAACGACTAAATCCATTTCGTTTTGAACAACCTCGCGCATATCCGCTTCGGCGAGTTTTTTCTTGCTTTGAATCGCCTTTTTGAGAACGATTCCGAGTGGAGTTTCCGCACTCGTGCAGAGCGTTTCCGCCGTAACATAGTCGTATTTTGCAAACGCAAGGTCGAGCGATTTTTCAAGTTCTTCGTCGCGCCTGTCAATGGCTCTAAAATAAAAAACGCGCTCGATTACGATAAACGCGGATAAAAGTCCGCACACGATTATTGGCAGAAGCAGCAGTCCGCCCGCACTCAAAATGTCCATGATTTTTTATTGTACACTTTCTTGCAAAAATGCGCGATAGCAAAAAAAGAAAAACCCGCTTCTGTTTTCAAGAATCGGGTTTCAAAGCAATTTGTTCGATTTTTTGATTAACGGAGGAAAAATCGGTCGGAAGCGAGAACGCGCGTAAGATGCACAAAGCAGTCACCACATTCTTCAATAAACGACGCAAGCGACAATTCTCGTCCTTCGTAAAACACTTTGCAATCAAATCGACCGCCGCCATCAAAATACGGGAAAATCACCGCAGAATCCTCAAAAGTGTAAATCTCTGCGTTTTTTCCAGCCGCGGGATTTACGCCAGGTCTTAGACTTTTTCGAACGGCAGCAAGATAAAAATACGTTGGCTCTGTAACGCCCAAAACGTAAAGCACTTGTCGCAAATATTGCGAATTGTATCCAGAATCTTTGAGATACCCCGAAAGACTTTTGATTCCGCTTGGCGTAATTTCCGCGCTAAACGGCTCGATTTTTACATCAACGCCAGACGAATCGTAAAGATAGACTTTTTTTGTTTGAACGGAAAGCCGCGCCAACGCAAGATTTCGCGTCCAATCAAGAGAAAACGACAAATCTTCCGCTTGCCCGCGAACGCCCGCGTAAGAAAGCGGACTTACTTCCACGGTTCTTTGTAAAAGCGGCGGAATCCGAATGCCACTTCCAGAAATCGGGTAAGAAAGCGCGTCGATAATCCATTTTGTAAAACCGTTCGAGTCAAGCGTAAGCGGAGGCGGCGGAGGCTCTTCTCCTTCGGGAACGTCTGAAATGGAGGGTAAAACGACTTCTCGTGGACTTCCATCAAACGTGTGAACAGGCTGTGCGTCCTCGTCATAAGATGCGTTTGGCTCAAGCGTAATTCGCGAAAGATTTTTTCTGATTTGCTTCATCATGTATAGTTTTGAAGCGTATTGCCCCGTGTAGATTTCTGAATAATGCCAGGGAAGCGTTTTTTCTGTAACAGAAAAGACTTTAGAAAACGAAGCCGTGTACAGATTTTCAAAAGAAATGCCCACGGGAACGTTTCTGGCAGCGTAACAGCCGCCAATGACGTAATCGGCAAGCGTTTTTTTCCCGCCAAGCGGGTCTGGAGAAAACTGAACAAAAACGTCTTCGTCTTGCACAAAATACCAGCGGATTCGGACGGGCTTTCCGTTGTCGATTCTGCGCTCAATAAGCCACGCGCCTGGAGAATCGGCAGGAAAATCGCTCACGGTTTGAGAATCCGCGCCACTTCCAAACGTCATTGATTTTTCTGGCGCAACCAAAATCGAAAAAGTCAACGAAGACTCCATGAGCCAAATCTGAAATCTCTGTCCGATTGAATTGGTGCGGATTTCTGGCTGCTTTTCTCGGAGCGTTTTGAGCGGTGCTTTGAGCCAACTGCCGTTAATCTCTTTTCGTATCTGGGACGAGTCGGGGATACCCCTGCTGTTGTACTCGGCAAAAGCGGAAACGGCTACGAGCAACGCGAGAGCGGAAAAAAATACACAACGAATCGATTTCATCAAAAGCATCTCCAACGTTTTTTTTAATAAACCTGTTCGGAAATTGAACCTTTTAATTATCGGACAAAACCGAGCATTTCGGCAACAACCAAAAATCCGCTCCCTTTTTTTGCCACTCCCCTTGATTTTGACGATTTTGCGCGTTATGTTTTTGCAAACAGAAAAAAAACTTTACCAAAAACGGATTTTTCTGTACACTTTTTTAATAATGCCCACCGAAAGAGGGAACTGTTGGGAATGCGAATTTCCTTGTTGCAAAGGTCAGCGATGAGGAGTCGTCAAAGGTCAGGCGATTTTCGCAAATGTTCCGATTTTTCCCAAAATCAAAATGGGCAGAAGGGAGATTACTATGAAACTTTCAAAGAAGACGCTCGCCGCATTGTCTGCGGCGACTGCTCTCGTCGTGGGCGGAATGTTCACCTCTTGCTCTGACGACGATGATGACGACCCAGAAGGCGCGATTTCAGGCAGTAACAACAGTTACACAGTCGATTACAACAACGCAGGTGGTTACACTGGCAACACAGAAGAAGACGGGGATGCAACCGAAAAAAATCCTGCTGGTAACTATCGCGCGTGGAAGCGAACAACGTTCAAACATCGCGGTGCACTCGTTAAAATCACGCTCAAAGAAGGAACTGGCAAGGCTGGTGCAAACGACGGAACGATGGGCTTTGTGTGGGATCTCGTTACTGATGGTTCTGAAGACGGAGAAGATGATACAAAGGCATCAACTTTTAACCTTGCGGGCATTGTTAACGACGGAACAAACGTAAAGTATTATGTTTCTCGCTATTACAACATCACAAACAAACAGGCTTTGAACTTTGGAGCAACTACGATTTCAACTAAAGGTTCAGACGCTCAGATTTCTAACGCTGATGTTTCTGGTAAGAAAGAATGGGACATCACAGATGGATTTAAAACACTTGACACAGCAACAGCTTGCACAAATAGCTCAACAGGCAACGTTGAAGTCTGGATTGATGCTTACGCGATTGACAATGATAACAAGCTCACAACCCAGTATCGAAAACTTATTGACTCTAAAAAAGCAGATTCATCTACAAATGAAGCAGAGAAGGTAAATAAAGCAACTGCTGGTGCGTGGATTGTTGATTTCTACTACAAGAATGAACCAGAGGAAGGCAAGGGCACACCAGACGCAACAGTCATTATTCCTGCAAAAACAGGTGATGACAATATCGGCTCAGGATATTCAAAGCTTCCAACTCAGACAAAACAGGCTGTTTACGCAAATATCTACAAAGATAGACGACTTGTTGGTGCGTGGGACTACGTAGGTACTTACGCTGCAGACGAAGTTGTCGAAGAGTAACAACACAAAAAGTCGCTCCGTCTGACCTGCGGACGACTTTTGAAAAAAAACGCCCCGATTTTTTTAGTCGGGGCGTTTTTTTTTGTGGTTTCGACAGGCTCAACCACCGCATTTCTTTTGTCAATCACCGCATTTCTTTTGTCAACCACCGCATTTCTTTTGTCAACCACTGCATTTCTTTTGTCAATCACCGCTTATTGCTTACAAGTCAGCATAAATTTTGTAAAATCGCCAAAAATGTTTTTTGGCGATTTTACCTACCGATTTACACGGCGGCGGTTACGGCGGGAACGGCGTTTGGCGCGTCCACGGGGTCGTCGTCGATGAATTGCGCGCCTGCGGCGTATTGCAAAATCGGCTCAACTTCGCCGTTTGGAGTCCAAATCTTTCCGTTCGGCAACTCGTCGGGGTGCTTTCCGATTGGCGCATTTGAAAGAAGAAGTTTCAAGCGATTGAGTTGGTTCACTTCGCTCGCGCCCGGGTCGTAATCAATCGCGCTGATGTTTGATTCAGGGAAACGGCGGCGCAATTCTTTGATAACGCCTTTGCCCGTAACGTGATTTGGAAGGCACGCAAACGGCTGCACGCACGCAATGCTCGGTGCGCCCGTGTGAATCAACTCCACCATTTCCGCCGTCAAAAACCAACCTTCGCCCGAAATATTCCCCGTCTGAATGATTCCGTCCACGCTTTCCATCATTTTCCAAATCGAAGACGGAGCGTCAAATCGGCGACTCTTTCGGAGTTTCTTTTCGGTGTAATTTCTATACAGTTGTAACGCCCACACGATGATTTTTGAGTTTCGCTCTTCGCTTTTTGGGAATGCGAGTTCTTTGTACCTAAAAACGCCGTCGCTCATCGTGTAAAACATAAAGTCCATGAGGTCGGGCATAACGCATTCCGCGCCTTCGCGCTCAATGACGTTCACGAGGTCGTTGTTCGCCGTGGGGTGGAATTTGACGAGGATTTCGCCCACAACGCCCACGCGCGGTTTTTTGATTGGAAGTAGCGGAAGCGCGTCAAAATCTCGAATAATTCCGCGAACGAGTTTTCTGTATTTGTGAATCGAGGAAGATTGGAGCATTTCAATCGCCTGCGCGTTCCATTTTTCAAACAGTTTGTTCGCGCTTCCGGGGACTTTTTCGTAAGGTCGAGTTCTGTACAGAACGCGCATCAAAAGGTCGCCAATAAAAACGCTCATAAGTCCGCGATGAACAAGCGTTGGAGTCAAAACGAATCCTGGATTTTTTTCCATGCCAAGCGCATTGAGCGAAATGACAGGAATATGCCCCCAGCCCGCGTCGTTTAAGGCTCGGCGGATAAAGCCGATGTAATTTGTAGCACGGCAACCGCCGCCCGTTTGCGTAATCAAAAGCGCGGTTTTGTTTAAGTCGTATTTTCCGCTTTCAAGCGCGTGAATCATTTGCCCCGCAACAAGAATCGACGGATAGCACGCATCGTTATTCACGAATTTCAACCCCGTGTCCACCGCTTTTGGGTCCACCGCGTCAAGAACCACAAAATTATACCCCACGGAATTAAACGCTTCTTGCAAAAGCCGAAAGTGAATCGGAGACATTTGCGGAGCCAAAATCGTAAAGTTTTCTTTTCGCATTTCCTGCGTAAAAAGCGTTCGCTGATAAGCCGCGCTTTTTTTGATGAGTTTTTTGGGATTTCGCTGCCGCGCTTTTACCGCCGCAATCAGACTTCGGATTCTAATCCGCACCGCGCCGAGGTTCGAGCCTTCGTCGATTTTGATGAGCGTGTACATTCGGCTCTTCGATTTCATAATTTCGTCAACTTGGTCTGCCGTTACCGCGTCAAGTCCGCAGCCAAAACTCGTGAGTTGCACGATTTCAAGATTCGGCATTCCAGAGACAAAATTTGCCGCGCGGTACAAGCGATTGTGGTACGTCCACTGGTCCACGATTCTCAACGGTCGCTCCACGCTTCCCAAGTGCGCCACGGAGTCCTCGGTAAAGACGGCAAGCCCCAGCCCGTGAATCATCTCAGGAATTCCGTGGTTGATTTCTGGGTCAAGGTGATACGGGCGACCTGCCAAAACAATGCCATTTCCGCCCGTTACAACAAGTTGCTCCAACGCTTCCTCTGCCGCCTGCTGCGTTTCCATTTTGAATAGTTCTTGCTCTTTCCAGCCTTCGGAAACGGCTTCAAAAACAGCATCTTTTGAAATGTTTGGAAAATGCTTGTGCAGTTCTTCAAAAAATCGCTCGGAAAGGCGCGGCAAATCGTAAATCGGCAAAAACGGATTCATAAAAACAACAGATTCGTTGTCGCGCACCGCGTCAATATTTTTTTGAAGCACCTCTGGATAACTTGTGACAACTGGACAGTTGTAATGGTTTCCCGCGCCTCTGTCCTCAAGTTTTTCGTAAGGAATACACGGGTAAAAAATAAAATTGCAGCCCATTTTGAGAAGCGACTCAATATGCCCGTGCGAGATTTTCGCGGGGAAACACACCGATTCCGACGGAATTGAGTCCATTCCGCGCTCGTAGACCGCGTGGCTTGAGCGTGGCGAGAGCTTCACCTGAAAGCCAAGCCGCGTGAATGCCGTGAACCACAGCGGATAGTTCTCGTACATGTTGAGCACGCGCGGGATTCCCACCGCGCCGTTCGGCGCGTCCTCGGGCCTGAGCGGGACGTAGTGCTGGAAGAGCCGCTTGTACTTCCAGTCGAACAGGTTCGGAAGCTCGACCCCCGCATCCTCAACGTCGGTGTTCTCCTTGTTCGAGCCGTCGGTCTTCTTCGTGTTCTTGAGCGTGTGCCGCTCCAACCCTTTCTCGCACCTGTTTCCCGTCACGAACTGGCGGATTTCGCCCTCGCCGCCCGCCGCGCCGCTCGTGGTGAACGTGTTTATCGTGAGGAGGCAGTTGTTCTGGCAGCCGCCGCAGCGCGTGAGCTCAAGCGACACCTTGAACGATTCGAGCTGTTCGAGCGTCGCGATGTTCGAGACGACTTTCGGCGGAATCCAGTTCTTCTCCTGCCCGGGCTTGGGCGCGGTGAGGTCGCACCACTGGTCGTAGGCGATGAGCGCGCTTCCGTACGCGCCCATGAGCCCCGCCACGTCGGGTCGGAACACATCGACGCCCGCAATCTTCTCGAACGCGCGGAGCACCGCGTCGTTGTAGAACGTCCCACCCTGAACGACGACTTTCGTCCCGATTTCGCTCGCGCGGCGGAGCTTTATGACCTTGAAAAGCGCGTTCTTGATGACCGAGTACGAAAGCCCGGCGGAAATGTCGTCGATTGTCGCGCCCTCCTTCTGCGCCTGCTTCACGCGGCTGTTCATGAAGACCGTGCAGCGGCTTCCCAAATCGACGGGCTTTTTGGCGAGGAGCGCCTTTTTTGAGAACTCAACGATGTCAAGGCTCATCGAGTTTGCGAAGTTCGCGAGGAACGAGCCGCAACCTGCGGAACACGCCTCGTTGAGCTGAATCGACGTTATCGCCCCGTCCTTCATGCGGAGGCACTTCATGTCCTGCCCGCCGATGTCGAGCAAGAATTCAACGCCCGGAACGAAGAACTCCGCCGCGCGGTAGTGCGTGATTGTCTCGACCTCGCCCGCGTCAACGCCGAGCGCGGCCTGGAAGAGCGCCTCGCCGTAGCCCGTGGAGACCGCCCGCGCGATGTACACGTCCTTCGGCAGAATCTTATACAAGTCCTTCAGGACGCGCACCGCCAAATCGACGGGGTTTCCCGCGTTCACGTCGTAGAAATCCCAGAGGATTTCGCCCTTCTTGTTGATGAGAACCGCCTTCGTCGTCGTCGAGCCTGCGTCCAAGCCCAAAAAGACGGGGCCTTTCGTCTCGCTCAAATTTCCGCGCTTCGCCTTGTCGTGGCTGTGCCGCTCGCGGAACCGCTCCAAGTCCGCCTCGTCGGCGAACAGCGGCTCAAGGCGCTGCACTTCGGAAAGCTCCGCGCCCTCAAGGTTCTTGAGGCTCTCGCGGAATTCCCGTATCGTCGGAAACGCTTTCGGAAGATCGGGGCTGAGCGGCTTGTACACTTTTTCCGCCGAGTACGCGCTCCCCGCCGCCACAAAAAGCTGCGAGTCGTCGGGAACAATCGTCTCTTCAGGCGTCAATTTGAGCGTCTCGACGAAGCGCGCGCGGAGCTGGTCGAGGAAGTGGAGCGGGCCGCCCAAGAACGCGACGTTCCCCTTAATCGGCTTTCCGCACGCAAGCCCCGAAATCGTCTGGTTCACCACCGCCTGGAAAATCGAAGCCGCGATGTCCTCGCGCCGCGCGCCCTCGTTGATGAGCGGCTGCACGTCCGTCTTTGCGAACACGCCGCACCGCGCGGCAATCGGGTAAATCTGCTTGCACCCCTTGGCAAGCGCGTTCAGGCCCGGCGCGTCGGTCTCAAGCAATGCCGCCATCTGGTCGATGAACGCGCCCGTCCCGCCCGCGCACGTTCCGTTCATGCGCTGCTCCACGCCGCCTGAAAAATACGTTATCTTCGCGTCCTCGCCGCCGAGCTCGATGACGACATCGGTCTTTGGAATGATTTTCTTGACGGCGGTTGTCGCCGCGACGACTTCCTGAATGAACGGAATGCCGAGCCACTGGCTCACGGAAAGCCCGCCCGAGCCGGTGACTTTGACCGAAACGGTGTGCCGCTCGCCGAGCGGGACTTTTCCCTCGATTTCTTCAAGAGCCTTCGTGACGACCGCGATGATGGTGTTGCGGATGTCGGCGCGATGCCGCTGGTAGTCGCCGTAGAGCATCTTGTCGTTCTCGTCAAGGCAGACGACCTTCACCGTCGTCGAGCCGACATCAATGCCAATGCGAACGGGAACGACCGCAGGCGTAAATTTATTTTGTGGAGCAAATTTTTCCATGACTGTTTCCTTTTTTGATAAACGAATTTGTTATAGAAGGAACTGACCGAGTTTCCGAATAAATCAAGTCTACCCGACACGGGGGAATTTTTCAACGGTTCAAAAAGCGTTTGAAAAAAGCGATTTTGAATCAACAGTCTGTCAAAAATCGAATTCTACAAAATGCGCTTTTCTTATAAAATTATTCGCATGAAAAACATCGTTCGCGCATTTTTTTTGATTTTTTTCGCTCTTCCCGTTTTTTCTTTGGAAGATAAAAAAGACTCGTTTCTGTTGGATTTTGTGAGTCGCACTTGGACTGCATCGGAGGGGCTTCCTGGAAACGCGATAACGTCGGTTTTGCAAGACGACACGGGGTATCTTTGGATTGGCACATACGAAGGGCTCGTTCGATTTGACGGCGTTGAGTTTTTGACGATGAACAACAGCATTGACGAACGCTATCCATTTGTGAGCGTGCGAAAGATTTTTCAAGATTCTCGCGGAAATGTGTGGGTCGGTTCAAACGACGAAGGAGCCACAAAAATCGCAAAAGACGGGAGCATTTCGTCTTTTAGCACAAAAAACGGACTTCCAAACAATTCCGTTCGCTCAATTTGCGAAGATTTTGAAGGCAACGTTTGGCTCGGAACGGCGCAAGGAATTGCATTTGTTTCCAAAGACGAAAAACTCACGATTCCCAAAGGACTCGAATCTTTTGGAGAAGAAAATCCGCTCATTCGAGAACTTTATTGCGACACGGCGGGGCGCATTTGGCTTTGCACGAACAAAGAAAACGCGCTGTACGTTTACTCAAACAAAAAATTCGGGCGATACGAAGGAATCACAAAAATCAAAAATCCCACGGTAAATTGCGTAAAACAAGACCATCTGGGAAATTTTTGGTTTGGCATTGAGCCACATCACGCGGTAAAAGTAAGCGGCACGGACGAAATCTTGTACGAGTTGGGCGAGGGCATTCAAAAGGGAACGATTGTAAGCGATATTTTTGAAGACAAAAACAGAAATATGTGGTTCGCGCTCGATAACGGCGTTACGATTTTGCACGACGGGAAATTTTCCTATCTCAACAAAAAGAATGCCTTGAACGACGAAAAAATCGCAGAAATCACGCAAGACCGCGAAGGAAATATTTGGCTTGCAACCGACCGTGGCGGAATTCAAAAAATCAGTTTGAGCAAATTTCGCACCACAACGCTTCCAACCACAATAAACTCGATTTGCGAAGACAAAAAACGCGGAGTAACATGGCTCGCAGGCGACGACGGTTTGTATTGCTCCGACGGAACGGATTTAATTGAAACGGCAGAAACGTACATTTGCCACAACGTTCGGATTCGGCACGTGGGGCTTACAAAAAACGGCGACCTTTTGGTTTCGACTTACGAAAAACTCGGTCAATTAAAAATTTCTCCAAACGGAAACGTGCAAAAATGGACGCACGCAGACGGACTGACGGGAAACAAAGTGCGCGTTTCGGAGGAAATCGAAAACGGCGACCTTTACATTGGAACCACAAACGGTCTAAACGTTATTGATTCAAAAAGCGGCGAAATCTGGACGCTTTCAAAAGATTCAGGGCTTCCAAACGATTACATCATGGCGATTTTTCAATCTGCGGACGGGCGCGTGTGGATTGGAACGGACGGTGGCGGAATCGTGATTCTAAAAGACAAAAACATCGAAAAGATTTTTACCACAAACGACGGACTTGCAGGCAATGTCATTTTCAAAATAAGCGAAATCAACGGAAAAATCTGGATTTGCACGGGAACGGGAATTTCGATTTTGGACGAGGAAAACGGAAAGCCCGTTTTCAAAAATCTTTCTTCAAAAAACGGGCTTGGCACGGACGGAATCTTTCAGGCACTTCCCGACTCGCTTGGAAATGTGTGGCTGACGAGTAACCGAGGCATTTGCAGCGCAAAACTCGACGAACTCGAATCGTGCGCGGACGGAAAGCAAAAAAGAGTGGCCGCCCGCTATTTTGGAAAAAGCGACGGGCTGACTTCTTCGGGCGTTACGTCAACGTCGCTTTCTATGCAAGATTCTTTGAATCGCATTTGGTTTACGCTCATCGACGGATTTGCGATTTACGACCCCACAAAAGTTACGGCTGGAAAATTGCCGCCTCCTGTTCAAATTCAAGAAATCATTGTAGATAACGAAAGCATTGCTTGGCACGGAGAAGAAATACGATTAGAGCCTAGCGTTCAAAGAGTCAAAATAAAATACACGGGAATCAGTTTTTCGCAATCAGACCAATTGCAATTTAGCACGCGCCTTGCAGGTTTTGACAAAGATTGGAGCGAGCACACGGCGGAACGGAGCGCAACGTACACAAACCTTTCGCACGGCACGTACACGTTTTCTGTTCGGGCGGACAGCAGCGAAGGCGCGGCGAGCGGCGAGAGTCTTCCGCTCAAAATCACAAAGCGTCCGTATCTGTGGGAACTCGTTTGGTTTTGGATTTTGCTTGCAATAATCGTTGTTGGAACGGCGGTCATCATCATCTCGCTTCGGATTCGCGCAATGAGAATCTACGAAATTGAACTTGAAAGCAAAGTCGTTGAAAGAACGCATGAACTTCAACTCGAAAAAGAGCGAAGCGAAAGCCTTTTATTAAACATTCTTCCGCGCGACATCGCCGAGGAATTGTCAAAAGAGCCAGGAAAATCGATTTCAAAAAAATATCCAAAGGCAACGGTGCTTTTTACCGACATCGTTGGATTTACAAAAATGAGCGGCGGAATGAGCGCGGACAGCGTTGTTCGTATGCTGAACTCGCTTTTTTGGAAATTTGACACGCGAGCGCAAGAAGAAGGAATCGAAAAAATCAAAACGATTGGAGATGCGTACATGGCGGCGAGCGGTCTTACGGAACGTTCAATGAACGACGGCGCGGAGAAAATCATAAAATACGCCCACGGAATCATCGCAGACCTTGAGGAATTTAATCGCACGTCGGACGTAAAAGTGAAAATTCGCCTCGGCATTCACACTGGCGCACTTGTGGCAGGCGTAATTGGACGCACAAAGTTCATTTACGACATTTGGGGCGACACCGTGAACACGGCAAGTCGCATGGAATCCACAGGAACGCCAATGCGCATTCACGTTTCCGAGCAGACGTTTCAAGAAACTCGAGGAAAGTTCAATTTCAGCGAACCAGTTTTTGTTGAAGCAAAAGGCAAAGGCGAACTTAGAACATATTACATCGAGTAAAATTCCACGCCACATCGTTTTTCAAAAATCATTTGAGCATATTATGCTCGGTGAACGAAAAATATCCGTCGCGAGTGATGATAATGTGGTCTAACAGCGCGATTCCAAGAAGACGCGAAGCGTCGAGCAAAACCTCTGTGGTTTTTATATCGTCGAGGGAAGGAAGCAAAGAGCCAGAGGGATGATTGTGGCTTACAACGATTGCGCTTGCGCGTTCTTTGACCGCCTCTGCAAAAATGTCGGCGGGGCGCAGAACCGCCATATTTCCAGAACCAGAACAAATCACGTGAATCGAAATGATTTCTCTAGCCCCGTTCAAACTCACGGCAAGCAAATGCTCCGTGGGGCGCATTGCGTAATTTTGGATAAACGGCACAATGTCCTTTGGCTCGTTTATGATTCCCTGTGGATTTCTATTTGCTCTGCGACCGAGTTCTAAAGCGGCGGCAACAGCGAGTGCGCGATTTTTTCCCACCCCTTCGATTTTTACGAGTTCGTCCACAAGTTTCTCTCTCTTTGTGGACATAATCGCGGCAAAAATTTCTCGCGCAAGGCTTTGAACAGGCTTAGATTTTGTGCCGCTCCCCAAAATCAACATAACGAGTTCTTCGTCGCTCGGATACGAAAGCCCGTTTTCCAGCGTCATTTCCCGAATAAAAAGTCTTTTTTCCATGTTTGAATCCTTTTTGTTTTTTCATACAAAAAGTACCATCAAACTATGCGATATTTTCAATTTGTACAAAAAGATTTTTTTAGAAATGAGAAAAAAGCCAGATTTTTTTTAAGAAGACAAAAAAACCGCCGCCCCAAAGCAAGGAGCGGCAATCGTGCCATTCGTGCAGAATTTCATTTATCATCATAATGATTTTTACACCGATTCAGTTTCTTTAGGGTCTTTGAGTCCTGAGTTTGCCAGCAGACATACTGTTCCCAAGCAGTCTCAAAGAATTGTAATTTGCTCATGCCTCAATTCCCAATTCTTCAAACGTTTTTGTTATGAGTGTTGCCTTGCCTGCTTCGTACAGTTTTGCTTGATTTTTCATTTCTTGGAGGTCGCAATCGCTGAAAAACTCCTCGTTGGATTTTTTTATGCTCACACGAGCCTGTGGATAAAGTCGGATAACACTTTTTAATGCGTTTAGAAGATTATTGTCCGCATTCTGAATGGTCATTGTCGCTGTCATTCTATACCTCTGCGAAAATTATAGCACAATTTTAGGATTTCCGCCACAGTTGCTTTGCCACACAAAAAACCGCCACCCCCCCAAAGCAAGGGGCGGCGGTGAGTTTGCGTCATTTTAAAATAGTCTAAACAACAATGTTACTGCAACGCTACTGATGACACCCGCCAAAACGCCTAGCCAAAAATTCGCATTGAAGTGAAAGAACGATTGCTTTTCCGCCCATTTTATTTTCGCGGAATCAAAATATTTTGCCTCAAAATCGTCGATTTGTTTTGAAAGCGCACACCAATTTTCAAAAGCCGAATCAATGTCTGTTTTCGACTCTTCCAAACGAGCGACCCTTGCTGTGTTCATAATATTTTTTCTGTCATTCAACAAATCTGTTAGATAAGTGCCGCTGTCAATAATCCTCAAATCTGCTTTTTTGTTCAGTAAATTATTGCAGTCGTCATTGAAATATTTTAACTTCAATTTGAACGCATCTAGCAGACCGCGTTTTAAATGAGAAAATGCCTTTTTGCAACATTCGTCTTCGGTTTCACCGTCAATAAAATACCGCTTTAGGTGGTCGAATGCCGAATGTATTTCAAAAAGCAACTCTACGGGCAAGGTGTTGTTACGCGCTTCGATTTCGCTGTAAAGGACTTTTACAGTATCGTTATAAAACCGAAAAACTTCGCCTATCTCCATCTGCGACCGCCTATTTTAGGAGTTCGTCAATTTCTTGGTCGAGCGTTTTGGAATCAATGATATTTTCGCGAAGAACATTTCCTCTGCCGATGTAGGGAAACATTGAAACGAAGGAGAATTTTGTTTTGTTTGTCTTTTCGAGATGCTTACGCAGTTGGTGCGGGGAAAAAGACTTGATTTCTGTTAAATTTAACCGCGTGGCTTTTTGCGCACTATTTTCGATAATCGTAAAATTAGACAAAATCACACTCCTAAAAAGCAGAGGTATTTTATCACTTTTTAATGTGATTGTCTATTTTTTTTTGGTATGTTTTTAGCACCACCAAAATATTTTACCATAAAAAACGGAACTTTGCCACACAAAAAACCGCCGCCCCAAAAGCAAGGAGCGGCGGTCGTGCGTCATTCTGACGAATGTCGGAATCCGATTACATCTTTACGCGGAAAATCGCTGGGATGCTCCATGATGAGTACACATCATCATCTTTTCCAGCTGCTCCGCTGTTGTAAGATGCGCGGCTGTAGGTTGCGCCAATCCAGAAAGTCGCGCCACTTGCAATGTAAAGTTGCGCACCTGGAGTGATGCGGAAGTTGATTCCATAGTCAGCGTCGCTTTCGTTTGAAAGAACATTGATAAGTCCAATGTTGAGCGTTGCGGTAATCATGTCATCTACTTTGTAGCGAGCGGAGATGTTGTTCCACATAACTTTGGTGATGTCTTTGCCACTAGTAAGTTTTCCAAGTTTTCCATCGTGTCCAACGATACCACTATTAACAGCAACACCAGCAGTATTCTCTTTACTTTTTCCAACAACTCCATCGCCTGCGTCAAGCATTGATATTTTGTTGAACGTGGTGATTGAAAGTTCAGGGCTAACCTGATAGCGAGCGCGGAGGTCAAAGTCCATTGCGCCGTTCCACTTTTCGTTTCCGCCCGTTGCGTAGGTGTATGAACCACCGACCGTAGCATCAAGACCGTCAACCATGAGTGGCTTCAAATAAAGACCGAACACGTGTTCATTGCTAATTGGCTGCTTCAAAATGAACTCTGCATTGAGCATGTCTTCCATGCTAAACTGAATGCGTCCTGTGTATCCAGAAGCGTATGTTGTTTTTACACCTGCACTTTCAACTACGTCGTAATCTGCTTTTACAGCAACAGCGGTGAACGTGAGTTTCATGCCGTCGTCAAGCGCGAGCGGGTATTCAGCGTAAAGCGAAAGCGCGTTTGAACCGCCCGCAAAGTTTGCAATGTCGTCAATAAAGAGCGACGGCGCACCTTTGAACGCGCTTCCGAGTTTGAATCGCTCAAAGTCCACGCCTTCTGCGTTACCAGCGTCAACGTCTTTCTTTACGCGATACGAACCGTCGGCAAAACCGTCTTTCCAACTTCCCGCTCCGATTTTGAGCGGAGTGCCAAACACGTTCGCAAAAATATCGAATTGGTTGAGCGTAAGGAAGTTGCCGAGTTTGTTGTTTGAGCGAGAGGTTTTTATCTCCGTACCACTTTCTTTTTTGTCATTGATAATAGCAGACGATTCTGTAGAAACTGTACCGTCGCTATATTTGTAAAGTTTTGTTCCAAGAGAATCAGAACCAGAACTGTTGCCGTTTGTAACGTTCACGCTAAACGTAAGTCCCGCCGTTTTGTCAGAGTTTGTAAACGCAAACTTGAGCGTGTCCGTAAAATCAGCATACCCTTCCAAATTCATCCAACTGCGCGCATTACTTTCGCTCTCTGCATTACTGCCCTCTTGTCCTGTGTGTGTAAGGTCGTTGTAAAAGAACGTTGGGCGAAGCCGTCCGTTCATCGTAATTTTTGCGTCTGCAAACGCAGAACCTACAACCATTGCGCCGACAACTACCGCACTTACGATTTTTTTCATAGAAAAATCCTCCGTTTTTAATGTGGGAAATTAAAACCAACGGTTTTCTTTCCACTTTCTTTTTAAGGTAACACGCATTTTTTGATAAATCAACAAAAAAATCGAAAAATCCCGTTGGACTGGTAACTTTTTCAGATAACTTTTGTTTTTCCCGCCCTCGTGAGATTTTGCGTTCTTTCATTTTTTGAGAACGAATCTCTCAAAACAGCGGTTGACTTTTACAAAAAAAGCGTATCGTTAATAACACCGTTTTCATTCTCGGAAAAACACAAAAAAACATTTAGCGAAAAGAGATTGCACTATTCGTAAGTATTGTAATATTCAATTCGGCATGCTGATTTATGGCGAATCAAAAAAAAGCAATATATTGGAGGTATGATTTATGGTTTACGGGTATATTCGAGTTTCGACTTTGCACCAAAATTTGGAAAATCAAAAACTTGAAATTACGCAATTTGCGGCGTTGAACGGACTCCAAATTGACAAATGGATTGAAGAAAAAATCAGCGGCACAAAAAAGCCCGAAAAGCGAAAACTCGGAACAATTTTAATGCAAAATGCAAAGGAAAATGATTTAGTCATTTGCACCGAAATTTCGCGGTTTGGGCGGTCGCTCATTATGATTATGAATGTGCTGCAATTTTTTTTGGAGCAAGGAATAAAAGTCTGGACGATAAAAGACGGCTACAGGCTCGGAAATGACATTCAGTCAAAAGTGCTGGCGTTTGCGTTTGGTCTTTCTGCGGAAATTGAGCGGCAGTTGATTTCGGAGCGAACAAAATGCGGACTTGCGCGGGCAAAAAAAGAAGGAAAGCACATCGGGCGAGAAAAAGGACGCAAATCGAGCACCTACAAACTTTCAAAATATAACAATTATATAGAAGAGCAAATTCGCGCGGGAACGCCAAAGCGAAAAATTGCACAAGAATTGTGCGTTGCGCCCGCAACGCTTAGACGGCACTTAAAACGCATGGCAGAAAATCAGTAACTGTAAAAAAAGAACAAAAAATCCTTGGTTTTAATTTCCCACATTAAAAACGGAGGATTTTTCTATGAAAAAAATCGTAAGTGCGGTAGTTGTCGGCGCAATGGTTGCAGGTTCTGCGTTTGCAGAAGTTAAGATTTCAAACAATTTCCGTATTCGCCCTGTTCCTTTTCAGTTTGACTCTGGAACAGAAGAAGCGAATCGTATGACTCTTTGGAGTATGGATGATGGTCTTGCAACAGGGCAAAATGCAAAAGATACGCTCACTTTTGAATCTAAAAATGACTATGCTGGTGTAAAATTCGCTTTCAGCAATGGTGTTTCAAAAGGTAGTTCGGCTGTTGGAATTGATTCTTACAACGGTTTCTTGAAATTTGGCGACCTCACATTTACGGGCGGTTTGTTCGATAGCCGAGTTGCAAACCGCGTTACAAAAGACCAGAACAATCTTTCTTTCATCGAGCAGAACTGGGGCGCAAAATCAGTTGGTCTTAGTCCTAAAGAAGTCGATAAAAAGTTTTCTTACGAAAATGGATTTGAACAAGGGTATCTTAATTTTGCAGGAACAAAAAAACTTGGTGTAAATCCTAATATGTTTACTCCTATTAGTTTTGTAACTGGAGACAAATATACTGTTAAGGGTGTTGACTCAGACAACATCACAGCAATTGAAGGAACGAAGGCTCTTTCATTCGTTGTGGACTACGTTCTTGCAGATGTTGGCGGCGGACGGCTTCAACTTTGGGGTGCTTTGAACAAAAAAGATGACAACTGGGTTACAACCAATGATGACGGCGAAACAACAACAGTCGTAAACAGCGGTTATGCATTCCGCGCAGATTACAGAATGGACGATTTTGCTATTACTGCTGATTTGCACATCACTAAAGAGAACTTGGTTGCTGCAATATTCTTTAGCCCGCTTTCCGTTGAGAATTTGATTGCAACTGCTGGCTTTACGTTCGCAAAAGATTCTTCAACTGGAGATGACGGAAGCATTTACTGGGCAATCGACGCTCGCGCTCGCTACGCGCTCGACGACGCAATGGCAATCGGTCTTTACTTGAACTATTCTAGCGCAACCATTGAAGATGCGGATGCTATTGGCGTTCTTGATGCCGTTATGAACTTCAACTACAAGTTGAGCGACATCGTAACAGCATTTATTGAAGGCGAGTTCGCACTCCAGACAAACTCTGATGTTAAAGACCGTACTGGACACCAACTTGCAGCACAGGCGGGCGGTATCTTCACCGCAGGAAAAGGTGCTGAAATTGACGCAGCAATTCGCCTTGCAATGGCAGGACTCGGAAACGATGTAGACCAAGATATTTTGGGACTCACCGTTTCTATCCCAGTCTGCATGAGAATCAAACTGTAATCCAGTTTGAACAAAGCACAAAAACGCCACTCCAAAAGCGAGTGGCGTTTTTTTTAGATTGTGAAAGTTGGGAAAAATTGGTGGTTGAGCCTGTCGAAACCACAAACAGCAAAACCTTTGTCAGCGGTCATTTCGACGCGCTCAATAACCAATTCTTTGACTCAAATCTCTTGCTCTTCGATTTCTTCGTCTTCAATTTTCCAGTTTTCGTTTTCTAGGCGGGTCAAAAAATTGTCAAGTTTTGTTCCGTAATCGGGGTCGGTCGCCCAGGTTCCCGTAAGTCCAAAAACGTCTTCCACGAACTTTGTTTTATGAACCCACGGATAACGCGGGTCAACCAAATCGCGTTTCAAAGCAACGTCCTCTTTTGTGCCATAGGCTTGCAAATGCTGAACGTGCGCCCGAACGCCGAGTTGCTCGGTTTCAAACCGCTCGCCACGATGATTCCAATCCATTGCGCCAAGTCCACAAAAATTGTTCATATCCGCCGTTACAAGATTTCCGTAGCGCAAAAAACCCGTTTCGTGGCACATCTGCACAAACGCCACGTCGGAATTCACGCCCTCCGCAAGAGATTCCTCGATGTAATATTTTGCAAGCCGTTCCACTTGTTTTTTGTCTGCTAACGGATTATTCGCCATAAAAAACTCGTACAACTCGCTCCAATTTTTGACTCCTTCGCCCATTAAAAGTCGAGAACACGTTTTTTGAGAAACCTTTGGAGTCCAGCACGAGAAAAACAAAAAAATAAAAATCGAAACAAATGTAATCGGAACGATTTTGCGGGATTTCATAAAACAAATATAAACCTTTTTTGCAAAAATTAAAATACGAAAAACGCTGACAATAATTTTGTTCAAAAAAAAACCGCAGTTTTCTGCGGCTTTTCTACCAAAATCCGGCGCTACTTTTTCTGCGCTTCAATCGCGTCGATGTAACTCAGGTTCAAGCGCCCCATCTTGTCAACCTCAAGGAGTTTGACGGGAATCTGCTGTCCTTCTTTGAGGACATCGGTCACTTTGTTCACGCGCTCGCGCGAGAGCTTTGAGATGTGGCACAAGCCTTCTTTTCCGGGCAGGATTTCGACGAACGCGCCAAATTCCATAATCCGCTTGACCGTGCCGTTGTAAATCGTTCCAACTTCGGGGTCTTCGCAAATGCCCTTGATTGCCGCCCGCGCTTCCTCGGCTGCCTTGCCTGCCTTTCCGTAAATCGTCACCGTGCCGTCTTCCTCGGCGTTAATCGTGACGTTGTACTGCGCGGAAAGTGCCTTGATGGTCTTCCCGCCCGGCCCGATGAGCGCGCCGATTTTGTCAATCGCGATTTTTGTCGTGATGATTTTCGGCGCGAACGGCGAAATTGGCTGAGGCTTGTCAATGCACTTTTCCATAATCGAAAGGATATGAAGCCTTCCCGCGCGCGCCTGCTCAAGCGCCTTCTTCATGATTTCCGTGGTGACACCGGCAATCTTGATGTCCATCTGGAAGCCCGTGATGCCGTCCTTCGTGCCCGCCACCTTGAAGTCCATGTCGCCGAGGTGGTCTTCCTCGCCCAAGATGTCGGAGAGAATCTGGTAGCGACCGTAGGGGTTGTCGCCCTCTGGCTCGGTAATCAAGCCCATCGCGATTCCCGCGACCATTTTCTTCATCGGAACGCCCGCCGCAAGGAGCGCAAGGCAGCCGCCGCACGTGGACGCCTGTGAGGACGAGCCGTTCGACTCCATGATTTCGGAAACGACGCGCACTGTGTACGGGAATTCCTGCACGCTCGGCACCATTGGCGCAAGCGAGCGACGCGCCAAGTTTCCGTGCCCAATTTCGCGCCGTCCCGTCGTCAGTCGCCCCACCTCACCAACCGAATACGGCGGGAAGTTGTAATGCAAAATAAAATGTTCGCTCCGCTCGCCTTCGATGTCGTCAAGCACTTGCGCGTCAAGCGTCGTGCCAAGCGTGCACACCGCAAGCGACTGTGTTTCGCCGCGCGTAAAGAGCGCGCTCCCGTGCGGGCGCGGCAACACGTTCACCTCGCACGTAATCGGGCGGATTTCGTCGCACTTTCGCCCGTCGATACGCACTCCCTTGTCCAGAATGCTCTTTCGGAGCAAGTTGTACTGGATGTCGTCAAAGCACGCCTCAAAGAGTTTTTTCTGCACGTCGTCGGAAAATTGCTCCGCGTGGTTTTCGATAATCTGAGCCTTTGCAATCGCCACGGCAGTTCCGCGGTTCGTCTTGCCGTTCTGGAAGCACGCCTTCTCAAGGAGCGGTGTCGCCTCCGCAATGATTGCGTCCTTGTTCAAAAGCTCCACCGTAAGCGGCGCGAGCGGGAGCTTTTCCTTGCCGCACTTCTTCTGCAGCTCCTCCTGCAACTCGCACATCGCGCGGATAAAGCCCTGCGCCTTTTCGAGCGCGCCGAGCATCACTTCCTCGGTCGCCTCGTTTGCGCCGCCCTCGACCATCGTAAAGCCGTCCTTTGTGCCGGCGACGACGATTTCAAGGTCGGCCTTCTCCTGCTGCTGGAACGTGGGGTTCACCACGTAGCCGCCGTCCAGGTATGCCACGCGGCACGCCGCAACCGGCCCGTGGAACGGAATGTCTGAAATCGTGACCGCCGCGCTCGACGCAATGACCGCAAGGATGTCCGGCGGGTTCACGCCGTCGCTCGACACGCACGTGGGCACAATCTGGATTTCGCGCCCGAAGCTCGGCTCAAAGAGCGGGCGCATGGGGCGGTCGATGAGGCGCGACACCAAGATTTCCTTGTCCTTGGGTCGCCCCTCGCGCTTGATGAAGCCGCCGGGAA
>CALFJF010000060.1 GCA_937877535.1 uncultured Treponema sp.
TTCCGATTCTGACCATGCCGAACGACGACATCTCGCACCCGATTCCCGACCTGACGGGCTACATCACCGAGGGGCAGATTGTCTTGGACAGGGAACTTTCGCAGAAGGGCGTGTACCCGCCCGTGTCGGGGCTTCCGTCGCTCTCCCGATTGATGAAGGACGGAATCGGCGACGGCATGACGCGCGAGGACCACTCCGCCGTCTCAAGCCAGCTTTTCGCCGCGTACTCCAAGGTGAAGTCGATTCGGAACCTTGCCGCAATCATCGGCGAGGAGGAGCTTGGAAAAGAGGACAGGATGTACTTGAAGTTCGGCGAGGAGCTTGAGTCGAAGTTCTTCACGCAGGGCGAGCACGAGAACCGCTCGATTGCCGAGACGCTCGACCTCGGCTGGAGGCTTCTCAAGATTCTTCCGAGGAACGAGCTCTACCGAATCAAGCCTGAGCTTATCGAAAAGTACATGCCCAAGGACTAGCGTATGGCAAAGCTGAACATTGCGCCCACAAAGTCGAACCTGCTTGCAATCAAGGAGCAGTTGAGCGTTGCCGAGGACGGCTACGACCTTTTGGAGCAGAAGCGCGAAATTCTTGTCATGGAACTCATGCGGATGGTCGAGAAGGTGAAACTTTTGGAGCGCGAAATCGACCGCGCCCTTGAAAAAGCGTACCCCGCGCTCCGCAAAATGCTTATGACGGTGGGTGGCGACCGCGCCGAGCGAATTGCGCACGCGGTCAAGTACGACTTCAACATGAAGGAAACGTCCGTGACGGCGGGCGGCATGACGTTTAGTTCAATCGACGTGGAGTTGCCCCAGCAGCAACTTTTCTACTCGTTTTTGGGGACGTTTGCCGACAGCGACAAGGTGATGGTCGAGTTTTTCAATTTGCTCAAATTGCTTACCGAAATGGCGTCAATCAGAACGATTGCGTGGAGACTTGCCGTGGAAGTGAAAAAAACACAACGCCGCGTAAACGCGCTCGACAAGATGATAATCCCGCAAAACCGCGAGACAAAAGCGTACATCGAGAGCGTGCTTGAAGAGCGCGACCGCGAAAACGTGTTCGTGCTCAAGTCGCTCAAAAATCGCAAAGGACGGTAGGAGAAAATAGGCAAATGGTAAAGTCGCTTTTTCAGAAAATTATTGTTGCGGTAAACGGTTCGGAGCAGTCGCTTTCTGCGGCGATGTACGCAATCATGATGGCAAAGCAATACGGTTGCGAGTTAAAAGCGGTGTACGTGGTGGACACGGCGACGCTCAAGCAACTGGAGTTGTTGCGATTTTTATATTCAGAGGAAAGAAATCGGTACGAAGAAAAATTGCTTTCCGATGGGAAGCGCAATTTGTCGCTCGTCAGTCGTCTTGCTGCCGAGAAAAAAGTCAAAGTCGAGGAAGAATTGTGTAGCGGTGCGGTTTGGTCTGAAATTGTGCGCGCTGCCGACGATTTTTCTGCCGATTTGATTTTGCTTGGCGGAAAAACGGCAAACGGTTCTTCTCGGCATGACCGTGTTTCTAGCGCGAATTCGGAAATAATCGGTTCGGCTTCAAAAAACGTACTCGTCGTAAAAGAAATCGACATTGAAAAAAAATTCCGCATTTTGTAAAAAAATCCTGCAAAAACAAAGGGGGCTAAAAAAGTCCCCTTGTTTTTTAAACTCAAAAGCGATGTGTGGTTTCGACGTTGCTCAACCTCCGCAGCGTTTGCTCAACCTCCGAAGAGTTTGTGCGATTTTTTTTGAAAAAAAGACAAACGCGATTGCGCCAAAAATGGCTCCGATTGTGTCAAAAATCCAGTCGCCTGCGCTTGCGCTTCGCGTTGGAACAAAACTTTGGTGGATTTCGTCGATTACGCCGTACACCGACACGATGAGCGACGAAAGAGCCACGTCTTTTTTTGACTGTGCGCTGATTCCAAACGAAACCCAAAACGCCAAGCCCGCAAAGCAAATCGTGTGAACGAGTTTGTCAGCGTTCCAAAACGAAGGCATTTGCTCAATTCGCTCCAAACTCGAAAGATGCCAACTCGTTGCAAAAATCAACGCCGCAGGAATCGATTTGAGCGTTTCGAGTGCCACAAAAAGTCCTTTTTTCATTTTTTTTGCCTTTTTACGCAATTTCGCCTTTGATAACGTCGTCCATGTTGCATTTTACGGGGAATCCGTCTGGAGCGGGTTTGCTTCCTGCGTTTGCGTACAAATTGAGAAGTCCCGCGCCGAGTTTTGGATTTGTTACAACCGAAGGACCTGCAATGCACCCGCCTTCGCACGCCATAACCTCAATGAGATTCGGGCAATCCGCGGGAGATGGCGAGGTTCCAACGTTGATTTTTCCGTAATTTGAAAGTTGCTTCATGCCCGCTTTGTCGAGTCCGTCGATTACAACGGGTTTCAAAATTGCCTTGTATTCGTCGGAAAGTCGAATCCGAACGCTCTCGGCGACTCCGCCCGTTTTTGCAAAATTGCGCCCGCTCACCGTGGGAATGTATTTTGAAACGCTTGGCTCTGCTTTTGCCACGTCAACTCCTTTTGCGATAAAAAGCGCGTTCACTTCTTCCACGGAAAGCACGTAGTCAACGAGGTCGGAGTCGAATCCTTCGCGCCTTTTTGCAAGGCACGGACCGATGAAAACCGTGATGCACTCAGGTTCGGCTTTTTTTGCAAGTTCTGCGGTGTAAATCATTGGAGATTTTGTTTCGCTTATGCACGAAGAAAGTTCTGGAACGTGGACATTTACCGCGCGAACGTAGGCGGGGCAACAACTCGTTGTCATCATTTTGTCGCCTCGCTCCATTCGTTCTGCATATTCTGCCGCTTCTTTGTCCGCCGTAATGTCCGCTCCAATAGCAACTTCCCAAACGCGACTAAATCCCGCCGCTTTCATTGCGCCTTCAAATTGACCAGATTTTGCGCGGAATTGCGCTCCGATTGCAGGTGCGTAAAGAGCGACGACTTTTTTTCCGTTCATAATGTGCTTGATTACGTCAAAAAGTTGCGATTTGTCCATCATCGCGCTGAACGGGCAGTTTGACATACATTTTCCGCAAAAAATGCACTTTTCGTAGTCGATTTTTTCGCGCCCATCTTCGCCTTTTGAAATCGCGCCGACTGGACAGGCTTCTTCGCAAGGAATTACCGTTTTGATGATTGCGTGGTACGGACAGTTTTGTGCGCACAGTCCGCAACTTATGCACTTTGACCAGTCAATCGTTGCGCGATGATTTATGATTTCTATGGCTTTTTTGGGGCAGTTTATTTTACACGGACGCGCAAAACAGCCTTGGCAAGCGTCCGTTGGAAAAAAACGCGGTTTTACGCAGGCGTGGCACGCGCTCTGAATCATCGTGAGCATCGGCCATGTCGGTTTTTCGCGCTCGTAGGCGAGTTTTACCCAATCGCGGAGCGGTTTTTTTGGGTCGTAATCTTCCACGGAGTGCCCAAGGCGCGCGATAATTCTTGTGCGAACGATGTCGCGGTCGTCTTCAATCGTTGCGCGAATCGGGACGCTTCCGTCTGGAATCAATTCGGCTGGGATTTTTTCGATTTCGTCCACCGTCTTTTCGTCCAAAAGTTTCCCTTCGAGTTGCAATTTCGCGATTCGTACCAAAATATCGCGTTTGAGCGTGGCAGCGTTGTTATTTGTGTTTAACATTCCGTACCTCTTTTTGCGGGATTTGCATTTGACTGTTTGCTTCCCGCTTGATTTAGTTTTGCTATTATACCATGATTTTTATTTGACTTGTTCTAAAACTGAACTTTTTGAAAAATGGTTGGGCAAAAATGGAAAATCCGTACAAAATCCTTGGAGTAAAAAACGGTTCGAGCATTTCTGAAATAAAGCGGGCGTATCGAGCAAAGGCAAAATTATTGCATCCTGATTCTGGAAACACAAAGGATTCTGCCGCGTTCCGAGAATTGCAGGCGGCTTACGAACTTCTTTCGGACACAAAATCAAAAAGTTTGTTTGACGAGTCGTTTGCGATGCACAAACGCGAAAAAAATACAAAAACTTGGGATTATCGCACTTGGCTTCTTTCGCGAGATGATGACGAAAGCGCGGCAAAACTCATTTTTTTTGATTTAATGCACGCTCGCGAAGACGATTCCGTTTTGGAGTTCAAAAAGGCAATAAAAGAACGCGCCAATTTTCGGCTTTCTGCTCATTTTTCCCGTGGCGATTTTATGGATTACGGATTTATTCTTTGCGAGGAACTTGTTTTGAGAAGCGAATATTACGACGCTTTTCTTTTGCTCGAACAAATTATAAAAATGGAAAAAGCGCACGAATATTTTCGCCATTTTTTTCCAGAGGTCATGGATTTGGCTCGCTCGATTTTGAAAACGCACATCGAACATTCCGTTCCAGACGAACTCGCGCTTGATTCTTGGGAGCGTGCGCTTGAACTCGGTTTTGGAAAAAAAGACGATGCGTTTTTTTTGATGAAAATGGCAGGCGCGTACCGAAGAATCGGCGATGAACGAACCGCAAGAATCTGCGAGGAAGAATCAAAAAGAATGTAAAACTCAAAAAAAATTCGCCCGTGGAACAAAGACTCAAAAAGGTTTATGATAAAAATCGAAACAGCCAATTTTTTTTTGGAGAAAAGGGTTATGATTCGCTTAAAAAACGAAAAAGAAATCGAAGGAATTAGAAAATCGTGCCACGCGCTCGCTGACCTTTTTAGATTTGTGATTCCGCAAGTAAAAATCGGCATGACCACAAAGGAAATCGACGATTTGTGTGTTGATTTTATCAAAAAAGTCGGCGGAAAACCCGCTTGGTATCGCGAGGATTTTCCTGGGGCTGCGTGCATTTCAATAAACGACGAGGTTATTCACGGGATTCCGTCAAAAAAGAGAGTTGTGCGCGACGGCGACATCGTATCTTTGGACATTGGAATCGATTTGAACGGCTACATTTCAGATTCAACGCACACCGTTATGGTTGGAAATGTTCGTCCAGAAATCAAACGGCTTGTAAAAGCAACGCGCGAGGCGTTGGCTGCAGGAATCGCCGCGTGCGTTGTGGGAAATAGAATCCGCGACATTTCAAACGCGGTGAACGGCGTTGCAAACGGACAGTACGGTTTTGGCGTTGTGTACGAATATTGCGGGCACGGCGTGGGACTCGACGTTCACGAAGACCCAAGCGTTCCAAATTGTCCAGAAAGCGGTCCAAATCCGCGGATTCAAGCGGGAATGGTGCTTGCAATCGAACCGATGATAAATCTGGGAACTGCGGACGTAAAACTGGCAAAGGACGGTTGGACGGTTTTGACGGCAGACGGCAAGTGTTCGGCGCACGAAGAGCATACAATCGCCGTTTTTAAGGACCACAACGAAGTTCTCACCGAATGTACGGGGCTTCCTGATTGGGCGTAAAACGCTTTTGATTTTGAATTGACCGATTTTGAAAATCAGTCAAAAATAGAAAAACGATAATCGAATTTTTTGAATTCAAACCAAGGAGAAAAAAATGGCAAGAACGCATTACATTGCGGGAAACTGGAAGATGAACACAAATCGAGCGGAGGCGGTAAAACTCGCGGAGGATTTGGTCGGCGCGTTAAAAGGAAAGACAAACAAATTCATGGTGGGAGTTCCTTTTATTTACTTGGACGCGGTGGCGAACGTTTTGAAAGGTTCAAACATTTTGCTTGGAGCGCAAGACGTGGCGGCAACAAAAAACGGGGCGCATACGGGCGAAGTTTCTGCGGAAATGCTCAAAGACATTGGCGTTTCTGTGGTCATTTTGGGACATTCTGAACGACGGCACGAAATCGGCGAAAGCGATGAGTTGATTAACAAAAAAGTTCGTCGCGCTCTTTCGGCGGGGCTTGAAGTTGTGCTTTGCATTGGGGAACTTTTGAGCGAGCGCGAGGCGGGAGAAGCGGAAAGCGTGTGCGCTTTTCAACTTTCTGCAGGACTTTCTGGCGTGAGTGCGGAGCAAATGAAAAACGTAACGATTGCTTACGAGCCTGTGTGGGCAATTGGAACGGGAAAAACGGCGACTCCAGAAGATGCCGAAAAAATCCACAAATTTTGCCGCGACCACATTGCGCATCTTTACGGGCAAAAAATCGCTGACGAAACGATTATTCAATACGGCGGTTCAATGAAAGCGTCAAACGCGGCAGAACTTCTTGCGCAGCCGAATATCGACGGCGGTTTAATCGGCGGTGCGTCGCTCAAAGCAGAAACGTTTGAGCCAATTTGCGCAATTTAGATAAAATCTGGTGAGAAAAATCGAAGATGTTACAAAATTTATGCTGGAAGTGGTGGTTGAACCTGTCGAAACCACCAATTTCTTACTTTATGGAGTTTTCGATACGACCTTCGGTCTACTCAATCACCGTATTTTAAGCATACTTTTGATAACACCATCAGAAAATCGATTTTCAAAATGGTCTATTTTTTGAAAATCGAAAAAATGACGCGCTAACAAAATGTTTTTGTAACGCGCCAATGGTTTAAATCGTTATTTTTATAAACGCCCCGCGTGCGGACGGTTTGCCGACGCGGGGCGTTTTTGTTAGATTAAAATCGATTTTAATCGAAAATCTTTGGAGGTTTTATGAAAAAAATTGCAAAATACGCGCTTCTTTCCACAGCGGCAAGTGCGCTTGCGTTTTCATTTGTGGCACTTTCTTGTCGGAGAGTTGAGGTAAAAGGAACGGCGGACACGGCTTTTGCTGAAACGCCACGCTCTGCCGCAGTTTCAATTCCTCGCGACGCGCTAAACGTTGTGGAGGCTTTGCAATCTTCGTTTCGTGCAATCAGTTCTGGCGTTCTTCCTTCGGTTGTAGAAATCGACGTTACTGAAAAAACAACCGTTTCTTCGTCCCCGTTTGACGACCTTCCGTTTTTCTTTTTTGGCGTTCCAAATCAAGGCGAGCGCGGTGGCAGAACGCGAGAGCGTGTGCAGCAAGGACTTGGCTCTGGCGTAATCGTTCGGAGGGCGGAAAATACGTTTTACGTCCTTACGAATAACCACGTTGCAGGAAAAGCGGACGAAATCAAAGTGAAATTGAACGACGGACGCGAGTTTGGCGCAAAACTTGTTGGCGCGGACGAGCGACAAGACATCGCGCTTGTTTCTTTTGAGTCAAAAGACAACGAGGGAATTGTTGTTGCAAAATTGGGAGATTCGGACGCGGTGCAAACGGGCGACATTTGTCTTGCAATGGGAGCACCGTTAGGATACAGCCAGTCGGTTACGCAAGGAATCGTAAGCGCGACGGGGCGAAGTGGCACTCAAATCGGCAACATGAACGATTTTATTCAAACCGACGCGGCAATCAATCAAGGAAATTCGGGCGGTCCGCTTGTAAACATTTACGGAGAAGTCATCGGAATCAATACCTGGATTGCGTCTAATTCTGGTGGTAGCGTGGGACTTGGATTTTCGATTCCGATAAATTCGATTAAACGCGCGATTGACGATTTTATTTCTAAAGGCAAGATTTCTTATGGCTGGCTTGGCGTTTCGCTTGCTGACATTACGGACAATTACAAAGAGGCTTTGGGCATAAAAGGGCAAAATGGCGCGTTTGCTTCTCAAGTCTTCCTTGATTCACCTGCGCATTTAGGCGGAATGCAAGCGGGCGATTTTATAATCGAGTTGAACGGACGCGCGGTAAAAGGTCAAAACGACCTTGTTCGCGAAGTCGGTTATCTTCCAGCGGGAGAAACTGCGAATTTTAAGGTTATCCGTGGCGGAAAAACGGTTTCGCTTTCCGTAAAAATCACAGAAAGAACAAAAGACGCGGGCAACGATAACGCAAAACTCTGGCCAGGCTTTATTGCTTCTCCGCTTACTGACGAAGTTCGTAAAGAACTCAAAATCGACGATAAAGTGAAAGGCGTTGCGGTTTCAAATGTTCTCGAAAAATCGCCTGCCGCAGCACTGCGAATCCAAAATGGCGACGTAATTACGGCGGTCAACGACAAAAAAGTTACAAACGTTTCCGAGTTCTACGACGCGCTCGACCTTTCTAAAAACAAAGAAATCTGGTTTGACGTTTACAACGAAGGACACACGATTTCAACTGGACGATATAAGTTCTAACATCAAAAAATGTTTGCCGCGCAAAAAAGCGCGGCATTTTTTTGTGCCGTTGACCAACGAAAGAAAAATCGGGTAAAATGCTTTTTAATTTTATGTTGAGCCGTGAGAGTTCCGTTACACTTTGCGGCGTAAAAAAGAGGTTTTTAATGTACGCACTTTTTGAATACAAGGGCAAGCAGTACAAAGCGGAGAAGGACGCGCGGATTTTGGTGGACAAACTCGACGCGGAAAAAGGGGCAAAAATCGACATTGACACGGTTTTGCTCGTTTCTGGTGATGACGGCGTAAAAGTCGGCTCTCCGTATGTTTCTGGCGCAAAAGTTCAGGTTGTGGTGGAAGATTCCGTCCGCGATAAAAAAGTTCTCGTCTTAAAGTACAAGAGCAAAAAGGATTATCGCCGCTTGATTGGGCATCGGCAAGAGTACACTGCCGTAAAAGTTGAGTCAATCATAGGTTAAAATAATAGTTTACATGATGTATATATGATAATCGTAGAACTTTCTTGTAGCAGTTCGGGTGCGGTAAAAAAATGTCAAGTTAACGGACACGCTCGTTTTGCAAAGAAAGGAAACGACATCGTATGTGCGGCTGTTACGGTTTTGCTTAGAACTGCCTGTGCGCTTCTTTCGTCGCTTTGCGAAAAATGCGAGAAAGAAGAGCGGGTTTGTTTTAAGTCGGAGGCGAATCGGCGCGGAGAACTTTCTTTTTGCGTCGATTTTGAAAATGGAGAGATTTCTCCTCTTGTTGAGGAGCGACTTCGGTGCATCGCGGATTTTATTCGCATGGGAATCGAATCTCTCCAAAAGGAATTTCCCGAAAACGTTTTTCTAAAAGTCCATTGTATCGAGGAAACTGTTTTGGGAAAAAATCTGAATAATGTGGAGGCGTAAAAATGGGAAGAAGTAAAGGCGGAAGCGGCGCAAAAAATGGTCGCGATTCAAATCCAAAAAGTTTGGGCGTAAAAGTGTACGGCGGAGAAGTCGTTTCGGCTGGTTCAATCATCGTAAAGCAGCGCGGAACAAAGATTTTCCCAGGCGAGAACGTTCAGCGAGCGGGCGACGACAGCCTTTTTGCTACGGCGAGCGGAACGGTGAAATTCTACGAGCGCAAAAATCGCAAGTACGCGGGAGTTGTTCCTTCTGAAAGCGCAAAGGCGTAAGGATTTTCGTAAAACGAGAAAAATCGAAAAAACCGGGAGCAATGCCTTCCGGTTTTTTTGTTCAAAAAGTTTGATTTTGAGGAAATGAAATGAGACAATTTGCTGACGAGGCTACGATAGAAGTTTCCTCTGGACGCGGTGGAAATGGGTGCGTATCGTTTCGGCGCGAAAAATACATTCCAAACGGCGGACCAAACGGCGGCGACGGCGGACGCGGTGGAGCCGTCGTTTTTCGTGTCAAAAGAAACGTAAAAACGCTTTCCGATTTGCGCTTTCGGAGATTTTTTCGCGCAAAAAACGGCGGCGACGGCATGGGCTGGAACAAATACGGAAAAGACGGCGAGGACGTTGTGATTTCCGTGCCGCCAGGAACGTCAATTCGGGACGCAGAATCGGGCGAACTTATCCGCGAGTTTACTGTGGAAGCAGACGGCGAAGAATTCGTTTTTTTGAAAGGCGGAAACGGCGGTTGGGGAAACGTGCATTTTAAGTCGTCCACAAATCAGGCTCCCAGGCGGGCAAACGAAGGGCAGGCGGGCGAAACGAGGACGCTCATTCTTGAACTTTCGATTATGGCGGATGTCGGTTTGGTCGGTTTTCCAAACGCGGGAAAATCCTCGCTTTTGGACGCTTTGACTCGCGCTCGTCCAAAAATCGCGCCATATCCGTTTACAACAAAAATCCCAAATCTTGGCGTTCTTCGAGCAAAAGACGGGCGCGACGTTATAATCGCCGACATTCCTGGCATAATCGAGGGTGCGTCACTAGGAAAAGGGCTTGGAATTCGATTTTTGAAGCATATTTCCAGAACGCAGGCTCTCGTTTTTATGATTGATTGCTCCGACGATTCTTGTTTTGGCGCGTATCAAACGCTTTGCGAGGAACTTTCGTCTTTTTCCGCTCCGCTTCTTGAAAAACAAAAAATCGTTCTTTGCAACAAAATCGATGTGGAGGGAGCGGCGGAACGAGCGGAAAAAATTGCGGAAACGTTGTCAAAACAAAACGTTCGCGTAATTCCGATTTCTGTTTTTGACGGGCGCGGAATGAAAGAAGCAGCGTTTCAGATTGCGAGGCTTTCACTTTTTGAAGACGAAAACGAAAAAGAAAAGGAAAAACAAAAAACAAGCGCGTTTTTATCTTCTCGTTCCGTTGATTATTCAATGGAAGAGCAAAAACCGGGGAGCGAAAAGTGAAAATCGCAATGCTCGGCGGGAGTTTTAACCCGATTCACATTGGACATTTGGCTCTCGCGGATTCTGTTTGCTGTCTTTTGGGCTACGACCGCGTGCTTTTTGTGCCAACGTACCAACCTCCGCACAAAAAAATGGCTGCGGGGAGCGCGATGAGCGATGACCGATTTTTGATGGTTCAGGCGGCGATTTTTGGGGACGAGCGATTTATTGCCGAACCGTGTGAAATCGAGCGCGGTGGCGTGTCGTTTACCTGGGACACGGTGCTTTTTTTGGAAAAAAAATACAAAAACGAACTCGATGGAAAAATCGGCGTGATTTTTGGCGAAGATTTGCTTGCGGATTATGACAAATGGGAAAGAGCAAAGGAACTTTCAGAGCGCGCGGATTTAATCGTTGCGTGCCGTCCAAAAGATGCGGGGCAAAATGCCGCATTTTCAAACGTTCCAACGGAAAAATACGGCGTTTCGCCACATGCTTGGTCGCGGGACACGTTTCCGTATCCGCACAAAATCGTTGAAAATCCGCAAATCGCGCTTTCTTCAAGCGAGATACGGCAAAAAATCGCCACAAAAGGCGCATGGCGTTATCTTGTAAACGAAGGGGTTTTTCACTATATTAAAAGCGGAAATCTGTATGGGTACGGGAATTTTTGAAGAAATCGAAAAAATCATCGAAAACGAAAAAATCGAAGGAAATCAAAAAAAAGAAATTTCTTCTTTGATAAAAAATGTTGGCGAAAAGGCAAAAATCGTTCTTTCCAAAAAACGATTTGAGCACTCTTGCCGAGTTGCAAAAACCGCCTTTGACCTTTGTAAAATACACGGGGAAGTGGCGTGGAAGGCTTTGCTTTGTGGGCTTTCGCACGATTTTTGCAAAGAAATTCCAGAAGACAAAATGCGCTCGCTTGCGCTTTTGGACGGGCGCGGCGAGAGCGCGGCGGAGCAAAAAAAAACGTCGCTTTTGCACGGACGAGCGGCTGCCGTTTGTCTTTCGCGCGATTTTGGCATTGTGGATTTTGAGATTCTTGACGCGGTTGCTTTTCACACGCTCGGAAAAAAAGGACTGTGCAATCTTGGGAAAATCATTTTTGTTGCTGACAAAATAGAGCCAGGCCGCCCGCAATCCACGGAAGAATATCGTTCGAGGCTTTTTTCGCTTCCGCTGAACGAATTGACGCTTTCTGTTTTGGAAGAAAACATCGAGTATCTTTTGTCAAAAGGGAAAAAAGCGGCAGCGGAAAGTTTGGAATGGGCTACGGATTTGCGTGAAACACAAAGCAAAAAAACGGGAGGAACAAAATGAAACGCAGCGAATTCAACAAAGATTCAAATAACCAAACGCACAAACGGGAAGGAATCGTTCTGTTGCTTTTGATTTTTGCGGGTTTGGTCGGTTTGGTGTTTTGGCTGCTTTCTTCGCTCCGCACGGATTCCGTTGAAGAGAGCCTTTCTAACAGCGACAGCGTGGTGAATACGCTTTTTGTCATGGAAGGGCGCGGCGAAGTTTTGTTTACCGACGTTTTTATTTATTATCCTGTTTCAAAACGCGGTTCGCTCATAAATATACTTGGAAATACGGGCGCGATTTTTAGAAGTCTTGACCGAGTTGACCGAATCGATGTCATTTACGCGGAAAAAGGAATCGAAGTCTACAAATCCGAAATCGAAAATCTCATCGGGCAGCCGATTCCGTTTTACGTTGTTCTCAAACTCGAAACGTTTGGCTCGCTTACGGATATGCTCGGCGGAATGCGCGTTTTTATTCCAGAAGTCGTTGATGTAAAAGACGAAAACGGAAATCGCAGCCTTCTTCCGAGTGGCGTTGTAAATCTTGACGGCGACAAAATCAACACGTATTTGACGTATTCGCGACCAGACGAAACCGATGACGATGTGATTGACAGGCGACAAAACGTTATGCTCGCGTTTTTTAACGCGCTTGGACGAAACAAGCGGATTATGCAAAATCGAGCGCATTTTGCCACGATTAGCAAAAATCTGGAATCGAATCTTGACGAGGACGCGCTTTTCAAACTGTTTTCTGAAATTTCGCAAGTCGATTCGGAGCGATTGATTCCGCAGGCGATTACAGGACTGAACCGAATGGTTGACGGAAAAATGCTCCTCTTTCCGTATTACGACGGCGACCTCATAAAAGACGTTGTGAAGCAGGTTGCAAACTCGCTGATTACGAGTTCCGAAGACGCGGACGGCGGGCGCGTGTATTTGCTTGAAATCTTGAATGGAACTACGCAGTCGGGTCTTGCGCACAATACGTCCCGCCTTATGCAAAGCGCGGGTTACGACGTTCTTTCAACGGCAAATGCCGACGCAAACAATTACGAGCGCACTGTTATCATAAATCGAATTGGAAATGCCACGGTCGCAAAAAATCTCGGCGATTTTATTCGATGTCAAAATATAATCGACGAAGAAATCAACCAAGATTCCGAAGCAAACGTCGATTTTACGATAATTCTTGGAAGCGATTTTGACGGAAGATACGTGAGAGCAAAATAGAGAAAAAGGAGAAAAAAAAATGGCAGAAATCGAAAATAAAAAGACTTCACGCGAAAATGCGCTTGAAATTGCAAAAATCCTTTCTGATTCAAAGGCGGAAAATGTTGCCGTTCTTGGCGTTGGAGCGTTGAGCAGTTGGACGGATTTTTTTATAATCGCAACCGTAACGAGTTCGGCGCAAATGCAAGGATTGCACCGTCTTATAAAAGAATACGTACGCGAAAACGGCATGGAAATTCACGTTGCGCACCAAAAACACGATTCTGGTTCTGATTGGAATTTGATTGACATTGGACCTGTGGTTGTTCATTTGATGAGTGCGCAAGCGAGAGATTTTTACGAATTAGAAAAACTCTGGCACGAAGGAGAGCGCATTTTGTAAAAAAAACACCCGTCAAAGTTGGCGGGTGTTTTTATAAGTTTCAGTAGACTCAATTGGGGAAGTATTTTTCGAGTTCTTTTCCGTCCTCTTCGGTAAGCGTAATTTTGAACGAACTTCCAGACGTGTTAATTGTTTTCCAACCAGTCTTTTTTGCTTCTTTCCACTCCTGCGTGTTCCAGTCGTAGTAGTGAGTGCGATTTAATATGTCCTTGTCGTTCGATTCTAAGAACGCGCCTTTGTAAAGTGGCAAATACGGAATTTCAGTGTCATTGTTTACAAAGCCAAACATCCATGAACCCGTGGCAACGTTATCTGTAATTTGCGTTGCAGACACGTACAAGAAAAATTTCCATTTTTCGCCGTCAAGGTCTGTTTCTTCGCTCACAAAAACGCCAGTATATTTTGATCCGTCGATTTCAAACGTATCTGTACTTTTTTTGAACGTGATTTCAAGCGTGTCTTCCTCGTCATCGTCGTCAGAACAAGACACAAACCCCATGCCTACCGCACCCAAAACGAGCAAAGATGCCATCAACATAAAAAATTTTTTCATAGAATTACCCCCAAAAATAAAAATTTTTGTTAGCACTCTACAAAAAAAAAAGTAAACTGTCAAGAAAATCTTTGGATTTTTAGAAAAAAAAAGCGGCTTTGATTTTTAGCCGCCGTTTTTTTATTTTTCTGGATTTTCGTCGCTTTCTGCTTTTTCGTCCGTCATTTTACTTGTAATGTGGATAATTTTTCCTGTTCGCTTTATGCCGTCGCTGGCTTTGCCATCTTTTTTTCCGCGAACAATCCTTTTTTTTGCCCCGAATTTTTCGGCTTTTGCGACTTTCTTTTCGGCTTTTGCCTTTGCTTTTTCTTTTCGCGCCTTTTCGATGAATTTGAGCGAATCGTCCAAACCTTTTAGAACTCGTGGCATATCTTCTTCAAAAATGGCAATTTGATGGCGGTCAAAATCCGCGCCGTCTCCTTTTTTGCTTTCTACGATTTGGAGGAACAAATCACCCGCGCGGTTTTCCTTAACGTTAAAAAAATACGACCGATTTTCGAGCGTAACCTGCATCGTAAAAAGTTCTCCGCGAATACCCATTTTGTCCTTCCTTTTTCGTCATGCTGAATTTTTTTAAGAGAACGGTTTTTGATAAAATCCTCTCAAAGCGAGTTTTTATCTTACAGAAATCCAAAGAGTTTTTCAATTCCGTACTCACGGGAGTTTTGAAAACATTTTGATTGTTTTTGTACGCATTTTTAAAAAGAAGCTCGGATTTCTTTTATCGCTTCAAGGAGTTTTTTCATTCCGTTTTCCGTTGTTTCGTGTCCAAAACTAAATCGCACCGCTTCGCTTTGCGTTTCTTGCGAGATTTTCATTGCTTGAAGAATCGGGCGATTGAGTTTTTTTGACGAGCACGCACTTCCCGTCGAAATGCAAAACCCTTTTGCGTCAAGCGCACGAACAAGCACGTTTCCAGGAATTCCTTTGAACGCTGCCTGCAAAATCCACGGAGAAAAATCCGCGCTTTTTGCATTTCGAGTTGTTGGCACAATCGAACAGCCTTCGATTTTCGTCAACGAGTCGATAAAATGCGCGGTAAGTTCCGTTTGTTTTTTTAATCTTGGATTTTCCGCGCCCGCCTTAAAAATGCGTTTTTCAAGGATTTTTTCTGCGCAAATTGCTCCAAAAAGATTTTCGGTTCCGCTTCTAATTCCGCTTTCTTGCCCGCCGCCAGACAAAAACGTGCGAAATTTTTGGCTTTCAGAAACAAAGAGAATCCCAAATCCGCGCGGACCTCCTAATTTGTGCAAAGAAATTGACGCGCTGTCGATTCCCCAACCCAAAAAATCCATTTCGATTTTTCCCACCGCCTGAACGCAATCAGAATGAAAATGCGCTCGCCGCTTTCCGTTGTAATGCGCTCGGATTTTTTCTGCAATGTTTTGAATTGGCATGACCGCTCCCGTTTCGTTGTTCACAGCCATCACGGAAACCAATTTTGTTTCTGGAAACAGTTTTTTTTGAACACTCTCTTCCGTGATAAAACCATTTTCGTCCGATTCGATTTCGTCGATTCCAAGGCAAAATCTCGAAAGATTTTTTGAAAATTCCCGAACGGCGGGGTGTTCCAGGGAACTTACTGCAATTCTTCCTTTGGATTCTTGCATTATTGCGCACAAAAGCGCGATGTGGTCGCTTTCCGTGCCGCCAGAAGTAAAAAAAATCTGATTGCTTTTTACGCCCAATGCTTTTGCGCACGATTCTCTCGCGCTTTCAAGACGCGCCTTTGCTTTTTTCCCAGCAGAATGAGGACTTGACGGATTCGCCGAAAGCAAAATCGACTCTTCCAAAGAAGTCCGAAGGATTTTTGCGCACTCGTCAGAAATCGGAGAAGTTGCAGCGTAGTCAAAATAAGTTTCGTTGTCTATCATTTTTTTTGAGTTTTTTCACAATTTTAGAGAACGGAAAGAACGTCCGCTTCGTCAACTTCCCGAACAATCGTTTCTCCGATTTTCTTTTGAAGAACGAATCTTACGCCGTTTGAAAGATTTTTTTTGTCTTTTTTCATTGCCAAAAAAAGGTCGCGCGGAGAAATGCTTTTTGGCAATGAACTGTGCCGTTTTTCAATTTCGTATCCAAAATCCAAAAGAACTGTGCGAACGCGCGATTCGTAATGTTCTTCCGCAATATTTAGATGAGAAGAGAGCGCGGCTGCCCGCGCAATTCCCCAAGCAACGGCTTCTCCGTGCGTAACTTCTCCAAGCCCCGCGCACGTTTCAAGCGCGTGAGCAAATGTGTGCCCCAGATTCAAAAACATTCGCTCATTTTTTTCTGTAAAATCGCGTTCAACGACTGCGCCTTTTGCTTTCACGCACTCAAAAATCGCCTCAAAAACAAGCGGGTCGGTTCGATTTTTCAAAATGTCAGGCTTTGAAGCAAGTTTTTCAAAAAGGGCAGGGGAGTAGAGCAACGCGGTTTTTATCGTTTCTGCAAGTCCGCTTTTCCATTCTTTTTGAGCAAGCGAATGCGTAAAAGACGGAAACACGTGGAGTTTTTTTGCAGGAAAAAACGAGCCAATCATATTTTTGTAATTGTCAAAATCGCAGCCGCTTTTTCCGCCCACCGCAGCGTCAACCATGGCAAGAAGCGTTGTTGGAACAAACTCACATTTGGCTCCGCGTTTGAAAATTGACGCGGCAAATGCCGTCATGTCCGTGATGACTCCGCCGCCAATTCCCACAAAAGTCGTATTTCGCGGGCAATCGGCATCAAGCGCGGCTTGCACGATAAACAAAACGCTTTGAATCGTTTTGAATTTTTCGCCCGCGCCCAGAATGACCACCGTGTCGCCATCTTTTCTTTTTACGTCGCCGCGTTTTGCGTTTTTTATTCCAAACGATTCAAAAAATGCTTTGCAACTGTCTAGCGCGGCAATCGTTTCGTCTGTAACAAAAACTCTGCGCTCGGCGCAATCGGCTGAATACGCGCGGCTTAAATCAACGATTCCTTTGTAAAAAAATACGTCCGTTTTGTCCGCTCCAGAATGTATAAAAGGATATGTTATGTGCGTTTGTTCGATTTTTTGTTCCATACACTGTGCCTCGATTTTTAATACTCTTTTGATTCCATTTTTTCAAAATCTGCGATTACGTTTTGAACGCGAGAAATGTCGCGGTTTAGGATTTTTTCGTAATCGAGTTCGCCCGTTCCGATTCGCTCGCGCTCGTCTTCCCAATTTTGCAAATCCGTCAAAAATTTGAACCGAAATCGCCCCACGTTTGCTTTTTCTGCCCACAATTTTGCTTCTGTCCAATAATAAAGCCCCGCTTGATAACACGAAAGAGCTTTTTTGAGATTTTCAACATACACGTTTTTCCACGGAGCGTCGTAAAAATGCGCAACTTTTTTGTCGTATGTTCTGCCGAGCCGTTGGTGCTGCTCAATGAGTTTTAGATTTATGTGCATTTGAAAAAGATAGCGATATTTTTCCCAATCCGACTCATCTTCGATTTTTGCGCGTGCGTAAAGGGGATTTGCAAAATCCGCTTGAACCGCTTTTTCAAGCCAATAAATATTTTCGATGCAATCATCGGGATATTGCTGATAGTGAACGTGAAAAAGTCGCCAAAAATCTTCTTTGTATTTGACCATATACGCACTCGATTTTGTTGGAAAGAACGCGAGAAAAACAAAAACTATCGCGACCGCGCTAAAAAGCCGAGTTTTCTTCATCCAATTATTCCGCCTGATTTTTCTGATTCTTCCTTGAATATCGGCATTTTTGAGAGTTCTTCCCAGATTCTCGCGCAAACTTCATCGATGCTTTTTGTTGCGTCAATTCGGACGATTTTCATGTTGCTCCCTTCAAACGAATCCACGACGGATTTGTATCGAGCGGCGGTTTTTTTCAAAAATTCGATTTCCTCGTAGATTTCGCGTTTGCTTCTTTCGCCGATTCGTTGGAGCGAGAGCGCGGGGTCGATTTCAAAAAAGAAAAGCAATTCTGGAAGCGGAAACGGCGAATTCAAAAGGCGCGGGAGTTTTTCTCCGATTTGAGAGCCTTGATACGCTAGGCTCGAAAAAAAATACCTGTCCGAAATGCAAACCATTCCGCTTTTGCATTTTTCTTCGATTCCGTGTTTGCCCCAAATGTGTTCGGCGCGGTCTGCGGCAAAAAGATACGCTGCCGTTCTTTCGTCTACTTTGATTTCGCCCGAAAGTACGCGGCGCAAAAAGATTCCCGTTTCTGTTTTGGTCGGCTCCGCCGTTGTAAAAATCCGATTTGAAAACGTTGATGAGCGCAACCGTTCAATTTGCGTGCTTGTTCCCGCCCCGTCGATTCCTTCAAAAACCACAAAATTTTTCAAAATGTCGTTTTCCATTTTTTCTCCCTATTTCGACTTATTTTGTAACATCTCCAAATTGCATTCGTGTTTTTGATTTAGGCATTTGGAAAGTAAGTCAGTTTCCGAATATATCTATTGCCGAAATTATAAGATAAAACGCAGTGAAATGGTATAATTGAGTTTTAGGAGTGAATTTTCGTTGAAAAGAAGGCGTTTGCTTTCCGTGATTGCGGGGGCGTTCGTTTTTATATTTTTGCTCGTTATTTGCTTCGCCGTCGTAAGACCGGCTTACGTTTTTTTGTCCACAGAACTTTCCGCCTTAGAGCGGGCGTTGATGATTGAAGTGGGCGACAAAACGGGACTTTTGCTTTCTTATCGCTCGCTTTCGCCGTCGCTTCTTTCTGGCGTTTCTGTACATTCAATCGAAATTGTGGACGCGGAAAGCAAAATCGTTCTTGCAAAAATCAAAAAGGCGCGACTTTCTTACGACGCGCTCGCATTTATTTCAAAAAATCCGCTTTCGGCATTTGATTCGCTTGTAATTTCGGGCGTGGAAGTTGAGTTTGATGCCATTCGCGACGAAAAAGTCGCAAAAAGACTGCTTTCGCTTTTTAAGAGCGGCGAAAAATCGAGCGAAAAAAACGCGAGTTTTTCGATTCCGTCGATTGACCTTCCGTTTGACGTAATCGTGCGCGATGTTTCGCTTTCATATTCCGACGAAAAAAACGAAATCCGCGTAAAACTCGACAACATTTCCGCTTTTGAAGGGGAAATCGCGCAAGGAATTTCGTTTAATGCGCAAGGCTCGGCGTGGGTAAAAAGCGAGTTTTTGAAAAACGGAACAGAGCGCGTTTTGATTGCGTCAAAATTCGGCGGCACGGGAACGATTTTTCCGTCTTTGAACGGAAGCAGCGCAACGATTTCGCTTTCTCAAGAAAACGACGTGGATTTTTCTGTAAAAAAACTCGATTTGCTTGCGAGCATTGAAGACGACAAAATCCAGATTCACACAATGCGAACCGTTTTTCCGTTTAGCGCGGCGGCAGAATTCGATTTGAACAAAAAATCTCTCAAAGCCGCCATTGACACGAATAATTTTGACCCGCTTTCGCTCGTTTTTATAAAAAAGAAGCCCGATTTTTTTCAAAAAATCGAAGGCACGCTGCTTTCAGGAAGCGCGGAGGCGGAAACGAATCTCTCCGAAGGAAAAATGAACGGCGTAAAATACAAGACGGATATGCAGTTTTCGCTTCCAAAGTCGCTTGTGGGCGAAAAAATGCGCGTCGCTCTTTTGAGTGAAGGCGACGAAAAGAAAATCAAAGTGAAAAACCTTTCTGCGCAAAGTCAATCAATCGACGCTTCGTTTTCTGGCTCGTTTGATTTTGCGCGATTGCAGCCGTCGGGAGAAGTGGACGTTTTGCGCTACACGCTTCCAAACAAAAATGCGATTGCGCTTGAAGCGTATCTTGAACCGAATTACGATGGCGGCACGCACGTTGTCATTCCAATCGTTTTTTTGGACGAAAATCCGATTTCGCTTGAAGCGTTTTTGTTTCCAGAAAAGGATTCTTTGGATTTTTCTGTAGAACTTACGGATTATTCTCACGCCGAAGATTACGAAAAGGCGACCGTTAATTTTGACGGAAGCATGATTTTTGGAGCAAAGCCGTTTGTGCAAGCGCGTGCCGAACTTGAAAATATTTTTGCCGACAGCGCGTTAAAAATCGCGGCGTTTTTTCTTCCAGAAAAAAATGCTTCTTCGATTTTGCCGATTTCTGAAAACGTTTCGACGTATGTGCTTTCGCGCCTTGAATTGTTTGGCTCAAGCGATTTTAAGACGTTTTCGTACAACGCGCCTTACGCCATTTTTGCGAATATTGCAAAAAGCGACAGCGAATTTGGAACGCTCGCCTTTGACGGCTCAAACGAAATGGTTCAAATCTCAAATCTCAATTTGCAATTTGGTCCCGTTGCATTAGAAGCCCTCGCGCTCGTTGATTTTTCTGGCGGAATCGACGACATCGCGTTTTCCGTGGATTCAATCGTGAACTCGCTTCCGTATTCGTTTACGGGAAATTTTTCGCCAAATTGGATTTCCGTTTCTGGCAGTTACGACCTTGACGTAATGGTGAGCCTTTCTGACGGTTTGAGCGGATTTGTGCAATTTTCTGATTTTCCCGTTCCTGTAAAAGATTTTGTGCTTTCGCTTTCTTCGATGGCGACTTTTTCTTGGAACGAAGAAAATGGACTTCACGCAAACGTTGCCCGCTTTGACGTTTCTGAACCAACGGGAAAAATTTTTGTAGAACCGAGCGTTTCTTTTTCTGGGGAACTTTCAAAATACGGATTTGTGTTTGACTCGTTTTCGTATTCCGACGTAAACAGCGAACTCGATATGACGGGAACGTTGAGTTGGTCGCTTGATTTTGACCGACTCGCGCTGGAATTTGCCCGAATTGAACTTGACGGACGAAGCCCGATTTCTTCGGAAGGGCTTTCGATTCAAGCGGATTTGACGAATCCGTCGCTTTTGCCTTTTTCCGAAGCGTCCATAATCGACGATTATTATCTTTCATTCCACGCACAAATCGACTCGTTTCCGTTTTCGCGATTTTTGTCTTCTCAAGGAGCGGACAACGTTCTAAATGCCGAAATCAGCGCACTCGGCACAATTTCATCTCCATTTGTGAGCGTTGATGTTTCAAGCGCGTCGCTTTTGCTTTCGGGCTTGCCACTAAACGCGCACGGACGGGCGGTTTTGGACGATTCGGGGCTTTCCGTTGAAAATGTTGACGTTTCTTGGGCGTTTTTGAACGTGCGCGATTTTTTTGCCGATTTTGACCCAAAATCGTTTTCTGGAAAAGCGCAGGCGGAAATGGAAGTTTCTCTTGCGGGAAAAACGCTTTCTGCGCCGCTTTCTTTTTTTGCCGACGGCGTTATCGACGAAGAAGAAAAGAATTTGTTCGCGCTTCCCGATTTTTTTACCGTTTCAGTTTCGTCAGAAGGGCTTTCGGGCAGTTTTTTGAAAAACGACGTTCCGTTCAAACTCAACGCTGTTCACATTCCGGGGCAATTTGACATTTTTACGGATAATCCGCACGGATTTAAGGCGAGCGTTGCGGGAAACTCGTTTGACGTGTCAACTGGAAAAAACGACATTCTTTCTTTTGCCGCAAACGGCGAGTTGGGAGAAGGCGGGGCAATGGATATTTTTGTGACGGACATCGAAGCGGACTTAAAAAAGATAAACGAAAAAATCGACATTCCGTTTGTGTCTTTTCCTGCCGGCACTTTGAGCGGAAACGTTCGCCTTTCGGGGCTTACGAGCGACCCCGAATTTGCGGGAGCCGTGCAACTCGATTCGCTTTCGATTTTGATTCCGCTTATTTCCAAAAATTCGCTGGACGCTTCTTCCGTACAAATTACGGCGGGCGCGGAGGGGCTTACGATGAACGATACGCTTTTTACCGTTGGAAAAGGGAGCGTGATGGTTTCTTCGGACGTTACGTTTGACCGCTGGAATATCGAAAATATCTTTTTGAGCCTTCGTTCAATCGGAAACGTGGGCGTTCCTGTTGACATGAATATGCCGTTTTTGCACGTTGCAGGCGAGGCTCGACCAGACCTCGATATTTCCGTGATTCTTCCGTCGGACATGGTGATTCAAGGCTCAATTTCTGCCGAAAACGCGGACGTTGAAATTACCGCAAATGAACTTCAAGAAAAACTTTCTCTTGAAGGCGTGATAAAATCGATTCCGCTTGATTTTTTGTTTGGTCGAGAAGAAAAGGAAGAAAATGCGGGAAAAGACGGTGCGCAACCGCTTTTGAACGTTGTTGCAAATTTGGAACTCAATGCAGGAAATCAGGTGCGAATTGCGTTTAATCCGTTTTTGCGTGCGCTCGTTGCTCCAAATACAATGCTTGATTTTTCAATGGACAGCGCGACAGGCGAGTTTTCTGTTGCAGGCGACGTTACGCTCCACGGTGGAGAAATTTCTTGGCTTAGTCGTAATTTTTATCTCCGCGAAGGTCGAATCGTCTTTAACGAAACGCAAGACAATCTTGACCCGCTTGTAACGCTGCGAGCAGAAACGCGTGAGCAAGACGACGAAGGAAACCGCGTTACAATTACGCTTTCCGCGCTTTCGCAACCGGTGAGCCGCTTTAATCCAACGTTTAGCGCGAGTCCCGCAAAAAGCGAATTTGAGATTATGACGCTTCTCGGACAAGTTGTGAGTGCAGACAGCGAAAGCGCGTCCGACGTGGCTTTGGCGGGTGGCGATTATCTTGTTCAAGCGACGGTCATTCGCAAACTTGAAAACGCATTGCGAGAGTTGCTTAATTTTGATATATTTTCGCTTCGGACGAATGTGTTTCAAAACGCGGTCAAGGCGGGAATTGGCAACATTGGAACGGGCGACAAAAAAGACGAAACGCGAGAGGATATTACGTTTGGTAACTTTTTTGACAATTCCACTGTTTATATCGGCAAGTATTTCGGAAGCGCAATTTATCTTGACGCGATGTTTCATTGGAATTACGACAAGACGACACTTGATAACGGCACGAGCGTGAATGGCGTTGTCTTTCAACCCGAATTTGGTTTTGAAATGGCAAGTCCGTTCGTGAATATTCGACTTGGTGTTGCACCAGGTGTTGAGGCGATTCAACAGAATATGTGGGTTCAGTCCTCGTCTATCACGCTTTCTTGGAAACATCAATTCTGAGAAAACATAAAATACGGAGATTATATGAAATCCTTTTCGATTCTTCCAATTATAAAAAGAGCGCGATTTTTTTTGCCATTTTTGGCTTTTGTTGCTTTTTGGGGTATTTTTCCTGCCGTTCAAGCATTTTCTCAAGAAAGCGCAGAATCCACAGAATCTTCAGATGACGATGACTCTTGGTATTATGGAAAACTTATAAAATCTGTTAGTTTTAAGGGGTTAAAAAACACGGATTCTCGCGATTTAGACGGAATTACGTCTTCTTTTAAGGGAAAACCGTTTACGGACGATAATTTTTCTCAACTCGTTGACAGACTCTACACGCTCGATTTGTTCGACGAAATAAATCCAGAGGCCGTTCCGGGAGATTCAAAGAAAAACACCGTTTCAATCGTTTTTACGGTAACAGAGCGACCTGCAATAAGACGAATAATCATCAAAGGAAACAAAGGCATTCGCACCGCCGAAGTCAAAGAGGCGATTTCTATGAAAGAAAAGGAAGTTTTTGTTTCGTCAAAACTTCCCACCGACGAACGAGCGATTCGCGCGTTGTATCTTGAAAAAGGCTTTACAAATGTAAAAGTGTCTTCTTCCACGGAAGAAACGGAAAAAGGAATCGTTGTAACATTTACCGTTGACGAAGGCAGAAACACCGTAATCACAAAAATTGATTTTTCGGGAAACAAAATCGCTTCTGCAAAAACGCTCCGAGGGCAGTGTAAATTAAAAGAGGCGGGATTTTTTTCAAAAGGCGCGTTCCAAGAATCCACGCTCGAAGCGGACAAACAGGCAATCGTTTTTTGGTATTTGAACAAAGGCTACATGGACGCAACGGTCGTTGACGTTACAAAAGAAATCAACGTGAACGAAGAAAAAGAACGCGACGAACTGACGATTACGTTTTACATTCAAGAAGGCGGGCAGTACACGTTTTCTGGAATCGAGTTTTCTGGAAACGAGATTTTTCCCGATGAAAAACTTTCTTCGCTGATGAGATTGAAAACGGGCGACATTTTGAATCAAACAAAATTGCAAGAAAGTTTCCAATTGATTGCAGACTTGTATTATGAAAACGGTTACACGTCAAATCGCTTTAATCCGATTCCGTCAAAAGACGTTGAAGCGCATACGGTTTTTTACACGTTCAATATAAACGAAAACGCACGAAGCCATGTTGAAAGCGTGTCAATAAAAGGAAATACAAAAACAAGAGAATACGTTATAACGCGAGAAATTCCGATTGAATCTGGCGACATTTTTTCAAAAGCCAAAATCACAACGGGTTTACGAAATTTGTACAATCTTCAATATTTTAGCGCGGTTGTGCCAGACATCGTGCCTGGAAGCGAGGAAAATCTTGTTGACATTGTGTTTTCCGTTGAAGAGCAATCCACGACTTCAATCGAGTTTGGCGTTACATTTTCTGGCGTAAGCGACCCCGATGACCTTCCGTTCGCGCTTTTTGCAAAATGGCAAGATTCCAATTTGCGCGGCTCTGGAAAATCGCTTTCGATTTCAACAACAATCGCCACAGACGAGCAAGCGGTGAGCGTGAGTTTGACTGAAAACTGGCTTTTGGGACTTCCCGTGTTCGCGTCTGTTACAACAGGTTTTTCTCATTCCGACCTTTCTGCTCTGCGCCTTGGAATTGACGGCGACGGAAATGTTGACGACGATTCGTATTACATGGATTACGAGCAATGGCGATGGACGTTGGGCTTCTCGCTTGGGCGCAGATGGACTCCCGATTGGGCGATTCTTTCGGCGGCGGCGGGCGTTACGGCAAGCCTTAAAAACAACATTTACGACACGGATTTGTGGATTCCGCTTGACACGAGCGTGAGCGAATACGCGAACGATTGGGGATGGCAAAACAGCGTTTGGACTTCGTTTTCGGTGGACGACAGAAATATAAACTACGACCCGTCCAAAGGCTGGTTTGCAAGCGAGCGACTGACTTGGTACGGACTTACGCCGTTTGAAACGGAATATTTTTTGAAGACCGACACAAAATTGGAAAAATATTTCACGCTCCTCGATTTGAAAGTGACGGAATCGTGGAATTTTCGGCTTGTTCTGGCGGGTTACACGGGACTTACGTTGCTTTTTCCCGCTCCGAATACGGGAATTGGAGATACGAGCAAATTGTACATCGACGGAATGTTCAACGGGCGTGGCTGGACGAACATTTACAACAAAGTCCGCGGCCGTGCCCTTTGGAGTAGCAACATAGAACTTCGTATGCCGCTTGTTCCTGGAGTGCTTGCGCTTGATTGGTTCGGGGACGCGGCGGTAATCAAAGACAGCCGTTACGATTTGTTCAATCATCTTTCGGTTGAGGATTTTTACTTTAGTACAGGTCCTGGAATCCGCTTTACAATTCCGCAATTCCCGCTCCGACTGCTCTTTGCAAACACGTTTAGAGTTCAAGACGGAAGCGTTGAATGGGATAAAAAATGGAAATTCGTCCTTTCGTTCAACATAACGAACAAATAAAATCGAAAATCTAAAAATGGAGAAACTATGAAAAAATATTTTGTTGCACTTGCGCTCGCTCTTTTTTCGACTGTGGCTTTTTCGCAGCAAATTACGCGCTTTGGAGTCGTGGATACGGCGAAAGTTTTTCAAGCGTATTTTAAGGCGAGTGCGCCGATGCGGACTTACGAATCAAAAAAGGCGGATTTTCAAAAAGAAATCGACCGTCGAACCGAGGAAATCCGAAAACTCCGACAGCAAAAAGTGGACGCGCAAAACGCGGGGAACGATTCGCAAGTGTTGCGTTTGGACGCTGACATTGCGCGAAAAACAGAAAGTCTTACAGAATACACGCACTCAAAAAATATGGAACTTGAAAATTTAAAGAATAGCCTTCAAAACTCAAACGATTTTTACAACAAATTGTACAACGTGATTGAGCGCGTTGCCGAAAACGAAGGTTTTTCTGCGATTTTGAGTTTGCAACAAGGAAACGGAATCCTTTGGTACAGTTCAAGCGTGGACGTTACCGACAAAGTAATTCACGAATTGGGACTTTGATTTTTGCTCCAACTCGAACGGGCGCACTTTTGAAGGATTTTTCTGCATTTTTGCGGGAAAATCCCTTTTTGCTTTTAGAAGTTATTTTGTAATTATAAAATGTGGCAAAAAGTGCGACAATGACATACAAAAAAGGAGAAACAATGGAGGACGAAAACGACACTCCGCTGATGAAGCAATACGCTTCAATAAAAAATGAACACAAAAATGAGGTGCTTTTTTTTCGCCTCGGAGATTTTTATGAAATGTTCGACGACGACGCAAAGGAAGTTTCGCGTCTTTTGAACCTGACGCTTACGCACAGAGGCGCAAGACCGATGTGTGGAATTCCGTTTCATGCGGCAAAAGTGTATATCGCGCGGCTTTTAAGGCTTGGAAAAAAAATCGCGATTTGTGAGCAAATTGGCGAGGTTACGGGAAAAACGCTTGCAAAGCGTCGCGTTGTTGAAGTGATTACGCCAGGAACTGCCGTTGACGGCTCGTATCTTGACGGCGGGCAAAACAATTTTCTTGCGTGCCTTTGCGCCTCTTCGCGCGAGGTGGGCTTTGCGTTTATTGACGTTACGACTGCCGACTTTTTTGCTACAAGTTGGCTTTTTTCCGAAATGTCCGAGGCGTTTCCGAGGGAACTTTCTCGCGCAAATCCAAAGGAATTGCTCCTTCCTGAATCTTTGAAAAATGAAAGAGCGATTCACAATTTCCTCTGTGAAAAAAAAAGCATTTCCGTTTCGTATTATCCAGATTGGGAATTTGATTCAAAAAAATCGTTTGAGCGGCTGAAAACGCAATTTGGAACGCAAAATCTTCGCTCGTTTTCTCTTTCGGAATCTTCGGCGGAGGTGATTCCCGCGGGATTTTTGCTCGATTACATTTCCAGAATGACGGTAACGTCTTCGCCACACGTTTCAAATCTAAACGTGTACAAAAACAGCGCGTTTTTGATGCTCGACGAATCTTCCAGACGAAATCTTGAGTTGACGGAAAATCTCCGCGACGGCTCTGCGCAATTTTCGCTTTTGGGGATTTTGGGAATCGAAAAAACCGCGATGGGAAAACGACTTATGCGCTCGTGGATTTTGTACCCGCTTTTGGAAAAAGAAAAAATAATCGCTCGGCAAAATCAGATTGCTCGATTTTTTGAAGACGACGCGCTTCTTTTGTTTGTTCGCGAAAAATTGTCGTCTGTGCTTGATTTGGAGCGACTTTCTGCGCGCGTTGCAATGGAACGAGCGCACGCAAAGGATTTGCAAGCGTTGCGGCAAAGTCTTGAATCTTGGATAAGCGTTTGCGAAAAACTTGGCGGAGAAAATCTTGAAAAAGCAAACGAAATCGTGCGTTTGATAAACAATTCGATTTTAGACGACCCGTCAACGTCGATTTCCGAAGGACGGCTCATAAAAGACGGCTACAGCGCAGAATTAGATGGCATTAGAGCATTGCACGACAACGCTTCAAGGATTTTGGAAGAATACGCGGAAGAAGAGCGCGAAAAAACGGGAATCCAAAATCTCAAAATTAGACGAACGGACGCGACGGGATTTTTTATTGAAATAAGCCGCGCTCGCGCCGCGCTCGTTCCAAATTATTTTATAATGCGCCGCTCGCTTACGAATTCTGACCGATTTACGACCGAAAAATTGCAAGAAATCGAAGAAAAAATAAACGATTCGTCTGAAAAAATAATTGACCTTGAAAAAATGCTTTTTTTGGAAATTCGCGCAAAAATCGCCGTTTTTGTGCCGTATCTTCTTGAAATCGCGCAAAAAATCGCGCTCGTCGATTGTGCGTCTTCGCTTGCAAGCGTTGCGCTTCGCTATCATTGGACGTGTCCAATCGTTGACGATTCGTCGGTTCTTGAAATAAAAGAAGGGCGGCACCCTGTAGTCGAACAGTCGCTTCCTTCGGGCGAGTTCGTTCCGAATGATGCGCTTTTGGATTCTAGCGGAAAATCGCCGTCGTTTTGCCTTATCACAGGTCCAAATATGGCGGGAAAATCGACGTATCTTAGACAAACCGCGCTCATCGTGCTTCTCTCTCAAATTGGTTCGTTTGTTCCTGCAAAAAGCGCGAGAATCGGAATCGTTGACCGAATTTTTTGCCGAGTTGGAGCCAGCGACAATCTTGCCAGAGGCGAATCGACTTTTCTTGTGGAGATGACGGAAACTGCGTTTATTTTGCGGGCGGCAACGCAAAAATCGCTTGTTATAATGGACGAAGTTGGACGAGGCACTTCCACAGAAGACGGACTTTCGATTGCCTGGGCGGTTTCGGAGCATCTTTTGAATTCGATTCGCTGCAAGACGCTTTTTGCCACGCATTACCACGAATTGACGCGCCTTTTGCATCCCGCGCTTCGCTTGCTTTTTATGGATGTTTGTGAAAAAGACGAAAAAATCGTTTTTTTGCGAAAAATCAAAGAAGGCGCGAGCGAAAATTCCTATGGAATCCACGTGGCTTCTCTTGCCGGCGTTCCCAAAAACGTGATTTTACGCGCCGAAGAAATCCTTGGCACGCTTCAATCTTCGCGGGAAAACGCTGTTGTTCCAAATATAAAAACGCAGCCGCCGCGTCAAATCGAAGAAAAAAAATCGCCGTCCCTTTTTAGCGATGAAGAGTTGGTTCTTTCGGAATTGCTTTCGCTGGATTCTGACAATATAACGCCGCGGCAAGCGTTGGACGCGATTGTCCGCTGGCAAAACGCGCTTTGGAATGAAGCAAAATAAAAAAACGAAGAAATCGCAAAAATCGTATAGGAATCGGATAATTTTTAATTATGAATAAAGTCCGTTTGCCGGTGCATTTTTTGCTTTTGTTTTACGCAAAATCGTTTTTGTCGTTCGCGTTTGGCGGGGAAACATGCGTTCGCTGCGGAGAATCGACCGCGCTGCTTCCCATTTGCAAAAAGTGCGAAAAAATCCTCGAAAAACGTTCGTTTGATTCGGCTGGAAAATGCGCAAAATGCGGAAAACATATCCTTTTGAAAAAATCTCCCGATTTTATTTGCTACGCTTGCAAAGAAAAACCGAAATTTGAGGCTGTTGACCGACTTTTTCCGCTTTGGACGTACCGCGTTTGGCGAAAACGGTTGATTTTTCTTTGGAAAATCAAAGGACTTCGTTCGCTTTCGATTTTGTTTGCGCGTCTTATCGAGCAAAAAATCCGCGAAATGGAAACCGAGCTTGGCATAAAAGCGGGCGAAGGCGTTGTAATTCCCGTTCCGCCGCGTCCTGGAAAAATTCGCGCTCAAGGCTATGACCAAATCGAAGATATTTCCAGATTGCTTTTTGGGGCTTTTCATCGAAAAATCTGCCGAGTTTTGAAAAGACTGTCGAAAGTTCAAAAAAAGAAACAAAGCCGCGTCGAGCGAATTTCCTCGGCTGGAAAAAATTATTGCTCGCTTTCACATAAAAAAATCGCGCGTGAGTTTGGCGGAACAATTCCAGAAAGCGTTTTTTTAATCGACGACGTTGTTACGACTGGCTCCACGATTGAAGAATGTGCGTCGATTCTCAAATCCTTTGGAGTGAAACGAGTTTTTGCAATTTCCCTTTGTTGCGTGGAATAAACGGCTTTTTATTCCATTGGATATTTTGAAATTCTTTGCAATCTGAGCATTTGTTCGATATACTGTATCGAGTAAAAATTCAAGGGGTACTAGTCAATGGAAAAGGAAGAGGTGCAAGGCTACTCGATAGAGGAAGCAGTCGCAGAGGCTCGGCGATGTTTGAATTGTCCAAAGCCACTTTGTCGCACGGGGTGTCCGATTGAAAACGAGATTCCTGCATTTAATCATGCGGTTTCGGTCGGAAATTTTGGAGAGGCTTTTGAAATTGTTTCTCGCAGGAGCAATCTTCCCGCGATTTGCGGTCGCGTTTGCCCGCACGAAAGCCAATGCGAAGGACACTGTGTTCTTTACAAAAGTGGCAAGGGCATTAAAATCGGCATGATTGAACGGTTTATCGCTGATTTTGAGGCTGAAGCAAAGTTTGCCAAAGACGCAAAAATCGCAAAGACTGGTGGAAAAGTTGCCGTAATCGGCTCAGGTCCTGCGGGGCTTACCGTTGCAGGCGACCTTGCTCGAAAAGGGTACGATGTTACGGTTTACGAAGGCGAAAGCGAGCCTGGTGGCGTTCTTCTCTATGGAATTCCAGAATTCCGACTTCCAAAAGACGTGGTTCGTAGAACGACAGCAAAAATCAAAGAACTCGGCGTGCAGTTCATTACCGATACGATGGTCGGCGAAGACATTACAGTTGAAGAAATGCTCGCAAACGGTTTTGACGCAGTTTTTATCGGCACGGGTACGGCTCTTGCAAAGTCGCTTGACCTTCCTGGAAAAGATTTGGCGGGCGTTCTTCAGTCAAATTATCTTCTCCGAATGGTCAGGTTGTATCAAGACGGAAATGTTGAAAAAGATGACGTTCCTGTAAAAGAAGGCGACCAGGTTGTTGTAATTGGCGCGGGAAACGTTGCGATGGACGCTTGTCGCACGGCGATACGAATGAAAGCGGCAAAAGTTACCGTCGCGTACAGAAAAACCGAGGAATTTATGCGCGCGGCTCGTGCAGAATATGACGGGGCAATCAAAGACGGCGTTGAGTTCAAGTGGGAACACGCTCCCGTTGAGTTTTTGGGAGAAAACGGACGAGTTACTGGCTTAAAATGTCAAACGCCGTCGGGTGAAGTCGTGATTCCTGCGAACAAGGTTTTGCTTGCGATTGGCTCACGCCCTGCGGCAAGAATTTTGAGTACTACGCAAGGAATCGATGCGGACGAATCGGGCTACGTTGTTACAAAGCAAAAGCCCTACGGAATGACAAGCCGCAGAGGAATTTTTGCTGGTGGCGATGTTGTTCACAAACCCGCAACAGTCGTTCTGGCAATGCGCGAGGCAAAAAAAGTCGCCGTGGGAATCGCTGATTTTATTGAAGCAAAAAAACTTCTCGGAGAATAATCTGAGAAAAATTATGGAAAATACGACAACGCACCATTTGCGTTGTCGGGGGGAAATATGGCAGAAAATACACAGATTCAACTCGTTACGTTTCAACTTGGCGAGGAGATTTACGGCGTTGACATTATGGATGTCAAGGAAATTGTGAAAATTCGGAAAGTTCGTCCGATTCCGAATGCACCGTACTACGTTGAGGGAATTTTCAATCTTCGGAGCGAGATTATTCCAGTCATCAACTTGCACAAGCGATTTCAGATTCAAAAACTCGCGCAAACAGACGAAGAAAACGAATTTGAAGGCGGATTCATCATTTTGAATATCGATGACAATCGAATTGGTGTTATCATCGACAAAATCAACCGCGTTGTTACAATCGACACCGCTGACATAAAAGACCCGCCGCAAATGATTAGCGGAATTGGCACGGAATACATATCGGGCGTTATTCGGCAGGACTCAAAATATCTTATAATGCTTGACATTAGACGGATATTCAACGCACGCGAAATGAGAAAAATTATCGACCCAACAGGCTCGTTCGACGACTAAGTTTTGGATTTTGATTCGAGCGAGTTCTAGCGATTTGTAATCGGAAAAGATTTTGAGTGCGAACAACGTAATTCCGTCTTTTAGAGCAACAATAGGCAGGCGAGAAATGGATGCCGTTCTTACGTGTCTTGTTGACGAAAAAATCGAAGCGGGGGAAATGAACGCACGGCTTAGTGAGGCTGTGTGCAGTTTTTTTGAGTCTTCTGGTGCGATTTCACTTGAAAGTCCATCTCTCGCGCTTTTGTATGCGTTGCGTTCGCTTGGTTGTGAGAACAATGCAAAGGTGATGATTTCTGCGCTTGCTCCGAGTTGGCAGTATTTTGCGTTGGAAGCGTTCGGTTTTGAAGTGCTCGTTCTTGATGTTGACACAAAAACAGGTCTCGTTGATTTTTCGGTTATTTTTGAAGGCGTAAAAAACGGTGCTAAGATTTTGATTTTGCACGAACCGTTCGGTCTTTCGTTGCCTTTTTCCGTTTTTGAGCAAATAAAATCGCTGGGGATTTTTCTTATAGAAGACGTGTCGCAGTCGGTTGGAGCGGTTGTTTTGGAAGACGAGGAAGCGGATTCTGAAACAGAAACGCTTGATGAGAAAAATGGGCAAAAAGCGGGAACGTTTGGTTCGTATTCGATTATGGCACTTGGAGCGTTTGATGCGCTTACGGTTGGCGGCGGCGCGGTGCTTTTTGCGCAAAAAAAACGCGAGTGGACAATTTTGAATCAGATTTTTGAAAACGCTCCCAAAACGCATTTGCTCGGAGATGTGAGTAGTGCGCTTGCATATATGCAATTTCGCGCCTTGAGCAAAAACGACGAGGCTCGCGCTTTTGTTTTTCGCTCCTACACGCGCTCTCTTTTGGGCGGAAACAACAGGAAAAATGCACCTTTTGAAAGAAAAAATGGAGATGCGTTTCGCGCGTTTCCTGTCGTCCTTTCGCAGAATTTCAAAGAGGCGCAGCAGTACGCTGAAAAAAAAGGCGTTGAAATTGTGCGGGCTTTTGAGGATTCTGTTATCGCGCACATTTTGAAAACGGATGGGGAACTTTCGGCGGATTCTTATCCTCGCGCTCGTTCGCTGTATCTTCGGACTGCGCTCTTTCCGCTTTATCCAAGAATGAAAGCGGAAATGACCGAGCGAGTGGGGCGAGTTCTTTCAACGCTCCCGTGAGAAAAAAAACTCACGCAATTTTTCAGAAACGTTCAGTTTCAAGTCCAATCATAAAAAGGAATGAAAATGGAAAAAAACGTCGTACCAGATGTAAAAAAATGCCTCATTGTGGTGAACACGTACAAAGAGGAATCTCGACTCCTCGGCTCTGAAGTCAGCGAGTATTTGTCTAAACGCGGGATTCGAGCGGATATTTTTATGTTCAACGGATTTGCGGAGCAATACCCGTTTCACGGCTCGGATTTAGTGATTACGATGGGCGGAGATGGCACGGTGTTATTTGCCGCTCGCGGGTGCGCCGAGGACGGAATTCCGATTTTCCCTGTGAACTTTGGCTCGTTTGGGTTTATTGCAAGCGTTCAGCGCGACGAATGGAAAGAAGAACTTGACCGCTATTTGTGCGGAAAATCCGAGGTGTTTACGCGCTCAATGCTTCAGGCGGATTTATTGAGAAATGATGTGCGGCGGTTTCGTTCGGTTGGGTTGAACGACATTGTTGTGAGTGCGCGCACGGCGGCTCACACGATTTCATTTTCGATTACTTACGGAGGCGTGTCGCTTGGGGAATTTAAGGCGGACGGCGTGATTGTAAGCACAGCAACGGGAAGTACCGCTTATTCTGCAAGCGCGGGCGGACCAATAATCGACCCGGGGCTTGACGCGCTCGTTCTCACGCTCATAAATGCGTTTTCTCTTTCAAGTCGTCCGATTGTTTTAAGTCCAGACGGCGAAATCGTCATAGAAATCCTGCCCTCGCGCGTGTCTGGCGTGGTGATTTCCGTTGACGGACAACTTCCTGTTGACTTGCACGTTGGAGACAAAGTGCGGATTCGGCAAATGGAAGCAAAAGCAAAACTTATCGGATGCACAAAAGACAAATTTTACAATGCGCTTCGCTCAAAATTGAATTGGTCTGGAGGACCAAAAAATGCTTGAGGACCTTACGATACGGGATTTTGCACTCATTGACAGCGCACATCTTGAGTTTCGCCATGGATTTACGGTTCTTTCTGGAGAAACGGGTGCTGGAAAATCGCTTTTGATTGGTGCGCTCACATTTCTTTTGGGCGGAAAGGGCGGCGCGGATTTGGTTCGCGTGGGTTCGTCGGAAGCGAGCGTGAGCGGAACGTTCTTTTTGGGAGAAAAACCGATTCGTCAAAAAGACGATGACTTAGACGAGTTTGACGCTTACGGTTGGCTTGAAAAGCACGGAATTCAAACAGAAGACAATCGAATCATTTTGAGGCGATTCGTCAGAAGCAGCGGAAAAAGCGGTGCTTGGATTGGAAGCACGCCCGTAACTCGAAGTGATTTGGCGGAATTTTGTTCGTTTCTTGTTGATATTCACGGGCAGCACGAACACCAAAATCTGTTGAAAAATGCGGGACATCGGCGGTATCTCGATTCTTTTGCGAATCTGGGAGAGCGAGTCCGCGCGTTTACGGCTCTTTTTTTGGCTCTTTCTGAAAAACGTGCGATTTTTTCAAAAATGCAAGAGGACAGCAAAAATCGCGCGGAACGGCGTGAGATTTTGTCTTTTTCGATAAAAGAGATTTCCGAGGCAAAACTTCGAGTAGACGAGGACGTGGAACTTTCTTTGGAAGAAAAACGGCTTTCTTCGTTTGAGCATTTGTTCGGCGAGGTTGAAGTCGTCAACGAAAATCTTGGCTCTTCTTCTGAAGGCGCGGTGGGCGCGTTGAAACGCGCAATGGGCGCGGCGGCAAAGGCTTCGGAAAGCGACGGCGCACTCGATTCGCTTTCGCAGCGACTCGAAAATGCGTTCTATGAAATTTCTGATATTGCAAATGAGTTTCAAGATTACGCTCGCTCGCTCGTTTTTGACCCCGCGCGTCTTGAAGAAGTGCAAAATCGTCAAACGGAAATCTACAATCTAAAGAAAAAATACGCTTCCTCTCCCGCTTCTTCCGTTTCGGAGGTGTTGGATTATTTGGCGGACGCGGAGAAAAAATTGTCGGAACTCGACGGGTACGATGAAAATCGGTCGAACCTTTTGGAAGAGATTTCTGCGCTCGAAAAGAAAGTGTACTCGGAAGCGCGGGCGATTAGCGCGGAAAGAAAAGTGGCGGCAAAAAAAATGAGCAGCGAAGTATCCGCCGTGCTTTCAAAACTCGGCATGAGTTCTACGCGCTTTGAAGTTTCTGTTCGCGAAAAAGAAGGCACTGATGACACACAACGAGTTGGTGCGTACGGAATCGACGACGTTGAGTTTTTGATAAGTGCGAACGCGGGGCAACCGCTTCAAATGCTTTCAAAAATCGCGTCTGGCGGCGAACTTTCGCGCGTAATGCTTTCGCTCAAAACGATTCTGGCTTCTTCCGATAGCGTTGGCACGATGATTTTTGACGAAGTTGATTCTGGAATTGGTGGCGAGGTTGCGGTAAGCGTGGGAGCGCACTTAAAGGCTCTTGCGAAGACGCGGCAAGTGCTTTGTATTACGCACCTTGCAAGCATTGCCGTTTACGCCGATAATCAAATTAAAATCAAGAAAGACGTTTTTGATAACTCTACAAGGACTTCTGCGGTGGAAATTACTGGCGAGGAGCGCGTTTCGGAAATTGCGCGTATGCTTTCTGGGGACGCGCAAACGGCAGAATCGCTGGAGCACGCACGCGCAATGCTTGAAAAATTTAGTTTAGGAGCGGTATAAATGGCAAAAATTACAACCGAAGACAGAGAAACGTTTGCGGCAAAATCGCAGCCGCACAAGGACGCAATAAACAAGATTCTCGCTTTTGAAAAGACGGAGCGGGCAGAAATCGAAAAAGGAAACGACGTTGCGCACAAAAGACTCCAATTGTGCGAGTCGATGATTGAGATTTCGCAACTGTATGTTGCAATAAACACGCTTTCCGTGGAGATTTTGAGTGGAGCAAAAAACAATGACGCTCTAAACGATTCTCGAAAAATCCTTTACAAAGCAATCATTTATCTTGAGGAAGTGGTGACGAATATCGTTGACGTGGACTTTTCTGAGATAAAGGAAAAATTGGATGCAATCGCTGACGTTTCGCTCGAAAAGCGGTACTACCTTGCGCGAAAACTGGGACTTGCAATAAGGCTACTCGTTGATTCGTTTGGAGACAATACAAAATGGCGGTGGTCGTTCGTGGAACTTGAAGGACGATTCGCAATCGCAATGAAAAATCTCCTCGATTGGAAGGCTGCAAGCAAGGCGTATTTTGATTCTTCGACTGAAGAATACGACATAACGGTGAATTACATTCGCATATTGAACGCGCAAATGGACAAAGCGGCAAAGGAATACAGAGACCGTTACGAACTTTCGACTCATCGCCTTGACGACATGAAACTCGCAATAAATTACACGCTTGCTAAAAGGCGAATTGCGCAAATAATTGATGAGCAAGACGAAGTTGAAGAATTAAAAAAGCGAGCGGATGTTTGGAAAGCAAAAATGGAACACGACCAAAAAGTCGGCATCGCAAGTTAAAAAATAAAAGGAAATGAAAATGAAAATCACTGGCTCACAAATTGTAATCGAATGCCTTGTCGAGCAGGGCGTAACAACCGTTTTCGGTTATCCAGGCGGAAATATTTTAAACATTTACGACGCACTCTACAAAAATGCGGACAGAATCACGCACATTCTCACGGCGCACGAACAAGCGGCAGCCCACGCGGCGGACGGATATGCCCGCACCACGGGAAAAGTCGGCGTGTGCATGGCGACGAGCGGACCTGGGGCGACGAACCTTGTCACTGGAATCGCGACTGCTTACATGGATAGTGTTCCTATCGTCGCAATCACCTGCAATGTCGGCACTCCGCTCCTCGGAAAAGACACTTTCCAAGAAATCGACATCACGGGCGTTACCTTGCCCATAACCAAGCACAATTTTATCGTCAAAGATGTGAACGATTTGGCAAAGACTTTTCGCGAAGCCTTCATCATCGCAAAATCGGGCAGACCAGGACCCGTTCTCATCGACATTCCCAAAGATGTCACGGCAAAAGAATGTGAATTCGAGCCGCTTTCAAAGGGAGACGACGGAATCAAAACGCTCATCGAAGGGAACGCGAATTTCTCTCGCGTTGTGCGCGTTGCCGTTCCGAGCGACGAAGAAATCAAACGGGCGGCGGAAATCATCAACAAAGCGGAGCGACCGATTATCTATGCGGGCGGCGGTGTAAAAATCAGTGGCGCGGAGGCGGAACTTCTCGCACTTGCAGAAAAGGCGAACATCCCCGTGTCAGAAAGTCTTATGGCGCGAGATGTTTTCCCTTCTTCGCACCCGCTTTGCACTTGTATGGTCGGTATGCACGGAACGCGCGCGAGCAACATGGCAGTCACCGAAAGCGATTTAGTTCTCGCGCTCGGCTCTCGGTTCAGCGACCGCGTTATCGGCGACCCCAAAAAATTCGCGGAGCATGCGACGGTCTTCCACATCGACATCGACCCTGCCGAAATCAACAAGAACATTCCCGCGGGCGAGCAACTTGTCGGCGATGTAAAGCAGATTCTCTCGCGACTTCTTCCGCTCATCGAAAAAAAAGAACATTCCGACTGGCTCAAAAAAATCGCCGATTGGAAAAAAGAAATTCCCGCTTCGTATTCAGAAGTCAAAAAAGATTCGGTCAATCCCAAATTCATGCTTGAAACAGTCCACAAATACGCGGGCGACGACGCTTTCATCACCACCGAAGTCGGTCAGCACCAGATGTGGACGGCGCAGTTCTATCCGTTCGGAAAATCGCGCCGATTCGTCACTTCGGGCGGATTGGGAACGATGGGATTCGGAACGGGCGCGGCGATGGGAATACAAGTCGGAAATCCGAACGCTCGCGTCGTTCATATCGCAGGCGACGGAAGTTTCCGCATGAACTGCAACGAGCTTTGCACGATTGCCCGCTACAATCTTCCCATCGTCATCGTTTTGGTGAACAACGGTACGCTCGGAAATGTGCGCGTGTGGCAAAAACTCTTCTACGAAAAACGCTACAGCCACACCACGCTTGACTTCGGCCCTGACTGGGCGAAACTCGCGGACGCGTATGGCGTGGGCTACTTCAAGGCGGGCAACAACGATGAATTCGACGCTGAATTCAAAAAGGCCTTCGAGAGCAAAAAGCCCTGCATCGTTGACGCGCGGGTTGACATCGACGAGATGATTCTCCCGATGGCAATTCCCGGAAAGCCGATTGACGAGCAGATGATGGCGTGGGAAAATTAAACGGAAAGTCAGGGGGGAATTATGACAAAAACCGAAATCTACAACGAAGACTACGTTCAGTTGAACCACGCTTATATTCAGATTTTTGATTCGTACAAAAAACTCCTTGACGCTCCCGACGCGGACGGCGAGGTGGTGGCGGTTTTTGCGCAAATCCTCACCGTGCTTAACCCTACGCTCGACCGAATAAAATCCGAGATGACCGTCCGAACGAGATTTAAGGACGAAAATGCAAAAAGCGGCGAAAAAACGCCTGTCAAAACGGAAACTCAAGAAAACGGCGGAAAGATTTTTCGTCCAACGTTTTGAAAGGATTTTTAGAATGTCAAAAAACTGTTCGGAAACAGAATTCTCCAAACAGTTTTTTTGCCACGATTCGCCCGCTATTCTCTTTTTGCCCAAAATCCGCTACAATTTTTGCATGAACGAGAACACTCCGCACGGAACAATCACCGATAACAATCACGCCGCTCTCTGGCACGGTCGCTTTGCCGAAGGACCTGACGCGGCGGCAGTTGAATTTGAGACTTCGATTCATGTTGACGAGCGAATGGCTTTGGACGACATTCACGGCTCATGCGCTCACGCGGCAATGCTCGCTCGCAAGGGAATTATTTCTGCGGAGGAAAATCAGGCGATTCAGGACGGACTTTCTTCTATAGAAAAGGACTTGAAATTTGGCTCTCTTTCAATCGATTATTCCGCCGAGGACATTCATTCGTTCATCGAGGCGACGCTCACTGACCGAATCGGCAACGCGGGGAAAAAACTCCACACGGGACGCAGCCGAAACGACCAGATTGCGCTTGACGAGAGGCTTTATCTTCGCCGCGTGATTCCAGATTTGCAGAAAAACATCGCATCGCTCATAAAAACGCTTGTTAAAATCGCAGAAAAGCACAAAAATTCGCTCCTCACGGGCTACACGCACATGCAGCACGCGCAGCCCGGCTCGCTCGCGCAGCATTTGTGCGCGTGGGCTTTTATGCTAAAGCGCGATGTTGAGCGGCTTTCGGATTCCTTGAAGCGCGTTTCGCTTTCTCCGCTGGGGGCTGGGGCGTTGATGGGAAGCACTTTGAGCCTTGACCGGGAATTCGTGGCATCTGAACTCGGATTTGACGGCGTGACGGAAAATTCGCTCGATTCTGTCTCCGACCGCGACTATTGCATTGAGTTCACTTCGGACTTTGCGATTTTGCAGCAGCATCTTTCGAGAATGTGCGAGGAAGTCGTTTTGTGGTCAACCACCGAATTCGGCTTTTTGAATCTGAGCGAAAAATGGTCAACGGGCAGTTCCATCATGCCGCAGAAAAAAAATCCCGATTTTGCGGAGCTGATTCGCGGCAGAACGGGGAAAGTCTACGGCGATTTAATCAATCTTCTCGTGATGATGAAAGGGCTTCCGCTTGCCTACGACCGCGACATGCAGGAAGACAAAGCCCCGCTCTTTGAGGCTTTGGACACCGTGCAGGGAAATGTGGTCGTCTTTGAGGCGATGATTGAGAGCGCGGAATGGAATCTTCCCAAAATGGAGGAAAGCTGCTTCGGCGGATTTGCGAACGCGACCGATGTCGCCGACTATCTCGTGCGAAAAGGCGTTCCGTTCCGAGTGGCGCACGGACTTTCCGCAAAGTGCGTTCGGCTCGCGATTGATTCGGGGCTTGGAGCAATCGAGGATTTGAAAATCGATGACATGAAGAAAATCTCGCCGCTTTTTGAAGGCGACATCTTCGAGAAAATCACGCCCCGCGCCTGCATGGAAGGCAGAAAAACGCTCGGAGGCCCCGGCGCGATTGACAAGCAGATTGAAACGCTTAAAAAATTTGTAGAAAACTATGGCGCGTGAGAAAGAGAGAAACTGCGTTTTCAAACGACGTTTTCTCTTTCTTCAACTTTTGGATTCTTGAAAACTCAAAATTGAATTCGCGCTTTTTACTTTTTATATGGAAGAAAAATGATTTCTGCGCAGATTTTTCCGAGGCGCGAGTTCTACAAAAAACTCGTTGTTCTTGTGATTCCGATTTCTCTTCAAAGTTTTATGGTTTCGCTCGTGAACGCAAGCGACGCGCTTATGCTTGCTCGACTTGACCAAACTGCGCTTTCCGCTGTTTCGCTTGCAACTCAAATCGCGTTTGTGGCAAATCTTTTTCTTGCCGCTTTTAGTTCGGGGCTGTCGATTTTTGCTTCTCAATATTGGGGAAAAGGCGACAGAGCGGCAATCGCGCGGATTTTTGCCTACGTTCTCAAAATTTCCACGCTCGTCGCGCTCATTTTTTTTGTTTTTTCGCTTTTTTTTCCGCGATTTTTGATGAAAATCTACACAGATTCTCAAAATCTCATAGAAGAAGGCGCGATGTATCTAAAAATCGCCTCGCCGTCTTTTTTGTGCGCGGGAATTTCGCAAATGTATCTTTGCATATTGAAAAACTCATCTCACGCTGGAAAAGCCTCGCTTATTACGGCGGTTTCTGTCATTTTGAATATTTTTTTGAATGCCGTTTTGATTTATGGTCTTTTTGGATTTCCGCAGTTTGGAATAAAAGGGGCGGCAATCGCAACCGTTTTTGCGCGTTTTGTTGAGTTAGTTTGGAGCGTTGCCGAAAGTTCTCGCCGAGAGCGAATTCGTCCGCCATTAAAAGCGATAATTTGGTCAGATTCGATTCTTCGGCTTGATTATTGGAAATATTCGTATCCTGTTCTTGTGAATCTTGTGGCGTGGGGATTTGGATTTTCTGCGTATTCTGTAATAATGGGACACCTTGGAAGCGATGCGGTAGCTTCAAATTCTATTGCAAATATCGTAAAAAATTTGTCTGCGGCTCTTAGCGCGGGACTTGCCTCCGCTGGCGGAATTATGGTCGGAAACGAATTGGGGCGAGGAGAAACGGAACGCGCGAGGATTTGCGGCGGACGGCTTGTGAGAATTGCGCTTTTGACGGGGCTTTTTACGGGGCTGTGCTTGATAGCAGTAACGCCGCTCGTTCTTTCGCTTGTGGATTTGAGCGACACTGCAAAAGATTATCTAAAAATCATGTTAATACTTTGTTCGTACAATATGATTGGTAAATCGAGCAATACACTGACAAATTGCGGAATATTCCCTGCAGGAGGAGATTCAAAATTCAGCATGATTTGCGACGCGATTACGATGTGGGCGATTAGCGTTCCCGTGGGATTTTTGCTTGCGTTTGTTTTTCACGCGCCAGTAATCGTTGTTTTCTTTGCGATAAATCTCGACGAAATTGTAAAAATGCCCGCGATTTACGTTTATTACAAAAAATATCGCTGGCTTCGTAACCTCACGAGAGAATCGGTTTAATCTTAAAAATGCTAAATTCCAATTTCCGTATTGCCGAAAATAAAGACATGAATACTTTTACCCGTTCAGTCGATATGATTCAACGCGCAATGAGCGTGCAGAATCTCCGCTATTCTGTTGCGGCAAACAATATTTCAAACGCTGGAGTTCCGAATTTTAAGCGGCAGGAAGTGAATTTTGAAAGTGAACTCAAACGCGCCCTTGAAAGCGAGCGGAATCCCGTGCCGATGAACCTTGCGCGAAGTGAGGAAGGGCACATTAGTTTGAATGAACCTTACGATTGGCGTAGCGTTGAGCCGAAGCGCGTTACGGATTGGAGTTCAACGACAAACGCGAACGGTAGCAACGTTGACGTTGAAAAAGAGGCGATGGACGTTCTCAAAATCCAAGAGTCTTACAGACTTTTGGCGCAACTTTCCAATTTTGAGTTCAGTCAAGTTCGCACGGCGATGAAAAAATAGTCGCGCGTAAAAAAATCGTAAATAAAATCGAATAAATCGAAACGGAGAAAAGAAAATGGGAATGTTCACTTCGATAAATATAGCAGCAACAGGAATGAGCGTTGAGCGACTTCGCACGGACGTGATTTCAAACAATATTGCGAACGTTTCAACGACGCGGACTCCCGAAGGCGGAGCGTTCAAAAAGTCGATGGTCATAATCGAACCGATTGCGTCAAAAAATCCGCAGTGGCGAAGCCCGTTTGTTCCTGAATCTTTGGACAACGGAGCGGGGAAGGGCGTTCGAGTTCGCGAAATCGTCAAAGATACGAGCGAAGGAAAATTCGTTTACGACCCTACGAATCCAGACGCGATAAAAAGCGGTCCTCACAAAGATTACGTTGAGTATCCGAATGTAAACGTTGTGAACGAAATGGTCGATTTAATTTCGGCTTCGAGGGCTTATGAAGCAAATACGACGGTCATTCAAGGCGCAAAAGAAATGTTCAATTCTGCGCTTGACATCGGTCGCGGTTAGTTCTAACTGATGTTTCAAAATCAAGAAAATCGAAAAGGGGGAAAATAAAAAATGAAAGTTACAGATATGGTAAAAGGGCCTGTTGCTCCTGAACTTTTGAGAACCGAGCCTGGACACGCGGGAACTGGCAAACTCCTTTCCGAAAAAAGTGCGACTTTGGGTGGGGAGCAAAAAAAACTTGGCGTTTTTGAGGAATACCTTGTGAACGCGATGGGAAAAATGAACGAGCAGCAACTTGAAGTCGGACGACTGGGAGAGCAGTTTATCGTTGACCCAGAGTCGGTGAATATTGAAGAAGTTACCACGGCAATGGCAAAAGCGCAAATGTCGCTTTCGCTTGCACAAACGGTGATTGACCGCGTGATTTCTGGCTGGAACGAACTTTCTACAAATAGATAGTGCGCTTTTTGTTAGTTTTGGTTGGATTTGTAAAAATGTTTACAATTTTTTTGTCTTTGATTTTAGCAAAATCCGAGGCAAAATGTAAAAAAATCGAATTGTTCGTTCTTGGGAGGGCAAGATGAACGAATGGCTTAAAAAGAACGCCACAAAATCAAAAGATTTATGGTCAAAATCAACCATCGTGCAGAAGTTGATTCTGGTCGGTGTTATCGTTGCAATAATCGCTATTATCGTTGTAATGGCGCGAACTTCCTCAACTCAAACGGGAGTTCCCATTTACAGCGTTGCGGTTTCGGATACGGTGCAACGCGATAGAATTCAATTTACGTTGGACGAGGCGCACATCGAAAGCAACGTTGATGCGCTTGGTCGAATAATTGTAAAAGATTCTAGAACTGCCGACCGTGCGCGGGCTGTAATCGAAGAGGCGGGGCTAACTCCGCGCGGACTTGACCCGTGGGAGTTTTTGAACGATGGCTCTGAATACACGATTACGCAGTTTGAGCGCGACAATAAAAAGCAGCAGGCGGTTACCGCAGACGTAAAAAGACAAATTGAAGCACTTTCTGACGTGTCTAGCGCGCAAGTTACAATCGGTTTTCCTGACGACGTGCTTTTTGCGGAAGAGCAAAAGCCCGTTACGGCGAGCGTTGTTCTTACGTTCAAAGGTGGCAGTTCGATGGGAACTGACCGCGCAAAAATTCGGACAGTGCAAAACATTTTGAAACATTCGGTTGTTGGTTTGAAAGACGAGTTCATCACGATTTCGGACGTTGACTCGAACATTCTCAACAATTTTGAAGGTTTGGAAGCGATTGACCGTTTGACCCTTGCGCAACGGGAATTGAAACTCCGCAACGAGTACGAAACAAAACTTCGTGCGTCTGTTTTGAAGTCGCTTCAAAATCTGTTTACGGCGGATAGAATTCGCTCTGTGGACGTTACGGTTGAATGGGATATGTCGCAGGTTACGAGCGATAAGGAAATCCACACGCCGATTGAGATTACGCCACAAGACCCAAATAAACCGTACAATACGCGCGAAACTCGCGACTACTTGCCGCTTGCTTCTTCCACGACCACGGAAACATGGCGTGGAACTGGGTACAATCCCGAAGGACCTGCTGGAGTTGAAGGGCAAAATCCTCCAGTTTACAGCGATATGAGTAATGTCCTTGGAGAGTCCACGCGGACGAGTACCGTTCAGAACAACGTGTTCAATACGGAAAAAAGGCACGAGGAAGTTCATTCGCAGCCTGGTCGCCGAACGATTGCGGTCAACATCGACGGAAAGTGGCGCGTTAAATATGACAAAGACCACAATTACATAATCACGGACGAAAATTCGGAATTGGGGGCGGGGCATATTGACCGCGAGTATATTCCGATTTCTGACGAGGAACTTTCTGAAGCCACGGGATACGTTCAGGCGGCAATCGGATACAACGCGCTTCGTGGTGATGACGTGAAAGTTTCTCGAATCCGAATCGATAGAGAAGACGAGTGGACGGAAAAAGAAGAAGCGTACTTTGCTGGCAAAAAGCGGGCGCAGTTGATAATGATTGTCTTGATTGGCATCGTTGTGATTTTGCTTGCGTTCATTGCGTTCCGATTTATCACCCGCGAAATCGAGCGGAGAAAGCGGCTTCGCGAAGAGGAAATCCTCAGAAGACAGCAGGCGGAACGCGAAAAGGCTCTTTGGGAAGCAAAAGACCAAGATATGTCCGTTACGATGTCTGTCGAGGAGCGAAAGCGTGCCGAGTTGCAGGAGGCGGCGATTGCTATGGCAAAAGAACATCCTGAAGATGTTGCAATGTTGCTTAGAACCTGGCTCATGGATGATAACGGCTAAAAAAGCCGCCTAAAAACGGAGAATCGAGATGAGTGAATTCTTAAAAGTTCCAGAGTTGTCTGGAAAAGAAAAGGCGGCTATACTCATAACGGAGATTGGCTCGGAAGGCACGGAAAAAATATTTGCGTGCCTCCGTCCGTCGGAAGTTGAAAAAATAATGGGTGCGGTAAGCACTCTAAAAAAAGTCGGCATACATGATGAGATTCGAGTGCTTTCGGAGTTGAACGTATTTGGAGTTCGTCGAGGAATTAGCCGACCTGTTCGTACCGACGACGAGATTCGCGCGGAAATCGAAAAAATCCGTGCGGAGCGTGGAATGTCGGGCGATTTACGCGAGTTTATAAATCAGAATCCTGATACGATTGCGAGTGCGCTGAGGGATTGGATGGGGGAGGAATGATATGTCAGACAAGGGTTCAGGAAAATCGGGCAGCGGAAAAAAAGGCGGTGTTAAAGATTACAAAAGTCTAAACGGTCGCCAAAAAGCCGCAATCTTCCTTGTGTCCGTGGGGTCGGACGTTTCTTCCGAGATTATGAAGCATCTCCGCGAAGACGAGGTTGAAAAACTTACATTTGAAATTGCGCGGCTTGAAACGGTCGATTCGGATTTCAAAGACCAAGTTCTCGAAGAATTCCAAGAGATGATGAACGCCCAAAACTTTATTACGACGGGCGGTATCGACTACGCGCGTGAACTTCTCGAAAAATCCTTGGGAAGCCAAAAGGCAATCGACATCATTAACAGGCTCACGTCGAGTCTGCAAGTTCGTCCGTTTGACTTTATTCGGCGGACTGACCCGACTCACCTTTTGAACTTTATTCAGCAAGAATATCCGCAGACAATCGCGCTCATTCTTGCGTATTTGGAGCCAGCAAAAGCAGCGGTCATTTTGGGTGCGCTTCCGCCAGAAATCCAGCCAGAGGTTTCGCGTCGCCTTGCTACAATGGACCGCACAAGTCCAGACGTTTTGCGAGAGGTTGAGCGCGTTCTTGAGAAAAAACTCTCTACGCTTTCAAGCGAAGATTACACGTCTGCGGGTGGTACGCAAGCGGTTGTTGACATTCTCAACGTTACCGACCGTGCAACAGAAAAGGCGATTATCGAGGCTCTCGAAGAGGAAGACCCAGACCTCGCCGAGGAAATCAAAAAGCGAATGTTCGTGTTCGAGGACATCGTTCTGCTCGACGACCGTTCGATTCAAAAAGTGCTCCGCGAAGTGGACACGGGCGAACTTGCCAAGGCTCTCAAAAACGTGGACGCGGAAGTACAAGACAAGATTTTCAAAAATATGTCAAAACGCCAGAGCGCGATGCTCAAAGAGGAAATCGAGTTCATGGGACCGATTCGCTTGAAGGACGTGGAGGATATTCAGCAGAAAATCGTCGCCACAATTCGTCGGTTGGAAGATGCAGGCGAAGTCGTTATTGCCAGAAGTGGCGAAGACGAAATGGTGGTCTAACAAAGGGGGAAAGTTGTGGCGAGAAATTATTTCAGAAACGGCGAGCTTCCGTCGGTGGACGACAAGTTCGAGGTCAAACTCATTCACGAATTTTACAAACCCGTGGAAGAAGAGGTCGAAGAGGAAGCAGAGCCAGAATACGAAGGACCGACTGCTGACGATTTGAGGCGCGAAGCCGAGGCTTTCAAAATCGAATGGGCTGCTGAACGGCAGAAAATGATGGACGATGCCAAGGCGGAAGCCGACGAAATTATCAAAAAAGCCCAAGAAAGCGCGTTTTCAGAGGTAAAACGCCAAACTGACCAAGCGCAAATCCTAAAAAACGATGCAGAAGCAGAGGCGCGTGAAATCGTAAAAAAAGCGCAAGAAGAGGCGGAAAGCCTTCGCGCAAAGGCTCTTTCTGAGCACGACGATATGAACAAAAACGCTTACAAAGAAGGTTTTGACAAAGGTCGGGAAGAAGGCTTCAAAACGGGAAAAGACGAAGTTACGCGCCTTACCGAGCGAACGCACAAAATCCTTGAAGCGGTCATGGCTCGAAGGGAGGAAATCCTTTCCGAAACAGAGCAGCAAATTGTTGAACTCGTGGTTTTGATGACTCGAAAAGTCGTAAAACTCATTTCCGATAATCAAAAAAGCGTTGTAATGGCAAACGTGCTTCAGGCACTCAAAAAAGTGAAGGGGAGAGGCGACGTTACGCTCCGTGTGAACCTATCTGACGTAAAACTCACCACGGAGCATGTGCAGGATTTTATAAAGCAAGTTGAAAACGTCAAAGGAATCACCGTTGTGGAGGATTCCACCGTGGACAAAGGCGGTTGCGTTGTTGAAACTGACTTTGGAGCGATTGACGCGCGAATTTCGAGTCAACTTGCTGAACTTGAAACAAAAATCCTTGAAATATCGCCAGTTAAGACGCTGGCAAAAACGGATTCTGTCGCCGAGGCTTAACAAAGAAAAACAAAAACGAATGGAGGCGCAAAGCGGTTTTCGGTTTGCGCCTTTTTTTCAAAATGCGAAAAATCGATGATAATTTTGAATGAGGGTGGTTTTTGGGGAAAATTATGGAATCATTTTTCAATAAATATCTAGTTGCTGTAAAAAAATCTGAAACGATTCTCTACACTGGGCAGGTTATCGCCGTAAAAGGTCTTATGATTGAAAGTCACGGGCCGCGTTCTATGGTCGGCGAGATTTGCACGATAAAAATCGGGAAGAAAAAGACGGTTCTTGCGGAGGTTATGGGACTTGACGGTTCAACCGTAAAACTCATGGCGTACAGCGCAACCGAAGGAATTGAAATTGGCGCGGAAGTTGTGGCGAGTGGACACGTGCTGCAAGTTCCCGTGGGAAAAGGACTTTTGGGGCGCGTAATCGATGCGACTGGAAATCCGTGCGACGGAAAGGGAAATTTGAATACGTCGGGGTTTTATCCCGCGCTTGCTTCTCCGCCTGACCCGATGAAACGTCGTCCCATTGACCGCCGAATCGTTACGGGCGTTCGCGCGATTGACTCGCTTCTTGCGTGCGGGAAAGGGCAGCGACTTGGCATTTTTGCTGGTAGCGGAGTCGGAAAATCGACGCTTCTTTCGATGATTGCCAGAAACACAAATGCCGACGTGAACGTTATCGGTCTTATCGGCGAGCGTGGCAGAGAGGTCATGGATTTTATAAAACGCGACCTTGGAGAAGAGGGAATGCGCCGCTCCGTTGTGGTGGTGGCAACGAGCGACACCACGTCAATAAATCGACTTCGAGCGGCGTACACAACTACAGCCATTGCCGAATATTTCCGCGACCAAGGAAAAGACGTTATGTTGATGATGGACAACATGACGCGGTTCGCCCACGCGCAGCGCGAAATCGGGCTTTCTACGGGCGAGGCTCCCGCGCAGCGCGGATACCCTCCGAGTGTTTTTGACATGATTCCAAAGTTGCTTGAACGCACAGGCACAAACGACAAAGGCTCGATTACGGCTTTTTACAACGTGCTTGTTGACGGCGACGACCTGGACGAGCCGATTACGGACAAAGTGCGCGGAACGCTCGACGGGCATATAATGCTTTCTCGTTCGCTTGCGCAAGCGCGTCATTATCCTGCGATTGACGTTCTCAAAAGCATTAGCCGACTTTCTCGGCGCGTGTGCGGAAAAGAAACGCTCCGCGCCGTTTCAAAAGTCGCGCGTCTTGTTTCCGTTTACGAGGAAAATCGCGAGATGATTCTTGCGGGCGTATATCAGACGGGAGCGAGCGAGGAAGTTGACGAGGCGATTTCAAAACATCAAGAAATCGAGGATTTTTTGAAGCAAGAGGAAGAAGAGCATTGCAATATTGAGGATACGCTCAAAAAACTGTCCGTTGTTTCTGGAATCGAAATCCCTGAGGACGAGTTTGACGAGAGTCCTCTTTCCACAAAAAAGAGCGTCGTGGAGCAAGTGAAAAATCGAAAGCGTGCGGAAGTCGCTGACGCGAATACGGCAGCACGGGAAACAGACCTTTCGTTAATCTCAAGAAGCCTTGCAAACTAGGTCAAAAAAGGACACAAAATGAAACGATTTGATTTTTCGCTTCAGAAAGTCCTTGATTTTCGGGATTTTCAAAAAAAACAGGCGGAAGCGGAACTCGGAAAGGCGGCGGGCGAGGAAGCCAAAATCGAGCGAACGCTCAAAATGGTTGCAGAAAGCCGCGTAAAAACGATTCGCGAAGCCGACGAAATGAAAAACATTAACGACCTTTACAACGCGCAACTGTATTTTCGGTTGCTCGACCAACGGCGTGATGCGCTCAACGAGGAACTTGCTCGTGCGAAAATCGTCACGGAAGAAAAGCGCACCGTTATGCGCGAGGCGATGAAAAAAAGCAAAGTTTTGGAAAATCTCCGCGACCACAGAAAAGAAGCGTGGAAAAAAGAGCAACTAAAAATCGAAGACGACGCAATTGACGACATTGTTACAGGCTTGTACTCGAATTCGGTTTCAAATCCAAAGATAGAAAAACGGTGATGGCAAAAAATATGCTGCCACAACGGAAGTTGAGCCTGTCGAAACCACCATTCTTCCGCTTCCTGTGATTTCGATACGACCTTTGTCTACTCAATCACCACTCAATTTTCTATTTTTTTTCGAGCGGATTTTCCCAACCGCCGTTATTTTCCATCCATTTTCTAATTCCCGTTGCAACGTCGGCATCGATGTCATGCTCCACGCGGCAAGCGTTTTCCTCGGCTTGGTCTTCAGGAACCCCCGTAATCCTCATAAGAAAAGAAGTCAAAAGGCAGTGCCGACCGTATATATCCTCGGCTTTTTCTTGTCCTTTTGGGGTCAGTTTTATCATATTTCCCATCGCAAATTCGATGTAGCCGTCCTTTTCGAGCAAATTAACAGCGCGGCTCACGCTTGGACGAGAAACGGCGAGTTTATGCGCCACGTCCACGGAACGCACAAAACCGTTTTCAAGTTGAAGCCGTAAAATCGCTTCAAGATAATCCTCTCCAGATTCGTACATTTTTTTCTCCTTACAAATTCTTTTAGTCAATTATACCACACAATAAAACGATTTTGGACGCAATTTTTCATAAAACCAATTTGGAGACTGTTCGATTTTGCGAATCAAAGAACATTTTTTAGAAAAACGATACAATTAAACCATGAATCTTTTTGCACTTTTCGCGCTTTGTTTTGTTCCGCCCATTGCGTTTCTTGCACTTTTTTCGCTTTGTTTTGAAAAATCCGTTCCGTTCAAATACGCGCTTTCTTGCTTTTTTGGATTATTGACTCTTGCGCCGTCATCGTTTTTGCAATATTTCGCGCTAAAAATCCCGATTTTTCAAAACAGTACCTTTTTTTCTGTATTTTTTACGGCAATCGTTTTTAACGGACTCATCGAAGAGGTTTTCAAATTGTCGTTTATCGCGCTCGTTCCAAAGAAAAATCAAAATCTTTGGACTTTTTTTTGCTGTTCGATTCTTTTGGGAGCGGCGGCGGGAAGCCTTGAAACTGCGATATACGCTTCATCGAGTTTACGAAAAATCGCGCTCGTTTCTGCGCAAACCGACGCGCTCCGCTTGATTTTTTTGCGAATGTGTTCCGCGCAAACGATTCACATTTTATCCGCCGCGCTTTTAGGAATTTTTGTTTGGGGCTGTGCTGGAAAAATTCGGCACGCCATTCTTTTTTGTTACGCGGTTTTTCTCCATGGATTGTTCAATTTTTTCATCGCTTTTGACGGGGGCATGAAATTTTTTTCGTTGGCAGTCATTTTTTTCGCGCTTGCAGAATGTCGCGTTTGGTACAAAATTGTCAAAAATGAAGAATTCGAGGACAAAAAAACAGCAGATTTTTTTACAAAATCGGTTGACACAACCGCGCGAAAAAGATAAAGTTTGAACATCACGACGCTGGGTAGAGCAGTTGGCAGCTCGTCGGGCTCATAACCCGGAGGCCGGAGGTTCGAGTCCTTCCCCAGCTAAAAAAACCGATTCGCTTTGAATCGGTTTTTTTATTTCTTTTCAAATTTTCCTCCTCGCTCTTCCACGCGCTCGCTTTGTTGTGCTAAAATAAACGCATGGAATCTTTTCCTTCGTTCGATTTTTCGTATCTTTTTTTTGACCTTGACGGCACGCTCACCGAGTCGGCACCGGGAATTATTGCGTCGGCGCGGTACGCGCTTTTGAAATTCGGAATCGACGAAAAAGACGACAACGCTCTGAGGCGATTTATCGGTCCTCCGCTTATGGATTCGTTTCAGGATTTTTACGGATTTTCGACTTCTGATGCAAAAAAAGCGATGGCATTTTATCGCGAGCGTTATGAAGAAACGGGCATTTTTGAGTGCTCTGTTTTTGACGGGATTTTGTCCGCGCTCAAAAAACTCAAAACGGCAGGGAAACGACTTTTTGTGGCAACGAGCAAACCTGAAATCTACGCAAAAAAAATCCTTGAACGCTTTGAATTATCGAACTTTTTTGAAGAGTGCATTGGAAGCGATTTAAGCGAAAACAACAGCGCAAAATCTCTCATAATCGCACGCGCGCTTGAAAAAGCGGGATTGTGCGCGGGAGAAAAAAGCGCGGCGATGTTCGGGGACAGAAAACACGACATTCTTGGGGCAAAATCGAACCATATTTTTTCGTTTGGTTGCCTTTGGGGATACGGCTCGCGCGAAGAATTTTTGGAATCTGGTGCGGATTTTATTCTTGAAAAGCCAAACGATTTGCCACTCGCGCTTTTGAATTAAGGGGATTTTATTATGGAAGAAAATCAAGGACAAAAGCGAATCGCGCTTTTGGTTGACGCGGAAAATACGCGACACGACAAATTGTCGCTCGTTTTGGAAGAAATTTCTGCTTACGGAAACATAATCACAAAGCGAGCGTATGGCGACTGGACTTCGAGCGTTCTCAAAAAATGGCCAGAAACGCTCAATCGGCTTGCAATTCAACCGATTCAGCAATTTTCGTACACAAAAGGCAAAAACTCAAGCGACAGTGCGCTCATAATCGACGCGATGGATTTGCTTTACACGCGAAAATTCGACACGTTCGTTATCGTTTCAAGCGATTCTGATTTTACGCGCCTTGTAACGCGCCTTCGGGACGACGAAATTTTTGTCATTGGCGTGGGGGAGGAAAAAACGCCCGAATCTCTCGTAAAGGCGTGCAACGATTTTATTTACCTTGAGAGTCTCGATTCCGAATCGGAAGATGATGACGGCGCAACAAAGGAAATTGACAATCAAGCGACGAGCAGAAAAGAGCGCGAAAAGCGATTTAACGCGGACAAGAAAAAAATCGTTGCAAACTTGAGGCGCGCGGCAGAAAAACTCGGCGACGACGAAGGCTGGACTGTCGTTTCTCGCGCGGGCGACCTTTTGAAGCGGCAAGACAGCGCGTTTTCGCCACGAAATTACGGTTTTTCGTCGCTCGTAAAACTCATCGAAGCACTCAACAAAACGTTCGAGTTGGCTCGTTCGCCAGGAAAAGGAAAATCGCTTTTAATCGAGTATCGCGTAATTCAAAAAGGATAATTTTTAAGATTTTTTTAAGGAGAGTAAAATGAAAAAAATACTGTTTGCCACGCTGTTTGCGCTCAGTCTTTTTGGCTGTACAAAAGACGGGGGCGAAGAACTCACAAACATCACGCTTTGGTTTGGTCCATCTTCATCGGATTCGCCGCCACCGCCTTCGGATTGGGGACTATACAAAAAAGTCCGCGACGAACTTGGAATCAATCTCAAACTTGTTCCGCTTCCCGCGCAAGTTGCTGACCAAAATGCAAAAATCGAGCAAGCGGTAAAATCGCATCAAATGCCAGACATTTTTATGGTAAATAGCGAAGAACTTTTGTCGCTCGTAAAGCGAAACGAGGTTTCTCGCGTGGATAAAATGTATAGTCTTATGCCAGAGCGCACTCGGCAAATGTACGACGCTGACGCTCGTCGAAACGCCTCCGTGGAAGGAATTGTCTACGGGCTTTCGCAGTCGGGTTCAATCGCAAAAAACGAGGGCGTTTTTATCCGAAAAGATTGGCTCGACAAATTGAATCTTGAAATTCCAAAGACGACAGAGGAATTTTTGGACGTAATGCGACACTTTACAAACGACGACCCTGACGGAAACGGAAAAAATGACACGTTCGGTTTTGGCGCGTTTTTGGAACTGTCGCTTTTGGAAGAGGGGCTTGGGCGCAGGTTCAATCCATTTTTTGGAGCGTTTGGAGTTGCTGGCACGTTTGATTTGACGCAAAAAAATGCAGGATTAAACATTCACAAAAGCGAATATTACGACGCTCTCGAATTCGTTTCTCGCTTGGTTTCCGAAAAAGTCATCGACCCGAACTGGGTTGCCTATGGAAAAGACGATTTTAGGAACGCTTGGAAGAGTGGACGATTTGGCATTATGCGAGAACAGAACGCGGCTTACGGACTTGAGCGCGGATACAAGCCATTTGACGAGAAATTTCCTGAAGGCGAATGGATTGTGATTGACCCGCCAATAGGTCCTTCTGGAAAATGCTCTGTTGGAAACTATACACAAGGCTACCGAACTTACGCAGTTTCTCGTCGTGCGGCGGAACTCGGAAAATTGCCCGCAATCGCGCGGCTTTTGGAATGGATGAGCACGAGCGGATATTATTACGTCGCTTACGGCGAAGAAGGCGTGAACTATATACTCGACGAGGACGGAAATCCAACGGCAAAGGGGCTTCCTGACCCAGAACTCGCGTATTCAAAAGAAAAGGCAGCACCGTTCATTCAGTTGAGAAATCTTGTTTTCTATAATAGCGACAAGGAACTTGTTTCGCGCTATCCGACGTGGACGACAAAAAATGGCAAAAAAATCAGCGCGCTCACGACGCTTCGCGATATGCAAAGTCGTCCCTGGACTCCAACGATTGGAGCCGAGCGGCTGCCCGCGCCTTCTGACGAACTCAAAAAGTTTTACGAGCAAGGCGTTTTGGAGTTTGTAACAGGAAAACGCTCGCTCACGCGGGCAAACTGGGACGATTGGGTACGCGAGTTTGACAAGCGTGGCGGCACGGAATGGGAAAAACAGTGCATTGAATACGCCCGCGAAAATCAACTTCTTACCGATTAGCGTCTAAATATCATGTTATTGAATGTGAGCGGAATATTTTTTGACAATTTTTTGATTAAAGACCTATTTTGCTTACATTCAACATGACAATTTTTTTCGATTTTTGTTAATCATCGCAGTTGTGCTCGGATTTTTCTTTCCATTCGCGCTCATTTTTCCAGATTCTTGCTTTTTCTGAAAGCATTTCCGCGTCTTCTCGTCCTTGAAAAACGCGCCATTCGTCGTAGCGAGGATTTTTTGCAGCATCGTTTGTTTCATTTTCCATACATCAAACTGTAGCAAAAAAATGAAAAACGTGCGATTGAACAAGAGTTCGATTTTTGATAGAATCAATGCACAATGCTTGTTAGCATCCCTCTAACAGCCGTTGAAAGCCAACGCTAAAGCCTTTGCGCGGCTGCAAGGCATCGCTTGGCGAATTTTTACAAGGAGCAAAAAATGGCTACAAGAAGAAACCCGCGTTTTAAGGAATGCAGGAGACTTGGTGTCAATGTTTGTGGACACCCAAAGGCGTTAGACAGGGCGCAATCACCGGCGTTCAAAAAGACAAAGAAAACGTCGGATTACGGTCTGCATCTAATCGAAAAACAGAAGGTCAAGGCGTATTACGGAATCCTTGAAAAGCAACTTCGTCGCTACTTTGAACAGGCGGCTCGTTCAAAAGAAATGACGGGCGTTGCGCTTCTCGTTGCACTCGAAACGCGACTCGACAATCTCGTGTATCGATTGGGATTTGCGTCTTCAATTCGCATGGCAAGACAAATGGTGAGCCACAAACACATTCTCGTTGACGGAAAAAGCGTGAACATTCCGTCGTTTGCGGTAAAGGTGGGTTCAACGATTTCGCTGACCGAAAACGCAAGAAAGAGCGAGCAATTCAAAAAGACGTTCCTTTCCGATAGCAAGGCTCGTCTTGAGTATCTTGAGCGCGATGACGACAATTTCACGGGTCGCCTGACAAGATTGCCACAGCGTACCGAGATTCCCGTTGAAATCAATGACCAGTTGGTTGTTGAATACTATTCAAAATAAGCGGAACAATGGACAAAAATCCCCTCAAAAAAGAGGGGATTTTTTTTGTTAAAACTCAAAATTGGTGCGAAAAACTGAACACAAATTGGTCAAAAAACCACTCTCGCCCGCTTTTTGTAAGCGTCGGTTCGATTTTTTCGTCATCGTGATTTTCTAAAAACGACCTTCGACTTGAAATTCTAAAGAGCGCGTCAAGTCTGTCCTTTTTTGTGAATTGAACGCGCACAAACGGCGAAATCGAGATGGCAGAAAAATCTCCGTCATAAGTGTTTGCGATTTTTCCATAATCATTAGAATCAAAATGCCCTGTCCATTCTGCCATTACGCCTGCGATTTTTAATTTGAGCGGAAGTTGATACCCTAAAAGCAAACTCTGATAATGCTGTAAACCATTCGTATAATGCTTTGTTGCTTGCCACTCCCACAGTGAATTATATGCGCCTGTAAGACGTTCGTAAAAAATCTTTGCGGTGGCAAGAAACAAAACGTGTGTCCAATCGCCTTCGATGAGTGTGCCAGAATCCATTTGAAACGTTGCTTGCGCCCATGCGTCAAAATGCCAATCGCGAAACGGTCGCATTTTTTTATAATCGATTTTTGAAAAATCGAATTGTGCCATTCCGTTATACTTTCCCCAAATCTCCCAGCCCGTTCCCGCAGAGCCTCCCGCGCCAAGTTCCAAAAAGGGGAGTGGCGTAAAATAAACGCTTGAAAGCGCGCGGAGCGAAACGGGCGAAAGTTCAAGCCCCGCGCCAAGAATGGCGTTTGCGTCTTTTAAGAGAAAATGAGTTCCGAGCGGCGTTTTGATTTTGTACGCCGCGTTAATTGAAGTTCGCGCCACAATTCCGTCGTACGCCGAAGAAAGCGGCGAAAAATGAGAATCGCCCGATTGATACGCGCTTTTGAGATAATAAATCGAGTCGATTTTGAGCGTGAGCGAAAGCGGATTTTCTTCCTCTTCATCGGTTTTGTTTTGAGTTTTTGGTTCTTCGGAAAAAGCGAGGAGCGAAATCGAAAAAATCATAAAAAATGCAATTTTTTTGAAAATCATACAAAAAATTCTACCGCATATTTTTATAAAAAACATCGAGCGCGAATCCATTTTCCGCGTTTTATTTTCCAATGCGTACAGATTCCGTCGATTTTTGTTTCAAGTTCAGCAATTTGAAAAACGGGAAACAGTATGCTTGGAAAAATCGGAAAATCGTCGATTTTTTTTGAAAATTGAGCGATTTTTTTTCCAAGAAAAATGAATCCATTTTCTTCCCGAACGATTTTTGAATCTTCATTTTCTATTTTTCCGTGCATTTCCAACGCAAAAAAATCGTTTTTTTCAAAAATGCCACCGCTTTTTAGACTCAAAAATTGCTCGTTTTTTTGGGGCAGCCGAATTCCTTTTATGACGAGCGGAAAAATCGGCAAAAGCGAAAAATCGGCGCAAAATTTATTTTGCATATTTCGGAGTTTTTTTTGCTCGTTTCCGTGCGGAAGAAAGACATTTTCCATTGTTTTATCATACAAAAAATTCGTTTTTTTTGCCCACGCTTCTATTTCAAAAGGTTTTTTTTCATTTTCCGACAATATTCGTATGAGAAAAATTGTTTTTTTTCCTTTTTTTTTCCTTTTGATTTTTTCGTCATGCGCAAAAGAAGCAAAAGAGCGCGTGCGTTTTGACGTTTTTGGCTCAGAAGATGTTATTTTTGCAAAAACAATTCAAGAAAAAGACGGCTCTTTTCTAAAGATTTTTGAATTTTCCGAATCCGCGATTTCTATTTTTCCGAAAGGCTCGCTTTTTGTAGAGTTATTTTCGTCTTCGTTTGAAGAATCGGATTTTTTTGAAATTGGATTTCTTCTCAAAAGCGAAAACGAAAAAAATCCCGTTTTTTCCACAAAAATCCAAGGAAACGCAAAAAATTTTTTTGTAAATCGCGCGTCTGCTCGCGTTCGCCTTGAGATTTTTTCAAAAAAAGACGAAATCGTGAGAGGTTTTTTTGTAAAATCGGCGCAATCCATTTCCGTTCGCGCAACGGGAATGTGTGAAAAAAAAATCGGCGTTGACGTTTCGACTTCGATTCCGATTTTTGCGTTTTCTGCTGACGGCGGAAAAGAGGCGAGCGCAAAAATCATTTCGTTTGCGGGAAAAAATCCGTTTTTTTTGAAAGAAAACGCGCTTTTTCCACTTTTGAACGTCAAATTCCGCGCGGGAGCAAAGAAAAACGCGCGTGTGGTCATTTCCGTTTCTGGAGAAAAATTCACGCTCCGTCGCCCCGTTGAAGACGAAGACTCGATTTTGATTCCGCTTTCATGCGTTAACCGCGATTCCATTTCTCCGATTATCGTTGAAGAAGGCGGAGATTCGCTCGATTCGATTTTGCTCACTCCCGCCGCCGAGTCTTCGCTCGTTTTTAAGGAAAACACACGCTTTGTTCTTTCGCCCGTAAAACTCGACCCGGGGCTTGTTTTGTATTATCCCAAAAAAAATTGGCGCGGTGCGGATTACGAACTTTTTGAGTGGGACAGATTTCCTGGCGTTCTTTTGATGGACATTTCAAATTATTCTGTTCAAAACGATTTTTTTAGAAGACTCGCATTTTTTGTTGAAAAGGCGGGGTTTCGTGGAAAACTTCTTTCAGACGAGTTTCTTTTTGACAAGCATGCGTACAATGCGCATGATTATCGCGCGGAAAGTCTTGCCGCATTTTTTGAAAAAGCGCGAAAAGAGCATTTTCCGCTTGGAGAAAAAGAGCGTTTGCTCAAAGAAATCCTCGTCAAAAATGGCGTTATAAAAATCGACGAAAACGGACACGTTTTGCCAGGAATTGGTGCGGTCATTTCTATTTCTCAAGAATCTCCGATGTATCTTAGAAATCAATTTATTTCGCACGAAGGGTGGCACGGAATTTTTTTTGTGGACAAAGATTTTCGAGATTTTGTGTATTCAGAGTTCGATTCTATGGACAGTCGTACCCGCGATTATCTTGTAAGATATTTTCAGGTAACGCCATCGCTTAATTACGACATAAAAGATGCGTATCTTCTTAGAAACGAATTTATGGCATATATGCTTCAAAAACCCGTTTCCGACATTGCGCGGTATTTTTCCGACATGGCTTCTCGTCGCCATTCGCAAGATTTGGCAAAAAAAGAAGCCGATTACATCATTGAAACAAACGCGCAAGGCTTTGTTGACGCGGCAAAACGACTCAGCGATTACGCAGAAAAACGCTGGAATTTGAGTGCAGGGCGAGTTTGGCTCATAAATTAGCGTTTTTCGGAAAAACGTTTTTTGTTATACCCCCCCCGTACTACGTCGATGTTGAACATTTTTTCTGCGCCAACACTCGTCATCGGTCCGTGTCCTGGCATGATTATGGTGTCATCATGCTGCGAAAGAATTTTTGAGCGAATCCCAAAAATCAACGTGCGCCGCGCGTAAGAAGAACTCGTGCCTCCGATTGTTCCCGCTTCAATCGTGTCGCCTGTAAAAAGGACATTTCCGATTTTGAACACCATGGAATCCGATGAGTGTCCAGGCAGCGAAAAATACGAAACGTTCAACCCCGCGATTCTGAGTGTGCCTTCGCCGCGAATGACGCTTGCGGGATTTTTTGCAACTCCAAGGTCTGCCGCGTAAACTGCAACGTCGTATATTTTTCGGAGCGTCGAAAGTCCTTTTGTGTGTCCAGAATGATTGTGCGTTATCAGCACGGCTTCGAGCGTGTAGCCGTTGCCCTCGATTTTTGACAACAATTCCTCCGAGATTTTCCCTGGGTCGATTATGACTGCCCGTCCGCTTTGCTCGTCAACGACTAAATAGCAATTTGAAAACGAATCGATGTTTATGTGAAAATATATTTTCATGTTTCCTCTCTTATTTTTGCACTTTTTAGGAGCAAATTACATTATTCCGCCGTCTTTTGACTCTCCGAGGAATAATTCGCTTCCGCGTTTGTCAAAAATCGCCTCTTTTGTGTTTGAAAGTCTAAACGAAATGTTCGTTTGATTTAGTTCGTAAAAAATCGTCCGTTTTAAGTTGCAATTTCTGAACGACGTGTCAACGAGGTTCGCTTTTATGAAGCGCGATTGATACAGATTTGAGTTGTCGAACGAACTTTGGTACGATTGCAGTCCTGAAAAATTGACTTGGATTTGCTCGCTATCTGTATAGATAACATGGATGAATTTTGCGCCCGCAAAAGATGAATTTATATTGACTGATTTTATGAAATTGCAATCCGTAAAAATCGCAAAGTCAAAAGCCGTAAGGCGCGTGCGGATTTTTTCCGTTTGTATGTTTATCAAAAAACAGTACCTAAAATTGCAGCCGTAGAATTTTTTTTCGTATAGGTGAACGCCAGAAAAAGTTAGTCCGCTTGCATTCATTCCAACGATTTTTTCGTTTTCTTTGACATAATTCAAAAGCCGTTCAACGATTTTATTTTGCTCGGGATGGTGCTTGTAACAAAAATCCGCGGAAATGAGTTTTCCGTTTTCCACGTCTGAAATCGCAGGTCGCATACAACCTGTGCATCTGCAAAGTGTCATCTGATACATGGTTCAATTTTACACGAAAGCGCAAAAAAATCGCAATAAAACTGCCGTTGATTGATTCTATGGGAAGGTTTAATCTGTACGCTATGTGCAAAATCGATTTTGCTTTTTTGGACAGCGGAACGGGCGGCATTCCGTACATGCTCGCGCTCAAAGAAAAAATGCCGCAGGCGCGGTGCGTGTACTTGGGCGACACGGCGCAGTTTCCCTACGGCGAAAAATCCGAGGAGAGCGTTGTGGAATGTGCGTCAGAAGCGGTTTCTCTCATTATCGAAAAATGGTCGCCACGCGCGCTCGTCATTGCGTGCAATACGATAAGCGTTACCGCGCTTTCTTCGCTTCGGAAGCGATTTTCTGAACTCAAAATGGTGGGAACGGTTCCTGCGATAAAACTCGCCGCAAAAATCTCAAAAAATCGCAGAATCGGGCTTCTTGCCACGAACGCCACGGTTTCAAATCCGTATTCAGACAAGTTGATTTTGGATTTTGCTTCCGATTGCCGCGTTTTTAAGTTGGGAGAGCCGAATCTTGTTCGATTTGTGGAAAAGAATTTTTTTACGGCAACCGAAAGCGAGCGACTTGAAGCGTGTATTCCCGCTCGAAACTTTTTTTTGCAGCACGATTGCGACACGGTCGTTTTGGGATGCACGCATTTTACGCATATCGCTTCTGATTTTGCAAAGGCGGTCGGAAACGGCGTGAGCGTTATCGATAGCCGTGACGGCGTTGCAAATCAGGCGTTGCGAGTTTGTTCCCCGCCGTTTTCAAAAGAGTTTGGAGAGGATTCTATTCCAGATTGTTCTTTTTTTGTAACAAAACTCGATTTTGATTCTTGCGCCGAATACAAAATGCTTTGCGAAAAATATAAAATCCCCTGGGGCGGGGTCGTGTAATGCGAGTTGAAAAAATCTCTGAAATATTGCGCGAAATCGGAAAGCACCTTGCGCGCAGTCAGCGCGGATTTATCTGCGCGGCAATGGCAGAACTGTTCGCACTCGTCTATCACATCTGCTTTTTGGTCTTTTTTTATCGGCAGGGGCTGCTTCCGCTTTTTTACTTCAACATTTTTAGCGTCAGTTTTTTCTGCCTGAACCTGCTGATTCTGTTCGGCTTAAAAAAAGTGAGCGTCGTCTTTTTCAATTCGATTTTTGAAGTCTGCCTGCACCAGATTTTGGCTGACTACTTTTTGGGCGCACTGGCGGGATTCCATTTTTTGATTATCATTTTGGTGGTCTTTCCGTTTTTGGTTGAGCGGCGAGGGTTTAACATCGGCATTCCCACCTCGTTTTTCTGCCTGTGCGTGTTTTTTGCCTGCGAGTTTTTCTTTTCTGCCCGCGCGCCCGTCGTTACGCTTTCCGCCCCGCTGCTCCGCACCCTGCGTCTGGTGAACATTGTGGCAAGCATGACCGTGCTCCTTACGATGATTATCATTTTTAAGCTGATTATCGGCTATATTGAGCACAGCATGGAAGAGCTGAACCAAAAGAACGAAGCCCTGCTGGAAAACATTTTGCCCAAAAAAGTGGTGGAAAATCTGCGCGAAACGGGCAAGTCCGCCCCCGAACTGTTTGATGGCGTGACGGTGCTTTTTACCGATGTGGTCAATTTTACCACGATTTCAAAATCGCTCGCCCCTGCGGTACTCATCAGCGAACTGAACGATATTTTTACCCATTTTGACGGCATTATGGACGCGCACCACTGCGTGCGGATTAAGACGATTGGCGACGCATACATGGCAGTCTGCGGATTGCCCGAAAAAGACGCGAACCACACCAAAAATCTGGTCGCCGCCGCGCTGGACTGCCGCGACTACCTTGCCGAGCGCAACAAAACGCACGCGCTCAAATGGACGATACGGCTTGGCATACACACGGGCGAAGTGGTAGCGGGCATTGTGGGCGTAAAAAAATACATCTACGATGTCTTTGGCGACACGGTAAATGTGGCAAGCCGCATGGAATCTTCCAGCGAAGAAATGAAACTCTGCGTTTCCGAAGCCGTCTACCGCCGCGCCCGCTCGTCCTTTGCCTGCACCCCGCGCGGCGAGATGGAAATTAAAGGCAAAGGGCTGATGAAACTGTACTTTGTGGAGCGGTGAAAATTTCTCACGGAGGCACGGAGTACACAGAGGACTTTCACACGACACGATGCTCTCTGTGTCCTCTGTAGTTTCGCGAAGCGAATACTACTTGCTCTGTGAGGAATTTAAAGACGCGCGGCAATCTCGTCGATGTATTCCCACGAATTTACAATCTGTTTTGCCGGCGGGTTTGCAAGCCGAGCCAAGTCGCCGGTCATCACTCCTTCTTCGATTACATCGAGCGTGGCTTTTTCGAGCTTGTGCGCGAAATCTGCCAAATCGGGAGTGCCGTCAAGTTCGGCGCGCTTGGCGAGTGCGCCCGTCCAGGCAAAAATGAGCGCGACTGGGTTCGTCGAGGTTTTTTCGCCTTTTTGGTAGCGGTAGTAGTGCTTCTGAACCGTGCCGTGGCTCGCTTCGTACTCGAATTTTCCGTCTGGAGAAACGAGAACGCTCGTCATCATGGCGAGGCTTCCGCACGCGCTTGCAATCATGTCGCTCATCACATCGCCGTCGTAGTTTTTGCACGCCCACAAGAATCCGCCTTCGCTTTTCATCACGCGGGCAACGGCATCGTCAATCAAGGTGTAGAAATATTCAAGGCCTGCTTTTTCAAACTTCTCTTTGAATTCAGAATCGAACACGCGCTGGAAAATTTCTTTGAAATTTCCGTCGTAGGTCTTTGAAATCGTGTCTTTTGTGCCGAGCCACACGCTGATTTTTTGGTCGAGCGCGTAATTGAAGCAGCATCGCGCAAAACTTTCGATTGAAGAGTCCATATTGTGAATTCCCTGCAAAATTCCGGGGCCTTTCATCTCTTGGATTGTCTTTCGGATGACTTTTCCGTCTTTCCCGGTGAACACGAGTTCCGCAGTTCCAGGCCCGTCGGTCTTAATCTCGCAGTTTTTGTAGACATCGCCGTATGCGTGGCGACCGAGCACAATCGGCTTTTTCCAGCTCGTGACCGAACACTGGATATTTTTCACGAAAATCGGTGCGCGGAAAACCGTGCCGTCAAGTTCCTCGCGGATAATTCCGTTCGGGCTTCGGGTGAGCTGCTTTAAGTCGTATTCTTTGACGCGGGCGGCGTTGCTCGTAATCGTGGCACATTTTACGCCCACGCCCAGCCGTTTGATTGCCGCCGCGCTCTCGTAAGTCACGCGGTCGTCGGTGTTATCGCGATTCTTCAAGCCCAAATCGTAATATTCGGTTTTCAAATCAACGAACGGCTCAAGAAGTTTTTCTTTGATGACCGCCCACAAAACTCTCGTCATTTCGTCGCCGTCAAGCTCGGCGATTGCGTTTTTCATCTGAATTTTTGCCATAATGAAAAAAGTATACAAGAAAAACGCTTCTTGTCGCAATTCGTGTTTTGTGTCGCAAACCGTTTTTGAAAACGCTTGCCGTTTTGAACGACGGCGTTAATCAGCGTTCCACGTAAGAACATTTTAGTGTATAATAAACTTGTTCGATATTTTCGTTATCATTTCATTTTCTGTGTCAAGGAGGAAATATGCGAGTTCTTTTGGTTGAGGACGAGGAGGGACTAAACAGTGCGCTTGTTGAAATATTCAAAAAAAATCGACTGAGCGTTGATGCCACTTTGAACGGCGCGGACGGATTAAAATATGCGCAGTCTGGAAAATACGATGTAATTATTTTAGATATAATGCTTCCAGGAATTGACGGAATTCAAATCTTAAAAACGTTGCGATTAAACAAAAATAGCACTCCGATTTTGCTTTTGACGGCAAAAGACGACGTGCAAGACAAGATTTTGGGTTTGGACGCGGGCGCGGACGATTATTTGACAAAACCGTTTTCCACGGACGAACTTTTGGCGAGAATTCGTGCGCTTTCAAGAAGAAAGGGCGAACTCCGAAACGATTTTGAACAATTTGGCGACCTCATTTTGAGCCGCGTGAATTGCGAATTACAAAGCGAAAACGGAAAAGCGATAAAATTGTCGCTCAAAGAATATCAAATTCTTAATTTGTTTTTTGAAAATCCGCACCAAGTAATTACAAAAGGTCAAATTATCGAAAAAATCTGGGGCGGCGAATCAAACGCGGAGTACAACAACGTTGAAGTGTATATTTCGTTTATCCGCACCAAAATCGAAACGCTTGGCGTTCACGTTCGGATTCGCACCATGCGCGGAGTTGGGTATTCGCTTGAAGACGAAACTCGAACGTAAATTCTTGATGCGGTGATGTTACAAAATGGCTGCTATCTTTTTGGTGGTTGAGCGCGTCAAACCTAGTCGATTTTTGTTTGCGCGTCATTACGTTCAGGATTATACTGGACTTGCATTTTTATCCATTTGTTTTGATTTTTGGAGGAGAAATTATGACGCTCAAAGAATATTTAATTGGACAAGCCCTTGCTGGAACGGACACTAATTTTCCGTCAACGCCATCAGGCGAAGAATTGCTTCCTGACGCCTGGGCGGAAAATGCCGCCATGCGAATTGTGGAACTTGTGAACAACGTTTTGATTCTTGCACGACTTGACGGCAAAAAAGAAATCACGCTTTAGAAGAATCTTTTTAGAAATCCCCTTTTTTTGCACTTCAAAGACCAGTGGCAAAACTCCGCGCTTTTCGCTAGAATCGACCTATTATGATTAAAAGAAACACTGGTTTTGCAAATTTGACCGCGGGCTATCTTTTTCCTGAAATTGCCCGCCGCCGCCGTGAATATGCCGCTTCTCACCCAGAGGCAAAAATTATTTCGCTCGGAATCGGAAACACCACCGAGCCGCTTTCAAAACACATCGCCTCTGCCACGAGCGATTACGCGCTTTCCCTTGCCACCGCCGAGGGCTATTCTGGCTACGGGGACGAGCAGGGAAATTCCGCTCTCCGCGCGAAAATCGCCGAAGTTTTTTATCCGGGGCTTGCCGACGCGAGCGAAGTGTTCATTTCTGACGGAGCGAAATGCGACATCGCGCGAATCCAAACGCTCTTCGGAAAAGATGTCAAAGTCGCGGTTCAAGACCCGGCTTATCCTGTTTATGTTGACGGAAGCGTTGTCGTTGGCGCGGCTGGCGAGAACAACGGAAAAGGCTACGAGGGAATCTCTTATCTTCCGTGTACGCCCGAAAATGACTTTTTCCCCGATTTGAGCAAGGTCGAGCCGAACACGCTCATTTATTTCTGCTCGCCGAACAATCCCACGGGAGCGAGCGCGACAAAAGAGCAGCTCAAAACGCTCGTTGATTTTGCGAACAAAAACGGCTGCATAATCATTTTTGATGCGGCTTATTGCGAATTTATCCGCGACAAAAATCTTCCAAAAACGATTTTCGAGATTGAAGGCGCGAAAACTTGCGCAATCGAAGTGAATTCTT
>CALFJF010000061.1 GCA_937877535.1 uncultured Treponema sp.
TTTTGGTGGAAGCAGGCGTTGCCGTGAAATGCCTCGACAAGAGCGCGACAAGCGTTGAAATCCCCTCTGGCGTTACGGAAATCGGCGAATATGCGTTCTCTGGCTGCACGTCGCTTGCGTCGGTTGTGATTCCCGATGGCGTTGAGAAAATTGGCGATTGGGCGTTCGGTGGCTGCAAGTCGCTTGCGTCCGTGGAGTTCGGCGGCACAAAAGCGCAGTGGAACGCGGTTAAAGGAAAGAAGGAGCTTTTCCTCTATGTTCCCGCAAAACGCGTGAAGTGCGCTGACGGCGAGAGCGCGCTGTAGCAGGGCGGCCGCTGCTTGATTTGTTGGTCATAGAAACTGACTAGCGGATGCGGCCGCAGACGGAAGCGGGCTTCCGTCCATCTTGGAAACGGGTGGGCTGGCAAAAAAAGGCGGCTCTGAGAAATCGGGGCCGCAATGGTGCAATCGGCTTCCTTTTCGAGAGTTGGAAGGGGAAGCCGAATTTTTGTGCAAAACGGCGCGGAATGTGGTAGAATGGAATGCAAAGGTGGTGCAGATGAATGAGAAGCCGCGATTTCGACTTCGCTTTGTGTCGCGTTCCGTGGTGGAGGTAACGCCAAAGATGGCGGAGGCGTGGCTCAGGAACAATCCGCACAACCGCCCGCTCAATGAGGAGAAGGTCGCAGAGCTTGCATCAAAAATGCGCTCAGGCGAGTGGGAGGAGCGGATTCGCGGTTCTCGCACAGTGGAGGTGCTGGACTCAGGAAGGCTCTTGAACGGCCAGCACCGCCTGTCTGCCGTAGTCCGCGCGGGCGTGGCGGTGAGAATGTGCTTAACGGTATACAAAAAGATAAATGAGTGAGCTATGGGAGCTTGGAGCAAAAGTCTGGAGGAGATAACAAAGCGGAGCGCGAATCCAGGCGCGATTGTGAAGAGCATGAACGGCGACTTTGGAATGGTGAGCCAAAGAAACGCGGAGGGCATAAAAATCGTGGGCGTAATCGAAAACGGCATTTTCCCCACGCCCACCGACAAAGTAATCGCCGAGTTCCCGAACGTCTCGGCAATGATTGAGGCGGGCTGGGTGGTTGACTAAGGGGGACGTAAGACATTTAATGAACGGCTATCAAAGCCGATACAGACGGTGTATACAAGGATTTTATCGTTTCTTTTGCTTTAGCGATTTTGTTGCTCGTGATTTTGTAGCACGACTGATTTATGGCAGAGTTACAAAGCGCAATCGCCTTTTTTCGCAGAAAGGCGACTTTTCCCAAAAGCGAACTTCCTTATCATGCGGAAAGGCGACTTTTGCCTAAAACGCAATTCCTCATTTTGCGGAGAGCCGTGCGTTTAGGCTAGATGTAATCGCCCAATTCTTCATGTAGGGCAATCACAATCTCGCCGCTGTTCTCAAGGCGCGTGATTACGGCAAGAATTTTGTCCTGCGCCGCGCAGATGTCGCTTCTTTTCACGGGACCAAGGAGCTCTATGTCCTCTTTTAGCATCGCGGCCGCACGCTTTGACATATTGCGGAAGATTTTGCTTTGCACCTCGTAGTCCACGCCTTTGAGCGACTTTGCCAATTCCCCGTAGTCAATCTCGCGCAGCACTCTCTGAACGCTGCGGTCGTCGAGCAGAACGATGTCCTCGAAGGCGAGCGTGCTTTCCTCAACTGCGCGGAGCAGGGAATCGTAATGCTCGGAAAGAAGTCTCGCCTTGAGCTGTCTTCGCCCTTCGCTTCCGAGTTCAACGAGCGCGTGGTACGCCGTTTCGCTTTTGCTTTCGATGAGGTGTTTTTTGAAGAAATTCGATGTGACCTCTTCAAGTTCCTTCATAAATTCGAGTTCCAGCGATTTGAGGTCGTTCCCTTCACCATAGCCGCCGAGTTTTTCGGCGATGGTATCGCTGTCCAAATCATCGAGTTTTTCCGCCTCCTCGATGATGTACTTTCGGAGAATGGCGCGGTTTTCCTGCGTGGCGCAGATGGTTTCGCGGATTTTGCGCTTGGCGTCCTTGATGCGCTTTTCAAACAGCACGCTCGTTTTTGGAATCTCCACTTCGGGAATCTTGATTTCGCCGCTTTCAGAAAGGCGTGTGACTACCGAAAGCATTTTTTCCCGTGCGGCAAGAACGGAAGCGGGGAGAGCGTCTGGCTCGGAAAGCGTCTCTTTTTCCTTTTCCGCAATTTTTTTTGCCTCCGTCAGCTCCTCGCGGAAAATTTCGGCGCAACGCTTTGACATATTGCCCGCAAGGGAGGTGATGAGCGCGCTATTGTCGTCGCACTGCAAGGCGAGCGCGAGTTCTTTGTTGTTTTCAACCTCGCTCAGAAATTTCTGCTGGTCGCGGTCGCTGAGGTTCAAGATTGTGGTCAATGTAATCACGGTTTTCTCCTATTGTTTGCTTGATTTTTTGCCCCATTCCCTTGCCTTTTCAGGATTGTGAATCGGGGAGGTCGGGTAGTCGGACTCGTACAGCGCGGAAAGCCATATCCTTGCATCGGACTCTTTAGATTCGGCATACTCGCGCTTTTCATCGTCAAGCGATTTGTCGGCGGCAAGCGCAATCATCTTGAGAAGCCACTTCTCGCCGTTCAAAAAGTCCTCTTCGGTCGGGAGCGCGTAGATTCTCTCGCTGTCTTCTAAATCTTCGCCCTCCTCGTCAGGGCGAGTAAACACACAACAGCGAAACCAGGTGTGCAGGCACAGCATATACAGTGCCGTGAGATTGCCTTTTTCTTCCGCCTGCGCAAGGTAGAAATCAGACTTCTTCATGTCCAGCGGCAGAATGACTGTTTTGGATGGAGCGTCGCCGTTTTCCGCGATGCCCTCGTGGTAAAGCACGCCCAGAGAGAGCAACGCAAGCGCGTTTCCCTTTGCGGCAAGGGCTTCGAGCGTGGCAAGGTTTTTTGCCACATCTTCCGCGTTTTCCGCGCGGACTCCAGCAACTGCCGCCTGCGCGTCCTCGTCGCCAGCAGAAGCCCTCGACTCAAGTTCAGAAAAACGCTCGCCTGCTTTTTCCATTTCTTCTGGAATCTCGTCGTTTACCACGAACCACACGAACCAATTGTACAAAATATTCACACCATCAATGCTCATAAAATTTTCCTTATTATAGTGTTAGTATACAATACGCAACGTCATTCCTCGTCGTCCTCGTCGTCTTCAGGAGTCCAGAAGGGAGCATCGGATTCTGGAGGCTCAAGCTCAAGCGGCACGCATTGGGTCAAAAGGAATTCCTCGCACAACTCATGCCCAAGCATTGCACAAAGGTGGTACTTGGTGTACCGCGGCGACTCCCCAACCTGAATGTCGTGGATTGCCTGCGCCCCAATCAAAAGCGAAAGCATGGTGGCGGGCGCAAGGTGATTTTCAAGGTTGCAAAGCGAGTAGCGCGTGATAAAAAGCACATCGTCCACATCAGTCCCGTCCATAATAAGACCAAGCAGATGCTTGAAAAGCCAGTCCTCAATGTCGGCGTACTCTTCCGCCGTATTCTCCAAGCGCGGAAAGGGACGGCTTCCGTCTGCAAGCACGATTCGCTCTCCGTCAAACATATTAGAGCCTGAAAACACGACTTCCAGCGAGAGAAGGCCATTTCTGCGGGCTTTTTCTGAAAGAGCGCACCAAAATCGCACGGCAAAAAAGAGGTGGTCCTTTGCCTTTTTCTGCTCTTCTGCAAAAAGCTTTGGAAGCGTCTTAAAAATGTTCATGGCGTCCTCCTAGTCCTTTAGGCGAGTTTTGCAGTATTCGTCGCCGAGCGTGCGCCCCATCATGCTTGCAAGCAGAATGGTTGTGATTCTCGGGTTGTCTCCGCGCTGAAGCGAAAGGATTCCCTCCACGCCAATCATCAGCGAAAGCGTGGTAACATCGTCCTCGTGGCTTGCGGCAATGGTGTAGCGGGCAATGTCCGCGATTTCCTCTTCGTCCATGCCGTCAACGACCAGCATAAGCAGGCGGCGGAAAACGGTTTCCTCAATTCCGCCAGGCGAAAAGGGGCGCGTGTAGGCCGACTCGTCATCATAGTTGTCAGAATCGATTTTTGGAGCGGTGAGAGGCGGTGGCTCCGTTCCGTCGTCCTCGCTCCAGCCGCCCGTATGCTCTTCAAGCGCAAGAATCCCTTCTCGCCGCGCCTTTGTTGAAAGCACAACGGCAAAATCCGCCGTGGCAAAAAGCCGCTCCTTGTATTCGCTCTTGGCTTCGGGAATTGTTTCAAACAAGTTCATCGTGTCCTCCTTCTGTTAAACTATCTCATGCTCAATATTATAGAAAAAATTCTGAGAATCGTAAAAAAAAAATCGGCGGTTTTTAGATTTCAAAACCACCGATTTTCTTTTACAGCGTCGCGCTTGCCTTTTCCTTGCCGAGCTTCCGATTTGGACGGCGATTCCGCTATCTGTCGAGTCCCGTCAGACGCTTTTGCTCGCTGTTGATTTCGTCCTCAAAGTGTATAGGGTATCTTTTTTCCACCAAGTTCTTAAACGAAGCCCGAAGTTTTGCCATTCCGATAGTCCAACCTTTATATTGCTCGTCTGTTATATAGTACCCAGATGCGTCGTACTCGCAGAGTTTATCTTTGTTCGATAGGGTGAACTCTCCGTGGTCTACGAGAATTCTGTAGACGGATGTTTTTTCGCCGTTTATCGAGGAATAGGAAAAAATGCCCTTGTCATACGTTGTGCCATATTTTACGAATACGCCCTTTATCGTTGCGAACACGATAACTTCGTCGTTCTCGCTGTTTTTTGCAATAAACAAATCCTGAATGTTCAGCTTCGACTTGTCGAGCTTCGCCTTCTCTTTTGTCGAGTTCCTGCTGTCGGAGATGACGGTTAGCCCATAGTTTTCCGCGAGTTCCGCCGCCGCCTTTATGCTCTTTATCTTGCTTGCGCTCGCGTTGAGCGAGCGCGGTGCCTTTGTTGAAGCGCAGCCGCTCAAAAATGCCAAAAGCACTACAAATCCTGCGGCAATCAGTTTGTTGCATTTCATAAAAAATAACTCCTTATAAAAAATATCTGAAAAATTATACCCCCCCCCGTGTATTATGTCAAACATTTTATAAGGTATTTTTAAGGTTTCGCCAAAAAAAACTGGCATCTTGAATGTCGGATGCCAGTGCTAGAAAAACGTTTTTGGGCGCGGCGCAAAAAACATGCGGAATTTTTTGGTGGCTTCAACCTGTCCACAGGCGGGCGCAACTCAGCCACCGATTTTTCCTACAGCGTCGCAATCTTCTAAGGATTCTGCGCTTTGTCCAAGTCCGCGTCGCCGTCAGAGCAGTGCACCACAGTTGCGGGAACGCCTGGATGCCATCCCCATCCGGAATATTCTCCTTTCTGAACAGCCGCCCACTGCTCCATCGTGCCGCCGAACGTGATTTTAGAAAGCGACGTGCAGTCCTTGAACGCGAAGTAATCGATTATACTCACACTTTCTGGAAGCACTATTTCAGAAAGCGACGTGCAGTTGCTGAACGCGACGAAACCGATTGTCCTCACGCCTTCGGGAAGCACGATTTCAGAAAGCGACGTGCAGTTCTCGAACGCATCTTTGTCGATTATACTCACGCCATCGGGTATCACGACCGACAAAAGCGACTTGCAGTTGGCAAACGCATTCTCTCCGATTTTCGTAACACCCGAAGGAATCGTAACGCTCGAAGCGTCCTTGTCGAGGCACTTCACCGCAACGCCGTCCTCCACCCACACGACGGGTCTCTCCCATTCGCCGTCGGCGCACCTCACCGCCTTCAAGGGGCTGCCAAACATGAGAGTGAACTTTCCCTTCACGCATTCCCATTGCTTCACCGTGCCGCCGTACTCCACGCTCGAAAGCGAGTCGCAGCTGCAGAACGCCCGCTTGCCGATTTTTGCGACTCCCTTGGGAATGACGACCGACGAAAGCGACTTGCACCAGCCGAACGCCTCGTCG
>CALFJF010000062.1 GCA_937877535.1 uncultured Treponema sp.
ATTCGCATCCCGACGTTGTGCGGCTGGGAGCGTATATGTTCGACAATTTCATTATCCCGCTGGCGCGGTGCATGGCGAAGTACGTCGGCGTTAATTCGCTGTACATCTACGCGCTCCCCGAAGAAAAACTCATCAAGCACTACGGCAAGATGGGATTCTCGCGGCTGCCGAGCGAACAGGAGCGGTTCGTGCAGTGCCACGTCAAGCCCAAATACGATGAGGGCTGCATTTTTATGTACCAGACGCTGTAGCACCTTTTTCTGCAACACGGCAAGCCCGATTTTGACGCAATGGACGCTTTCATCGTTGCCGTGCAAAAACTGGTCATCAAGGATGTGGTAAAATACGCGGACACGCGGATTGCGGCAACAAAGGAAGTCGTGGAGGGGTAGTCATGCAAAACGAAATCATTTTATACACCGACGAAAACGGAAAAACAAATGTTTCTGTGCGCTTTGCGGATGAAGATGTGTGGGTAACGCAAAATCAGCTTGCAGAAATATACAATACAACGCAGCAAAATATCAGTCTTCATATTGATAATATTTACAAGGATAATGAGCTTCCGAAAGAGGCAACTCACAAGGATTTCTTGTTAGTTCAAAAAGAGGGAAAACGAAATGTAAAAAGGAATGTTGCGCATTACAACCTTGATGTGATTATTGCCATCGGCTATCGCGTTCAGTCTGATGTGGCTGTTCGTTTTCGTCGTTGGGCTACTCAGCGGCTTCACGAATATATCCAGAAAGGCTTTACGATGGACGATGAGCGGCTTAAGCAGGGCAGAAATCGGTATTTCAAAGAACTGTTGCAAAGAATCCGCGACATCCGTTCAAGTGAGCGCAATTTTTATCAGCAGGTAACGGATATTTACGCAACGGCAACTGATTACGACCCGCGCTCAAAAACAACGCTGAACTTTTTTGCGACTGTGCAGAATAAACTTCATTATGCGGTTCATGAGCACACCGCTGCGGAACTGATTTATGAGAGAGTAGACAGCGAAAAGCCGTTTGTCGGCATGACAAATTTTAAAGGCGATTATGTTACCAAAGATGATGTCAGAATTGCAAAAAACTATCTTTCAGAAATTGAATTGCAACGACTTAATCTGCTTGTTTCGGAGTTTTTGGACTTTGCGGAATTTCAGGCGTTGGAAGAAAAACCGATGAAGATGCAGGACTGGATAACTGCGTTGGATAATCAGATTATTGCTCATCAGCGAAAAATCCTTGAAGGTAAGGGAAAGATTTCGCATGAGCAGGCGATGGAAAAAGCAGAAAAAGAGTATGAACTGTTCCGTCAGAAAGAGCTTGCAAATCTGAAAAGCGATTTTGACTTATTCTTGCAAGATGTAAAAAAACTTCGATAAAATTTCCCCCATATTCCCACCGCCTGCGTTTTTCGTTATAATATGCTAACAACAGGAAGTTAAGACTATGTATTGGCGAATGGTTTTTAGGGCGTTAATCAGGCAGTGGAAAAAAATGCTGATGATTGCTTTTACGATTGCGCTGGGCGCGTCGCTGGCTACGGCGATGCTCAATGTGATGTTCGATGTGGGCGACAAGGTGAATCAGGAGCTGAAGACCTACGGCGCGAATATCTGCGTGGTGCCGCAGACGGCAAGCATTATGAACGACATGTACGGGCTTGAAAGCGAGTCGATTCAGTATCTGCGCGAGGACGAGCTGGGGCGGCTCAAAACGATTTTCTGGGCGTTTAATATAGTAGATTTTGCGCCGTATCTTGACGGCAAGGCGAATCTTGCGCGCGTTCCCAAAACGCCGACAGCCGACAGCGATTTTACCGAACTCGGTGAAGTCAAAGTGACGGGCACTTGGTTCAACCATCATCTTGCGCTTCCCACGGGCGAGGAACTTGACACGGGCATGGTCGCGATGAAAAAGTGGTGGACGGTCACGGGCGACTGGCTTTCTGACGATGAAACGGTCATTGAGCCTGTCGAAATGACCACTTCAGAAGCGGTGGTTTCGACGCGCTCAACTACCGAAATGACAGCCAAAAACGACCTTGTTCCGATGAAGGCGATGGTCGGCGCGGATTTGGCGCAAAAATACGGCTTGCAGGTGGGCGATACGATTACGCTTTCCACGGCGAATTGGCAGGACAAGCACTGGCAGTTTAGCGTGCGCGGCATTTTTGAGGCTGGCGGTGACGAAGACGAGTGCGTGTACCTGACGCTTGATGACGCACAGTGGCTTTTTGGCAAGGACAATCTGATTTCTTCAATAGAAGTGAGCGCGCTCACCACGCCCGACAATGATTTGGCGCGCAAGGCGGCGCAAGACCCCGAAAGCCTGAACCGCGTGGACTGGGACACTTGGTACTGCACCGCGTATGTCAGTTCCATTTGCTATCAGATTCAGGAAGTCATTTCAAACTCGGTGGCAAAGGCGGTGCGACAGGTGGCGGAAAGCGAGGGCGCGATTCTGAACAAAACACAACTGCTCATGCTGCTCATCACGATTTTGAGTCTTATCGGCTCGGCTCTGGGCATTTCAAACTTGGTTACGGCGAGCGTCATGGAGCGCAGCAAGGAAATCGGCTTACTCAAAGCGATTGGCGCGTACGACAGCCCCATCTCATGGCTTGTGCTGACGGAAATTCTGATTACGGCAGTGGTGGGTGGCGTGCTTGGCTACTTTGCGGGCTTGGGATTTGCGCAGGTCATCGGGCATTCCGTGTTCAGTTCTGCGATTACGATTAAGCCCACCGTCATTCCGCTGGTCGCGATTCTGATTTTTGTGGTGACGATGGCAGGCTCAATTCCCTCGATTCGGCTCTTGCTCAGTCTGCGCCCCGCGGAAGTCTTGCACGGCGGTCATTAGTTTATTTTGTCCAGTATGGAGGACAAAATAAACTAAAATTTGTCTTATATACTGGACAAAAGCAACATAATTTTGTAGGATATACTCGACAATCGTAAGAACGAGGCGAGTATGAATCACGACAAAATCCGCGAAGTCATTTTTGATAACCGCACTTTTATTCAGAACGAGCAGATTGTGTACCGCGACTGTCAGTTTGACGACAGGGTGAATTATGTGCTCGTCGGGCTGCGGCGGGCGGGAAAATCAACCTTGCTGTACGGGCGCGTGCAGGAACTGGTGAAAAACGGCGTTTCGTGGAATCAGATTGTCTACATCAATTTTGAGGACGAACGGCTTGCTGAATTTGCGCTTTCTGACTGCAACGACATTGTGCAAGTGGCGAGCGAACTGACCGATGAAAAGCCCTGTTATTTTTTTGATGAAATTCAGAACATAGACGGCTGGGAAAAATTTGCGCGGCGCATGGCGGACGCAAAGGAGCGCGTCTACATTACTGGAAGCAACGCGCGCATGTTGAGCCGCGAAATTGAAACAACGCTCGGCGCGCGCTACATGGCAAAAAAAATCTATCCTTACAGTTTTGCGGAATTCTTGCGGGCAAAAGACATTCCCTGCGATAAAAACGCTCTTTCTGCCACAAAATCACGCGGAAAAATCACCGCCGCCTGTGACGAGTACCTTGCGCACGGCGGCTTTCCCGAACTTTTTTTGCACACGGACAAGCGCGGCTACCTGACGGGCGTGTACCAAAAAATCCTGCTCGGCGATGTCGCGCTCAGAAACGGCATCCGGAACGACAAGGCACTCCGCTTGCTCGTCAAAAAAATCGCGGAGTCGGTCTGCTCGGAAATTTCCTACTCAAAATTGCACGGCATCCTCAAAGCAATCGGCGTGACGCTCGGCAAAGACACGCTCATCGACTACATCGACTATGTAAAAGACGCGTATCTGCTTTTTACGATAAAAAACTATGTTGCCGCTTTTGCCGAAAAAGAAAGCAATCCCAAGTATTATTTTAACGACAACGGCATTCTGAACCTGTTTTTGATGAAAGGCGATACGGCGGCTCTTGAAAATGTGGTCGCGGTCACGCTTTCAAAACGCTACGGCGAAGAACTATATTACTTTAAATCCGCCAAGTCGGGCATTGATGTGGATTTTTATGTTCCTCAAACGCAGACCGCCTATCAAGTCGCCTATTCGATTGAAGGCGCAGCCCGTGGGCGTGAAGTGGCGAACCTGGAAAAACTGGCAAAGCACTTTCCCGAAGCAAAACAGTTTTTCATCGTGACGAAGGAAGAAAAAGAAGTCATACGGACGGACAAGGCGGAAATCCATGTTGTGCCGATGTATGAGTTTTTGCTGGAGAAAGGGAGCTAAGAATCCGAAAAATCGGTATAGGCGAGTTTTTAGAGTTGCACGGTCAGCCGTTTCCGTGATACAGCACCGTTCTGTCAAGTTTCCACGAATAATGCTTCTTTCACACTACGATAAAAAACGCATTGCAAATTTTATGCAAAACTGAATGGAAAGGTTGACACTATAAAAAAAAACAGTATTCTTTTGATGTTTTTCAAGGAAACAGGATAAAAAGCAGCCTGAAATATCGTCTGCTTTTTATCCTGACGAGTTTGCGTTGCAAACTTGCTTATCAACTATCGCTTCTCATTTATCATACCTTCGGTATGTAACTTGAGAAGCGACTTAAAAACTCAATTGGTTGTTGAAACAACCTTCTTGACTTTTTATGGGAGCAAATTATGGAAAAAACAATCGACTCAGAACGAGAAAACCTTCAGGTTCAAGAATACACGGAGGAAGAACTTGATAAACTTCGAGAATTTATCGAGATTGTAAAAAATGATGATGCCCGCTCCGCGCTTGCCTGTTGGGGCGACCATAGTGACTATAGCCATGGTTATTAAGGATTTTTCTTGGAAAATTCAAAAATGAATTTGGCTAAAACTATCGTCATAAAACCCACAATGAACTGCAATCTTCGCTGTGGGTATTGTTATGAATTTTTAAGAAATGGGACGACATATTGCAAAGATTCAATGACCAGCGAACAATTGATAAAAATCGCTGAACGAACTGCAAGATTGTTTCCTAACTCAAAGATTCTGTGGATGTTTCATGGTGGCGAGCCATTATTAAAAAATCCTGCTTTTTTTGAAACTTTCACCTCTTGCATACGAAATCTAAACAATACATTTCCTGTTGAATATAAAATTGCCCTTCAGACAAATGCCACTCTTCTTACGGAAGAATATATAAAAATTCTTGAAAAAAATGCAGATTTGCTCAGTGAACGAATTATAAGTATTAGTATCGACGGACCGAAAGAAATTAATGATATGACACGCCATTGTATTACTGGTGAACCATCATTTGAGAAAATCATAAAATCAATTGAAATGGTGAAAAATTCTTCGCTTGCCTTTTCGACTATCAGTGTAATTGGAAGCCATAATGTCAAAAAAGCAAATGAGATTTTTGCTTTTATAAAAGAAATCGGTTCTAATCTCTGCAAATTTGTTCCTTGCTACAATTCGGATAAAAAAGGCGATTCGGAAAAATATGGAATCAGACCTTTGGAATTTGCCCATTTTATGTGCGAGATTTTTGACTTGTGGATGCACAATTTGCCGTATCAAAGTGAAGAAAATAGAATTGTTATTGAGCCGATTGCCTCGATAATTTGCAATGTATCTGGAAGTGTCGTTACATGGTGCGAGTATCGTGAAGAAAAATGTTCAAATTTTACTTGTGTGTATCCGAATGGAGAGATGTGGCTTTGTGATAATTTTATGCACGAAAGCATGAAAAATACGGCTTATGTCAAAAATATCTTTGAGGTCTCTAATTCTGAATTGAAGGAAATTCTCCTGACTCCCGAAAAAATATGTGATTTTGAGAGTTTTTATAAAAAATTAATGAAAGGTTGCTATGATTGCGATGTTTTTAGTTTTTGCAAGGGTGGCTGCATTCCAACAAGGCATGAAATGGCAAAAAAATCGTCGGCACTTTTTGATGAATATTGCGAAGCGAAGAGGCTTTTGATAAATCACATAAAGCGGGGTGTTGATTTTGCATTGCCTTAATTTAAAAGTGACCTATGATTGCACAAATAATTGCAATTTCTGCTTTTCCTCGTATCTTAAAAAATCAAATGTCAATAAAGAAAACTTAAAAAACGCAATTATTCAGGGAACAAATGCAGGTTGCAACGAACTTGTGCTTTCTGGCGGAGAACCAACTACTGAAATAGAAACGCTGATTTCACTTATAAAACTTGCTGAAACACTAGAATACAAAAAATACATAATTCAAACGAATGGTTTCGGTTTTGCGCATAATTCTGAACTCGTTAATTTTGTAGATTTAGTATCTAAAAACAAAGAAGTGTGTATTTCGTTTTCGGTTCATGGTCATAATGCAATACTCCATGATACGATGAGCAGGAAAACAGGTGCATTTAAAAGTGTAAAATCCGCCCTAGAAAAAATAAAAGAAACGGATTGCAAAATATATACAAACACTGTCATTACTTCATTGAATATCAATTATTTGGAAGACATAGCGCAATTTGTATTGCAGTACAGTCCTGAAATCATGCAATTTTCTATGCTTCATTTAAAAAATCCGAATGATTTGACCGTATCGCTTTTAGATTCTGTCCTTGCGGTAAAAAAATTGAAAGGTCGCGTAAACGAAGAGATTTTAAAAACAGAAGGTATGCCTTATTGTCTTTTGCATGGAATGGAAAAATGCGTTGGCGAAAGTTTTTGGCCGTCTGTTCTCGATTTATACAATAAAAATGAGAATTACATCAAGGACTTTAATCAGCTTGATTATGGTATGAGACAGAAACTTGATATATGCGGAAAGTGTATTTTTAATGAGATATGCACGGGAGTTTGGAAAGAACACTTTGATGAATTTTCCAAAATGAAAATCAGACCGATTTGTTAGACATTATGTATTCGGAGTTTAAAACACCTAAAAAAACATATTTCCTCAAAACAGATAAATATGTCTGCAATAAATTTGGTCTCGCGGAATTTTTTGCACTTTCGTGTGAGAAACTCAATTTAAAAAAAGGGATTTCCGTTTTAGATGCAGGCTGTGGTGTTTTTCCATTAGGAATTTTTTTTGCTTCTCAATATGATTGTTATGTTACGGGAGTGGAACTAAATCATCTCGCATGTAAATTAGCAAGAGAAAACATAAAAACTCACGGTATAGAAAACAAAGCGAAAATTCTTGAAGGAGATTTTTCAAAACTCGTAAATTCATATTCTGGAGCGAATTTTGATTTGATTGTTGCAAATCCTCCGATAGACACAAAAATAAGCGAAAATGAAATAAACCGATTTTCAAATACTGATTTTTTTAATCTCGATGACGAGACCTTTTCATATCTTACAAATTCTTGGCACTCATCAGATGGGCGGGATTTCCTTGATTTTATTTTTGAAATAGGTCAGAAGAATTTAACAGAGAATGGAAAAATAATAATCACATTTTGTACGATTGATTTGGATAATCCAGAATATGTAAGCGAAAAAGCCAAAATGTACGATTTTGGAGAGCAGTTTCGTGTCTCTGATTTTATTGAACCAGAATCGATTGGTGCACAAAACCACACGAAAGAGAAAATCAAAGCCTTTACCGTTTGCTTCACAAAAGGAAAAGATATATGGAAAACATTAAAATAGTAAATGCCTATGCAAACAATTTAAAGCATATCTCCGTTGATATTCCGATTGGAAAAATCACAGCAATAACAGGTGTCTCTGGCTCTGGGAAAAGCACTTTGTTAAAAAATATATTGGCAACCTATGGGTATAAAAATTTTTCAAGAATTGCTTCTAAGACAATTCAAAATGAGCTGCATCAAAAAGCAAATGCGGAAGTTGAAGAAATACGGAATTTGCCCGCCGTCATTTTTATTGATGTAAAAAATTCTGTGAAAACTCCCTTTTCAACAGTTTCTACGGTTTCAGGGCTTCACGAAATGCTTCGAAATCTTTTTCTTGATTCTGGCGAAATTACTTGCATAAACTGCACTTCAAAAATAAAAAGAAATTATTCGCTCATAAATCAGCTAAGAGCAGATTTTAAAATAGGCGACGAACTGAACACCGCGCTTGAGTATATAAATGAGAACGGAAGAATTTACAGTCTTGCATATTTTGATAGTGAAAAAAATCCGACAGAAATCGAAAAAAGAAAAGCGTATGCGACGGTTGACTTTTCTTTGTCAAAAATCAACGAAAAGCAAATTACTTCTTTTAACAATACTTATGCTTGTCGTGTTCACGTTGTAAGGCAAAATGGCAAAACCTACGATTTTTTGCGCGAAATCGAATGCGATTCATGCGGCTTTATAATGCCGAATTTAATACGAAGCAGATTTTCATTCATCACAGATTATAATGACGGTGGCGGAGCGTGCACAGGATGTGGCGGAAGCGGAAAGACTTGTTCAATTTCTATCAATGATTTGTTTTCGGATACATCAAAAGGAATAATTTCGGGGTCATCGCCGTGGATAAACCAAAAGGGGCTGAAATACACAACTGTAACTGAAAAATGTATTTTTGCAGTCTATAAAACCTTGAAAATACCTGTTGAAACTCCAATACATGAAATAGAAGATGAAAAACTTAAAAAAATTCTGTACGGAATTGAAGAAGAAATTTCTTTTACAGACAGAGTTGGCGGAAAAAAGAAAATTGTGTTCAAAGGAATTGCAAATTATTTGACAGAAGTCTACGCAACAGGAAGAGGAAACGCTTCATTGCAATCAATTTTTTCAGAATGTGATTGTCAAAAATGTAACGGAACTCGTTTTGATGAGCGCATAAAGGCATTTTCTTTTATGGGAATGACGTTTGCTGACATTTTGCAGTTTTCGCTGAAGGATTTGGGAATTTGGGCGCATGAAAAATGGGAAACTGCTCCAACGCTTTCAAAACCATACCTCAGAAAAATATTGGACATGTGCGAAAATTTTGAAATCGTTTCGTGTTCCCATCTCGGTATGTTTCGAGCAACTAATACTTTAAGTGGCGGCGAAATTCAGAGGATTCGTATTTGCTCACTTTTAAATTCTGGCTTTCAAAATATATGCTTTTTACTTGATGAGCCGTCGAGCGGATTGCATTATAGCGATATAGAAAACCTTGCGATTCTTTTTGAAAGAATCAAAAATGCTGGAAATACAATAATACTTGTCGAGCATAACAAAAAACTCCTTTCATATTGTGATTATATTGTTGATATGGGTCCTGCTGGCGGAAAAGCTGGCGGAAGTATTTTATTCGCAGACAAAGTTTCAGAAATCAAAAAATATGACACTGTGACGGCAGAAGTGCTAAAGAATCAAGAAGATAAAGACTATGATTTAGAAAAGGTGGAATTAACCGATTTTATGGAATTTAAGAATATCACGGCGCACAATTTGAAAAATATATCAGTGAAAATTCCTAAAAATGCTTTTAGTGTCGTATGCGGTGTTTCAGGAAGCGGAAAATCAACTTTTGTAAAAGAAGGAGTTTTAAACACAATTTTACGAACTTCTGGCTTGTTTGATTTTTCTTCTGTGGAATTTTTGGCTCAGTCTTCTCGAACTGCAACAAAAAACTCGACCGTTGCAACTATTTTAAATTTGGGTAATCACATTTCAAAAATCTTCGCAAAAAAATCCTCGTTGCCGTGCAATTATTTTTTGCCAGGCTCAGCTCAAGGAAAATGCGCTAATTGCCAAGGCTCAGGGATTTTGTATTCTGACGAAAATGAACTTCTTGGAATCTGCGAGCAATGCAACGGCACTGGTTTTTCTGACGAAGTGATGCAAGTGAAAATTTCTGATTTTACGATTTATGATTTTTATAATACAGATTTTGAAACGCTTGCTTTAAAATTTGGTGATAAGAAAATTTCTAATTATGCAAACGCGGCAAAAAAGTTGGGACTCGGATATGTAACGCTCGCAAGAAATTCAAAGACGCTTTCCAAAGGTGAATTGCAAAGAGTCACGCTTGTAAAAATCCTTTCAGAAAAAGCGAAAAATACATTGCTTCTTTTGGATGAGCCGTCGAAAGGGTTGCATGCTTCTGATGCAAAAAAATTATTATCAGCCATACGAAGTATAATTCAAGAGGGAAACACCATAATCGCTATTGAGCATAATGCAGATTTGATAAAAAATGCCGATTATATTGTTGAATTTGGCGGAACGGGAAATTCTGGCGGAAAACTATTGTTTCAAGGGAGACCGAAATTGCTAGAGGACACACCGACTGCAAAAATGCTGCATCCGATAGAGAATTGTTTCTTGGAAAAATCAGAAAAAAAGCAGGCTTCTCTTCCGATAAAAATTAAAATTCCTAACAAAGAGCTGAATTTCGTGCCATTTACCGTTTACAAAAATTTTGAAAATCCTGAAATTTTGATCGATTATGCTAAAGCAACGAGTCAGAATTTTCTTTCTGTGATAATCCCAAATAATGCGATGTTTTCCAAGTCAAAAGAAGGCGAGATTCATTCAGACGCGCCATTGACTCAGATTATCGATTTTTCGAAAAAAATTGATTACGAAATTTCTATTATGGATGCGCTCGGAATCAATGACTTGCATAAGAAATATATTTTGGCACAGTCAAACAGCAAAATCCTTCAGTATGTTTTTGATAGCAATAGCAAAACAGGAAAATGCAATTGTTGCGTGGGAAAAGGAACTGTTTTTGGTATTGATGAAAATTATTTTTTAGAAAATGGAAATCTCACGGCAGATTGCAAAAAATTTCTTCGCAACAGTACAGATTTTTATTCCATTGCAAAAACTATGAAAAAAGAAGGGCTTGATATGACAAAAAGTATTGCTGACATAACCGAAAATGAGTATAAGATGCTATTTTGGGGCAGCGATAGAAAATATTTTATTGAAGATAAAATTTATTGTTGGAAAGGAATCATTCAAAATTTTATTGAATATCATAAGTATTATGATAAAAAAAACAAGCGAGAAAATTTTTGACTCCCGTAAAAAAATAGTTTGCCCTGTGTGCAAAGGAAAAATGCTAAAAGAAAACTATACTGATACTCGCTTTGAAAATCTGACATATAAAGAATGGCAGACACATCCTATTGCAAAGCTTTTTGAAAGTATCCATGATTCTGACAATCATTTTGTACAAAAAATAAAAGCATATTTTTTTGATGCGATAAAACTGAATTTGGGTGATTTATCGCTGAGTGAAAAAATTTGTAATTTAAATGCGGTGATTGCGCAGAAAATCAAATTTTTGTCATTGTTTTTCAACAGGGTGTACGGAACGGGGATAATACTAAAAAACATGGACAATCTGCCAATTAAGGAAAAAATTGCAATTGAAGAAATGGCAATTCAAATGAAGGAAAATAATACGATATGGGTGCTAGACTAAAAGCAAACGGATTGTATGAAATCGTTTTTGGAGATTTGCATATTGGAACAGAACAAATTGAAATTCTAAATCAGAAAATCATTTTTGTTGCACATTTCTTCAATTTCGACACACTGCCAGAAGAATTTAAGATAAAATTGCATATTTTTTCTGACACTCAAATGAAAAAATATAAAGAAGACAACAAAATTGGATTTTCTCAGAATCTGTTTTCGTTTACTTTTGATGGAGATAAAATTTGTATTCTTGATTATGAAGAAATAAAAAATGTAATTTCAGTCGATGCTTATATTTCTTTGCTTGTGCATGAGTTCGTTCATGTTTTTCAAGGATATTTTTCTAGGATTCCGCCTAAAAAATATGTTTGGCTCTATGAAATTGTCGCTTGTTATCTTTCAAATCAATCTAACAGAATCCCAAAGAACTTTATAAAAGTAACTTGGGAGAAATTTGTAACAGATTTTTATAGCGTTGAGCATTGCTATACAATTGCATATATGATGGGTGAAAGAATTTTTGATATTTTTTCAAAAGAAGAGATTTTGAACCTAATCAAAGCCCCCCAAAATTATATTGATGTTTTGAAAGATATTTACCAAAAATACTTCTGATTTAATTTTCTCCGCTCGTTATCATACGATAACCACTGTTACTTATTTCTATTTTTTGCTATACTGTCTGTGGTAACGAAAATGACACGACAGAGAATGTACTTCAAAATGATAACGAGTTCGCTCGTGCGGCGCAGGTCGCGCATGTTGGTGGCGTTGCTTGCGGTGGCGATTGGCGCGACGATTTTAAGCGGGCTGGTGACGATTTACTACGATGTGCCGCGGCAGATGGGGCAGGAGTTCCGCTCGTATGGCGCGAATGTGCTGTTGGTTTCGGCGACTACCGAGCCGCTTACGGCAAGCGATGTGGAGAACGCGCGCGCGATTTTGCCGAGCGGCAAACTCGTGGGGCTAACCCCGTTCCGCTATGAAACGATGAAAATCAACAATCAGCCGTTTATGGTGGCGGGTACGGACTTTGCGGAAGTGAAAAAATCCAGCCCGTACTGGTATGTTTCTGGTAGATTTCCGGAGCGCGACGGCGAGGTGCTTTTGGGGCAAACGGTGGCAGCAAAGGTCGCACTGAGTGTGGGTGCAAAAGTGGCGATTGCGGGCGTGGATGCAAACGGCACGGCGTTCAGCGAAAATTGTACCGTGGCGGGAATTTTACAAACAGGCGGCAGCGAAGAAGAATGCATCTATATGTCGCTTTCCGATTTGGAAAGGCTAATGGCAAGTAGCGGTACGCTTGATGTTGCAGAATGTTCTATCAGCGCAAGCGGCGCGGAACTAGAAAACCTTGTGAACACTATCCGCTTAAATGTGGACGGTGTAAGCCCGCGTCTTGTAAAGCGCGTCACGCAGTCGGAAGGCACGGTGCTTACCAAATTGCAGTCGCTCGTCTACATCGTTACGCTCGTCGTCTTGGTTTTGACGATGGTGTGCGTGGCAACCACGATGATGGCGGTCGTTGCGGAGCGGCGAAAGGAAATCGGTCTTAAAAAATCGCTCGGCGCGTCAAACCAGAGCATTGTCGGCGAGTTTTTGGGCGAAGGCTTATTTTTGGGCGCACTCGGCGGGCTACTCGGCGTGGTGCTGGGCTTTGCCTTTGCGCAGGCGGTAAGCCTGAATGTATTTACCCGGAGCATTTCGTTTCAGCCGCTGTTGGTACCGATTACGATTGTGGTAAGCGTGGCGATTACCGGCTTGGCGTGTTTATTGCCCGTGCGGAGCGCGACCGAAGTAGACCCTGCGCTGGTGCTGAAAGGGGAATAAAATTACGGGCTGTTGTTGTCATTCCCGCGCTAGACGCGGGAATCTTCATGGTATGGAGAAAGATTGTCGGGTCAAGCCCGACAATGACATCTGTTGCAGTACAAGGAGAATAGTATGGCATTGTTGGAATTAAAGGACATTTCAAAGATATATTCGGGCGGAACGGTCAAGGCGTTGCAGAACGTGAGTCTTTCCGTGGAAAAAGGCGAATGGGTTGCCATTATGGGACCGAGCGGCAGCGGAAAAAGCACGATGATGAACATTATCGGCTGCATGGATAAGCCCACGAGCGGGCAAGTGATTTTGGACGGCGCGGACATTGCGCACGAATCCAGCCGCAGTCTAACGCGCATTCGCCGCGACAAAATCGGGCTGATTTTTCAGCAGTTCCATTTGGTGAACTACCTGACCGCGCTTGAAAATGTGATGGTGGCGCAGTATTATCACAGCCTGCCCGATGAAAAAGAAGCGATGGACGCACTCGCGCGGGTGGGGTTGGCGGAGCGCGCAAAACATCTTCCCAGTCAGCTTTCCGGCGGTGAGCAGCAACGCGTGTGCATTGCCCGCGCGCTCATCAACTATCCGCAGCTGATTCTTGCCGATGAGCCTACGGGCAACTTGGACGAAGCGAACGAAAATATGGTCATCGACATTTTTAAGCAACTTCACGCCGAAGGACGCACGATTATCGTTGTCACGCACGCGCCGGAAGTCGCTTCTTTTGCAGAGCGCACGATTGTGCTTGAACACGGAAAATTTGCGCGAGAAATCAAGAACGACGCATAATTGACAAAGCGGACGCGGAGTCAATATTATATTTTTTGTTAGCATAAACTAACAAGGAGTCATGTTATGAAAAAAGGTGCTTTGGTTAATGTGATACTGCTCGTTCTGTCGATTTTGCTTTGCGCGGGTGTGAAATTCGCGTTTCACGCTTGTGCGCCAAAAGACGACGGCTCGTGGATGCTTTGTCATTGGGCGGAGCAGGTCGTTTTTTCCGTTGGCGCGGTGTTCTCTCTTTTGTCGCTTGCTCGATTTTTTTTGAAAGATTCCAAAATCAAGGCGGGGATTTCGATTTCGTTTGTTCCTCTTTCGATTCTGGTGGCTTTTATTCCAAACACGCTCATTCCGCTTTGCATGATGAAGGAAATGCGCTGCCACACCGTCATGCGTCCCTCCGTTTTGGTGCTGTGCGTGCTGCTTGCCGCCGTTTCTGTGATTGATTCAATCGTTTTGTTGAAAAGTGAAAAGAAAAAATAATTCGGTCATTGCGCGTGTCGAAATGACTGTTCCTGTACTGGCGGTTTCGACACTCTCAACCACCGCATTGCATTGCAAAGGATTTTTCAAATGACTTTTTCTTCGCTTCCTATTCTCAATCTTCTCGGAAAAAAAGGGCGGAGTTTCGCTTTGTTTTTGTTCGCGCTCATTCTTGCCTTTTCGATTTTTGGCGGCGTTCTTATTTTGACGAGTCTTCGGAGCGGACTTGAAAGTCTTGAACTCAGGCTCGGCGCGGATATTATCGTCGTTCCGTATGAAGCGCGCACAAAAGTGAGCGCGGACACGATTTTGAATCAGGGAAACCGCACGTATTTTTACATGAACAGCGCGAATCTTGCAAAAGTCGCGCAGATTGAGGGCGTTGAAAAGATTTCTCCGCAAGTCTATATGTGCTCGATGAATTCGGGCTGTTGTTCGGTGAGTTTGCAACTCATCGGGTTTGTGCCAGAAAGCGATTTTACGATTCAGCCTTGGGTGCGTGAAAGTTTTTCAGATTCGCTCAAAGACGGCGACATTCTTGTTGGGAGCAAAGTGACGCTTTCCGCAAATCGAAAACTCAAATTTTTTAACGAGGATTGGAACATCGCTGCTCAACTTGAAGAAACGGGAACGGGACTTGACAACGCGGTATTCGCAAATCTGAACACGATTCAAATGCTCATGGCGGCGGCAGACAAAATCGGGTGGTCGTTTACCGACAAAAAATATTCCAACAAAATGATTTCCACGATTCTCGTCAAAGTCGCCGACGGCTACGACATCGACTCGGTTGCAGGCGCGATTCAGCGAAAAGTGCGAAAAACGCAGGCAGTCAAAACAAAATCAATGACGAGCGGGATTTCAAACAGTCTTGCGGGCGTTTCAAAAGTCATCGCGATTTTGACGGGCATCGTCTGGTTTTTATGCGTCATCATTCTTTCTGTGATTTCAACGCTCATCATCGGCGAGCGCAAAAAAGAATTTGCCGTTTTGCGCGTGATGGGCGCAAGTCAAAAAAAATTGTCGCACATAGTCATGGCAGAGTCGCTTCTTGTGAACGCATCGGGCGGAATTTGTGGCATTGCCCTTGCTTTTTTGTGTATAGTTCCATTTCACACGCTGCTCAAAAATGCGCTCGGACTTCCGTTTTTGCTTCCAAGCGCGACCGTGATTTTTTCTTTGGTGATTTTGAGCCTTTTGATTTCGATTTTGTGTGGTTGCCTTACTGCAAGGTGCGCGTCGCGTAGCATTTCAAAAATCGATACGGGCGTAATTTTGAGGGAGGGCTAAATTGACACTGAAAGCCGAAATGCCATTTTAGGGAATCGTTGAAAATTATAGAAAAAAAGTATAGAGTGAAATTATGAAACCATACGGAAAAATCGCTCAAATATGCAAAATGTTTCTTGAATATTTGATTTCAGATTTGGAGAAACTATTGTGATGGATTTGTCCTCTGTGCCAATTGACTATTCTTGGTCATTTGCTGACAAAACGATAAAAGATACAGCATACATAACGCACGGCTATTACACGTATCCTGCAAAGTTTATTCCGCAAGTTGCTCAAAGGTTGATAATTGAAAATTCAACGGAAGGCGATATAATTGTTGACCCATTTATGGGGAGTGGCACAACAATAGTTGAATCTATCGTAAATAATCGTGTCGGAATCGGCACTGATATAAATGAAATTGCGTATCTTATTGCTGATGTAAAATCAACTCCATTGGATGTAAATGAATTACAACGAGAATACGATGCTATTTTAGCAGATTTAGATTATGCGCTTAATTGGAATTATGCTGATTCTGTAAAAGATGCTTTGGAACAAATTACGGAAAACGAAAGAATTGATTATTGGTTTTTGCCACAACAAAAAGAAAAATTGGCAATTATTTTAACAAGATTAAAAAAAATCGAGAATCAAAAAATCCGTAATTTTTATTTTGTTGCTTTTGCTCAAATTTTAAAAACGGCTTCAATTTGGCTTCAAAAAAGCGTAAAGCCAACTCGCGATATGCGCAAAAAAATATATGACCCAATCGAGCTATTTTTGACTCAATCAAAAAAAATGATAAAACAGCATGGAGAATTTAATAGTTTGCTCTCGCCTGAAATGCAAAAAAATATCGATTCTTACAGAACTGTTCAGTGTGGCGATTCCCGTCATATTCCTTGCGAAAATGAAAAAGCGAGTTTGATTGTTACCTCTCCTCCTTATGTTACATCTTATGAGTACGCCGATTTGCATCAACTTCCTTCTCTTTGGTTTGGTTTTATGAATGAACTATCAGAGTTTCGCCAAAAATTCATTGGTAGTTCCTACAAAAAGCGCGATACTATTGAGTTAAAAAGTCAAATTGCTCTTGAAATAATTTCACAATTAAAAAACAAAAAACAGACGGAAGTCAAAAATTATTATGCCGATATGCTCGAAACTTTTAAAGAAACAAAACGGGTTCTCAAAAAAGGCGGAAGAGCCTGTGTTGTCATTGGCGATACAGAATTTCAAGGTGTAAAAATCAAAAATGCAGAAGTGTTTCAAGAACAATTTGAAAACATCGGTTTTAAAACACACAATATAATAAAACGCGAAATTCCATCAAAAATGCTACCCTCTACGCGCGACCCAGAAACTGGAAGATTTGGAAAAGTTTCAGATGAAAATATAAAATTAGCTTATCCAACGGAATTTATTTTGATTATGGAGAAACTATGACATTTGAAGATTTACTAGAATTGTATAAGTCAAAACAAAAAAAATTTGGAAAAGAGGCTTATAAACATATTTCCGAATTACTTACAGAAGCCAAAGAACTTCACAAAAAAGATTTTGAAGGTGATGACCATGAACAATCCTGGCGTGCTTTTAAAGGGAAAAATCTTGAAAAATTGATTGAATATATAATCGTTGATGAAATCAAAGAAATTGGTCTTGATGTTATCAATGGCAATAAACTTGAACGAACTGAAGGAAAAAATCTACCTGAGTTGCTTGGAAAAGTAAAAAGAAACGTGCTTATTGATTATGGGGAATTTGGTTGCCACCTTCCTGATGTTGATATTATTGTTTTTAATCCCAAAAATGCTGATGTAATTGCGGTTTTGTCAATCAAAGTTACCTTGCGAGAACGAATTGCTCAAACTGGTTATTGGAAATTAAAACTTGCCGCTGACAAAAACACAAAGCATATTAAGGTATTTTTCGTAACACCAGATGAAGACGGAACGCTCACAACAAAAAAGCCAGCTAAAAAGGGACGAGCGATTGTTGAATGTGATTTAGACGGCGGTTATGTTTTATCAGAAACAAATATCGAAACAGGTGCAAAAGTGAAAATGTTTGATAAACTTATTTCTGATTTAGAAAATGCTTTTAATAATATACGAGATAAGCAGGAATTAGCATGACACTAAAAGCCGAACAAATCAGTAAAAAATATTTTCGACCGACGAAGAACGCGAGTCACTTTGAAGCGGTAAAGCCGCTTGATTTTGTGCTTGAAAGCGGAAAACTTGTTGAAATTACGGGCAGGAGCGGAAGCGGAAAGTCCACGCTCCTTTATATGCTTGCGGGGATTTTAAAGCCGACTGCTGGACGGGTTTTGTGCGACGGCACAGATTTGTATTCGCTCAAAGATGACGCGCTTTCGCGCTTCCGAAACAAAAAAATTGGCGTGATTCCGCAAGGGCAGACGGGCTTGTTCGCACTCACCGTGCTGCAAAATGTGCTTGCACCCGCCGCGCTCTACGGCGACACGGCGACATTTGAAAGCCGAGCGCGTGAACTGCTTGAAAGCGTTGGAATCGCACCGCTTGCCGACGCAAAGATGAGCGAATTAAGCGGCGGCGAAATGCGCAGAATGGCGATTGCCCGCGCCCTCATTATGAATCCTGAAATCATCTTTGCCGACGAGCCAACCGACGACTTGGACGATGAAAACACACGAAGCGTGCTGGAACTTCTGCAAAAAACGGCGCACAGCGGAAAAGCCGTGCTGCTCGTAACGCACGAAGCGAGCGCGGCGCAGTATGCGGACGAAGTGTGGCGAATGGACGCGGGAAATCTTGCCGTCTGCTAGACATTTTTTGTATACTAAAACCATGAGTAAATTTCTTCATATTCTTGCGATTATCGGAATTGTGATTGTGGGCGTTGTTGCCGTCGTGTCGCTTTTTGCGTTTGTGTTTTTGAAAGCCTGGAAGCCGTTCGGCGGAAAAGCGAGCCGTGCCGACCGAAAGAATTATGCCGAGCGGGCGGTGAATTTTGACGGAAAGAAATTTCACAACGAAGAAGATTTTTCGGTCATGGCGATGCAAAAAAATCCCGCGCCAGACCCGCTCACTTTTTCCAAAAAAGACCCGCGGCCCGATTTTGAATTTCCGACGAAAAAGCCTGATTTTGCCCAAAATCCCGAAGAATCGCCCGCGATTAATGAAGTCAAAGTCACTTGGTTCGGTCATTCGTCGCTTTTTCTTGAAATGCATTCTCTTCGGATTCTGATTGACCCCGTTTTTTCTGAGGTGATTTCGCCGGTTTCTTGGGTGGGAGGCAAGCGATTTTCTCATCCGCCTGTCACCGTCGCCGATTTGCCCGAAATCGACATTCTGCTTCTTTCGCACGACCATTATGACCATCTTGATTACGATGTGATTCGCGAAATTGACAAAAAAGTGAAAAAATATGTCGTTCCGCTCGGAGTTGAAAATCATTTGAAACGGTGGAAGGTTAAGGCGGAAAAAATCACGAACATGGCGTGGTGGGAAGAAACTGAAATTTCGGGGCTGACGATTGTCTGTACGCCCGCGCAGCATTTTTCGGGGCGAAAACTTGTGGACAATATGGCGACGCTGTGGGCAAGTTGGGTTTTTAAAGACGAATATCATCAGATTTTTGAAAGCGGCGACTCTGGATTCAACTCGCACTGGGAGCGCATTCACGAAAAATACGGCGATTTTGACTTTGTGATGATGGAGTGCGGGCAGTACGATGTGCAGTGGCCAAAAGTCCACTCGTTCCCCGAGCAATCCGTTGCGGCAGTAAAGACGCTTGGTGCAAAAGTCGCGTTGCCGATTCACTGGGGCGCAATCATTCTCTCTCGCCACGGCTGGGACGATTCTGTTGAACGCTTTTTGCTCGCCGCCGAAAAGGAAAACATTACGGTCGTTACGCCGTACATCGGGCAGACGGCACGGCTTTCTATGCCTGATTTTTTCACCGAGCGTTGGTGGCGCAGAAATGCGGTTTCGCTTTTGCGCTAATGTTTCAAAAACAAGTCAAATGATGTAGTTGTTTTTATAGTGTATAAAGTTGTAAAATAAGCGTATGCGAGTATTCCTTGTAAAAAAAATCGTCAATAAATTGTTCAGTTCGGACGTAAAACACTTTGTAGCGGTGCAAGTCGTTGCCACAGTCGTGTTCGCGTCGGCGGCTTCTTATATGTTCCACTCGTTTTATCAACTTTCGCGGGAAGACGCGGAAACGATTGGCGTTCGCACCGTTTACGAGGTTTCTGAGCGGATAAAAGGATTTTTGGTGCAAGGCACGGAATCTCTTTTTGTGATGAGTGAAACGGTGGATTTTTTGCTCAAAAACGACGAGAGCGACGACGTAATCGAGCGATATTTTTCCGCAGCCTCGAATAACGATTCTTCTGAAAGCATACACAATTTTGCGGGCGTTTACGGTTGGATTCGCGGACGATACGTTGATGGCGCAAATCAAAAAGACGTGGTGAATTTTGTTCCAAAAGCGCAAGATTGGTACATAGACGCGCTCCGCTCGCAAGGAAACGTGGCGATTATTCCGCCATACGATTCAAGCCGAACAAACAAGTCGGTTCTTTCAATGTCGCGCCTTCTTTCTGATTATTCGAGCGTGGTGAGCGTGGATTTGGCACTCGACGGGCTTCAAGAATACGTTGATTCGCTTTCGCTTTCTGGCGAAGGTTTTGGTTTTATCATCGATAAAAATTCGCTGATTTTAGCTCACGCCGATTCAAGGCAGCGCGGAAAAATTGCCCTTCGCGATGCAAGTCTTTCTGAAGGATTTTCCGAACTCGTCGGCTCAATATTGTCCACAAATGCAACGCGCTTTAAGACAAAACTTGGCGGCGAAGACGTGGTGGCGTTTTCTAATCGCATTCTTGACGATTGGACGGTCGTTTTGGTTCTTCCAAAACACGCGATTTTGAAGCGAATGCAAGTTTCGGTCGGAAGAATCATGTTGCTTTTTTTGCTCGTCATTGCGTTTTTGTTTTTCCAACTGACGCAGGCGTTTCGGCGGCGATTGGAACTCGAAAAACAAGTCTGGGAGCAGACTGAAAAAATCCGCGAGCAGAGTAAACTCATGCTCGATATGCAAACGAATATAATCGAGGAACTTGCGACGCTGATTGAAGCGCGGGACGCGAATACGGGCGAACACGTCAAAAATACAAAAGTGTATTCCATAATGATTGCAGAAAAACTCTATGTGAAAAAATTGTATTCTGACGAGGTGGACAAAAAATTCATCTCGGATTTGGGTGCGGCGGCTCCGCTTCACGATATTGGAAAAATCACGATTCCCGACAGCGTACTTTTGAAACGCGGAAAACTCACGGATTTTGAATACGAAACGATGAAAAACCACACGCGCTTTGGCGGGGCAATCATTCGGCGGATTTTTAACAACGTGGTTGACAGGCAAGCCGTGCAAATGGCGATTGACGTTGCGTTGTATCATCACGAACGCTGGGACGGGCGTGGCTATCCGCTCAACATCAAGGGCGAGGAAATTCCGCTTGCTGCGCGGATTCTTGCCGTTGCCGATTGCTTTGACGCGCTCGTGTCAGAGCGGTGCTACAAACCCGCTCTTCCGCGCGATGAAGCATTCAAACTCATTTGTGAAGAAGCGGGAACGCATTTTGACCCTTTGCTCGTGGAGATTTTCTTGTCGCTGCGCCCCAAAATCGAAAAGCATTTAGACAAAAAAGCCTCGCGTGTAACGGAATAGCGCACCGTTATTTTTCTTCAAACGCCAAAGCCGATTGATTTCCCGCCGTTTTTTTCGTCTTGGATTTTCAAAAGTTCCGAGATTATAAAATCGTGTTTTATTTCGTCTTTGTTCATAAATCGAATTCTGCTTGAAAGTGCGCCAAAATCGCCGGGCGTTACGGTTGAGCGACGGGAAAGAAGCCGCACGTCCTCTTTGGAAAAATCGATTTTTGGAAAGTAGCGGTCAAGGAGCGTTTTGATTCCTTGTTCGTTCATCGCTTTGAACTCCACGCTAATGTGAAATCGCCGATTCATCGCCGCGTCCATGATACTTTTGAGGTTCGTTGTGCAAATTAAAATCCCCGAAAATTCTTCCATTTGCGTAAGAAATTCGTTTACGAGCGTACGCTCCCAACTCCGCGACGCGCTTTCGCGCGAATAAAAAAACGAATCCGCTTCGTCAAAAAGCAAAATCTGTCCGCTTTGCTCCGCCTCGGAAAACGCTTCTTTTATGTGCCGCTCGTTTTCGCCCACAAACATTCCCAAAATGTCCGACGCACGTTTTAGCAGGATTTTTCGACCGAGTTTTTGCGCAATGTACCGCGCAAATTCCGTTTTTCCCGTTCCGCTTTCGCCGTAAAAAAGCAATCGAATTCCGTTTTGCGCGGATTTTTCGTGTTCGCTAAACAAAAGCGCGTTTCTCACCATCGAAATAATTTCTTCTGCAGGAAAACTCGTGTTGAGAACCGCCTCGTCATAAGACGAAGAAACGAATTGGCGCATTTTTGCTTTTCCAAAAAGCAACGTCGAATTCGCTTCCAAAACGTTCCGAATGTCGCGGAGGAGCGATTCTTCGTCGGATTTTTTGTTTTTGGAAACAGGCGAACACGCAATCACGCGCTCAATATTTTCCACGGAAGAGCCAGTCACGTGAAATTGGCTGCACAAATCGAGAATTTTTTGAACGGTGGCTGGATTTAGGCGGTCGCCGACTTTTTTGAGCCGCGTGAACGCGATTGAACGAAGCGTCTGCTCTGGCATTTCGTTGAAAAAAATCGAATAGGTGAACCGTCGCTTTGTGGATTCTTCGATTTGATTTGTGTGATTGACAATCCAAATAACGCGATTGTTACAATTTTCAAAAATCTTGTTTACCGTGCCTTTTTTTGCCGACGAGCGATTGTTTCCCCCAAAAAAAGACGCAAACGAAGCCGCCGTTGTTTCAAGAATCGTGTCCGCTTCGTCAATTACGATTACGGAATCCGCCTTGTTAATTGAAAGAAGACAATTTAATCTGCAAAGGATATTTTCACGTTTGTTGAGTTCCGTGTCGTTTTGAAACGTAAAAACGCGGAGTGCGCAATCGCGGGCGATTGATTTTGCAAACTCGGTTTTGCCCGCGCCGGGCGCTCCATACAAAAGAATGTTAAGCGGTGCGTCGGCGGACAACAATTTTCGCGCAATTTCCACCGATTCTTTTTCAACGGCATAAGAAGAAATGTCAAACGCGCTTTTTGTGTCCTCTTCTTTTAGAATTTCTGAAAAAAACGTGTCGATGCTTCCCGTTTTTATGCAATCAATCGCTTCGGGAGTCAATTCGTATTCGCTATCAAGAAATCCAAACGAGCGGAGTTTTTGGTCGCTTCTAAAAATGGTGTTGATTTCGGATTGCTCGATTTTTAAGATTCGCCCGCAAAAACTGTCGCGGTTGTCGGAAAAAACTTCGCGCATCAAATTTGAAAGTTCCGCGAGAACCGTTGTGCGAAAAATTAAAAGAAGAACGCGCGCTTCGTTTATCGAAAGTCCAACCGCGTCAATGATGAATTGAATCGAAGACACGTCGTTTACGATTTTTTGGATTTTTGCGGGCAGCGTATCAAACGAGCGTCCAGAGAGAAACGTTTTTGAAAGCAAAATGAGCAATTTGTCTGGAGAGTTTGAAGCGTACACGTATCGATACACGTCGATTATTTCGGGGCGATGTATAATCAAATCGCGCGGAAATGAAACGTCAATGTCTGCATCTTCGTTGTATTTGTATGCGGTATTTGTTCCTCGGAACGTTGGAATTGGAATTTCTGAATCTTCGGAAAGCGTTATCAGCGTGAGCGAGCCGTTTTTTTCAAGTGTGCTGATGAGTTTTTTGAGAACGTTTCCAAAATGCTGTTGCAGTGAAAGTCGCTTCACAAGTTTTTGTATTACATCAATCAAATAATCGATGTTTCTAAATTCGTCAAAATCAATTATATAAGAGCATATTCCGTATAGATAATATGCGGTAGAAAGACATTCTTCTTCTGAAATCGTCTGAATCGTCCAGCCTGAGTTGCGCGTTCCAAGATACGCTCTGAGTCTATTTGTTCTTCTTCTCATCAGCATACATTTCCCCATAGGTCTGATAATAGGTGGAGTTTGTTTTTTGTAAAATCCATATTTTACTTGTTCGTTTGCCGCTCTAGCGGATATTTCTTGCGTAATTTTGAATAAAATCGTCGCAAAATCCTATCAACTCTGCCGAATTTATCGTGGAAAGTCGCTCTTTTTCGGCGGTCAATTTTTCGTGAAGACCCGTCGTAAAAAACATCTCGTATACAGAAGTAAGGCTTCTATTTGTAGCAGATGCGTATAATTCCACGCATTTTAACTCAAAACTCACTTCAGAATTCGCTTCCGTCTGTTCTTCCGTTTGAGAATCTTGCTTTACGGAAAGTCGCCCGCTTTCTTTTCTGAGTTTTCGCAGTTGCTTTTTGAGTTCTCGTTCTCTCCAATAGGGATGGTCGGTTTTTATGAGTGCGTTGCAGTGCTTTGCCGCGCATTGTTTGAAACGCGCTTGCTTTGCCGTAACGTACACTTTGTGATAATTGCAAAATCCCACGCACCGAAAAAAATACGTTTGATTTCCGTTGAGCGTTTTGCAAATTGCGTATTTGTCTTGTGGAAATGTCAAAAGAACCTCCTGTATTTTGCAGTCGATTCTAGCGTAAAAATCTGATTATATAAATAGACTTGTTCGGAAATAAAAAACGGTTAATTCAGTTGCGACGCTTTCCATAAAATCAAAAATCCGTTTCCGATTAAAACGATTCCGCAGATTATTTTGAGCGAAAGCGACCTTTTTCGAGATTTTGCGATTTTTATGTCTTCCGCGTCGTGCGTTTCGTCGGCTTTGGCGCGGCTTTCGCTGTAACGAAAAAATCCAATCGGCGCGTAGCACAAAAGTCCCGCTCCAATTATCCACAAAAGAACGGCGCGATAAAAAACGCTCATTCCGATTTTCCGAAAATACACGAACGAAAAAAATGCCGCGCCGCTAACTAAAATCGTCGCGCCGACCCATTCAAGGATTTTTGCCCATTTTCTCATTTTTCTTCCTCTGGAGAATTTTGATTTAGAACGCCGATTTCAACGAGCCACGGAAGCAATGTTTCGTCGTTCCAATGCGTTTCGCGCATTATCGAAGATTTTTCTTTCATTCCAAATCCGTGTCCGCCTTTTTTGTAATGAACAAAAACGTGCGGAATCCCGCGCACCGTCAACGCCGCGTCTAGTCGAACCGAGTTTTCAAAAAGAACCACGGGGTCGTCTTCGCATGCAAGCAAAAACACGCTCGGCATATCGTCTGGAATATTTTGCTCGTTTTCCATCGAAAATTTGTCTTTTAATCCTTGGGAATATTTGAATCCGCGTATATTAAAAAGCGAAAAGCCTTTTTCCGCTTCGGGCGGGGAATATTTGTGTCCTAAAAGGCTCGTTCGACTCCATTTGTGCGCGATGTCGTCTTGCATTGAAACAACGGGATAAATCGGCATTATAAAATCGGGACAAAGACTTTCGGTCGTTTCGATTCCAAGATTTTTGAGTTCGTTTACGCTTTTTCCAAATTCGCCCGCCATTGTTACAAGATGACCGCCCGCGCTAAATCCAATCGCTCCGATTTTTTGTTTGTCAATGCCAAATTGCGTTGCGTTTTCTCGAAGTATCTGAATCGCTCGCTGAAAATCTTGCAGTTGGTCGGGGTAATGATGCTCGTTGTACGCCACTCGATAGCGAAGCACGAACGCAACAAATCCTTTTGAAACGAACCACCGCGCCGTAGCAAATCCTTCGTGCGACATACCAAGATGATGATAACTTCCGCCTGGACAAATGATGACGGCGGGTTTTTGCGTTTTAGAGGTGTCTCCGCAAACGTACAAAATCGAATCTCGCAGTTGCGTTTCCATGCCAGAAATTCCGCGCCAAAGGTAGATTTTTTGTGAATAATCCTTTGCCCACGCTTTTGTCAAAAAAAGAAGCGCGAACGCCAACAAAAATCTTCGCATAAAAATATCATAGCGGAATTGTGCGAAAAAAATCCACCTTTTTGAAAAATCGGAAAAGAGGCGAGGGCGATTTTTAGAAAAGTTGCGATTTGGCACTTTTCGTGGTATTCTGCTTGTGTTAATGATTTTATTTTTAAGGAGTTAAACATGGATTTTGTAAAAGAACTTCGGGCTAAGGCGAAAGCCGCTGGCAAAAGAATCGTTCTGTGTGAAGGCGAGGACAAGCGCGTTGTGGAGGCGGCTTCCGTCATCGTAAAAGAGGGAATCGCAAAAATTACCCTGCTTGGAAACAAGGCTGAAATTGAAAAATTCGGCTTTGATGTGAGCGGCGTGAACATCGTAGACCCCACCACCGATGCAAACGCGGACAAATACGCCGAAATTTTGTACAAGGCGCGCGAAGGCAAACTGAACAAAAAGACGGGACAGCCTGAATATGCTGATGTTGCCGCCGCAAAAGCCGCCGCGCTCAAAGATTACACCATGTACGGCGCGCTCATTCTAAAGGCGGGCGACGCGGACGGATTTGTTTCTGGCGCGTGCCATTCAACGGCAAACACGCTGCGCCCCGGCTTACAGGTGATTAAGACCGCGCCCGGCGTGAGCACCGTTTCTTCTTGCTTTATCATGGTTGCGCCCGAAGGCGGAAACAAATACCTTTCTGACGGCATTGCGGTCTTTGGCGACTGCGCAATCAATATCAACCCCGATGAAAATCAGCTTGCGGACATTGCGATTGCGTCTGCGGACACGGCAAAGAAAATCGGCGGCATTGAACCCAGAATCGCCATGCTTTCATTCTCTACCAAAGGTAGCGGCGCAGACCCAAAAGACGGCAACACGGTGGAAAAAGTCGTTCACGCAACCAACATTGCGCACGAAAAAGCCCCCGATTTGGCTCTTGACGGCGAATTCCAGTTTGACGCGGCAATCGCTCCCGAAGTGGGCGAACTGAAAGCGCCGGGAAGCAAGGTTGCGGGTCATGCAAACACCTTTATCTTCCCCAACATCAACGCTGGCAACATTGGCTACAAGATTGCGGCGCGCATGGGCGGCTGGAAGGCAATCGGTCCTATCTGCCAGGGCTTTGCAAAACCGCTCAACGACTTGAGCCGCGGCTGCAATGTTGACGAAATCGTTGACACAGTTGCGGTAACGGCGTTGCAAGCGTAAGTTTTTAGCATTGAAAAAACAAAAATCCCGTGTTATGCGCACGGGATTTTTTATTGCCCAACCACTTGTATAAATACTTTTTTTTTGTATTGTGGAATTTCCAAAATGTACGTTTTGGAACTATTTTCTCGCCTTTTTGGGCATAGGAGTTCTACAATGAAAAAATTTTTCAAATTGGTTGCGGTTTTGACGGCTCTTGCTGCTACGGGTTTTGGTCTTGCCGCGTGTTCTGACGATGACGACGACGAAAATTCTCGCGATTTGCGTGTTTCCGTTTCGTCTGCAAATGTTGTAGCAACGTATGAAGGGAGCATTACTTCTGGTGGCGTAAATCAAGTGCATACGTTTTATTTTTATTCTGACAAGAACTTTAAATATGATTCATTCGGTGAATCGAGTGGTGTAACGCTGTATCTAACGCAGTATTCTGGAACATACACAGGCGATGCAACAACTGATGGTAACATTGTTGCGTCTGTTACAAAACAGTATACGCCAAATGCTGATTACACCGAGATGACAGCAAGTACTTCTTCAAAAACATTACCGATTACTATCACAAATGGAAAATTCTCTCTTGGAGTGGTAACGTTTACTCGAAAATAAGTAATGCGTAAATGCAATAAAAAGACAGGTTTTTAGCCTGTCTTTTTTTTGTAAATTGAACTCCGCTCATTTTTTGAAAATGGTATTTCGTTGCAAAATGGAATTTTTCGGTCTATAATCGGAATAAATTTTCATTTTATCGAGGAATTTTATGGTTATTCTTACTTTGAACTGCGGCTCTTCTTCCGCAAAGTATCAGGTCTATGACTGGGACAACAAGGATGTTTTGGCGACTGGCGTCGTGGAGCGCGTCACGCAAA
>CALFJF010000063.1 GCA_937877535.1 uncultured Treponema sp.
GGGACTCGGAGGCGTACATCGTCATAGCAACGCCCTTCAAGGTGTTCAGCTGCAACGCCAAATTTTCCCGCGCGGCAATTTCCCCTTTGATTTTGCCCGCAATAATTTGCGCTCCCGCTTTATTCAAAAATTGCTCTGCCATTTTGAAAAATCTCCTTTTTATTTTTGTTGATAAATAAAATCCTTTAATTAAACATCGCTTCGACTTCTACGGTTGAAAGCGGTACAATTCCAACCGTACCGCCCAAAACGTCCCATTTCATCAACGGTTCTTCATCGCTTCCCATATCTACGCAAGCAATATCAACGCCCGCCGCGTATTCTTTGCCCGCGCCTTCCACAAAATCGTCGGTAGTGGTAAACGAATCGCGCACGTTGTACAAGTCGCCGACTTCCACGTCTTCCAGAGAAGGCAAATCGGCAAATTCCCGCGAACCTTCAAAGCGAAAAGCCGCGGACACTTTCACGCTTAAATCACTTAAATCATTATAGATTGACACGGCAAAATCGCGCACTGATTCAATTCCGCTGTTTGTTTGCGTGTCTAGCGTTTCTAGCGCGGATTTGATTTCATTATCGCTGTTTTCGCGCAATGTAGATTCTTGACTAATCGCAGAATACATATCGCGCGTTGCTGCCTCGCGCGTTTGCGTTTCTTCATCAATTTTTGCTTCAAGAGCAAGGTCTTTTTCTTTTCGCTCTGTTTCTTCATCGGTGATTTTTTGATTGAGTGCTTCACTTTCCGCTGTCCGCGCCGTCGATTCCGACGTTATACGGGAAGAAAGCGCATTGTCTGCATTTATGCGGTTTTGAATTTCCTCGTCTAAGCGCAAACCCACCGCCGAACCATCATCAAAAGCCGTGTCAATTCGCGCGTTCAATGCCGCGTCCGCGTTAATTCGCGCCGTTTCTTCATCGTCTAAACGCTCGGATAAGTCATCGTCTGTATTTTTCCGCAACGCTCTTTCATTTTCAAATGCCACGTATAAGCCGCGATTGCTCACAGGATTCGCGCTATTTTCGTCCAGTGTTTCGTCAATCGAAAAATAGTCCCACACGCCAGGCGCGGGCGGTTCTGGCTCTGGTTCACTGTACGGAATAATGCGCCCCGACGCTAAAAACCCTTTGAACTCTGCGATTGTCGGAAAATCGGCGGGGGTTATATTCTCCCCCGCTCTAAATTCTTCGCCCGTCTCACTTACTTCAATCGTTACACCAGGGGCGACCACGTATCTATCATTCATTTTTTTTACCTCCAAAAAAAAGAGTAACGAACCCCGCAAAAAGTCCGTTACTCTAAAGAACTTTTCGACATTGCCGCAAAATTCCAAAGGGGCGGAAAATTTGCGAGTGTCGCGCTTTCGGAAGTTCCCAAGCCGTTGTTTTACAAAAATCATTCATCGAGGAGAAAATGCTCGCAATAACAATGTAAAAACAAAATTATTCTAAATGGCATTTTCCTTGCAACCTATCCCATAAACCACAAAAAAAATTTTTTTTATGGGATAGGTTTTTTATAAAAAGCGCAAGAAAATCAAAGTCGGAGATTAGAAAACATGGGAAGCAGACTAGAAGATATTGACGGCGTTTTAGAAGGCAATAGCCTTGACTGGAAAATCATTTTAGACAATGACCGCATTTTATTGCGGGAAATTGACAAAGCGATAATTTCACTTTCACGCGACGCGGGCGGCGTTACGGAATACACGATAGACACGGGGCAAAGCCGCCAAACCGTCAAACGAAGCGATTTAGCGTCTTTAATGAATCAGCGGCGCGCACTTTTGAATGAAATCGCAACAATCGAACGCGAATTATACGGCAATAGCGGGTTTAATTATTCCGCGATTAGGTGGTAATTATGAAAAAAACACAATCAAAAAAAACAGTAGAAAAAACAGCAAAAAACTACGGCAACTATTTAGTTTCTCTGATTCCAGACGTAAAAGCATTATGGAACGGCGACAAATTTCAAGGTTCAATCGGTTTCACACCAGAAACGGAATACGTGGACTATTGGACACTCCGCAAGCGTTCGCTCGATTTATTCCGAAAAAACATCTACGCAAAAGGAATCATTCGCCGCCTTTTGTGGAACGAAATCCACACGGGTCTTGTTGCCACGCCCACGCCGATAGCCTCGGAAATCTGGCGCGATGTGGACGATATGCAAAGCGCGGAAAAAGCCGTAACCGCCGCGGGAAAAATTGCGTCCGCGTTTGATTTGTACGCTTCCACGCCCGCCGTTTTTGACTGGAACAAAAAGCGCACTTTTGGCGAGTTTCAAGAATTAGTCAGATTTGAATCTTTGATTTGCGGAGACGGCATTATCATTTCACGAATCGACGAAAAAACGAATTTACCGCGCTGGCAATGGGTCAACGGTAACCACATTCGCACCCCGCTCAATGTTTCACTCACAAACGGCAATTTTATAAAGCACGGCGTAGAGTTCAACAAATACGGAAAAAAAGTCGCATTTCATATCAAAAGCGAAATCAACGGGCAAAGCGTTTACGAGCGCATTCCAACCCGCGCCAATCACAGCGGGCGGCTTATTGCCTGGATGGTGTACGGCTCTGAAACACTGCTTGACGACGTGCGCGGCGAGCCATTTCTTGCCGATACGCTTTATATGCTCAAAGACATTGACCGCTACAGAGACGCAGAAACGCGCGCGGCGGTTATAAACGCGGTTCTGGCATTTGTCAGAAAGCGCGGGAAAAACGAAATCGCGCGGGGGCGACCTAGCATGGGCGGCGGACGGTTAAAAGGCGGGCAAAACGGGCCTGTGGGAGGCATTGGCGCGACCGTTGAAGACGACGAAGACATCGGCGGTATTGATATGTTTAAGCCTGGTATGTGGTACGACGCACCAGAAGGCGGCTCAATCGAATCGTTTAACACGCAACGCCCTAATACCAATTTTGGCACATTTGAAGACGTGATTATTTCCGCGCTCGCATGGAGTCACGGCTTACCGCCTGAAATCTTGAAACTCAAATTCGGAAACAACTATTCAGCGTCACGGCAAGCAGATAACGAATTTCGTGTATACCTCGGACACCGCAACCAAAAAAATGCGAACGATTTTTGTAAAAACATCTATTCGCAATGGCTTCGTTGCGCGGCAATCAATGGCGATTTGCACCTTGACGGCTACGTGCAAGCGTTAGCGGCGGGAGAGTGGAAAACGTGCGCGGCATGGGAAAAATGCGCATGGAACGGCTTAAACCGCCCCGCCGTCGATAGACTCAAAGAGGTTACGGCAAGTCAAAAAGCATTGGATTCGCTTTTAACCACGTATGACATCGAGGCTAGAAGAATGAGCGGCTTAGGAATTGCACAAGTCATTCAAACGCAAAAGCGTGAGCGCGATTTAATGAAAATGGCGGGTCTTACCCCACACGAAGACGAAGACAATAACGGCTTACCCGCGTACACGCGCGAAGAAACCGAAAACGAAGAATCTGAAAGCGAAAGCCAAAACGAAGAATAAAGCAAACGAATGAACTTCTAACGTTAGAAGTTCATTTTTTTTGTGGTGTTACAGAAAATATGCGGGGAGCGGTGGTTGAGTAGGTTTCACAGAAACCGTATCGAAACCACCGCATATTGCTTACAGACCCGCATACATTTTGTAACATCTCCCATTTTTTTTTGTCAAAAATGAGCCAAAAAAACAAACGGCGGGAATTACCGCCAAAAGAAAAAAACGCACAATCTGCAAGAATCTTTTATACAAAATATCTAAATTCGTTTTGCGCGGCAAATTCCCAAAAATCCGACCAGGATAGCGCGGGAAGTCCGAGCATTGAGCGGCAAACATCATCAACAAAAATTTCAAGAGCTGCCCAATTATACACGCACGTATCAAACGCATGATTTGCCGCGCCAAATTTACACCGCCACCGCGTGCGAATCCATTGCCCCGTCAATTTGTCGATTTCTTCGATTTTTTCCTCTGCCTCGTACATCGCAAAATAATCATCTCCAAAGTCTTCGGGAAAATTCGGATACCAATTCGGTTGCATTTTGCCATCTGCCCAAAATGAACCGTTCATTATTGCCGAAATACGGTCTTTTAGTTTTCCCGTGTTGATATGATACGCAACGGGTAAACCGATTCGTTCGATTGTAGCGCGCGAAAATTCGATATACGTCTCCCCGTCTTTTATCCAGTCGCGCCCTTTACACGCATACACCCCGCCCGACGAATATTGTTGCACAAACGAATACACAAAATTCGTGTAATGCCCTGAATCAATAAGCGTGATTGCGATTCGATACCGTGTGTTTTTTTCGTCTGAAAAAACGCCGTTGTCAATCAGGTTGCCCAATTCGTCCCACGGACCGCCGAATTGCTCGGTATCTCCCTCAATAAAGCGAAAATCAACGCGCCAATTTCTGCCCCCCTCTGTCCAACCAACAATGTCCACAAATAAGCCGTTTTTTTGCACGTCTACCGCGCACGTTAAAAGCAGAATTTCGCTTCCCACATCGCGCACACAAAGCGCATTCGGAATTGTATTTCTGGCAAAGCCAAACCGTCGGAATCGAATCGCTTTTTCTCGCAAAATTGATTCGTGACGGTCCTCAAACGTCAAACCTTGTTTCAGATTTCTAAAAACTTTGTAAGCGTCGCGGTCTTTTACGCGGTTTTTGGCAATGTCCCAACACCCCGCCCACTCAACAACGTAGTCTTCCCATGAGTACATTCCCGGCGGGTTATAGAGCGCGGTCAAATGATACGATTCTGTACGCGGGTCAGGGTTTTCGTTTTCGCTCACCCATTGCCCGCGCGGTATGATTTCCGATTTGTCATAGTTTTTCATTAAACCGCCGCAATGCGGACATTTATATGCAACCGTTGAAAGAATCGGATTCGCGTTTTCGTCATTTTCCCACACAATACCGCCGATTTTTTTTGTTTTATCGTCTTTATCCCATATTGCCCATTCTAATTTTTGAAACGTTCCGCAAAATTTACAAGGCACTTGAAAATATTTTTTTGTACCGCGTTCAAAAAGCCGTTCGATTGTGCTTGTTCGCTTTTCGGTGGGAGTTGAGCCGATATATAATTTTGACGTGTTTTTATAAGCGTCCAATCGTCCGAGCGCAAGGCGGTAAACATCGCCCTCCCCTTTTATTGAACGCGCCATGCCGTCCGCTTCGTCAACTAGTTCAATTTTATACGAGAAATTTCTAAAGCGATTCCCGCTATTCGCGCCCACGCTATGCAAATATCCGCCTGGATATTCTTTTGAAAGCGCGGTGTCCCCCGTATTTTTTGAACCTTTTGCTTTTTTTGCTTGCGAGCGAATCAAAGAGCGGAGCGAACAATTATCAATCGCAGGGTCTATTTTTAATTCCATCGCTTTACGCGCCATTTTTTCATCTGGCAAAATGTAGAGTTGCGGGGAGGGGCAAGCACCTATATAATACATCATAACACTTTCCAAAATTCCCGTAGTCGCCCCAATTTGATTGCCCTTCATCAAAAAAACTTGTTGCGTTGGAGAATCTGGCGCAAATTGGTCTACGATTTCCCTGAAATACGGAAATTTCGCATACGAAAACCGACCAGGAAACGGAGAAAGTGAGCGGTCAATATATCGCACCCGCTCAATATATTCGCTCGGTTTTTCATACACGCGCCTAGCAACAATTTTTGAAAGTCCATCTAAAAGAAATTCAATATCGCTTTTTATAATTTCTACACTTTGCATTATATTTTAATTTATATCACATTTTTTTGATTTGTGTCATTTTTTTTCGGTGATTCCAACTTTCCGAAATTTTCGGACAGTTGCTTACAAATGTATTTGCTTACTGTAAAAGCCATGCGGGAAGCGATACACTTTTTTGCACCGCTTTTGAATCTGTTTTTGCGCGATATTTTATTGTGTCCGCGCTTATGAGCGATAAAACGTCCACGTCTGTATGCTCAATTTGATTTTGTGGGCGCGGCGCGGGAATTGAAAGCGATTCGTCTTCCGCAACGCAAAGCCATGCACAAAGCGCATCTTTCATCTGTTCTAGCGCGTCTGAAAAATCCTTGCCCGTTGTAACACACCCGTCAAGGTCTGGAACTCTTGCGAAAACCTTGCCGTTTTCTTCCCGAAAAACCGCCGTAAATGTATATTTCATTTCTCCCCCTGTTTGATTTCTTTGATAATGTAGCGTAAATCGCTTTCGTCAAAATCGTGTCTTTTTAGCGGAATAAGACGCTTTTTCTCTGCATGAAAAAATATATCGTGATTTGCCCCGTGCCTCTTAAAAAGATATCCCGCCTTTTCAAGTTCATTGATTGCCCGCGCCCGTGCGTTCATGGTTGCCCCTTAAAATTATTTTATATAATTTTGTGCAATAAATCAAAAAAAAATGCGCGTGGACTTCCAACGGATTATTCCACGCGCTGAATGTGAAAAAAAACTAAAAGCCTAGATTTCTTTTTAACAACTCCAAAGAAAAAAGAAATCATCGGTTTTGAAAAATCGAGGGTGGGAATGTTCAATTTTTCACGGCTTTTAGTTGCTGGTAGTTGTTGCCCGTTTTTTGCCCGCGCAACAAGGCAAAATATTTTTTAGCGTCAACGACGCTTTTTTTTTTACGCATAACCGCTTAAACCCAATCTACAAAATGTATGCGGGTCTGTAAACAATATGCGGTGGTTGAGTCTGGCGAAACCACCAATTGCTTGATTCTGTGGTTTCGATACGGTTTCTACGAAACCTACTCAACCACCGCTCCAGGCATACTTTCTGTAACACTGTATCATCTTTTAATTCCACAGGGTAAACCGTCAAGAAATGTGAAGTTATCAAATAATGATTTCATATCGCATTTTTCGCCGTTAATAATTACTTCAACTTCGTGAAAGCCTGAAATGCAATACACTTTTCCTGTTTGTTTATGTTTTACCCATATAAGCGGCATTGTGTTTTTTATTGCACTACGCCCTGTTTTTGTTGCCCATATCGCAACAAGTTCCGCGCGGCCTTCAAATGGGCGGTATTCTTGCGCTACTGGAAAACGAATATCCATATCAGGATGCTCAAAAATAAATTCGTTTATTCCTCTTGAACTTTTCCATTCTTCTCTATCAAACGAATATTCAATTTCTCTGCCCTCTGAATACGCCTTAATAAATAGCACCAATGCTTTTGCTCTTTCTCTTGTCATGGTTTAATCCTCCAGCTCTTTATAATTTTGTTCGTCGAGTAAATAATCAACAAATATTTTTTGACCGTCTTTTTTAATTGGCTCGCAATCATGCCGAATTTCTCGACCGAGCAAAATCGCGTCAATAATATCGCCATGCTCACACGATAAAGAAATCCATTTAGCGGCTTTTTTTATGCTCGGAAAAATCCTATTGCCCGTTTCAAAAATCGCGCTGTATAAAATGACTTTGCGACTCGTGGGCGCACCTCGGTTGTCTAAAAGAAAAGAAACCTTGCCATAGTCTTTTGTTTCAATAAACGTTTTTTTTTCAAGTGCTTTGATTACGTCTTCTCTCTCAAGGGAAAAAAAACGCGCCGCTTCAGAAAAACTGTTAAACCCGCGCCGCTTCTTAAAAGCGTCTCCGAGTGCGTAGAGTTTTTTATCTTTGAAGAGTTTGTTAATTTTGAACTCAAAGTTTACCTTTTTCGGTCTGCCGCGTTTCATTTTTTTGTTTACCCCCATTCTGAAATGTCTAAATATTCGTCAATGAACGTTGCCCCGTTTGCGGTTTGGAACGGTTTGCCGTTTGTGTACGCTGCTCTAATCGTCCTTTCGCTTACTTTGCAAAAGTCTAGCACCGCGTCCATACCGCGAAAAACTTTTGAATCTTTGCAATGTTCAAAAGAAACGATATATAATTTTTTGGGTTTGCCCGTTTTCATGTTTTCCGCTCCAGATTTTTAAGCTTTGTCCATTTCTTCGTTAAAAAATTGTTGCATAAGACGCGCGGCATCCTCGGCGGCGGGTTGCAACCAGGGCGCGGGCGCGGTTTGCGTTTCTTTGAATTTGAAGTTATAGACAAGGCGCGTTTTGAATTTTATTTGTCCACTTTTTAAGCGTCTAAAATTTGACACTTTGAAAATGCCGTTGTTCAAACGAATGAACGGCGTGGAACTTTTGGACCTGCCCGCGATTGCCGCCCGCGCAACTAACGCCGCTTTTCGGCTTCCCTTTCGGCTTGTTTTGGCAACACGCGGCAAAATCTGGTCAAGTCGCATTGTTTTTTTTACGCTCTTTGCGTTGCTGCCTCCACGCGCAAACGTTGTAGGAATTGCAAGGTTTGCCCCGCTTTTTGCTGTGTGCGCACCGCCTTTTTCTTGCCTTGCCATGTATTCCGCGCGGTCAAGGATTCCAACCATTGAAGAAAAATCTGAAAGAGTCGCCCCGCCTTTGCATGGCTCATATCTAATAGATTTTAGAGTAAAACTATTTCTAAGCGTAAAAGAATTTTGCACATTTTGAACGGCATTTTGACGGGCGGTATATGCCACGCGCGAAAGCGTGGTTTTTGCCGCTTTTTTCAAATCCGATTCAATAGCCGTGCGCAACTCTGAAAGAGACGCTAATTTTTTGACTTTCATTCGATACCCCCGTTTTCTTCCAATCGCTCAATTTTTTCGGTCAATTCTTGAATCAAAGTTTCATTTTGGCTTTGTATCGAGCCGCCTTTTTCAAACGCAATCAATTCTTTTTCCAGTTGCTCTTTTGCACCTTCGATTGCCCGCGAAATTGTATCGCTCAATAAATCAATCACGGCGCGGCGCGGGTTTTCGCTTGCTTTCACTACGGCGAGCGTCTGGTCGCTCACGCTTTCGGGAATGTCAAGCAAGCGATTAGAAAGCGAACTTAAAAAGCCGAATAGTTTTTGCATCACAAATTCGCGCGGAATTAAAACGCTCCGACGCTCTTGCATTCGCTGGCTTTTTTCATCGGCGGTTGTTAAATCGCGCAAGATTTTCACATATTTTTCCACGCCGTCAACGCTGTCATATTTTCGCACCAGCTCCCCGACTGGAAGCGAAAGCAAATCATGCGGCGTAGTTTTGAGCGATTGAAATGCGTATTCTTCATTGATGTTTTTCCATGCGGCGCGTTTTTGTTCATCGTGTACACGGTTACTTTTTCCCGCGCTTCTAACGTTAGAAGTTTCATGTTTTGCGCTGGCGGCAACGTTTTTGAGCGCAATGTTTTCGCGGATTTTTTGGCGGTGTGCGTCAAGATACGCACGGTTTGCGGGGTTGTCGGTGTCCAACCGCCCCGCGCTGTTTAGTACGAGCAATTTGTTTTTTACTTGCTTGCTAATTGCCATAGCAGACACACCCGCCATTCGCGCAAATTCTGCCTGTGAAACTTCCATGCTTTTATTGCCCCTTATTTAATTCGCTGATTTTCCCGCGCGTTGGCGCGAGTTGCCCCCACGGGGCGCGGACTTTCCGCAAAGATTCCCGCGTTGGCGCGAGTTGCCCCCACGCGGCGCGGACTTCCCCGCAAAGATTCCCGCGTTGTCCAAAGTTGCCACACGGGGCGCGGACTTCCCGCAAGATTCGCGCGTTGGCGCGAGTTGCCCACACGCGGCGCGGACTTTCCGCAAAGATTCCCGCGTTGTCGCAAAAATTCCCGCGTTGTCC
>CALFJF010000064.1 GCA_937877535.1 uncultured Treponema sp.
GGTCCGCTTGCCGTTTGGATTGGAATGATTGCAGATTGGACGGTCAGAAGCATCTGTTTTGCCATAAGATTTAGAAGCGGACGCTGGCTTTTGCACAAACTTTCGTAAAATCTAAAACGCGAAAGTCGTCGCGGAACTCGGAAGTTGCACGCAAAAAATTCTGTGGTTGAGCGCAGTCGAAACCACTGCCGTTTCTAAATCGATTTATTCTTCCGTTTGCGATTTTTCCTTTTTTTTGAACGCGCTTGAAAAGCCAGAAACAATGGAAGAAACTTTTGCTTTGAGCGGAATTTCTTGGATTTTTTCCACAAAAAGTCCCGCCTCGCTTCGGAATAAAATGGCGCGGTCTGCTCGTTTTCGCTTGCCTTCGTCTTTTGGAAAAAAATTCAGATATTTTATTTTGATTCCCGATTTTTCAAAAACGTCAAAGATTTTTTTGTACGAGCGAAACGTTGAATCCGTGGAAAGAAGCGCGAAAAAATAATCCGAGCGGAGCGTTTTTTGCCCCAAAAATTCCACAAGGATTTCTGACGGCTCCGACGGAAGCACAAATCCGATTTGCTCGTCTGAAAAATCCGCGCGGTCGCTGTTCAATGCGTCCAAAAAAGAATCCACGTTTCCGTCGGCAAAAAAATCAAATGCCCGCGCGACTGCTTCGCATTCGGCGGAGGTTTGGTCAAAAAATACGGTCATGCAAAAAGTATAGCAAAAAAATGCAGTCGTGTTTCAAAAATTGATTGATGCGTTTTGATTTTCTGCTCTTTTTTAACGAAATAAAAATCAATATACTTTTGGCATGAAAAAGTTGACAGGTCTTTTTGCGGTTTTGATTTTTTTTGGTTTGAGTTTTGTTTCTTGTAAAGAAAAAAATGCACCAGCGGCAGAAAATGTGATTTCTTCGTCTTCTGAAGGTTGGAAAAACGAATCGTCTTTTGTGCTTGAAGCCGAGGGAATCGACGAACTTTTTGGAGAGTTGGACTATACGCCTGAACGCGCAGAAGCGCAAGCCGAATACGGAAAACTGTCCGCAAGTGCGCCGTCGGCTCAAGCGGGAACTTCGCAAGCAAAATCAAATAGCATGAGAAAACTCGCAGATTACAAAACGAGTTACAACACGGCTCGAAAAACATACGCCGAAGTAAAATCATCGGACGAAGACGACACGGTAAAATCGAACGGAAGTGGCGAGCCTTTGACAGTGCTTGATTGGGGACCGCGCGGAGAAATCGTTGCGGAAAATGACACGCCGATATTTTACGTTGTTTTTTCCGAGCCTGTTCGTGCGCTCACGTCGCTTTCTGACGAATCCGATACAAGCGACGTGCTTTCGATTTATCCAAAAATCGAAGGAAAATTCCGCTGGCTTGGAACTGACCAAATCGCGTTTGAAGCAAGCGAAGCGGCAGAACCCGCTGCCGTTTACACGCTCACCGTAAACGAAAACGTAAAATCCACGAGTGGCGTTCCGATTTCTGGGGAGCGAGTTTTCAAAACCGTTGCAAAGGAAATCTCCGTGCGCTCGATAAAACCTGGCTCCACGCCCGAAAAATCATACGATTATAGTTCAGACGCGGGCGTTCCGCTCAAAATCGCGGGCGATTTTTTGGCTTTTTTGAACATTCGCGTAAACGAAGAAGATTTTGCGTCAATCTCCGACGTTTCTGACGACGACGGAAAAAAATATAGTTTTACTGCAAAACCCGTTTTTAGCAAAACGGTCGGCTACGGCGTTTCGTTTGACGAAAAGAAAAAGACTTCTTCGGTTTTTCACGTTCACATAAACGACGCGCTGCCACAAAATTCAAATATTTCGCTGAGAGTTTATAAATCGCGCGAAAAAAAAGGCGGCGTTTCTTCTGCAAGTTTTTGGACGCTTCGTCCGTTTTACATAAAATATCTTCCGAGCCAAGTTGGTCGCTCAAGCGCGGAAATGCTCAATCCAATGCTCGTTGAATTTAATCAGCAGCCTGCGCTTTCTGGAATCGCAAAAAGCATAAAAATCACGTCGCCAGACGGAAAAGTGCTTTCGGTTTCTGACGAAAATCTCAAAATCTCTGGGCGGACGCTTTACATTTTTAACCTTCCGATTGACGGCTACGGAAAGCAGTACGTGCTTGAAATCGCGCCAGAGTTTCAGGACGTGTGGGGGCAGACGCTTCAAAATCGCAATCTGTCTGGAAAAGTGCGCGTTCCAGACGCGGCAAGTTATTTTCATCTTGCGGATTGGGGCAGCAATATGCTCGAATGGCAGTTTCCGCACAAAATCGCGTTCGATTATCAAAACATTCTTCCTGGTTCTGTGTACAAATTGCAAACGATTTCAGACCCGCTCCAGTCGTATTACATTCGGGACGAATCCTGGTTTAACGAGGGCGCAACGGAATTTCCTGCCGTGAGCGCGAATACGCGAAATATTGCCGCTGTGGAGTTGGACGATTTTCTCAAAAACGGCTTTGGCTGGATTGCGTTTGACACAAAGGCGGTTACAAGATACTACGCTCCGTGGGACGACGAGTATAAAAACGTTACGTCGATGAATCGCCTTACGGTGCAAGTAACAGACCTCGGCATTACGTGTCGCGTGGGAATAAACCGCGTTGTAGCGATGATTCGTTCGCTTTCAAAAAACGAGCCAGTTTCTGCCGCGCGCGTAAAACTCGTTTTTAATTCGTCTTATTCGGAAGATGACGGAAATTTTGACGTGATTGCCGAAGGCACGAGCGGAGAAAACGGAGTCGCTGTGTTTAATCTAACAAAATCGCAGATGGTTCAAATTGTTTCTGAACAAAATCGCTCTCTTTGCATTTTGGTGGAAAACGGCGACGACCGCGCACTGTTTTTCCCAAACTCGCACGGCTATTACGGCACAAATCCTTCGCGTGCGCTTGAAGAAAAAGCGCGTGTTTTTATGTTCACCGACCGCGGCGTGTACAAACCGGGCGAAACGGTAACGTTTCGCGGAATCGACAAAACGCAAAAAATCGGGCGTTTTGAGTCTTACACGAGTGGCTACACGATTCGGCTTGTGTCAACGTCTTGGCGAAATTCCACCGTTTTTGAAACGATTGAAGGAGAAGCGGGCGACTCTGGCGGATTTTGGGGCAGTTTTGAACTTCCGTCGGATTTAGAGCCGGGCGGATACCGAATCGAATATCGACGGGACGGGCAAAATTCGTATTACGGCGACGGTTCTGTCAATTTTACGGTGGCGTATTTTGAGCCTGTAAAAATCCAGACTTCTGTTTCAATTCCAAGCACCACGTATTTTGCAGGTGATTCTCTCAACGCGCAAATCGAGTCGTCGTATCTTGCGGGCGGCGCGTTGAGCGAAGCGGATTACGAAACGACGTGGCTCAAAAATCCCACGGATTTTTCTTCGGACACGGCTGAAACGGCGGGATTTCGATTTGGTCCGCTTGACCGCTACGAATCTCCAAACGAAGTGAGCCAAAATGCAGGAAAATTGAGCGCGGACGGGCGCACCACGGATTCGTGCCAGACTTCAAAAACGTCGCTTCCCGTGCCGTATCGCTACGTTGTGGAAGCCGCCGTTACCGACGTGAGCAATCAGCGAATTTCGTCAAGAGCGAGCGTGATAGTTCATCCGTCGCGGTTTTATCTTGGCGTAAAATGCTCGTCTTTGCACGGATTTCCCAAAAAAGGCGAAAAAATCGAATTTCCGTTTGTGATGGTAAATCCAGACGGCGAAAAAGTGAACGCGAATTACGCTCCAGACGGATTTGAACTTGAGATTTCTCGAATAACGTGGGAACTTTCAAATATGAACGGCGTGGGAGATGAAATCTATTCTCGCTATCAGAAAAAAATCGAATCGGTAAAAAAAGAGAAAATTCGAGCGGAAAGCAGCGGCACAATTTCGTTTACGGCGGAAAAAAGCGGGCGGTACGTTCTTTCGCTTTCGTCAAAAGATTCGTTTGGCAGCGCGGTTCTTACAGAATACGATTTTTACGTTACGGGAAGCGATTTTTATTGGTACGGAGATGACGCGGACGAACTTTCTCTTTTGGCGGACAAAAAGCAGTACAATCCGGGCGATGTGGCGCAAGTTCTTTTGAACTCTCCGCTTGAAGCGGGCGATTACCTTATTACCGTTGAGCGAGAAGGCATTTTTACGCAAGAAGTTCGCCATTTTGATTCTTCGTGCTCCGTTCTTGAAATTCCGATTGCGCGGGAGTTTGTTCCCGTCGTTTATGTGAGCGTTTCGTCTTATTCCGTTCGGAACGGCGTTCCAACTCATCAATACGGCGAAAAAGACACCGATAAACCGCGCGGCTATTACGGAATGACGGAACTGTTTGTGGACCCGATGGTTCGCGCGTTTAGCGTTCGCGTTGAAAGCGACAAGGCGGTGTATCGACCGGGCGAAGAAGCCACGTTGACGTTAAAAGCCACGCGGGACGGAAATCCCGTTCCTGGCGCGGAACTTACGATTATGGCGGTTGACAGAGCGGTTTTGGATTTAATCAATTATCACGTTCCAAATCCAATCGAGTTTTTCTATAACCGCTACAATTTTCCGCTGTGCGTTCAAGGCGGAGATTCGCGCAATATGCTCATGGACCCCGTAACTTACGCGATAAAAAATCTCCAAGGCGGAGATGCCGATGAAACAAAAGAAAACGAGCGAAAAGAGTTCAAGCCGACGGCTCTTTTTGAACCTGCTGTGGTTACGGATTCCGACGGCGTTGCAATCGTGTCGTTCAAAGTTCCCGATAATCTTACAACGTATCGAGTTACTGCGTTTGGCGTAAAAGGCGAGCAGTTCGCGCTCAACGAAAGCGAAATCGGCGTTAGAAATCCAATAAACGTTCAAAGTGTTCAGCCGCGCCGTCTACGCTCTCGCGACACGGCAGAGTGTGGCGTTCTTGTTACAAATCTTGACAGCGAATCCCATTCGGTAAAGATTTCGCTCAATATCAGAAGCCCAGAAAAAACGTATCAAGCGGACGAAGACGCGGGACTTTTGACGCTTCCTGGAAGTGCGTTTGTGGACGGAAAAACCGAGCAAACGATAAACGTGCCTTCGGGAGCGTCGTACACGGCGTATTTTGACGTTGCCGCTCGCGAAGAGGGAACGGTTGAACTCGTTTACTCTGTAAAAAGCGACGTTTTGAATGAACGGCTCGTTTCTCCAATTTTGATTGAAAAAACATATGTGTACGACACCGTTACGATGAGTGGCGGAACTGACGAAGAAAAAGACGCGGGCGCGACCGAGTTTATTCAGATTCCGTCTTGGGCGGAAGACGGCGAAGGCTCGCTGGAAGTTACGCTTGACGCTACGCGGCTGGGGCTTCTTTCTACGGCGGTTCAGTACGTTTTTGATTACCCTTACGGTTGTATAGAGCAGCGAACGAGTCGAACGTTGCCACTTGTTGCGTTTGGCGAGTACATCGACGTGTTCGGGCTTGATAATCGCGTTGGAAATGTGCAAAAAGTCGTAAAATCGCATTTTGCGTATCTCAAAAAATATCAAAAATCGGACGGCGGATTTGGTTTGTGGCCAGAAAGTCGTGAATCGAGTTTGTACGTTTCGATTCGAGTGGCGCATTTGTACGCTTTGTGCCTTGAACACGGTTACAAAGAAAGCGACCTTTTGATTGATTTGGACAAACTCGTTTCGTTTATCAGAAAAGAAATCAGAACGAGTTATGGAGAAAGTTATCGCGCATTTGCGTTTTACGTGCTTTCGATGCTCGGTTCTACGGACGATTCTGCGGTTGAAAAATGCTACGCCGACGTAAAAGACAAAAATCTCACCGCGATGACGTATTGCGGACTGTATTTTCAAACGCGCGAAAACGCCGCGCGCGCAAAGGAAATCGGAGAAGATGTACGAAAATGGATGCAGATTTCTGAGCGAAGCGTTGCGTTTTTAGTTCCCGAAGGTCGATATTATTGGAATTATTTTTCCACAAATACCGAGCAACTTGCGATGATTCTAAAACTCTTTTCTTTGAACGACGCAAAAGACACGATGGTTGACCGACTCGTCTTTACGTTGCTTTCTTCGCAAAAGAAAGGGTATTGGACATCCACGGCGGACACCGCCCGCGTTCTTGAATCGATTTACACGTACATCAAAGCGAGAAACCTTGACGCGCTTTCGTTTACGGCGCAGGCGGAAATCATGGGAATCAAACTCGTTGACGGAAAATTTGAGGGAGCGGGCGCAAAACCTGTTACAAAAAAATGGACGTTCGATGAACTTTCAAAAGTGGAGCGAGGGAAAAACGTTCCGATTGAGTTCAAGAAAAAGGGGCGCGGTGCGCTTTATTACACGGCAACAATGCGCTACGCGCTTCCTGACGAATTGCAAAATGCTCATTCTGAGGGAATCCGCGTTTCGTACAAAATCACCGAAAGCGCGAGCGGAAAAACGCTTGAAGAGCAGTCCAACACAAAAATCATTGAACTTGAAGCAGGAAAAACGTATACGGCGCAAGTTGTTGTTTCAACGAACCGCGACCGCGATTATCTTGCCGTTCGCGCTCCGATTCCGTCTGGAGCGGAAATTTTGGACGCGACTTTTGTTACAACGGGAAGCGGTGCGCAAATCAAAAGCGAGTCGGATTCTTGGGGGCATTGGATGTCAAGTCAAACGCTCTACGACAACGAAGCGCAATTTTTCTACGACGGATTTAGAAAAGGCGCGGCAACAATAACGTTCCGTTTTAGAACGTCGCGGCGTGGCGTGTATCCTGTTCCTCCCGTGCAGGCGGAATGTATGTACGAGCCAGAAGTCTTTGGGCGGGCAGACGGCTATTTGTTTGTGATAAAATGACAAAACAGAATGTGCGTAACAGGGGGCTAAAGCCCCTTGTTTTTTGCGTTTTTGGCGCGGTTTTGATTTTTCGGCTTTTCCTTTTTTTCTTGCCGTATCCAGAACTCGATTCGTTTTTGAGTCGCCGAGTGAGTACGCGCGTTTTGGACAAAAATGGCGAACTTTTGCAGGTGCTTTCGCTTTCTGGCGGGCTTAGGCGCGAGTTTACCGCAAAATCTGACATTCCTCCCAAAATCGTAAACGTTTTTATTCGCGCGGAAGACAGGCGTTTTTATTTTCATTTTGGAATCGATTTTTTTTCGGTTTTTCGAGCGTTTTTTCAAAATGCCTCAAAAAATGAGCGCGTGAGCGGTGCGTCCACGATTACCATGCAACTTGCTCGTATGGTTTCGCCGTCGTCTTCGCGTTCGTTTGGCGCAAAAATCCGCGATTGCGTGAACGCGGTCAGAATCGAAGGCAAACTTTCAAAATCAAAAATCTTGGAATTGTATTTGAACAACGTGCCGTTCGGAAAAAATGCCGAAGGAATCACAAGCGCGGCGCGCACTTTTTACGGAAAAAGCCTTTCGGAGATTTCTGAAATCGAAGCGGCAAGTCTTGCCGTCATTCCAAGAAATCCGCGTTTTTACAATCCGCTCGATAATCCACAGCAAAACGCGAACGCGGCTTTTAGAATCACAAAAAATGTTTCTTTTGAAGAAATTTTTGAAACGGTGAAAAAAGCCCACAAATTCGAGTATCCGTTTGAATGTCCGCATTACATTCGATTTTTGGAAAAATCGGGTGCGTTTTTGGGAAAAATCGAGGTAAAAACGTCGATTTTGCTTCCGCTTCAAAAATTTGTTGAGGCGAGAACGCAATCTGCGCTCAATACGGCTTCAAAAAGTCGAATTGCAAATGCCGCAGTTTGCGTTCGTTCCGTGAAAACGGGCGAAGTGCTTGCTTGGAGCGGAAGTGGCGGTTGGAGCGGAAACGACGGGCAGCAAATTGACGGCGTTCTAAATCCAATGCAACCTGGCTCTAGCATGAAGCCGTTTTTGTACGCGCTCGCGCTTGATTCTGGATTTTCGCCCAATGACGTTATTGCAGACGTTCCGAGCGAGTTTGGCGCGGAACATCTCTACATTCCGCACAATTTCAATAATCGATTTAACGGACCTGTTCGCTTTCGCGTTGCGCTTGCTTCAAGTTTGAATATTCCCGCAGTCAAAATCCTCGAAAAAGTCGGCGAAGAAGCGTACTTAAAAAAACTGTTCGATTTGGGATTTGATTCTCTCAAAAATGGCGAGGGAACGCGGGCGGGGCTTTCGATTGCGCTTGGCGGTGGCGAAGTGCGCCTTTTTGAATTGGTGGGCGCGTTTGCGATTTTTGCGCGCGACGGCGTTTTTTTTGACGGAAATCGCGTTTTTTCTTCAGATTCTGCGCGGATTATTGCGGATATTCTTTCTGACAAAAATGCGCGGGCAACAGGATTTGGCTACGCGCAAACGTTTGAAACTGAATATCCTGCGATTTTCAAAACGGGAACGGCAAATCAATATCAAAACATAACAGCTCTCGGTTCTACGCGCGAATATTCGGTGGGAGTTTGGATGGGAAATTTTTCTGGAAACACGGTCGTTGGAAAAACGGGCAGTTCTCTTCCCGCTTTGACTGCGCGGGAAATTTTGGACTTTCTTTCGGAAGATTCAGAAAAAGATTCGTTTGATTTTCCAAAACCAGAAGGATTCGAGAAAAAATACGTGTGCGCTCTTTCGGGGCTGTCGCCAAGTCAAAATTGCCCAGGGCGCGTTTTTGAATTTGTGAAAAAGGGCGAAAAAATCGACGACTGTTTTTGGCACACATCGAATGGCATCGTATACCCCGCTGAGTATCAGCGGTGGCTTTTGACGAGTTTTTCGTCTGGAGAAATCGACCACGGCTCAAGTCCGCTTGAAATTGTAAGCCCCAGAAACGGCGGAATTTTTTATTTGGACGAAAGCAAACGTGGCGTAAATCAAATTGTTCGGCTTGAAGCAGCGGGCGGAAGCGGAGAAGTGGCAGAAATAATCGTGGACGGAAATCGCGTTTCTGAAATCGTGCGCCCGTTCGTATTTGACGTTCCCGCCGTTCGAGGCTTCCACGAAGCAATCGTAAAAAGCGGCGGCGAAGAAACCTCGGTCTTTTTTGAAGTGCGATAAAAAATGGTGGTTGACAAAAACTTACAGGGGGGGGGTATCATTTCTTAAACAATTTTTTTAAGGAGAAATGGTATGGGAAAAATTTTCAAGACAGCGGTTATTTTGGGTGGATTTTTGTGTGTGGCTTCTGCGTTTTTTGTTGCGTGTGCCGACAGCGATGATTGTGGAACTCATCATTTGTACTATACGTCTGGTGGAAGAAGTTACGAGTATGGCAGTGCTTCTGCTTGTAATGACGCGGCTGTTCGTGCAGGGTATAAATGCTATTCGTATGTAAATGGTGTTTGCAATGCGTACTGCACAGGCTGTTGATTATATGACAAGCAAACTGAAAAACGGTACAAGTTATGTTGTTGTGGCATTGTTGTTTTTTGTGGCTGGACTTTTGTTTTTTCCAACAATCGAGCGTATAAAAAGCAAACTTCGTTATACAACAGGTGTTGCCGAGCGACTTTACGAAAAATGGAATGCTGACACGATTTTTCTCTCGGAAAGTAACGTTTCATTGAGCAAATTTCGTGCGGAAAATGATATTTTTGTGATGTATTTTTGGGCAAGTTGGTGTCCGTATTGCCACAAAATTGTGGACACAATGAAAGACCTTAGTCGTCAAAATGTTTCTTTTGTTGCAATGACGTTTGACAGCGAAATGGAAGTGTACAAAGAATATCGCGAGAAAAATAATATTCTTTGGGAAGACATAATGCAAAAAGACGGCGACGGTTGGAAATTCGTTGTACGCGAAGGCGAGTTCAATGTGCCGTCGATTCCGTCTGTCTGGGTCATAAAAGGAAATAAAGTTCAAAAAATCTTTATTGGCGAAAAAGGAATTCAAAAACTCGGTTCGTACCTAAAAAACAAAGGCTTTATAAAATAGCGCACCATTCTAAAAAAATCCTGCTGAAAAATCGGTAGGATTTTTTTTATAGAATTGCGCAAGAAAGATTTGTGTTATAAAATAAACATACTCTAACAAAACGTAAAAAATACGAGGGGAGGGGAGGGCGCACTTTCGGGTGTGCCTTTTTTTTGTCAATTTGGTGATTTTCTTTTGATTTACGTTTATACTTTTTGCATGAAAAATCGGTTTTTTATCACATTTTTTCTTTTGTCATTTTTTTTGTCTTCTTTGAGCGCGGATTTTTTTGACAATTACGTTTCGAGAGTGTGGAACTCCTTTGGAGGACTTACGGGAACGACCGCAACGGACATTTTTCAAACAAAAGACGGTTACATAAATATTGGAACTTACGAAGGCTTGGTTCGATTTGACGGCGTGGACTTTAGAACTGTAAAGCGTTCTCGTGACAACGATTTTGGATTTGCTTCGGTTCGCGCGATTCTGGAAGATTCGAGCGGAAATTTATGGCTCGGCTCAAACGATGACGGACTTCAAAAAATCAGCGTTGACGGAAACAAAATGTACACCACGCAAAATGGTCTTCCGAATAATTCCGTTCGTGCGCTTTGCGAAGACATTTCGGGAAATGTGTGGGTTGGCACGGCGGCGGGCGTTGTGTACCTTACAAAAGTCGGGCGGTTGATTACGCCGCAATTTCAGGCGGGAACGGTCTCAAAAGGAATCATCGCTTCTCAACTTTTTTGCGACACCGCAGGGCGCGTTTGGCTCGTTACGGCAAACGAAAAAGGTCTTTTTCTTTTTAGCGACGGACTTTTTAGAAATCTGCCAGAACTTGAGCAATTTGGGCAATATTTTGTTACGGCAATCGCGCAAGATAGGCAAGGCGGATTTTGGATTGCGCTCGGAAACGACGGAATCGTACACGTTCGTGGCGGAGTCGTAACGCCGATTAAAACGGGAACGATTCTTGACTCCGTTCCAACGGGCGCGATTTTTTCTTCTTCGGACGGTTCGATTTGGTTTGGAACAGAAAAAGGACTTGTCGTTCTTTCCGACGGAATATTTGTTGAATATAAAAGCGGTGCGCTCGGACACGCGAACATAAATCGCATCATTTCTGACCGCGAAGGAAATATTTGGGTTGCAACCGACCGAAGCGGAATCGGAAAACTCTCTCGCGGAAAGTTCAAAGTAACAAAACTCGGCGCGACGGCAAATGCGATTGCCGAGAGCGCGGACGGACTTTTTTGGGTTGGCACGGATAACGGCATTCGGTGTTTTAACGAGTCTGGCGAAGAGCAAAGCAATTTTCTTACCGATTTTTCAAAAGGGCTGCGCGTTCGGCACGTGGGCGTTACAAAAGACGGGCAAATCCTTGTGAGTTGCTATACAAAACCTGGGCAAATTAAATACAATCCGCGCACAAAAAACATTGAAAGTTGGAACACGGACAATGGGCTTGTTGGAAACAAAGTTCGAGTCGCGCTCGAAACCGAGCCGAATGAGTTTTACATCGGAACAACAACGGGGCTTTCGATAATTCACGCGGACGGCACGATTTCCAATTTCAAGCAACTCGAAGGACTTGAAAACGAATACGTTATGTGCATTTACCGCGATACGAATGGAGTCGTGTGGATTGGAACAGACGGCGGCGGAATTTTTTTGATGAAAGACGAAAAAATCGTTGCGCATCTTTCAAGCGACGACGGGCTAATCGGAAACGTCATTTTCAAAATCTCGCAAGATAGCAGCGGTGCTTACTGGATTTGTACGGGAAGCGGAATTACGCGCTGCCCGCCTTTTGATTCGCGGCGCATTACGCCACCTTCTTTTGAATCCCTCAATTCTGAAAATGGACTTGGAACTGACAGCGTTTTTCAGTCGATTTTTGACACGTCGGGAAACGTTTGGTTTGTGAGTAATTACGGAATCTCCTCTGCCTCCGCTTCTGAAATTTCGGAAACCGCTTCTGGCAGACGAAAATCTGTGAACGTTCAATTTTATAACAGAAACGACGGATTGGATTCTGACGGACCGACTTCGACCGCGCTTTCGATTTGCGATAAGCACAATCGACTTTGGTTTACCATGGTTGACGGAATTGCCGTGTATGACCCCATAAAAGTGCGCGAAAATCCAATCATGCCGCTTGTTCACATTGAATCCGTGCAAATTGACAACATGGAAAGTCGCAACGTTCGCGGGGAAATCATTTTGAAGCCCGGAACAAAGAGAATCGACATCAAGTATACGGGAATCAGTTTTGATGCTCCAGAGCGAATCTGTTTTACGCACAAACTCACCAATTTTGAAGACGATTTTAGCCCCGCTTCAACGGGACGAGTTGTGTCGTATACGAATATTCGTCCAGGAAGGCACTCGTTTCTTGTAAAGGCAATAAACGCTGACGGTTTTGAAAGCGAGCAAGAATCCGCCGTACTTTTTTTGCAAAAACCGTATTTTTGGCAAATGCCGATTTTTTGGATTTTTGCGTTTGTTTTTGTGGCAGGTTCGGCGGCGGGCGCGGTTTATCTCAAACTCCGTGCGTCCCGTCTTGAGAATATTCGGCTTGAGCGAATGGTTCGGCAACGAACGGAGGAACTGCGCGACGAGAAAAACAAGAGCGACAGGCTTTTGCGCTCGATTCTCCCCGACAAAATCGCAGACGAATTGCGCGACGATTTTCATTCAATCGGCGAGGCGTTTGAAGACGTTACGTTGCTTTTTTCTGACATCGTTGGATTTACAAACACGTCGAGCAAACACACGGCGGGAGAAATCGTTAGTGCGTTAAACGACCTTTTTAGCCGTTTTGACGAGCGGGCAAAGAAAAGCGGCGTTGAAAAAATCAAAACGATTGGAGATGCTTATATGGCGGCGTGTGGCGTTCCAACTCCAAATGAAAATCACGTAAAAATCATGGTTGAGTTTGCAAAGGGAATGTACGAAGACCTTGCCTCGTACAATAAATCGAGTCAAATTCAATTCAATATCAGAATCGGATTAAATTGCGGACCTGTTACGGCGGGCGTAATCGGAAAAACAAAGTTCATTTACGACGTTTGGGGCGACACCGTAAACACGGCAAGCCGAATGGAAAGCAATTGTTCGCCTGGCGGAATCCGCGTTTCAAAAGCCGTGTTCGACAAACTCGTCGGAAGCAACATCGAATTCAGCGACCCGATTATTTGTAACGTAAAAGGAAAGGGCGAAATGACGACGTATGAAGTCGTTTGGAAAAAAAGCGAATGATTTTTGGAGGAAAAATAAAAATGAAAAAATCACAAATTGCGTTGCTCGCGGGGGTAGCCGCGTTGTTTTTGGGCTGCCGCGAGAAAAACGAAAATGTCATAAAAGTGGGGATTTTACATTCTCTTTCTGGAACAATGGAAATCAGCGAGCGCGGCGTTCACGATTCGGAACTGCTTGCGATTTCTGAAATCAACGCAAAAGGCGGCGTTCTTGGAAAAAAAATCGTTGCAGTGGAAGCCGACGGTGCTTCGGACTCGAATATGTTTGCAAGCGAAGCGCGCCGACTTCTTTCAGACGAAAAAGTTGCCACAGTTTTTGGGTGCTGGACGAGCGATTCTCGGAAGGCGGTAAAGCCCATTTTTGAAGAACTGTACGGATTATTGTGGTATCCCGTCCAATATGAAGGAATGGAAGCAAGTCCAAATATAATGTACATGGGTGCTTCTCCAAATCAACAAATTATTCCTGCGGTGGATTATTGCGCTGAAAAGTTTGGAAAAAAGATGTTTTTGGTGGGAAGCGACTACGTTTTTCCGCGCACGGCAAACAAAATCATCAAAGCGCAACTGACGCAACTTGAAGGCGAGTGCGTTGGCGAAGAATACGTTACGCTTGGCGGCGTGGATTTTTCGGAAATCGTTTCAAAAATCAAGGAAACAAATCCGTCCGTGATTTTGAATTCGTTGAACGGCGACTCGAATGTGGCATTTTTTGCCGCCTTAAAAGACGCGGGGATTTCGAGCGACGTTATTCCCGTTATGAGTTTTTCGATTGCGGAAGAAGAAGTTGCCAAAATGGACGTAAAAAATCTTTCGGGGAATTATGTTTCGTGGAATTATTACGAAACGACGCAAACTGCTCGAAATAAAGAATTCGTTTCAGATTACAAAAGCGCGTATGGCGAAGACAAAATGACGGGCGACCCGATTGAAGCGGGCTACATTGCCGTGTATATGTGGGCTGCCGCGTGCGAAAAAGCGGGAAGTTTTGACGTAGAGGCGGTTCGTATGGCAGCAAAGGGCTTAAGTTTTGTTGCTCCCGAAGGCGTTGTTACGATTGACGGCGGAAATCAACACCTTTACAAGCAAGTGCGAATCGGAAAAATCAACGAAAAAGGTTTAATCGACGAAGTATGGACAACGCCATCTGCCATAAAGCCAGACCCATACTTGAGCACATATCAGTGGGCGAGAGGACTGTAAGCGGCTGACTCGTAACCATAAAATTGTGTCATTCTAAAGGACACAACACGACCGAAGAATCTTAGTTTTTTGCTGTAAACGAGATTCTTCGCTCTGCTCAGAATGACAAAAAACTGGTGGTTTCGACAGGCTCAACCACCGCTTCTAGCATTTTTGTAGTTGAGCGGAGTCGAAAAAGCCAGTTTTACAAAATGGCTTTTTCCAGTAGCGTTTTTCGGGGCTTTAAGCCTAAAGAGTCGTAAAAATGGCGGGCTTTTTCGTTTCCGTCCCAAACGTTGAGCGTTACAAAATCGCAACCCGCCTCTTTTGCGTCAGAAAGGGCGCGTTCGTACAAACGTCGTCCGATTCCGTTTTTTCTGAAATGCTCGTCAACGCACAAATCGTCTATGTAGAATTCCTTTTTGTCCAAAAGCACGTTGTCGCCTTTTGTTTCTTTGATTATCGCAAAAAGGTAGCCACGAATTGTTCCCTCGTCCTCAAAAACAAGGACGGGCGTTTTTTCGTTTTCTTCGATTATTTTTGAAAGTTCGTCGTCTGTGTATTTTGTTGCGTCTTTTTTGAATAAATCGCTTCTGATTTTATTGTGGACGTTGCAGACTTGGAGCAAAAGTCTTTTTATATCTGAAATATCTTCGATTTTTGCTTGGCGGATTTTGCTCATTTATAATACTCGTATTTTTTTAACCATGCAGCATAATCTTCTTCGGATACACAATCCTCGTATTCAAATATCGCGCCTTCGATGTCTTCGGTAACGCCGCTTTCTTGCATAAACTCATACATTCCTTGAAGTTGCTCGTACAATTCGTCCGCTTCTTTCATTTCGTCGCTCCAATAAAAAATTGTTACGCCTATTTTACAATTAAATTTCGCGCTGTGCAAACGATTTTAAGGTTCTTGAAAAAATCCGCGCAAAATCGTATTCTTTTTTGCTTTTTTGAGCGAGCGCAGTTTATGTTACCTCAAAAACTCCTGCGCTAAAAAAATGAAAATCCTTAAGAGAGGCAAAAAAATGAAAAGAAATTTCTCATTTCTTAAAAATCTTTTGGACGATTACAAAATCCTCCTTCGTTCAATTCCGTCGGTTACCGTTTCCGTTTTTATTCTTTCGCTCGTTTGCGCAAATTTGATGGCGAACAAAGAACTCGTGAATTTTCGTTTTCTCGCGCTTGATTGCGGTTTTGTTTTTAGTTGGATTATGTTTTTGTGCATGGACGTAATCTGCAAGCGGTGGGGCGCGGTGGCTTCAATCAAAGTGAGCGTTTTGTCGCTTTTGATAAATCTTGTCGTGTGCGCCATTTTTGCGCTTTTGAGTTTGTCCCCCGGAATGTGGGGTGCGTTCTACGATTCTGAAAACAAATTGGTAAACGACGCACTAAATGCAACGTTTGGCGGAAGTTGGTACGTTGTTTTGGGTTCGAGCCTTGCCTTTTTGGTTTCGTCCGTTGTGAACGCGGTTTTGAACGGCGCAATCGGAAAATCGCTTTCTAAAAATGGATTTGGGTCGTTTGCGCTCCGCTCTTATGTTTCAACGTTTGTCGCTCAACTTGTTGATAATTTGGTATTTGCCACGGTCGTTTCAAAAATCTTTTTTGGGTGGACATGGACGCAAGTTGCGATTTGTTCCGTAATCGGAGCATTTTTTGAACTTTTGTGCGAAGTCATTTTTTCTGGCATTGGATACAAAATCGTCTGTGGTTGGGAAAAAGAAAACGTTGGAATCGATTATTTTGATTTTCTTGAAAAGAAACGCGCATGAACGTTGTTGTTACGGGGGATTCGAGCGGAATTGGAGTTCACGTTTCAAGGCTTTTTTTGAAGCGTGGACACACCGTTTTTGGACTCGACAAAAAAGAAAGCGCGATACAACCTTTTGAAGAGGGCGCGAAAAATTACAACCATTTTGTTTGCGACATCGTTGATGTTGCTTCGCTTCCAAAAATCGAGTGCGTTGAGATTTTGGTGAATAACGCGGGAATTCAAAGCGCACTCGACGATGATATTCGCGTGAATCTGCTTGGCTCAATGCGAGTAACCGAAAAATACGCTTTTCAAAGTTCCATAAAATCCGTTCTTTTTAACGCTTCCGTGAGCGCGTTGAGCGGAAACGAATTTGCCACTTACGCGGCAAGCAAAGCGGGCGTTGTGGGCTACATGAAACATTGCGCGATTCGCCTTGCAAACGAATTCAAAGCCACGTGCAACGCGCTTTGCTTTGGCGGAGTTGCCACAAAATCAAATCGCTCGGTCATGGAAAATCCCGCTCTTTGGAAAAAAATCATGGACGTAACGCCATTAAAAAGATGGATGAGCGAAGACGAGGCTGCGGAGTGGATTTATTTTCTAACCGTTGTCAATTCGTTTTGCACGGGGCAAGCGATTGACGTTTCTGGCGGCGAGCGAAATTGTGCCGACCTTTTTGTCTGGAATTAAAATTGTGCAAAAAATCGGTGGTTGAGTTTATCGAAACCACCAGTAAAAACAAGCAGTCATTTCAACTCGCTCAAAGTTCGTTCCTCGGTATCAGTATAAAAAAAAGACAGGAAGTCGTTTTTTAGCGGTTGAGTTTGTCTGACTTTTCGTATAATATGTTGAAATCCGTTGCGTTTTCAAAATGATGGGAACGGATATTTTTGGAGTGGAATGTAAATATGGGTGCTATTGGTGTAGTTCTTTTGGTAGCGTTTGTTATTGTGTGCGTCCTTTTGATTCTTTTGGTTCTTGTGCAAGACCAAAAGAGCAGTGGCATGGGAGGTCTTTTGGGTGGCGGAAATTCTGCTGCATTCGGCTCTCACTCTGCGTCGGTGCTTACAAAAACGACCGTTGTTTTTGTTGTTTTGTTTTTTATAACGGCGTTTTTCCTTGCTTTGGTGAACAAAAAGCCTTCTACTGGAAACGACCTTGCGGGAGCGGCGGCGGAAGCGGGATTGCTTCCTGATTCTTCGGCAACTTCAACAGACGAATGGTGGAAAAACGACACGACTCCCGAAGTGCCCGAAAGTGCTTCAGAAACTTCGGCGAGTTCAGAGTCTTCGGTGGAAACGCCTGCTGCTGAATCAAAATCTTCTGAAACGTCTGAAACGCTCACAATGAATGCGGAAAGCGAAACGGTGGTGGCTTCGCCAGTGGCTTCTGAAACAGTTGAAACAAAAGAAGAAAACCCCACAGAGTCGATTCCAGTTCAAACGGAAAGCGCACAATAGGCGGTGAGTATGAGTCTTGAGCGAATATTTCCAAAAGAAACAATTGTAGTTCCCGTTGAAAGTAGCGAAAAAGACGAACTTCTTGAGGAACTTGTTGAAAAAATTGTTCAAAAAATGAAAAATCAGCGTTCGGATTTTTCTGAAATTGACAGAGCAGAAGTGATTTCTGCTTTGTTGGAACGCGAAAAAGCAATGTCCACGGGCATTATGGAATCAGTGGCAGTTCCCCACGCTTTGGTTTCTAGCATAAAAGCGGGGAGCATTGGCGCAATCGGCATTAGTCGCGAAGGAATCGATTGGGATTCCCTTGACGGTCGCCCCGTTCGCGTGGTGTTTTTGATTTTGGGCGCAAAAGACGAAACCGAATCTCACATTCAAGTCTTAAAATCCCTTGCGACCGTTCTTCAAGTTTCAGGTTTTATAGAAAAACTGTGTTCACTCTCTTCTCCTTCTGACGTTTTTGACGCTTTGCGCCTTGCAGAAGAAACGGGAACGGTCTAAATCAAAATCAAAAAAGGGCAAAAAAATGGCGGAACGCGAAGAAATAAAGACAATCAATCACTTGCTTGAAGTTGAAAAAAACGCGCAGGCGATAATTCAAGCAGCACAGGCTGAAGCCGACAAAAAAGTGAGCATGGCAAAAGCGGAAACGGAAAAGAAATTTCGAGCCGAGTTTGAAAAAATGGTTTCTGAAAAAGAAAGCGAGTTTTCAGCAAAGTCGGAGCAGATTTCTTTGGAAGTCAAAAAAGAATCGGAAGATTTCAAAAAGCGCATTTCTTCTTTAACAATAGATGTTGAGGCTTTTGGGCGTTTTTTAGACGGCGTTTTGTTCGCGTAAATGAGAAAAATCGGTTTCGGATATTCGGATAAGAATCGTTCAAAAGGAATTGGCTGAATGTTTGGACAAAAAAAAAGAATAGCAGCAAAAAAACGCTTTGGAGCGATGAGCGGCGACGCGGCGACGGCTTTTGTGAACGCAAAAGCGTGCGGTATGCTTTCAAAATCGTTTGTGTGCGGGCGTGAATCAAAACTTTTTGCGGCTCGGTCGCTTCGTGAACTTTACTCTATTCTTTTTCAGGCGGACGTGCCAAACGTTCCCGAACGTTTGCTTGCAAAGGAAATCGAAAAAAAATCGGAAATGCGTTTTGTGGATTCGTTTACTTCGCTTGTTCATCATTTTTCGCGTCCAAATCCTGTTTTTTTCGCCCTGCTTCATTTTTACGATTACGACAATCTCAAAGAAATTGGCGCGGCGTTAAACCTTGGAGAAAGTTCGCTTCCGAATATCGTTGATACGCATGAGTTTTCGATGCTTGATTATAAATCCTGGCCAGATATTTCCAAAATGACCCAAAATTCGAGTCTTTCGTGGTACGATAAAATCCCGGGAATTGACGGGCAGCGCAACGCGGATTCACGGCTTGATTTTCAGTATTTTGAAGAATTGTGGAAAGCAGTCAAAAAAATTCCAAGAGCGGAACGAGCAGACGCAAAAAAATCGGTCGGTTTTGAAATTACTGCAACGTGCATTTTGTGGGTTCTCCGTTTGAAAGTCTACTATAAAATGAATCCTTCGGAAATCAAAGAAAAGTTGCCGCTCGGCGGACTTCTTGAAAAAGATGGACTTCTTTTTGACGCACTCGAAATTCTCGAAACTGATATTGAAAATTTCGATTTGTGGAAAAAATGGAAATTTGCGCGCTTTTTGAATCCGCACGAAGATGGCGAAGTGTGGGAAATTGAGCCTGCGTATATTGAGCGCGCCTTTAATCGCGAACTTGTAAGGCGTTATTCGGTGCTGTTTCACAAAAATCCGATGAGTGTTACGAGTTTGATTTCTTGGTTCAAATTGAAGCAGCGAGAATTGGACATAATTCGTTCGGTCGCGGAAGGTTTGTGGCTTGGTCTTGATTCTGAAAAGATTTCCCGCGTGGTGTCTTTTCTTGACGAGGCGGAAAAATAAGGGGCGGTGAAAAAATGGCTAGAACTACACCAATGCGACTCGTTGAACTCATGGTTCTCAAAGATGATGTCAACACGGTCATTTCATTTTTAGGAAAAAGGCGGAATTTTCAGTTTCAGTCAAAAGCCGACGCGGGAAGTGTTCTGCCTAGCCCATCTCAAGACAAAACGGACGATTCGGAAAATCAAGAAAAGGCTCAAACAATCGAAGTCGTTGAAAAAAAAGGGAACGAATACGCGGACACGCTTGCCGCGTTAAAATCGGCGTGTCAATTTTTGGGCGTTTCGATTCCGTCTGGAAACGAAGCGGAAAAACTGATTTTTGAAGCAAAGGAACTTGACGAAAAAACAAAGGAAAACGCAAAAAACATTCTTTCTTCCGTGGATTCTTTGAAAACGCGCGTTGACGAGGCGGCGGAAAACCTAAGACGGGCAAAGGAAGCGAGCGAAGAAGCACATTCGTTTGCAAATCTAAAAGTGAGTTTTGAAGAACTTGACCACATTTCTTTTTTGTCGCTTAGAATCGGCAGAATCGACATTGAAAAATTGCCTTTGCTCAAATCGGAACTCGGCGGGCGGTGCGTCATCGTTTCGCTTTCTGACGAAAGTGTGGCAGCGCAATCAAAAATTCTCGTGGCTTCTTCAAAACGGGCGCGGTTTTCGCTTGATTCGGAGTTAAAAAAATTCGGCTTTACGAATCTTGAAATTCCGCGCGATTTTAAGGGAGTTCCAGACGATGTTCTTGAAAGTTTGAAAAAGCAACTGTTGGAAGCGGAAAAATCGATTGCGTTTTTGGACGAAGAAAAGAACAATTTTGCCCGTTCGCACGAAAAAATGCTTTTGGAATTGATGGCTTCTTTTTCCGTCAAATCTCAAATCGAAGAAACAAAAAACGCGCTTGAATCCACGAAACTCGTTTACAGAATCACAGGCTGGCTTCCCGAAAGCGAGTGCAACGAAACTCTTTTGGATTTGGACAAAATAACAGGAAATCGCGTTGCCGTGCGCGTGTACAAACCGCACGAGGTTTTGTCCGTCATCAGCGGAAAGGAAAAAGTGCCCGTTCAGTTGAAGCACGGAAAAATCGTTGGCGCGTTTGAGCGGCTCATTTTGAGTTACGGCTCGCCTATTTACGGTTCAATCGACCCGACTCCGCTTGTGGCAATTTTCTTTACGATTTTGTTCGGAATCATGTTTGGCGACGCGGGGCAAGGGCTTGTCTTTTTGCTCCTCGGAATCCTTATGGCAAAAAACGTCGTAAAAGTCGGCGGCTGGGGAAAATTCGCTCCGATTTTTATTGCAATCGGAATCTCAAGCACGATTATGGGCATTTTGACTGGCGAGTTTTTTGGAAACGAGGAGATTTTGCGTCCCCTTTCAAGGGCGATTACGAGTCTTTTTGGCTCTCCGCGCGACCAAATTTTGCATTTAATGCCGAACGAAGGAAAAAAATCCGTTTTGAATATGTTTTTGTTCTTTGGATTTACGGTTGCGGTGGGATTTTTCATAAATTCAATCGGAATTATCGTGAACATTGCAAATCAATTTGCGCTTGGACGAACGGGCAAAGCGATTTTTGGAAAAACGGGGATTTCTGGAGCGGCGTTTTTTTGGTACGTTGTTGTTTTCGCGCTCCGAATCGCGCTTTTTTCTCACGCGCCTGCGCTTTACGATTGGGTGATTATCGCGTTGACGCTTTTTTGCACGGCTTTTTCGGAACCGCTTTCGCGTCTTGTTTCTGGAGAACGCCCTGTTCTTGAAAATGGACTCGGCGGTGCGGTTATCGAGGGCGTGGTAGAAGTTCTTGAAACGGTCATCAGTTATCTTTCGAGCTCAATTAGTTTTATTCGAGTGGGCGCGTTTGCGTTGGCACACGCCGTTCTTGGACTTATCATTTCCACGCTCACGGAACTTGCGGGCGTGGGTGGAATCGCGGTGTTGCTTGTGGGAAACGGAATCGTTGTTGTGCTTGAAGGCATGATTGTGGCGATTCAAGTTATCCGTTTGCAATATTACGAATTCTTTTCCAAATTTTTCAACGAAACTGGACGCGAATTCAAACCGTTTGCGTTCGAGTTCAAATAAATATTTTCTTAAGGAGTATAAAAAATGAAAAAGCGGGTTTTTGCATTGGTTGTTGCGCTGACGGTCGCGTTTGTTTCAACGGCGGCGGCTCAGGACGCTTCGGCGGCGGCTTCTGGAGGCAGCATGATTAAGTACATTGCTGCAGCAGTCGCAGTCGGTATTGCTTGTATTGCGGGCGGCATGGCAGTCGGCAAAATCGGTGCGGCGGCAATGGGCGCAATGAGTGAAAACGCGGAACTTTCAGGAAAAGCGTTGCCGTTCGTTGGTCTTGCAGAAGGCATTTGTTTGTGGGGCTTTTTGGTCGCGCTTCTCATCATCATTTTGTAAAGATAATATAATTTAGGAAGAACGTTTTGGAATATTTTGTCATTGGCGAACGGGAACTTGTGATTGCGTTCAATCTCGTCGGTGTGCAAGGTGTCGTGGCTCAAAATCGAGAGGAGGCACTTGCCGCTTTTAATCGAATTACAGGACGAGGCGGTGTGCAGGGCGTTCCGTCGTCTGAGCGTCCAAAAGTTCTGGTTCTAACGGAGGCTGTGTCCGCGCTTCTTGAGGAGGAAGTGCTTTCTTGGCAGCGCGGTGCGCAGTATCCGCTGATTGTTGAAGTTCCGGGGATTCACGGGCGACTTGAAGGAAAAAAATCCCTCTCTGACGCAATCCGCGAGGCGGTTGGAATCTCGGTCTAGCGAAAAACGGAAAAAAAATGGAAGAGTTACGGTCTACCGAAATCCTCGACAAAGAAATCGAGGCGGATGCTCGAAAAAAAGCGGAAAAAATCCAAAAAAACGCGGAAGCGGAATGTGCGCGGATTTTGAGCAGCGTTGACGGGCGCATAAAAGATGCTGGCGAAACATTGGCATCTCAATACAAATCGAGAATCGAAAAATATGAGCAAAACGCAAAAAGCGCGTTGCCGCTTGAAGAAGCGCGTTTTTTGGTGCAATTTTACGCTGATTCCGTGATAGGTGCGTTCGGCGAGTATCTCAAAAATCTTGGCAAAGAAAAACGGCTGTCTTTGATAGAAAAAAAATGCAAAAAAGTCGTGCTTCTTTTGAGCGAGAAATCCAAAAACGCAAAACTGAAATTCCGTGCGAAATCGTTTGGGCTTTCAGATTCCGAGGTGCGAACGGTTTTGGATTTTCCCGAAATTTCCTTGATTTCTGTTGAAGAAACGACATTTGAAAAATCGGGCGAAGAAGCGGTGCGCGGAAACAACATTCACGAAGGAATCATTCTTGAAAGCGAGGACGGAACCGTGCGCATTAGACTTACGATTGAGCAGATTCTTCGGGAAATTATGGACGAATATTCCGAGGAACTTGCCACGCATTTGTTTGGAGGAACATTACCACAATGAGTGCGATAATTGGAAAAATCACAAGGATTTCAGGTCCGATTGTCTACGCCGAGGGCTTGGAAGAATGTGGCTTGTACGACGTGGTTGACGTGGGCGAAAAGAAAATTATCGGCGAAATTATCCGACAGAACGCGGGGAGCGCGACGATTCAAGTCTACGAAGACGACACGGGCATGAAAATCGGCGAGGAAGTCGTATCGAACGGGCGACCGCTCTCGCTCCGCCTTGGACCGGGGCTTGTCGGCACGATTTATGACGGAATTCAGCGTCCGCTTGAGGCGATGTACGAACATTCGGGCGCGTTCCTTGTTCCGGGCGAGCGCACCGAGCCGATTGACGTTGCAAAGAAATGGAAAATGGACGCTGCCGACGGGATTTCTGCGGGCGCGGCGATTGCGCCGGGCGCAGTGCTCGGCTACGTGCAGGAAACGGCGTCAATTCGGCACAAAATCATGGTGCCGCCCACGGTGCGCGGGCGCACGCTCAAGACGTTCAAAGGTGCGGGCGAATACACCGTGGACGACGTGATTGCGACCACGGAGCTCGACGAGGAAATCAAGCTTTCGCACTACTGGCCGCTCCGCCGCCCGCGCCCGTACCAAAAGAAACTGACGGTAAGCCAGCCGCTCGTTACGGGTCAGCGCGTCATCGATGTGTTCTTCCCGCTTTCAAAGGGAGGAACTGCGGCAATTCCAGGCGGATTCGGCACTGGGAAAACGATGACTCAGCACGCAATCGCAAAATGGTGCGACGCTGATTTGATTGTCTACATCGGCTGTGGTGAGCGTGGGAATGAAATGACCGATGTCTTAACCGAATTCCCCACGCTCATTGACCCGCGAACTGGTCGCTCGCTCATGGAACGAACGATTCTCATCGCAAATACATCGAATATGCCCGTTGCGGCGCGTGAAGTTTCGCTCTATTCGGGAATCACGCTCGCAGAATATTACCGCGACATGGGAATGCATGTGGCGATTATGGCTGATTCGACTTCGCGCTGGGCAGAGGCGTTGCGAGAACTGTCTGGTCGAATGGAAGAAATGCCTGCCGAAGAGGGCTTCCCCGCTTATTTGCCCACTCGTTTGGCTGAATTCTACGAGCGGGCGGGGCGAGTGAACGCTTTGTGCGGCGAGGAAGGAAGCGTCTCTGTTATCGGGGCGGTTTCTCCTCCGGGCGGCGATTTTTCTGAGCCAGTCACCCAGCACACCAAGCGATTTATCCGTTGTTTTTGGGCATTGGACAGAGAATTGGCGAACGCGCGGCATTATCCTGCAATCGGCTGGATTGAAAGCTATTCTGAATATGCCGAAGAAATCCGCGAGTGGTGGGATAAACTTGACCCTAGATGGGCAGAAGTGCGTTTGAGTGCGCTTGAACTTTTGAAGGACGAGCAGCGATTGCAGCAAATCGTGCGCTTGATTGGACCTGACGCGCTCCCCGACGAAAAGCGAATCGTGCTTACGGTCGCCGACATGATTAAAAACGGCTTCTTGCAGCAGAGCGCGTTTGACGCGGTAGATGTGTATTCCGTGCCAGAAAAGCAGGTGCACATCCTCCTCCTTATCATGGCGTTTTATACGCGTGCGCTTTCCGTCATCAAGGCGGGTGCGCCGCTCGTCAAAATCACGTCGCTCCCCGTGCGTGACGAAATCGTGCGCTTGAAGTCGTCCGTCCCGAACGACAAGTTGGAGCAACTGCACGAGGTTGAGGGGCGGCTGGAGGAGCAGCTGGGGAATCTTGAGCGGATGTACCGCAAGGCGGGTGCGTGATGAAAGGTGTTGAATACAAAGGGATTTCTTCCGTTGACGGCCCGATTGTTGTGGTGCGCCGCGCGGAAAACATTTTCTATAACGAAATCGTCTATGTGCGCGACAAAAGCGGCGCGAAGAAGACGGGGCGCGTCATCGACCTGAACGAGGACACGGCGATTGTCCAGATTTTCGGCTCGACGACGGGGCTGGACTTGAACGACACGACGGTGGAATTCTTGGGCGAGCCGATGGAGCTTCGCGTGGGCGAGGGCTTGCTCGGGCGCATCTTCAACGGTCTCGGAGAGCCGATTGACGGGCTTCCGCCCATCGTGTCGTCAAAGAAAATCGACGTGAACGGAATGCCGATAAACCCGTTCGCCCGCGTCTACCCGCGCGACTTCATCCAGACGGGAATCTCGTCAATCGACGGCATGAACACGCTCATCCGCGGGCAGAAGCTCCCGATTTTCAGCGGGAACGGGCTTCCGCACAACAAGCTCGCCGCGCAAATCATCCGACAGGCGAAAATCCTCAATTCGGACGAGCAGTTCGTCATGGTGTTCGCCGGCATGGGAATCAAGTACGACCAGGCGCAGTTTTTCATAAAGTCGTTCGAGGAGTCGGGCGTCCTCTCGAACGTCGTCATGTTCCAGTCGCTCGCCGACGCGCCCTCAATCGAGCGCATCATCACGCCGCGCTGCGCGCTCACGGCGGCGGAGTATTTGGCGTACGAGAAGAACATGCACGTCCTTGTGGTGATGACCGACATGACGAACTACTGCGAGGCGCTCCGCGAGATTTCCACGACGCGCGGCGAAGTTCCGGGCAGGAAGGGCTACCCCGGCTACCTCTACTCGAACCTCGCCGAGCTCTACGAGCGGGCGGGCAAAATCAAGGGCTCGGCAGGCTCAATCACGCAGATTCCGATTCTGACCATGCCGAACGACGACATCTCGCACCCGATTCCCGACCTGAC
>CALFJF010000065.1 GCA_937877535.1 uncultured Treponema sp.
AGCAGGCGGAGGCGGTCATCGACAAGGTGAACAAAGAGAAGGGCGTGAACTTGAAATTTGAAATCGGTTCGATGATTGAGTTCCCGCGAGCCGCTTTGAGCGCAGGAAAAATCGCGAAGTACGCGGATTTCTTCTCGTTCGGCACGAACGACCTCACGCAGACCACATTCGGCTTCAGCCGCGACGACTACGGCAAGTTCATCGAGTCGTACTTGCAGCAGCGAATCTTGGAGGACGACCCGTTCGCCACGCTCGACTACGAAGGTCCTGGCGCGCTCATGGAAATCGCCGAAGAAAAAGGCCGCACCGTGAACGCGAACCTGCACCTCGGCATCTGCGGCGAACACGGCGGCGACCCCGCTTCAATCCACATCTGCTATCAGATTGGCTTGAACTATGTGAGCTGCTCTCCGTACCGCGTGCCGCTCGCGCGACTTGCTGGCGCACAGGCGGTCATTGAGTACGAGAAGAAGAATTCGTAGATAGGCAAAAAATCGGTGGTTTCGGCTAGGCTTGGTGTTCCTGCCTGCCGAAACCACCAAATTTTAGCATTTTTTTTTCATTTTGTGGTCATTTCGACACGCTTGGTTGTTGAGTTTGTCGAAACACAATGACCGCTACACTGTAGGTGGTTTGCAATTCGCTTTGCGAATGCATAGATTCAACCACCACATTTTGAACTTTTTGGACAGCCCCTTTTTATTCTATTTGAAAGAAAATCCTCCGCGAAAAACTTACGGATTCGTTCCTGCGTTTGCAGTTGCTTCCGCTGTCGTTGTGGCTGATTCTGTCGAATTTGGTTCGCTTGAGTTGCTTTCTTCTGAATCATCAAAAAGGCTAAATTCTCCATAAACGGAAAACTTGAAAGTCATGCCGTTCGCGCTTGTGAACGAGAATGAGCCGCTTTCGTTACCGTTGTACGATTCACCTTGCACGGCAGAAAGGTCGATTCCCGCAGATTCTTTCGGAAAACTGATGAATTCGGCTTTGTCAGAAGAAGTCGCGCCAGATTTTCGCAAGGCACATTCGGTCAGATAAAGCGTTTTTGTCGTTTTGTCGGCACGCCATGTTCCTTCGGAAATAATAAATTCTTCTGTTCCAAATTCAAAAATCTGATATTTTCCGTTTTTCCAAGCGTAGAAGCCGTATGAACTCCATTTTTCGCTTTTCCCGTCTGCGCTTTCTGAAATCTCGGACTCATAATAATTACCGTATATGACTTGATTCTTTACCAAATCGCCCGATGTCATGTTTTTTGCTTTGACTGGCAGAGAATTCGCGCCTTCTGTTATGGTGAGCGAGTCGGAAGTTCCCGTAAAAATATGCAGGTATTCTTCGCTGGTAAGTTCGTACACATCGATTCTTGCAGACACCGTGCTTCCGATGTCAATATTGCTGAAAGTGAATGTGACTGGACTTTGCGAGTCAGAAATTTCTTTTGAATCCGTTTTGTTGTAATCGCCTGAAATAGAAACGGCAATTTGATATTCATGGTCTTTTTCGACAAGCGTAAATTCCAAAGTCTCAGGCATTTCAATTTCAGAATCGGCGGAGAAAAAGTTTTCTAACTTAAACGAGCCGTCCTCAATATATAAACTTTGATATGAATACGGGTCTAATTCTTTCCATTCCTTAGCCTTTGAGTCATATTCATGCGTGACTGTCAGAGTAATATAAGCGTTTTTGTAGCCTCTTCCAGATTTGACATAAGTTCCTTTGGAAATGTATGAAAGAGAGAAAATCGTGACATCGCTTACAATGATAAATTTATTATCGCTGAACAAATACAAAATCACATTTCCATTAACGGTCTTTGAGTCATAAGAAAATTCTGCGGGAGTGACATAAGTCGCAACGATGTTTTCTTTTGAAAATTCGCCATCAGTCGGAAAATAATAACTTTCCGCCGCCCGGGAAGATGAGGAAACGCTCCGAGATGCGGAAATCGCTTTGAAAGCACTCGGATTGATTGAAAGCGAGAGTGAAGCCGAATCTTTTTGGGAACTGACATCGGAACAAGAGACAAACGCGAAGAAAACGGAGCAGAACGCAAGGAGCGAGACAAAACGGAAAAAAGCGTTTTTCATAAAGACCCCCATTTTGAACAAAACTTATTCTCTTATTATGACAGAAACACCGAAAAATGCAAGCAAATATGCGTGGTTTTGATAACAGCGGTGGCATGGCTTGTCGAAACCACCGCTGTTTACAAATGCAGCACCCGTTCCTTGATTTCTTGAGTTCTTCCTTGATTCCAGTATTGAGTTCCGATGTAACCGCAAGTGCGACGCGCCACGTTCATCATTGTTTGGTCGCGATTTCCGCAAGACGGACATTCCCAGACGAGTTTTCCTTCTTCGTCTTCGATTACGCGGATTTCGCCTGTGTAGCCGCAACTCTGACAGCAGTCGCTTTTTGTATTTAATTCTGCGTACATTATATTTTCATATATGTGTGTCAAAAGAGCCATTACAGCAGGAATATTTCCTTCCATGTTTGGAACTTCTACGTAACTCACTGCGCCACCTGGCGAAAGTTCTTGAAACTGACTTTCAAATGTGAGTTTTGAAAAAGCGTCAACTTCCTCGGTTACGTGAACGTGATACGAATTGGTGATGTAATTTTTGTCCGTTACGCCTTTGATTTCGCCAAATCGTTTTTTCAAGGCTTTTGCAAACTTGTACGTTGTGGACTCAAGCGGCGTTCCGTAGAGCGAAAAGTCGATGTTGCTTGCATTTTTCCATTCGGCGCATTTTTCGTTCATTTTTTTCATCACTTCAAGCGCGAACGGAGTTGCTTCTGGGTCGGTGTGGCTTTTTCCCGTCATGTATCTCACGCACTCGCAAAGTCCCGCGTATCCAAGCGAAATCGTGGAGTATCCGTTAAAAAGCAGTCGGTCAATCAACTCGCCTTTTTTGAGCCTAGCGAGCGCACCGTTTTGCCAAAGAATCGGAGCCACGTCGCTCGGAGTTCCCAAAAGTCGCTTGTGCCGAAGCATGAGTGCTTTGTGGCACAGTTCCAGTCGCTCTTCAAAAATCTTCCAAAATTCGTCTTTGTTTCCGCCCGAAGAACACGCCACGTCCACAAGGTTTATCGTTACAACGCCTTGATTAAATCTTCCATAATATTTGTGCTTTCCTGGAATGTAATTTTTTGCGTTTGCGATATTTCCGATTCCCGCTTGTGAAAATCGGTCTGGAGTCAAAAACGAACGACAGCCCATACACGTGTAGACATCGCCTTTGAGTTCTTTCATTTTCTTTTCGGAAATGTAATCGGGAACAAGCCGCCGCGCCGTGCATTTTGCCGCAAGTTCGGTGAGGTAATAATACGGACTTCCTTCTAAAATATTGTCTTCTTCAAGCACATAAATGAGTTTTGGAAACGCGGGCGTAACCCAAAAACCTGCTTCATTTTTGACACCTTGATACCGCTGGCGCAAAACCTCTTCGATTATCATTGAAAGGTCGTGTTTTTCTTGCTCGCTCCGCGCTTCGTTCAAATACATAAACACCGTTACAAATGGTGCTTGCCCGTTCGTGGTCATAAGCGTTACAACTTGATACTGAATTGTCTGAACGCCACGTTTGATTTCGTCGCGAAGCCGCATTTCCACGATTGCCTTTTTTTGTTCGTCCGTGTACTTGATTCCCGCCTGTTGTTCGACTTCGGAAATCTCTCGGAAGAATTTTTGCCGACTCACATCAACAAACGGCGCAAGATGTGTGAGCGAAACGCTCTGCCCGCCGTATTGACACGAGGCAACCTGCGCGATTATTTGAGTTGCGATGTTGCATGCCGTTGAAAAACTGTGCGGTTTGTCGATTTTTGTGCCACTGATGACCGTGCCGTTTTGAAGCATATCATCGAGATTCACCAAATCGCAGTTGTGCATGTGCTGCGCAAAATAATCAGCGTCGTGAAAATGGATAATTCCGTCATCGTGCGCCCGCGCGATTTCGCCGTCAAGCAAAAATCGGCGCGTGATGTCTTTTGAAACCTCGCCCGCCATATAATCGCGCTGCACCGAAACAACCACAGGATTTTTGTTTGAGTTTTCCTGCTTCACTTCCTCGTTGTTGCATTCAAGGAGCGAAAGAATCTGACTATCCGTAGAATTCGCTCGTCGCATGAGTTCGTGCTGGTAGCGGTAGGTGATGTATTTTTTTGCAATTGAAAACGCCTTTTCGCGCATGATTCCGTCTTCCACCAAATCTTGCACGGCTTCCACGCTGGCTTCTCCGCCTTGCCGCTCACATTCTTCGGTAATTTCCGCCGCGATTTTTTTGATTGTTTCGTCCGAAAGCCGCTCTTGAATGGGAACTTCCTTGTTTGCTTTTTCGATTGCCGTAATAATTTTTTGCACGTCAAAAATCGCTTCTTCGCCGTTTCGTTTTATAATTTTCATCTTTTTTGAATCATCCTTTGGAGTTGTTATGTTGATTTTTTGAGTACGCAAAGGGATTTTGTTTTGCGCCTTTATTAGTGTTTGTTTACGTTATTTTTGCTCAAAAAACACTATATATTGTGTACCCTCCCTCTCCGATTGTTCATACTATAGTTTGGAAATTTTGCCCTGTCAATCCGAGCGACTGTGGAAAACGTGTGGAAACGTCTGTGGAAAACCCTCTTGAAAGCAACGCGGACGCGCTTCAAAAATTTTTTTTGGATTTTTCTGACTTATTTTTTTTCTTTTGATTTGATTAAAAACGCCTTAAAAAAATGAACCGCGGTCATTTCGACAAGTTTAATGACCACAGTTTCTAAAAAAATACGCGGTGGTTGAGCGTGTCGAAACCACGATATGTCGATGTGGTCATTTCAACAGACCCAATGACCACATCGAAAAACTTTCCTACACGTTAAATTTGAAGAAAATGCAATCACCGTCTTGAACGACATATTCCTTGCCTTCCTGACGGTATTTTCCGTGCGCCTTGATTTCAGCCTCGCTTCCGTATTGCCTTAAATCTTCCACGGAATAAACTTCCGCCTTGATAAAGCCTTTCTCAAAATCAGTGTGAATCACGCCCGCCGCTTTTGGGTGCGAGCGGAATCGTCTTCATGCTTATAATTTTGGCTTCAATCACCACGCTCGACAAAAATGTGATTCCGCTTTCGTTCATTTTCGTGGTCGCGATTTATTTAGGAAGAGAATTGATTAACGCTCCCAAAGCCGAGAACATTTCCACGGTCGCCCACATCGCGGGAGGCTTGTGCGGCTCGATGTTCGGATTTTTGGTCGCACCCAAAGCAAAACGAAATGCGAAGAAAGAAGAAAAATCGGTTTCGATAGGTTCTGCTAGCCGTGCCGAAGAAAAGCCAGAGCGACCGTCGTTCTTCAAGCGGCGCGAAAAGCCCCACGAAGATGACACGACTGTCGTGGGAACGCTGGAGATTTAGCAAACGACGAGAAGTGCCGTATGACGGCGAACGGCTTTCGCCGGAGTTGTACCCGCTAACGCAAAAATCCCCGTTCTTACCGTAATTTTTCTGCAAGTTTCCCAATCAAAACTAAATTTTCCTCGGAAAGATTTTTTAATTTGGGGATAAGTTTTTGAATGCTCGGTTTTAATTCGTCTGACAAGGCGATTCTTTTTCCATCGACCAAATATTCAACATTTTTATTTAATTTTCTTGCGATTTTTACGGCTTGTTCCGCGTCTGGCAGCCTGTCTTTTGTAATCCATGACTGCAAAGTGTTGTAGCTGATTTGAATTTCTGAAGCAAGTTCTTTTTGAGTCATTAAGTTGTATTCTAATTCGTCTTTTACATTATTCCAAAAAGGCAGCATATCACAAGAATAATACAAATGGATTTGTCGGGATTAAATATTGATACAAACGGATTTTTGTGTTACTGTTTTGTAAATCCAAATGGATTGTTGTTAGATTTTATAAAAAGGCGTTTGGATTTTTAAGGAAGAAAAATGGACGAGCCGCTGCTTTCTGTGATTACTACAGTTTACAATTGCGAAGAATACTTGCCTCGGTGCATTGAAAGTGTTTTGAACTCTACTTTCAAGAATATTGAATTCATAATCGTTGACGACAAATCCCCGGGGAATTGCAGGGAAATTGTCGAGCGGTATGACACTGCTTCTCGAATCCGTTTTGTGCAAAATCAAGAGAATCTGGGGCTTTTTCACGCACGGCTTGCAGGCGCAAAAGTCGCAAAGGGAGATTTCATTGCGTTTATCGACAGTGATGACCATGTTTCTGTTGATTTTTATCGGACTTTGGTCAAAAAAGCGATTGAAACTGACTCCGACATTGTTCTTGGCGATTTTTTGCTTGAAACAGACGAGGGAAATCATCATTACGCTTCGCGAAAAACTTCAAGAATCAGAAAAAATGATTTGGATTTGCGCGGTCAGGAAATCAAGGATTTGTTTTTTGCTTCGCTTGGAATGGAGCCAGAAGTAAATTATATGTGGGCAAAATTGATTCGCCGTGATTTGTGGGAAAAATCGCTTCCGTTTTTTGAAAAAATCGAGGGAAACATCGTTAATACGGAGGATGTGCTTTTTTCGTCTGTCCTGTACTTTTTTGCGAATCACCTTACGAATTGTCATGGCGATTATTATTACTATTATCAGCGTAAGAATTCGTCAATACATCAGAAAAAATCTTTTGAAGACATTAAAAAAGATATTCGCAACAACAAGCAGACTTTTTCGTTCATCCTTGATTTTTTGAAAAATCAAAATTGTGAAAAGTATGAAAATGAAATCTGGGCGTGGTATTTTCATTATATCGACTTTCACGAACGGGCGATTCAAACTGCCAGGCTTTCATACTCCGAAAAAAAAGAACTCAACTCGCTCATAAAGGCGATTCCGTTTCCAAAAAACATCTCATTTCCAGAGGACGAGAATGCCTATCTTTTTGCGCCCGAATCCTATGACACGATGGAAAATATTTTCGGCGAAGAGCTAAAACTGAAAATTTGCGACAAATCCGTCAGGGTCGTTAGTTTTGATATTTTTGACACGCTCTTGACCCGTCCGTTTTACTATCCGACCGACATCTTTTGTTTGCTTGAGGTTTTCGTAAATAAAGTTTTAAAAATAACCGACAAATTGCGATTTAAGGACATTCGGTGCGAAGCGGAATATCTTGCTCGCGAAAAACTGAAGCTCTCTCACCCGATGTATGAAGATGTAACACTTGATGAAATTTATGACGAATTGGAAGAGCTTACCGGCTGGAGTCATGAATCGCTCGAGAAAATCAAAAATGAAGAGCTTAATCTTGAATTGAAATTTTGCAAACAGCGGAAATATGCGAAAAGTCTTTTTGATTTGGCAAAATATCTCGGAAAAAAAATTGTGATTGCGAGCGATATGTATCTTCCTGCCGCATTCCTTGAAAAACTGCTTTCGCGGCAGGGATATTCTGATTATGATGCGCTGTATGTTTCGTGCGAAGATAGAGTTGCAAAATGGTCGGGGAAGCTTTTCAAGAAAATCGCAAAAGAGTTGAATGTAAAGCCTCAGCATATTCTGCACATTGGCGACAACGGCGAAAGCGACATAAATTCTGCCGAGAAAATCGGATTAAAGACGGCTTTTCTTCCGCGCACAGTCAGTGTCCTTACAAATCAGGCGGGCGGGGCGTTTTTTGGCGGCGAAACGGTGAGAAAAGTTTACGAGCAGTCGTTTTTAAGCAGGCGGGCAGGAACTTTCAATGATTTTTTTGGAATCCGCACGATGCTTGCAGTTGTTGCGAACCGACTTTTTGACAATCCTTTTTTACCTTTCGACAGGAATTCTGATTTTAATGCCTCTCCATTCATGATTGGCTATTTTCCGCTCGGAATGCATTTGTTTGCGGTTGCGCGATGGCTTCATCAAGAACTGAAAGAGCAACATTTTGCTAAAATTAATTTTATGGCGCGTGACGGCTATCTTCCAATGGAAGCATTCAAAATTTTAAATCGCGTGTACAAAAATCCAATCGAAGTGAATTTTTTGCATCTTTCACGAAAAACGATTTTTCCGCTTCAAATTAG
>CALFJF010000066.1 GCA_937877535.1 uncultured Treponema sp.
CAGTCGCCGTGCCGTATTCGTCAGTGCCGCAGACATACATCGTCTCGTAGCCGCGGCTTCGGCAGAATCGGGCGAATACATCAGCGGAAAGCATCTGAATCAAGTTTCCGAGATGGGGAATATTGTTTACATACGGCAGAGCCGAAGTGATAAGTCGTTTTTCAGTGAGTGTAATGTTTTTCATGCGGAAAATTATAGTGAAAAACGCGCGTTTATACAAATCGACTCAAAAGCGGTTTTTGAAAAAGACCGTTTATTTTCCATGCTTTTTTTTGAGGGCAACAACGGCAAAATTGACGGTTTTTTCAAGTTCGCCCCCCGCGCCGATTTTTACGTGCCAGCAAAGAGAAGCGGAAAGTCCGCCATTTTTATTTTGCAAAAGAACCACGGAACATTTTTCATTCGGCTCAAAAACGAACGATATGTCAGAAAAACTGTCCGTCAACTGCATTAAAGAAACGTCCAAAAGTTCCACCGCTCGCGCATTTTCGCCGCCAAAAGAATCCCGCTCCCCTTGCAGATACTCTGAGCCATAGACGACTTCGATTCCGTAGCCGCCGTCATCAGAAAAATCCATTCGAGCAAAATCACATTCAACCGTCAAAACGCCTGCCACGTCTAGCGCACATTCGTTTTTCAAAATGACTTGAACCGTAAAGCCATTTCCTTTTGCAACGAATTTTTTTGAAAGGGAAATTTTTTTTTCTGCACTCAAATCGCACGACGAAAAAAGCCGAATCTCGTTTTTTGACGCACTAAAAAATTGCTCTGAAAATCGCCCCGAAAAAACTCCAGAAACGTCCCCGCCCGTTTTGAAGTTGCCGTATTCTGCTTCCGACAAAAATCGACTCACAAAAAGTCCGCGCGATTGCGTTGTGTCAGCGTAATTTCCCGCAGGATTTTTGATTGGACAAAACTCAAAAATCCGCGCCCCAACTGGAGAAATGCAAGCCGTAAAACGCTCCATTGAACAAACGTATTCGTTTCTGCCGTCGCCGTCGTAATCGTAAGAAGAAGTCATCGGAGAAAAATCCGAAGTTTCCCGAAGTTCGTTTTCCGCTTCCGACAAAAGTTTCCAAGCCTTTTGGCGCATTCTGCCGTCGTCGTCAAAAAGGTACGCCTCGCCCGCCTGCGCCGCCCACAAAAATTCCCGCGCATTTTCTCGGCGCGCCTTGTCTCCCCTACTCTGCGACAAAAGCATACTCACGTGAAGCATTCGATTGTAGAGGGATTTACTTTCGGGATTTTTGAGCAAAAAATCAAAAAACGTGTTTGAATCAAACTCCGAAGAAATCGCGGAGGCTAGATAAATCGGGCGGAACTCCTCATCTGTTGAGTACAATAATTCGCGCTGGAGAGGAATCCACGCTCTGTCGCGAAATTCGTTACGAATGACAAAGAAGAATTTTTCAATCCAAAGAGAATTCAAAAGAAGCGCGAAATCGTCGTCTTTTAGGACAATCGAACAAAAACTGCCGTCCGCGCGAAAAAGCAATTTTTCAAGAAAATCAACGGGATCCTCCATTGCGTTCGGTTTGATTTCGTCAGAAAAAACCAAGCGAATGGATTTTCCGCGTTCCGTGGCAATGTACGGCACAAACGTGCTTTTTCCCGAAAGCAGCGAACCGTCAAGAAGCGCGTACTCAAAACCGCAATTTTGCAAAGTTGGCACGAGCGAGTTTTCAAATGCAGAGGCAAAAAGAAACGCTCCGCGCGGTCTTTTTCCAAAAAGTCGGCGGATTTCCGTGGTGAGTAATTCAATTTGCCCGCTTCTGTCAACAGGAAAAATCGCAGGAAGAATCGGATTGTAAAACGCGCCGCCCAAAATCTCAATCTGGGAGCGAGAAACGAGTTTTTCCAAGACTTTTATAAATTCAGGATGTTTTTTTTCAAGCCACAGAAGAATTGTTCCAGGAATCGAAATGGCAGCCTTGTTATTTGGGTGTTTATACAAAAAAGTCGCAATAAAACGCCACGAATTCTGATACCGTTCCTCCAGATGTTCCTCTGAATCAAGGAGTGGCAAGCGAAATGAGAATATGACGGAAATGCCAAGTTTTTTCATGGAAAGACAGACCTTTTAGCCTGAAATGATTTTATAGCAAGAATCCCAAAAACGAAAGAGTTTATTTTCCGTCTGAGGCATTTCTGGAACGAGCGACACGAGATTTATAGGACACGAACCAATGCAAAGCGCGCAACCGTCGCAACTTTCCGTAACCGTGGCAACGCCGTCGCGCACAACGATTGCTTTTTGAGGGCAAGCGCGGGCGCAGTCGCCAAAACCAATGCAAGATGTAAATCCGTCAGAGCCAACTGGCGTGCCGTAAATAGAATGAAAAAGTGCGCAATTTTTTTCGCCCGTCCAACTAAAATCAAGCGGAGAAGCAACGGCATCGATTCGCGCGAAGCGTCCAGCGTGAGGCTCAGCTCTGTTTTTTTTCTCGATGAGCGCATCTTCTCCGTCAACGAATTCTTCAACGGAAAAAAGTTCGTCAACGCTGTCGTAGCGCAGGCTCAACGCGGGGACAAAAAACGCAAAGAAAAAGAAAAGCAAAAGCGAACTCGACAACACAAACAAAAAAAGAAAAACAAACGACAAAACCATTTTTTCCTCCAAACGTCAAATCAAAGAGCGGAAAAATAACTGGCGTTTACGCCACAAATCGCAAGCATTACAACCGCAAGACTTAATATCAAAACTGGATAAACTTTGATTCCCGTAGGGTCAGAATAAAATGCTGCTCTGTCGCGAATGGCATGAAAAAGAAGCAAAAACAAATAAAACGAGCAAACGCACGTACACGCAATAACAACGGCGTGAGCGACGGAAATCGATTCTCCGAGCGAAAGAATCACGCTCAAAAGCGTTACGGAAAATTCTGCGGGAGATTTTTTTATTCCAACGTCCAAAAAAATCTCAATGAGAATTGTCAAAAACAAAAAGACGAACGTTGCCACAAACGGATAGAGTTCAAAAAGGTGCGAAGGCGATAAAATCCAGCGGACGCAAAGAAACGAAATTGCCGACGACGCACTCGCAATGGAAAGTGCTTTTATGCAAGACAAAATGGCAACGGAAAAATCGTGCCGTGCTGAAACGGTGCGACTAATTCCAATTCCGTAAAAAAGAATCACCGAGGCAGAAGCCAAATAGTAAACGATTGACGAAAGGAGCATTTTTTTCCTCAATTATTTTTCATTTTCACTGTTTTTGCGGGCACTTTTTGCATTTCGCACAATCGCGAATTTTTTTCTCACAAAAACAAACGCGCTTAGAGCAACAGCAATCAGCGCAAAGTTTCCTGGCATTGTGGCAAAAAACACACCACCTCGCCCAAAAACGGCAAATGGCAAATGAAAAACGATAATTTTTCCCATACCTGGAAAAGATACTGTTCCGTATCCAACGACTTCTCGAATCAAAAAATACAAAAGAGCCGCAGCCGTAATCTGAATGCTTTTTTGCATTGAATCCATAAGATGAACGAACAATTTTTCCTCTCGCTTTTCAAAGAAAAAATCGATTGCCACCGTGGAAAGCGCGGGAAGATACAGACAAAAACCAAGCGTAAGCGCGATTATGGGGCAGAACGCGATTAAAAATTGCTTGTACAAAACGGTCAAAAAAATCAAAGAAAGCACAAGCAAAACGTTTCTAACGCTTTTTAAGCCGAGCGCGTTTATGCCGTGAAAACAAAGCGTAACCGCTGCCATTTGCACGTTAAAAAGCAAAAGGATTACGATTGCAAACGAAAGCCTACCGGGAACGGGAATCAAAAGCGAAAGAGCCGCCGCAATAAAAAAATAAACGCGATTTTTGTCAGTCATTTTTTTCTCCCTTTGTCGCGCTTTTTTCGCTGAAAAAATCAGTTTGAGAAATAACAACGCGCGGAAGCAATTTTTCCCAATAACTCAAAATTCCTTTTGAAATTCGCTCATCGAGAACCGTTTCCGCGTTTCCAAGGTCGAGCGCGTAGCCTGCAAAAGACGCTTTTTCATCGCCTTCAAAAATCACAAAAACGGCAGGAACGGGGCCTGAAAGAGAGGGAATGCGAACGATTGCCGCACACGCTTTTTTTGAATCGGATTTTGAATCAGAAAGCGCGTAAAAAGCTGACGATGTTGAAAGAGTGCCGTCAATTTCAAAAAAATCGCGAACAAGAAAACGCCCTTGCCATTTTTTGTCAAGAACGGTTTGAACGTCAGACACAAAAGACGATTTCCATGTTTCGTGCGAAAAAACCGAGAAAATCGCAAGAATGCCCGCCATAAAAAGCACAATTCCCAAAAAGAGCGCGTAAGAACGGAGGTTTTTCTTTGCTAAATCATCCATACGTTTTTATCCAAAAATCAAGTTAAACGGAGCGAGAAGAGACGTTTTCCGCTCCGTAAAAATTTCCAAAGCGATTTTCGACCGCCTGAATGAGCGGAGAAAATACGTTCAAAATCAAAATCACAAAAATAAATCCCACGGCACTCATTCCAAACCCCAAAAACGCGGCTTCCAAAAGTCCCGCAAGAAATCCGTAACACACTTTTCCGCGTTTTGTAAGCGGAACCGTTCCGTGCCATTGCAAAAGAAACGTTGTGCCAAACAAAAATCCGCCCGTAAAAATCGCAAGCAAAATGTCGCCCGTGCCAAAGCTTTCTCCCACAAAAAGAGGCAAGACGAATCGCGCAAAAAATACGTAAACGACCGTGGAAACGACGGGAACGATTTTTCCTGCCGTTCCAACAGAAAAAATCACCGCCGAAGCAAAAAGCGTAAGCACGTTAAAGCGAAACGCAGGAATCGGAGAAGAAGAATCCCAAAGAAGCGAAATATATCCCGCTGGAATCGAAACTCCAAGGTGAGAAAAAATCTTTTCGTTCAAAAATGCCGTAATTCGCGCGTCGGAAGAAAGAAGCGGAATTGTGCCGTCATTTATGAGCGAAAGCGACGGATTTTTCATTGAAAGGATTTTTTGAGAAATCGGATTTTCTGGAAAATAGCCAAATCCCAAAAGCCACGCCACCGCAACCGCGATTGCAACTGGGTTTGCCCAGGAATTTGCAAATCCGCCCAAAACCGCGCGGTTCAAAAACATTGCCGCAAAAACAACAAAAAACGCCATTGTTGGCGGATACAACGACGGCAAAAAAAGCGCGGAAACAAGTCCACGAAAAATCGAACTCGTCCAAAAAAACGGGTCTCGAATCATTTTTTCGCCGTCAAAAAAGTCCGCAAGAACGCTCGCAAAAATCGAAACGGCAATAAGATTCAACGACGCAAAACTTTTTGTAAACGCAAGAAGAAAAATATGCGGAAGCAAAACAAAAATCAAAAGGAACGCTTCGCTACGAACGCTCGGCACAAAATACAAAAATGGAACTGGAGAAGCACGTCGAAAATTCATGGACGCGCTAGAGTTCTTGCTCATTGTTTTCTCCTCCAACAAAACGCGCGATTGAAATCATCTCGGAAAGCGAAAGCCGCGCAGGACACGACATATTGCACAGAGAGCACCCGATACATTTTTTTGCGTCCAAAAGGATTTTTTGCGATTCTTTTGAAAGCCGAAAAGCGTCCGATTGCGCATTTTTATACACGCGATATATATTTCCAGGCCAAAGCCCTACAGGACACACGTTTCTGCACTCCCCGCATCGTATGCACGCAGAGATTTTTGCAACTTTGGCTTCTTGCTCGTTTTCCGAGAAAAACGAAACTGACTTAAAGAGTTTTGAAACGGGAACATCAAGGGAACTAACGCTCGTTCCCAAAATTGAACCGTTTACAACGATTTTTGAAACGTTCTTTTTGAATCCGCCGAACTGCTCTGAAAGTTCAAGAAGAGTCGTGCCGATTTTTACGCGAAGAATGGCAGAAGAGCGAAGTGCGCCGCCGTTTACGTGAACAAAGCGCGAAAGCACGGGAATCGAAAGCGCAACCGCCTCATAAACCGAAAGCGCACACGGAGCATCAACAAAAAGATTTGCGCGGCTTTTCAAAAGATTTTTCAAAAGCGCAGGATACGCATTTTTTGCCGCGCGAATTACATCGTTTTGAGTTCCGCACGGATATTTTCGCGCATCAATGCCAACGGGAAGAACGTTTCCCTCGTCCCACGCGCCGCGTTCAGATTCCTTGAAAATCCGCCTTGAAATCGCACTCGATTTATCATACGCAAGCACAATGGCAGAAGGCGAAATGAGGCGCGAAATCATTTTGATTCCAGAAAAAAGTCGCCCCGTAAAATGCTCAGAAATAAAAGATTCAACGCAACGCGAAGGGTCATCGTCAAAAAAACGAACAAAAAGAACTCCACCCTCTTTTTTTTGCTCGCCAAAAATCTGTGGAAAAAGCGTTTCGCACGAAGAAAACGTGTTTACAACGCCCGCTTCTCGAATTCGCTCTGCAATTTCTTCGTTGCTTAGTCGCTCCCACGTTTTTTCTTCGTCCAATTTTCCCGTAAAAGAAAAATGCCCGCCTGTTTTTACACAAACGATTTCGCCAGGCTTTCCGTTTCCGTAGCGACCGCGCACAATCGACTCAACAACACCAGGAACAGACGAACGCACAACGCAAAAGGGAGAACGCGCAAGAACGCTCCCCTCCTCAACCGCCTCTCCGACGGACACGCACAGTTCTATCTTTTTTTGTGCGTTTTTTGCATTTTCTTCAAAAATCGGAATTCGAGCAATTCTTGGAAGGAATCCCCACGCCGCCGAGGAAAAATCCCCTTTATCCTCACAAACAAACCTACCAGTCGAAACCATGCGACCACCCAAACCTCAAACGTTCAGAAACTTCTGTTTCAAAACAGTTTTTTTATCATACAGCAGAGCCGCAAGTGGAATCAACAATACAAGCGCAAAAATCCAACGCAACGATTTTTGAGAAGTCCGAGAATAGCCAAATTCCGCATTCTCCCCTTGCGACTTAATGAGAAAAACAACATCGTGTTCGTCGTTTTCGTTTTCAAAAACGGAAGAAACGAATTGTTCGTCAAAAACAAGCATTCTTTTTTCATTTGGAACGATTTTTCCGTCGATTTCCTCGTAATCTGTAATGTAAATTTCGCTTCCAAAATCAGGAATTGGGATTTTTTCTCCAAGCCGAATATATTTTCTCGCCTCATTTTTCCATTGAGCGCGCGCTTTTTCAAAACGATTTTGCTCCCAATCCAAAACCGACGGAAGCGCACCCGTTTTTTGAGAATTCGGAGAGGGAATCCAGCGCGAGGGAATGGACGCGGGATTTTTTTCTAAATCAATATGCGAAAAAACAAAAATCGAAAGAGCGCAAAAGATGAGCGTTTTTAGAACTTTGAAATTGAGCGAAAAATCAAAACGAAGCGGGAAAAACGCAAAAAAATCAAAGAAAAACTCCGAAGAAAAAAAGACAAAAATTGCCAAAATTGATGCAAAAATGAAAAAAATCGAGTCGAGTGGCGAAAAAAACAAAATCAAAATTGCGGGCAAAAAAATCGCAAAAACAAAAAGGCGATTTTCATTTTTGCAAAAACATAAAAACGAAAAAATCGACGCAACGCACGAAAAAGAAAGAACGGACGACGGTCTCAAAAACGAAAGGAGAGCAAAAAAAACGCACCCAAACGCGCAAAAACGAAATCTCAAAACGAGAATCGAAAAAAGTGCGCAAAAAAAAGGAAGAAAAACGAGCATTTTTGGAACGATGTTGGGGATTTTGTGCGACGCGACAAAGCCTTTTTCGTTTAACGACAAAACCGCGGACGAAAGAAACGCGCTTTCGCTTTCTGGAATAAAAAACAAAGCCGTTTTTTCGTCCAAATCTCTAAAAAACGGGGCAAAAAATCCGTCATTTCTAAAAACCGCGTTTGCAATTTTGTTTTCTTCCAAAATCGAGCGGATTTCTGTTTCGTTCAAGTCTTCGTTTTTGCTTTTTTCGATAAAAAGAATTTTCCACCCGTTCCAAAGACTCGATTCCGCCTTTTCTCCGCTTTCGGCGAGCGAAAACAAAACGGCAAAAAAAACGAATGCAAGAAAAAAAGGAACAAAAGAGAAAAAAAACACTCGAAAGTGAACATGCGAAAAAGACATTTTTCAAAGCACCGAAAACGCGATTCCAATAAAAGCACCAAGAAGACTTCCGACGCACACTTCCATTGGAGTATGCCCGTCAACTTCTTTGACGCGACGAAGCAGTTTTTTGTCTGCGTTTTCCGATTTTGCAGAATTTGCTGAATCAACGAGTTCATTGATACGCCGCGCGTGAGTTCCGTTTGAGCGTCTGACTCCAAGCGCATCGCGAATCGTGATAAAAAACAAAACGAACGAAAGGATAAAAACGTCAGAATCAAGTCCAGAGCGAAAACCGATGCAAACGCAAACGCACGCCACAGAAGCCGAATGAGAAGATGGCATTCCGCCAGTTCTCCAAAACATGAGTTCAAAAAGGTCTGAAAGTTTTGCAACGCGCCCGCGAAAAAGGCTGATAATCGTCTTTAGAAATTGCGCACTTAACCAACTAAAAACGCACGCAAGCAACGTAGGACTTGTGAGTAACGTATGCAAATGTCCGCCAGCAACAGAAAACATGAAAAAATGATACAGACAAAAAGCCTTTTTTTCAATTAGACAAAGAAAACGCGCGGGAATTTTGAAACGATTTTCGACTCGGACGAAGCGCGAGTCAAGTGGTATAATAAACGAGTTTTGAGCGATAATAATTGAGGAATTTTTTAATGGATTTTTCGCATTTTACGGTTCAAAAAGACGACGATGGAAAAAGAATTGACAAAATCGTTCGCGTTATTTTGAAAAATCACAATCTCGGCGGGATTTTCGGGGCAATCAGGAAAGGGTTTATTCTGTTAGACGAAAAAAAATGCCGCCAAGACACAAAAGTAAAAGAAGGCAGCGTCATTTCCGTGGCGACTTTTTTAATAGAAAAAAATGACGAAAAAACAAAAAAATCGACTGTGCAAAAAACAAAAATCGGCTCTGAACTTGAAAAACTCGTTATTTTTAGAAACGAGCATATTCTTTTTTTGAATAAACCGTATGGCATTCCAGTGCAGCCGTCAAAAACGCACCCGCACTCGCTTTTGGAGTTGATTTTGGAAGATTTTGAAAAAAACGGCTCAAAATCGATTTCTTTTAAGCCAGGTCCGCTTCACCGACTCGACGAGCGCACGACTGGAATTGTTGCGTATTCGCAAAGCCTTTTTGGAGCGCGAGTCTTTTCAGAGGCGATTCAAAGCGGAAAAATCAAAAAAATGTACTTGGCACTTCTTGAAGGAAATCTAAAAAACGAATGCGTTTGGACTGACGAAATCAAAAAGAACGAAGATTCTTCAAAAAAATTCAAAACCGTACAAATAGATTTTGGCGGGAAAAAATCAACAACGCGCGTAATTCCCGTTTTGAGCGGAATCGTGAACGGAAAAAAAGCAACGCTTTCGCGCGTTTTTATTGAAACGGGCAGAACGCACCAAATCCGCGCGCAATGCGCTTTGCACGGTTTTCCGCTTTTGGGAGATAGCGCGTATGGCTCAAAATGCACGCCTTTTTCAAAAGAGCGCGAATTTTTTTTGCACGCTCAAACGCTTTTTTTGGAAGAAATTGCAGAAAAACTCAAAACCCCGCCGAGTTTGAGCGCGGACGTTCCAAATGAAATCGAAAAAATCCTTGAAAATGCGTTCGGAAAATCTTTGATTGAAAATCGTTGACTTTTTCTAGCAAAGGCCGCCCGCGGGAAAACTTGACGAAATACTTTTTTTTTGTATGGTGTCTTATATTTCAACTTACAGCGGATTTTCCGCGGGGAGACACTATGAAAAAACTTCACAAGGCATTTTTGCTTTCGCTCATGGCAGCATCGCTTTTCGCGCTTTCGGCGTGCTCGGACGACGACGATTCGACCGTTTCTGGAAATGACAATTCAACTTCATCCCCTGTTTCGACAAGCGGCAATAGCGATGATTCAGGTTCCACAACAGTTTCGGCGAGTTTGCCTGAAAGCAAGGGAACAAACGAATTGAGCGGAAAAAAATTCTCTGTCACAGAAAGTGACAATTCTACAATAACCTGGGAATTTTCAGACACAACGGCAAAAGTGACTAACGGAGACAACGTTGTAAATTACCGTTACACCTACGATTCGACAAAAAAGATTATTAATCTTGTCTATACTTCCATTACGCTTGATGGAAAGTCTGCTTCAAGCGTAAGCGACTTTGTGAATGTGCAAAAACAAATCTCTGAAGCAGCGGGCAAAACTTGGACAAGCACAATGGAAGCCTATTATACCTCACAAGGAACAGCGAACTTTTCCACGCCCGATGTCTTCAAGTATGAGTTGGGCGAAAAAACGCTCACACTCACTAAGTTTTATTTTTCTGGAACGCTCCCGACCACGGCAGGATTTAAACTCTCTACGACGAATTCAGGATACATCGAACTAACTCAAAACTCTGCCGGACGCATCAAAATCAAAGACAACGGCACAAAATACTACGGCCATCCGACCTTCAGCAACGGCTCATTCTCCGGCACAATGTATAAGGGCAAGGGCGAAGAAACGGCGGGAGCAATCGAAGGCACATACACCACGAGCGGCACGGGGCTTTCGGGCTGCACGGTTACGCTCACATTCACATCCCTTCCAAGCTCGATTACGGGTGTGGAAACGGGCAAAGCGTACCAGCTCGGTCAAAGTTCCTCCGAAGACTGCACACTTTCACTCGCACTTGTCGAATAGAAGCGAGGAAGCCGCTTAAGCACCCACGGCGCAAGCGCACGGAGAACAAAAAATTGCTCGCCGTGCGCTTTTTTCTCTGCGGCGGTTGAGCCTGTCGAAACCTCAATTCACCAGTTTTTTGTGGTTTCGATACGATCTTTAGTCTACTCAACCACCGCAAAATCGGCATACTTTTTGTAACGCCACCGCCCGTCTTTCTCAGCGATGCCAAACTTGTCAAAACTATCACGGGGAGCAACATTAGACATTTTTTAGCAATTTGAGAATCGCGTTTTGGTCTACGGAGCGCACCTTCGCCTTTACGCTTTTGTAGAGTTCTGCACTCGAATCGGGTATGGCGTATTTTTCAAGTTGCTCGATAATACTGTCTGCACTGTTAAAATCAAAAACGGAAACGACTTCGCGGAGCGCGGAAAACGCTTCGGCAAGTTTTTCGGGGGAGATTTCTTCTTTTTGAGACGATGTGTTTTCGACACGCTGGGCTGCCGATTTTCCGACAAGGGGGGTAAGTTTTGCAAAATACGAGCGGTAATCGGCGAGCAAGGCTGGCGTTTTTTCGCGGATAGATTCTTCGGCACTTCGTGCCTTAGAATGACTTTCATTTTGAGACTTGCCATTGTTATCCTGAACTTTGCTGTTGTCATTCTGAGCCTTGTTATTGTCGTTCTGCCCCACGCTGTTGTCATTCTGAGCGTAGCGAAGAATCTCTGCATTTTGCGATGTTTCGCTTCGCTCAACCACCGATTCTTTTTGCGCGGAATCCCCTGCTTCTTCAAGTTCTTTCGCTTTTTCGGAAAGTTCCGCCGCGCCTATGAGCCTTGCAGAGGATTTGAGCGCGTGAACGAGAATCGTGAAGTTTTTCCAGTCGGAAGATTTTGCATATTCTTCTATTAAATTGGATTTTTCTTCGATTGAATCGTAGAAATTGCGGACGGCTTCTTTGAACACATCTTTTGTGCCGCAGTTTTTGAGCGCGGCTTCGATGTCCAAGCCGAAAATTTCGCCGAAAATTTCGCTCACCTCGCACACATTTTCGCGCCGCTCCTCGCCGTTCCAGCCGTTTTGCTTTGCTTCCACAAAATCTTTGTCGCCGGGCAAAACCAGAAGTTCTTTCGGAAGATAGTTTCTAATCATCTCTTCGAGTTTTTTGGGGTCAATCGGCTTTGAAAGATAGTCGTCGAATCCCGCTTGCAAGTACATTTCCTTTGCGCCGCTGACCGCGTTTGCCGTGAGAGCGATTGCGGGCGTGTTTTTGTTGATTGAAGTGGAGTCTGAAAAATTCGCCGCCAAGAATTCCAAGCCGTCCATTTTTGGCATGAGATGGTCAACGAAAAGAATGTGATATTCGGTTTTTCGCACTAATTCCAACGCTTTAGAGCCGCTTTCCGCCGTGTCGATTTGGACTCGCGTGTTTTTTAAAAGTCCTTTAAAGACCGTGAGATTTACGGGCGTGTCGTCAATCACGAGGATTTTCGCAGCAGGGGCTTGGAAACTTTCGGTGTAAGAAGTCGCTTCCTGCATGAGAGCCGCGCGGGCTTCTTCGCGAGTTCCGATTGCTTCCCAACTTCGGACGCGCTGCTCCAGAACGAACGAAAATTCGCTTCCCTTGCCGTAAGTGCTTTTGACGGAAAGAGCCGTTCCCATTTGCGAGAGAAGCCCGTTTACGATGCTCATTCCCAAGCCAGTTCCTTCGATTGAGCGGTTTCGGTTTTCTTCGATTCGCTCGAACGGCTTGTAGAGTTTTTCCAAATCCTCTTCTTTGATGCCGATTCCCGTGTCTGCCACGGAGATTTTTAGGCGGATTGAAGAATCAGATGCGGTCATTGAGCTTGTCGAAATGACCATTTCACTTGTGTTTTTGGTGGTTTCGACAAGCTCAACCACCGCACTATTTTCCGAGTCGCAGCCAATCGTGAGCGTGACCGAGCCTTCGTGAGTGTATTTTACGGCGTTCGTGAGGATGTTTAGGGCGCACTGCTTGATTCGAGTTTCGTCGCCGTACAAAAGATGCGGCATGGTTTCGTCAACTTGCACCAAAAAGCTCAAGCCTTTGTTGACTGCGCGGGATTCGACCATGTTCGCAAGGTCGGTAATCGTGGAGCGGAGGTCGTAGTCGTCCTCGATGATTTCCATTTTGCCCGCTTCGATTTTTGAGAAGTCGAGAATGTCGTTTATAATAGAAAGAAGTGATTTTCCGCTCGACTGGATGTCGCGGGCGTAAGTTTTGATGGTGTCCTCGTTCGTTTCGCGGAGAATCATCTCGTCAAGACCGAGAACGGCGTTAATCGGGGAGCGGATTTCGTGGCTCATGCTTGAAAGGAAGGCGGATTTTGCCTCGCTCGCCGCGTTCGCTTTTTTGGTCGCCTCGCGCAATTCGTTCGTGGTCGCTTCAAGGAAGGTGACGAGCCGCTCGGTAATCGGAATTGAAACGCCGATTGACCGCTGAAAACCTGAAGCATGGCTTTGCTCAAAGTGATGCTCTTCGCCCTCGCCAGAATAAAGAGTGGGCATTCCGCTAGGCGACTCGCCCTCGCCTTGCTCAATCGTCGCCGAAACTGAATGGGAAATTTCGTCCGCTTCGCCCTGAGCGTGTGCCGAGCGCGGTCGCCAGCCGTCCGCAAAATCTTCTGAAAAATCGCGGTGAGTGTGCGAATGGACGGCGGTTTTCCGCGGATTGTCAAATGAAATGCCCGGAACGATGGGACGGTGCAAATCGCATTTTTTTACATCGCCCTCGCGTAAGCCAATCGTGACCAACTGGCTATTGAACACGCCGCCCTGCCCTTTGAATCGGTACAATTCCGAAAATCCGTGGCAGTAGACAAGTTCTGAGACGACATGCGCGTAAAAGTCGATTTCTTCGTGGGCGCACTCTTTGAGAAAAATCGCGCGGTTCGCGCAAGCGTACAAGAAAATCGCTTCGGGCGCAAAATCGCGCATCCTAAAACTTGCCTCTTCGGTTTTTCCCAGAATCTCGCTCGCCTTGCCGTAAGTGAAGCGGATATATTCGCCGTCTCTCACATCGCCCATCGTGTTCAGTCCGCCCTCGTCGTTGAAGCCGCACGGAACGCGCGCCATAAGGTAGCCGTTTCGGTTCACCATAATCGGAAATTCGCAGATGTTCGACACAAAATGCGCGTCTGGCTCGACATCAAGGTATTTTTTGTAAATCTGCGTGGCGGGAACGCCGTCAATCGTCTTGATGAGCGAATCGCCCACGCTGCCAGGCTCGCCCGCCTCAACGAGCATTTCCTTTCCGATTGGCTTCCATGAAAAAAGGCTCTCCGTGTAAAAATACAAATCTTTTCCCGAAAAAAACGCCGCGACTATGCCGTTGCGAATGAGATTGTTTCCGAACGCAAACGGGGCTTTGTCGTTCGCATCGGAAGTGTTGATGTTCGCGATTGAGCCGAAAAAAGGAATGTCGTCGTAGCCGCGAGTCGCCTCGTCCATAAAGCGCGAAATCTTAAAAGTGATGCCGCTTCCGAGCAAAAGAACGCCTTTGATGTCATTGATTTGGGACAAACGCTTCTTAAAATCGCCCGTGATTTCGTTCAGCGCACAGGTGTCACCGTCGTAATCAAAAATCGTCACTTCCGCATCGTCAAAAAAACAGAAATTAAAGCGCATAAGTTTTTCGGTGTTCAAGCCGACCATCGGGTCGCCGAACAAACTCATTCCCACGATTTTCGCTTTTGGAAGCTCGCGGTGAAACATCGCAATCACTTTCTGCGCGTCCGCCGCCGAAAAGCGCGAAAGATAAAACTGCACGAAAACCGTCCTGGCGCGAGTGTAGTCGCTGTAAAATTTCATATCGGAAAGACGACGCAAATCGGCTTCGCTTTTCACATCAAAAGTGCGCTGAATCATAGATTTATTTTAGCATTTTTTTGATTTTTTTGAGCGAATTTTCATATTTTAGATTTGAGAATAAGACGTTTTGCCACAAACTCAGCAATGCCTTTGCAAGGCGGCAACATACGCTTTGCCGTAGCGCGAAAGCACTGTGCCTTTTCGCGTCAACACGCCCACGGTCATCGAGTCTGCAACGGAAAGTGGTTTTGCAATAATCGTTTCGCCGTTTAGTTCGTGACTGATAACGCCTGAGCAAATCGTGTAGCCGTCCAAGCCGATGAGCAAATTGAACAGCGTGGCTCGGTCGCGCACTTTGATGTTTTTGGGGCAGTCAAAGTCGATTGCCGTGAGCGGCTCTTCGGCAAAATAGAACGAATTGAAGTCGCCTTGCTCGTAGGTGAGGTACGGGAACGGCTTTAGGTCTTCGAGCGAGACGGCTTCTTTTTGCGCAAGCGGATTTGACGACGAGATGAACACGTGAAGCGGCGCGGTGAACAGCGGCTCAAAATGCAGGCTGTTTTTTCGGAGCAGTTTTTTGATGACTTCTTGATTTTTCTGGCTCGTGTACAAAACGCCGATTTCGCTTTTGAGATGCGCCACATCCTCAATGATTTCGTGCGTCTGCGTTTCGCGCAATGTAAAATCATACGCCACACTGCCAAATTCGCGTATCACATCAACAAATGCGTTCACCGCAAACGAATAGTGCTGGCAGCTCACAGAAAAAATCGGGCGCACGTCGCCCGCGCCCTTGTACCGCTCTTCAAGCAACGCCACCTGCTCCAAAACCTGCCGCGCGTAGGACAAAAATTCATCGCCCTCGTTCGTCACCGTTACGCCCTTGTTCGAGCGAGAAAAAATCGTGATTCCCAGTTCGCCTTCAAGTTCGCGGATTGCAGCGGTCAAACTCGGCTGCGAGATAAAAACCTTTTCCGCCGCCTGCGTGATGTTCTGCGCCTTCGCCACAGCCACGGCGTATTTGAGTTGCTGGAGTGTCATAGGCGCAACTCTGCTAGATAGTGCTGGTACACATAGGCCGCACCCTCGCGGTACAATTCTGTTTCACGGTCGGTCAGTTTTTCAAAAAGGCGCGATTCATACAGTTTCCTCAACGCTTCATCATATTCAATATGCTCGTCCTCAACAATGAAAGCGGCAATTTCTTTTGTGAGCGAATCAATGAGCCAGTCAATTTTATCCATGGATTACTTCCTTTAATCGAAGCAGTGCAACCGCTTTTTCCGTGTGAAACGAATATTGCATGGAAAGTTCTTTGTAGGTCATACGCTTTTTAAGCATTTCAAGGTCGATAAATTTCTGCTCGTACTGCTGGAACAGCACCGCCATTGCATCATTCGCAACAGGTCCGTGCACGATGTCATATTTACAATCGTGGTTACAAAGCGGATTGCGTAAATCGGAAAAATACCTGTTACGATTGTTCATCACGAACAAAGCCCATTCTTCTGTGGGAATCATGGAAAAGTCCTTGATGTGCAAATCCGCATGACTCAGAAAATCATCATTGATTTCGTAAAGATTCAGAACTGGGCTTCCGCCTTTTATCCGAGTGGTGCGTTTCGCCATATTTTCCGCCTGAACTCGAATGTTGGTCAGATAAAATCCTTTTCCAAAGTCGCGGAATGGCTTGCACAGTTTCAAATTGATTTCTGTAACCTCACTATTACTTCCGTGATACAAAATCATAGAGTTCCCCCGTTTTGACGGCAGATTTCCGCCATGTCCTCAACGGCATCGTCGAGCGAAAGCGTGTGCTCACTGTCATAATACTCTTTCAAAAATGCGATTGCCTTGTTTTTGTAAAGGTAGGAGAAAGCGTCTTTTTTTGAGAGCCTATGTGCCGTAGCAAAACTGCTCACACAGGCAACGGTGTAGGAGATTTTATTTGCTGAAATTCTGTCCACGATTTGCATAGTCGTACTCCTATTCGAGTTTTTCATAATACGCCTTTATTTTAGCCGCTTCGAGCGTTTTTGCGACGGCAAGCATAAGGATAAGATAGCATAGTTTTCACGAATTTTGAAGTGCAAGAATCATAATCATAGCCTAAACCTATCGCAAAGTGCATAGAAATAGTATTTTTCATGCACAGTGGCTTTTGATATACTGCGCTTAGAATTTTACAAAACAGGTAGGTATTGTATGAAGACGGCAACCATCGGATTTCCGCGGATTGGAAAAAAGCGCGAGTTGAAATTTGCAAGCGAGCAATTCTTTAAGGGCGAATTGACGGCGGAGGAACTAGAGCGCACGGCGGCGCAAAGCCGCGCGTATGGCTGGAAAAAGCAGCGCGAGGCGGGAATCGATTTTATTCCGTCGAACGATTTTTCGTTTTACGACAACATGCTTGACACGGCGTTCTTGCTTGGCGCAGTGCCCGCGCGCTACACGGATTTGGGGCTTTCCGCGCTCGAAACGTATTTTGCCGCCGCGCACGGCTATCAGGGCGCGGCGGGCGACGTGAAGGCGCTCCCGATGAAAAAGTGGTTCAACACGAACTATCACTATCTTGTACCCGAAATTTCGGACGATACAAAAATTGCGCTCTGCGAGGAAAACAAGCCGCTTTTTGAATTCAACGAGGCAAAGCGGCTCGGAATCCAGACCGTGCCGAGCGTCATCGGCGCGTACACGTTTTTGCGCCTTGCCACCTACACGGGCAAAAAGCGGGCGGCGGATTTTGCAGCAGCAACTACGGCGGCGTACATCGCGCTAGCGGAAAAACTCAGCAAAGCGGGTGCGGAATGGGTCAGTTTTGCAGAGCCTGCGCTCGTGCTCGATGTGTCGGCGGAGGAAAAATTGCTTTTTTCTTCCATATATAAGGCGATTGTTTCAGAAATCCACGCGCACACGAATCTTAAAATCATTGTGCAAACGTATTTTGGCGACATTCGCGACGTGTACGAGGAAGTGTGCGAACTCGGTTTTGACGCAATCGCCCTCGATTTTGTTGAGGGCAAGAAGTCGCTGGAACTGGTGCAGTCGGGATTCCATGCGGACACGATGCTGTTTGCGGGAATTGTGAACGGAAAGAATATCTGGCGCACGAATTACGAAAAACAGAACGCACTCCTTGAAAAAATCAAAGAATCCGTGCCGCGAGAAAACATCGTCATCGGCGCGTCCTGCTCGCTGCTCCATGTGCCGTACACGGTCGCCGCCGAGGAAAAACTTTCCGCTGACATCACCAAGCACTTTGCCTTTGCGGAAGAAAAACTCTCGGAACTGCGAGACCTTGCCACGGCTGACGACGCGGCATTATCCGAAAACAAAAAACTTTTTGCCACCGAGCGCGTGTACAAAACGCCCGCCGTGCAAAACGCGCTTTCCGCGCTCACTGATTCTGACTTTGTGCGCACACCCGCGTTTTCCGAGCGCGAAAAAATCCAGCGGGAGCACTTCAAGCTGCCGATTCTTCCAACAACCACCATCGGCTCGTTCCCACAGACACAGGAAATCCGCGCAAACCGCGCCGCATACCGCGCAGGCAAAATCAGCAAGGCGCAGTACGACGAGTTCAACAAGAAAAAAATCGCCGAGTGCATTGCGCTACAGGAGGAAATCGGGCTTGACGTGCTTGTTCACGGCGAGTTTGAGCGCACCGACATGGTGGAATATTTTGGTGCGCAGTTGTACGGCTACATTTTTACGCAGAACGCGTGGGTGCAGAGTTACGGCACGAGATGCGTAAAGCCGCCGATTATTTGGAGCGACGTTGCCCGCCGTTCTCCGATGACGGTTGCCTGGTCGGTGTATGCGCAGAACCGCACAAAAAAGCCCGTCAAGGGAATGTTGACGGGCCCTGTAACGATTTTGAACTGGAGTTTTCCGCGCGAGGACATTCCGCTCAAAGAGCAGGCGTTCCAAATCGGAATCGCAATCCGCGAGGAAGTGCTTGACTTGGAGAAAAACGGAATCAAAATCATTCAGATTGACGAAGCCGCGCTCCGCGAAAAGCTCCCACTGCGAAAAAGCGACTGGCACACGGAATACTTGGACTGGGCGATTCCCGCGTTCCGCCTTGTGCACGCAAAGGTCAGAGCCGAAACGCAAATCCACACGCACATGTGCTACAGCGAATTCGGCGACATTATCCGCGACATTGACGAGATGGACGCCGATGTGATTACGTTTGAAGCGAGCCGAAGCGACCTTACGATTTTGGACGCGCTCAACGCGGCGGATTTCCGCACGCAAGTTGGTCCCGGCGTATACGACATTCATTCTCCGCGCGTTCCGAGCGTAGAAGAAATCTGCGCCGCGCTCAAAAAAATGCTTGCAAAAGTGCGCCGCGAAAAACTATGGGTGAACCCAGACTGCGGCTTAAAGACGCGCGGCGAAGCAGAAACCAAGGCGAGCCTTGTGAACTTGGTGGAAGCGGCAAAAAAAGTGCGGGCGGAGGCGTAAGTGTGCGCTCATTGAGCGTAAGCGTGCGCCCATTGAGCGTAGTCGAAATGAGCGCGCAAACTGAAAAAACTGCGTGCGCTTCGACTTCGCTCAACGCACGGGCGCGCGGAAACTGTGTGAATCACGTTACCGAGAATCCAGCATAAAAAACGCAGTTCCCACACAGTGCCGGGGGCGCACCCACCAGTCGCCCATGTTCCGCCGGGCGTGGCGGGATTCCGTATGCGGGGTTATGAATGTAATAATCAAAATCTATTGGACAGTGGCGCGGGTTTCTCCTATAGTGGACAATGATTTATCGTTTTATACAGCAGCGGAGGTATACATGGCTGGGAAATTCCTGCGGAAAAGGGGCCTGAGCTTTCAGGTCGTCGTGAGCATTGTGGCTCTGGTGTCCGCAATCAGCATAGTGCTTACGGCGTTCGGATTCCTTTCGTTCTCGCGCTCGCACGAGCAGCAGGTTATCAGCATGATGAAAAAGAACGGCGTGAGCGCGGGGAAGCTCGTCGACATGCAGATAGCCACGTACATAAAGCAGGTGGAGGACATTGCCCAGCGCGACGACATCCGCTCGATGGACTTTGACGTGCAGCAGCCGATTCTTGCCGAGGAGGCGAAGCGAATCGGATTCGAGCGGTTCCAGATTGGCTACGCGGACGGCAACGTGAAGAGCACCACGGGCCACGGCGGGTTTGCGGGCGACCGCCCGTTCTTCCAGAGCGCGATGGCGGGCGTCTCCAACATTTCGGACGTGCTGTTCGCGCGCATCGACCTAAAGATGGTCATCGTCGTTTCCGCGCCGATTTACGACGAGAGCCGCCGCGTGGTCGGAATCCTCTCGGGAGTCACGTCTTCGTCGCGGCTCAACGAGATTGTGGAGTCGGTGGACCTGGACTACACGGGGCACTGCTTCATCATCAACAAGGCGGGCGCAAAGATGGCGGGAATCGACTACACGGGAATCGAGACTCTCGACAACGACCTTGAGAAGGAGGACACGGGCGCAATCGCGGGGCTGGTCGCCGTTGAGCGGAAGATGGTGGGCGGCGGAAGCGGAATCGACACGTTTGTGCAGGACGGCAGGAACTACTACTGCGCCTGGACGCCAATCAACGGCGGGGAATGGGTGCTCGGCGTGGTGCAGGACAAGGACGAGGCGCACGCCGTGCTTCGCTCGATGCTCGTGCGGATGATGCTGTTCGCGCTCGCGTTCGTCATCGTGGGGATTGCGTGCGGCGCGTTCATCACCCGCGCGCTCAAGCCGCTCCGCACAGTGCGCGACAACATTCAGGAAATTGCGTCGGGCAAGGCTGACTTGACCAAGCGGATTAACGTGAAGACCCGCAACGAAATCGGCGAGGTGGTGGCGGGATTCAATGCGTTCAGCGAAAAATTGCAGAACATCATCGGCGTGATGAAGCACTCGAAGGACGAACTTTTGCGCGCGGGAACCGACCTCAAGGCAAGCACGCAGGACACGAGTGCGTCAATCACCGAGATTATCAGCACGATTTCGCGCCTGGGCGAGAACATCGCCACGCAGGGCGGGAGCGTGCAGCAGACGGCGGGCGTGGTCAACCAGATTATAGAAAATATCCGCGCGCTCGAAACAATGGTGGAAACGCAAGCAAGCGGCGTGGCGCAGGCGTCGAGCGCGGTTGAGCAGATGATTGGGAACATTTCGTCGGTGAACGGCTCGGTTGACAAAATGGCGAAGTCGTTTTCGTTGCTTGCGGCGGACGCCCAGACAGGCGCACAGACGCAGACGCAGCTCCGCGAGCAGGTGAGCAGGATTGAGGCGCAGTCAAAGCTTTTGAACGAGGCGAACAAGACAATCGCAAACATCGCAAGCCAGACGAACTTGCTCGCCATGAACGCGGCGATTGAGGCGGCACACGCGGGCGACGCGGGCAAAGGCTTTGCCGTGGTCGCGGACGAAATCCGAAAGCTCTCCGAAACGTCAAGCGCGCAGTCAAAGACAATCGGCGACCAGCTCAAGGGAATCCAGAACACGATAAACACCGTCGTGCTTTCGGCACAGCGGGGCGTGCAAGGCTACACGAACCTTGCGGGCAAAATCCACGAAACGGACGAATTGGTGCGGCAGATAAAGGCCGCCATGGAAGAGCAGAACGAAGGGAGCAAGCAGATTATCGGCACGCTCCGCGCCATGAACGACAGCACGGGCGAAGTGCGGAGTGCCTCACGCAAAATGGCGGAAGGCAGCCAGTCAATCCTGCGGGAAGTGCACGCGCTGCAGGACGCAACCACGGGCATGAAGCAGGGCATGGACGAAATGGCGGCGGGCGCGCGCAAAATCAACGAAACGGGCACGGCGCTTTCCGAAATTTCCGCAGAAATGGAAGCATCAATCAACGGAATCGGGAATCAGGTAGACCAGTTTACCGTGTAGCCACCGCTCCCGCGCTCATTGAGCGTAGTCGAAATGAGAGCGCAAACTGAAAACCGCGTGCGCTTCGACTTCGCTCAACACACGGGGCGCGCGGAAACTGTGTGAATCACGTTACCGGAAATCTGACACAAAAACGCTACAACCCAAAATACACTCGTGCGCCCAAAGACGCGCCGTAAAACGTCTGAAAATGTGTTTTTGTGTCTTCATTTGAAAAATCAAGTGCTTTCCACGAAGCAAAAATCTCGTAGCGATTTATCATAATTCCCACGTGCAAATCGGACTCAAAAATCTGAAAATCGTGCGGAAAAAACTGGTAGCCGAATTTCCATTCCAAAACAAGCGGTTTTATAGGATACGAGCGAAGCAAAAGCCCCACAGTAGCTCCGCGCCTAAAGTCGTCAAAATGCTCGCCTTGCCACGCCGTATACTGAACAATGAAATTCGCGCTCAAAATGTTTGTCTGCAAAAGCGAAACGAGTCCGCCAAGCCGCACATTGTTGCGAAAGCCCTTTTGAGAAAAATCAAAATCGCCATTTTTCGCGTTATACAAAGAAAGATTTTCAAAATACGGTCCGACATACGGAAACAAAAGCCCTTCAAAGCGCGTTTCGTTTCCAAATCCAAAGCCGTGCAAGTATACTGCGGAAGTGTCGAGCGAAAATCGAGTGCGATGATAGCCCGGGTCGGTATAAAAAATGCTCTCGCCAAATGTGCCACGAACGACGTATTTTCCGTCGGCAGCAGAAGCCTCCTCGTCATAAGGATAGTCAAAAAAGCGAACGGTGTTGAGCCAGTAATACGCCACGCCCACTGAAATGACGCACAGCGCAATAAACGTTGCAAATAAATCATTTGCGGTATCTTCATCTTCGTTTTTGTCGGACGACGAAAACGAAATCTTTTGAAATCGCTCCGTTTCCAAATTCGAAGACGAAAATACCGATTGAGGAAACGACAAAGCCGACCCGTTCATACGAAGAAAAATGAAAATGCACGCAAAAACGAGAATCTTTTTCATACACTCCTCAAGATTTTGCACAGATTGTATAGTTAAAACAACGCCCCGTGCAAAATCTTCACCACATCGTTCGCTTGGCTTTCGTCCACGAGCATGGAGATGTTCACCTTGCTCGCGCCTTGCGAAATCATCTGCACATTGATGTTCGATTCGTGGAGAGCGGTGAATGCGTCTTTTAAAATCGAGCTTGAATGGCTCGCGTCGCAGATAAGCGTGACGATTGCTTTTTCTTTGGTGGCTTTGACCTCGGCAACACGCGCCAAGTCTTCGAGAAGTCCCGCCAAATCCGCCTTCGTGTTCACTGTGAGCGAAACCGAAACTTCGCTTGTCGCAATCACATCGATTGAAATGTTCCATTTTAAGAATTGGTTGAAAATGTGCGCCAAAAATCCCGCCGCACCCAACATTCGGCTCGACTGAATATCAATCAGCGTGACATTTTTAACGCTCGTAATCGCCGTGACTCGCGGAGTTTCCCCGCTGTGCTTTTCGACGATCACCGAGCCTGCACTTTTTATATTGTAGGAATTTTTCACACGCACTGGAGTTCCGGTCTTTCGGCAGGGAATCATGCTCCTCGGGTGCAAGACCTGACTTCCGAACATGGCGAGTTCCTGCGCCTCCTCATAAGTGACTTCGGGAACAGGGCGAGCCTCTTTTACGATTCGGGGGTCAGTCGTCAAAATTCCGTCAACATCTTTCCAAGTTTGGATTTCGTCTGCTTTCATCGCCGCGCCAATCATCGTCGCGCTTAAATCCGAGCCGCCGCGACCGAGCGTGGTGATGATTCCGTTTTTGTCTTTTGCGATAAAGCCCGTGACAATCGGGATTTCGGTCTGTTTTCCGTTTTTGTAGTCGTTCAAGTGCTTCGGGATATTCTCCCACACCTCATCGAGCAATTCCGCCGCCATATAATTTGAGTCAGAAACAAAACCAATATCCCACGCATCGTAGAATTTTGCGGAAGTGCCCTGTTTTTGCAGAAAGGCTGCCATCATGCGAACGCTCATGCGCTCGCCGAATGAAACAAGGTAATCGCGCGTGCGTTTGGTGAGTTCGTGGAGCATGGAAATGCCCGTGAGCAAGAATTTGAGTTCTTCAAGGAGTTCTTTGATTGCAGGGACATTGATTTCCAGTATCCGAGCCGTGTCAAAATGCAGTTTTTCAACTTTCGCAATATCAACAGTGCCTTTCACAGCCAAATCAGCCGCGTCAAGCAAGTGGTCAGTGGTATCGCCCATCGCACTCAACACAACAACAGGGCGTTCTTCTTTGTAAGCCTGAATAATAGAAGCGACATGGCGGATTCGCTCCGCATTGGCGACAGAAGAGCCGCCGAATTTCATAACTATCATTTTTTTTCCTCATTTTTTTGCAAAATGGTACCACAACGAGCGATTTTTTCCGAGTGCTACATCGTTGAAAAAACTGATGAAAGCGTCGGAATGTCGATTTTTGAAGGCTTTACGCGCACGCGCTCGTTTAACTCGCACGAATTTTCTGGAAGAGCGATTTCCATTCCAAGCGAAGGAATAAAGAAAATCGGAAAATCGCGGCTTTTATCCACGCAAATCGCCTCGCCCGTCCAATCGGGATTTTGCAAAAGGTACACGAGCGTCCAATGAAGTCGGCTGTTTCGCTCCGCCTTTTTTGCCGCTTGAGAGGCTTCCTCGCCCGCACTTACTCGCAAAAGAAGTTCATCTTTATCGATGAGTTTTTCCTTTTTTAAAAACGAGCGAAGTTGCTCATGAGCAATCAAATCCCCGTACCGACGAAGCGGACTTGTAACTTGCGCATAAAGCGAAAGCCCTAGCCCCGCGTGCATTGCAGGCGTTACGCCAACACTCCGCTTTCGCATACACCGCCTGAGCCGAAATTGACCAGCAAGCCCCGAAGGAATTTCTTGCGGAATGGCTGGAACGTCTTGACTTACAAACGGAAACGGAATTCGATTTGAAAGAGCAAAATGCGCCGCGCCCTCCCCCGCTAAAAGCATCGCCTCGCGAACAACGTCCGCGCTTTTTGGATGCGGAACTGGTTCGATTGAAACTTTTTTTGATTCGCTGTCAACAAAAATATGAACTTCTGGAATTGAGATTTCAACCGAACCTGACTTTTTTCGTCTTTCAATATTTTTCTCCGCAATTTCAAAAAGGGGCGCAAGTTGTGGCGTGTCGCACAAAGTGTCCGCTTGCTCGTAAGTGTACCGCTTGACTTTTACAATCGAACGCAAAACCTCGCACGACTCCACGGAAAAATCGTCTTTGTTTATTTTGATTTTGAACGAAAGCGCAAAACTTTCTTCCGTTAAACCGAGCGCGTAATGCTCAAGGCAATCAGGAGAGAGCATCATGCTCGCGCCTTCTGGAATATACAGCGTACTTCCTCGCGCACGCGCAATTTTGTCAATCGTGGAGTCTGGAAACACAACGGAAGCGGGGTCTGCCACGTGAACCCACAAATATTCCCCGTCAAAAGAAATCGCGTCGTCGGGGTCGTTTGACCAAGCGTTGTCAATCGCATACGAAACGCCAGGAATGACAACGCGCTCCTCGTCTTTTGGCGGCGAAGGCAGACTTTCGGACGCGCTTTTCGCGCTCAAGCCCCAGCGAAGCGGATACGGATTTCTTGTAATTGTCCACAATCCCGTTTCAAGAAGAATTTTGTGCGCTTTTTCAACCGTTTCTTGAAATCCCGCCTCTCGAAGCGTGCGACTTTTATCGGTTTTTCCAAGCGCAAACGCCTCCACATCGCCCATAAGAGCCGAATCCTCTGGCAAAAGCGCGTTTTTCTTTAAGCGAGAAATAAAAGCCGCGCGAAGTTCGTCAGCATGAGCCTTTTCAAACTCCTTTTTTTCGATTGCTTCGATTTCTTCAAAAGTCCGCGCCTTAAAAAAAATCGCTCCGTTCAAAATGTGCGAAAAAAATTCGTGCGACAAAGAAAGCGCAGAATATACGCCCCAACAATCAAGCGGATTTGGCTTTTCCGAGCAAACTAACTCAAAAAGTTCCAAAAAAGGAATCAAATCCGCTTCTTCATCAGAAAGCAACAGTTCGTGCGCCTCTTTTATTCCCGCGCGGAGTTTTTCGTCTACACAAAGAGCGTCTGCGCGGGAAAGTATTTTTTCAAGAAAAGACACGCCCTCGTTTGCGCCACTCGAAAAAAGCACTGTTATATCCTTTTCGCGCACTTTTTGTTCGGCAAACGTCGCTTTTTTTCCCGTGGAAGTCGCGCGAGAAACGCACCAAGAAATCGTAAACTTTTCGCCTTCAAAATCAAGGACTATCGCAGGTTGATTTTTATAGATGACAATTGCATTTTTTTGAATCATTTTCCCTCCCCGTTTTTGTTGAACACACGAAAAAAATCCCGCCGATTTTTGATTTTCTCGGCGGGAACGTTTTATCAGATTGTTACAAATCTGTCAAAATCACTGTGGCGATGACCAGGTGTTTTTGATTTCTGGTTCGCAGATGTTGATTTCTGTCTGAAGGTCAAAGAATTTTGCCTTTGTCATATCGGGCGCAAAATTGATTGTATCTCCCAGTTGCACTTCGACTTCTGGAGCCACGCGGGCAACAATTGTTTTGTCCTTGACCTGCACAAAAACGTGCGTATCAGCACCGAGCGGTTCTTTATTCGTCACCTTAAGTTGCATATTGTTCTCGCTTGCGGGAGTCTGCTGATAATGAATATCCTCTGGGCGAATGCCAAACCACACTTCTTTTCCAACGTGCGCTTTGAGATGCTTTTGCTGCTCGGCAGTCGGAATGAGCGTAAACGAACCTTCGTCTGCAACAACTTGTCCGTTTTTCTCTGCAATTTTGAGCGTAAAGAAATTCATCGGTGGAGTTCCAATAAATCCTGCGACAAATTTGTTAATCGGGTGGTTGTACAGATAGAGCGGTGCGCCAATCTGCTGGATTCTCTTTTCTGACATAACGACGATTTTTGTTCCCATCGTCATCGCTTCAATCTGGTCGTGAGTAACGTAAATCATCGTTGCCTGCAAACGATGATGGAGGTCTGAAATTTCGGCGCGCATTTGAACGCGGAGTTTTGCGTCAAGGTTTGAAAGCGGTTCGTCAAAAAGGAAGACTTTTGGGTCTCGAACGATTGCGCGTCCAACCGCAACGCGCTGCCGCTGACCACCAGAGAGAGCCTTTGGTTTTCGGTCAAGATATGTTGTAAGGTCAAGGATTCGTGCGGCTTCATCAACGCGGCGTTTAATTTCTGCTTTGTCCATTTTGCGGATTTTAAGACCGAACGCCATGTTGTCAAAAACGGTCATGTGCGGATACAAAGCGTAGTTCTGGAAAACCATCGCGATATTGCGGTCTTTTGGCGGAACGTCGTTCATAAGTTCGCCGTCGATAAGAAGTTCACCTGCGGTAATGTCCTCAAGACCTGCAACCATGCGGAGCGTCGTCGATTTGCCACAGCCAGACGGACCGACGAAAACGCAGAACTCTTTGTCTTCGATTGTAACGTTTGATTTTTCTACAGCAAGAACATTTCCGTCGTAGATTTTTGTGATGCCTTTAAGCTCAACCTTTGCCATTTTTTACTCCTTTATGACATTGGGATTATATTTATGATTCAATAATAAACGACAAATCTCTAAAGCGCAATCAAAAAAATCTAAAGTTTTTCTTTTTTATTTTAAGTTTAGGACAAAAAAAAGACTTCCGATTTTGGAAGTCTTTTTGCGGAGAAGCTGACTTGAACAGCCACGGCTCGCGCCACCAGCACCTCAAGCTGGCGTGTCTACCAATTCCACCATCCCCGCTCAATATGAACTTAATCTTACAGAAATAAAAAAATCGTGTCAAGCGCACAAAATGACTTATTTCATTTGTTTATCGTCAAAAATAAGTCTATAATGGTTGTATTACTTTTTTTAGAGGACGATATGAAAAAACGAACATCCGTGGCAAAGTTGATAAGCATTGCAGTTATTGGAGGAATTATTCTTTATTCTGTGGTCATTTTTTTGACAGTGCAACACGGACTTAATACGGGGCTAAGCGATTATTTCAAGGAAGACACAAAATCTCTTGCCGTTGAAATAACGGAGGAGATTCAAAATCAGTGCATTCAAGTTGAACGCACGGCGGAGTGGATTCAGCACGCATTTGAGCAAGAAAGCGCAGACCTGGGCAGTTTGAATGCAGGCGCAATAGACGATTTTTGCGCTGGAGCGGTACAAATTATGAAAGCGGATTCTGCAGTGATTTTTTCTTCCGACGGACAGCAAATTTCTTCGATGAAATACGGAGTTGCTCAAAAAAACGACCTTGTGGAAAGCGCACTCAACGGAATAAAACGCACAACGCTCGTAAAACCAGATTCAAACGTCTACGCACTGTGCGCTCTTCCCCTCACAACAAACGGACAGACGGCGGGAGTCGTCGTTGTCAAAAAAAACGTTAGCACAAATGAACTCGTAAAAGCAGTTTCCGCTCGGACCCGTTCTTCGATTACGATTTTTGACGGACAAGTTCGTCAGGCGACGAGTATAGACGGAATGAACGGCACAAAAATCACAAACGAGCAAGTTATAAAAGATGCGCTTTCTGGAAAAACGACGCTTCTTGTAAACGAAATCGGCGGAGTCAAAAACATTTCGTATTATTTTCCGCTCAAAGATGAAAAAGGCGAAATTCTCACGACGCTTTTTATTGGAAAACCGCTCGTGGTGGTGCAAACAACGGCGACCACGATTTTCCGTCCGCTCATTGCAATAATCGTAGTTGCTTCCGTTGGAATTTTGGTTCTCTTTATATTTTTGATTTACACGAGAATCATTCGTCCACTTGAAGCGGTTGACCGTGCGGTAAAACACCTTGCCTCCGGAGATGCCGACCTCACGCAACGGCTTCCGCTTATCGGAAACGATGAGTTTACGGAGTTGAGCGAAGGCGTAAACACGTTTGTGGAAATGCTTTCGGGAATCATCGTCAAGGTCAAAGTTACGGCAAAGCAAGTTCTCTCGGAAAGCGAGCAAATTAGTGCGGCTAGCCAGTCGATTTCAACGGGAGCTAGCGAGCAAGCGGCAAGCACGGAAGAAATGAGCGCAACAATGGAGGAGATGGCGAGCAACATCAGTCAAACTGCGGAAAATGCCGACAAAACGGGAAAACTCGCAGAAAAATCTTCCATAGAAAGCGAAGCGGGTGGAAAAGCCGTAAACGAAAGCGTCATTGCCGTCAAGGAAATTGCGGAGAAAATCACGGTCATTGGAGCAATCGCAAAGCAAACAAATATCCTCGCGCTGAATGCTGCGATTGAAGCGGCTCGCGCAGGCGAAGCGGGAAAAGGATTTGCGGTTGTTGCGTCCGAAGTGCGAAAACTCGCAGAGCGAAGTCAAGGTTCGGCGGCAGAAATCATGGAACTTTCAGAAAAAACACTCGTCGCAAGCGAAAATGCGGGAGACAAAATAAGTCAAATAGTTCCTGAGATTCGGCAAACGTCAACTCTAATCGACGAGATTTCATCAGCGTGTAAAGAACAAAACAATGGAGCGCAACAGGTAAGCCAAGCGATAATCCAACTTGACAGCGTTGTGCAACAAAACGCAAGTGCCGCAGAGGAACTTGCCGCAATGAGCGAAGAACTTTCGGCAAACGCCCGCGAACTTTCAAAAATAATCAGCGTTTTCAAAACCGAATAAACAAATAAAAAAAAGACTTCCGATTTGGAAGTCTTTTTTTTGCGGAGAAGCTGACTTGAACAGCCACGGCTCGCGCCACCAGCACCTCAAGCTGGCGTGTCTACCAATTCCACCATCCCCGCTCTTAGTAACAAAACTGTATCAAAATGTAGCAATTTTGTCAATACGCGCTCTCCAATCCGCCCGTTTTCACTTGGAAGTGCGCAAACTCCATGCTAAAGCTCGCCCGCCCTTGCGTAACCGAGCGCAAATTCGTCGAGAAGCCGAACATCTTTGCCATCGGCGCGATACAGTGAACGATTTCGCCGCTCGCTTTTGAGTCCTGACCTGCAATCTGACCGCCGCGCTGCGTGATTTGGCTTATTGCGTCTCCCACGAATTCAAGCGGACAAGAGATGTCAACATTCATCACCGGCTCCAAGATTTGCGGAACGGCTTTTTCTGCCGCCTCGTCAAAGGCTTGCGCCGCACACGCGGTGAATGCGAACGGAGTTCCCGTAAGCTCGTTGTAGCCGATTTTTGTGACCGTAACTCCCACATCGGCGCACGGATAGCCGTATTTAATTCCTGAAGAGAAGGAATTTTCGATTCCCGCTTTGACGGCTTCGTAAATTTCTTCCGGAATCGAAGAATCATGCACTTCGCACGAGTAAGTATTTCCCACGCCCTGCTCATTCTGGCGAATTTTAATCGTGAGGGAAGCGGTGTTGTCCTTTCCTGCAAGATTTTTCTCCCAGATAGATGAAACTTCGGCCTCGTTCGTGACGCTCTCGCGGTAAGTGACCTGCGGTGCGCCAACATTAGCCTTTACGCCGAAATCTTCTTTCATTCGAGTGACCAAAACATCAAGGTGAAGCTCTCCCATTCCGCTGATGATGAGCTGCCCCGTTTCCGCGTCCTCGTGGCTAGTAAAAGTGGGGTCTTCGCGGCTCATAATCGCAAGGGTCTCCACGAGTTTGTCCTTGTCGCTCAAAGTTTCAGGCTCAATCGCAATCGAAATCACAGGCTCAGGGAATTTGAGGCTTTCAAGAAGGACAGGCATTCCCTCGCTTCCGAGCGTGTCGCCAGTCTGGGAGATTTTTAGCCCCACGAACACGGCGATGTCGCCCGCAGAGACAGAATCCATCTGCTCCATGTGATTTGCATTCACGCGCAGAATTCGGTTGATTCGCTCTCGCTTTTTCTTCCCGACATTGAGGACTTGGCTTCCCGCAGTGAATTTGCCCGAATACACGCGCACAAAGCAGAGCGCGCCCATTTCGCGGTCTTGCTGAATCTTGAACACGAGTCCGAGCGGCATTTTCTTTTCGTCGCATGGGATTTCGACCTCTTCTTCCTTGTCTTTTTTGATGTGCAAGCCTTTCGCGGCGGGAACATCGGTGGGGCACGGAAGATAGTCAATCACCGCGTCGATGAGCGGCTGAACGCCCTTGTTGCGCCTTGCCGAACCGCACAAGCACGGAACGAAAGTGCGGTCAATCGTACCACGGCGGATAACGGCTTTGAGTTGCTCGTTCGTGATTTCGCCGCCCTCAAGGTAAATCATGCCAAGCTCGTCGTCCTCGGAAGCCACCGCGTCAACGAGTTTTGCCCGCCATTCTTCCGCCAAATCCTTGTATTTTTCTGACAATTCTGATTCCGTGAAAGTTTCGCCCTCGTCGTCCTCGTTCCAGCGGATTTCCTTCATTTTGAGAAGGTCAATCACGCCCTCAAAATCCTCGCCCTGTCCCATCGGAACTTGGAGCGCAATCGTATTCACGCCGAATTTCTCGCGCACATCGTTAATACTATAGAAGAAATCCGCGCCGATTCTGTCCATTTTGTTCACGAAGCACAAGCGCGGAACGGAAAACTCGTCCGCCTGCTTCCACACGGTCTCGGTCTGCGGTTGAACACCGTCCACTGCGCAAATCACCGCCACCGCGCCGTCAAGAACGCGCAAACTTCGCTCGACCTCGGCGGTAAAGTCAACATGACCCGGCGTGTCGATGATGTTGATTGTGTAGCCGTTCCAGCTCGTCGTAATCGCGGCAGAGGCAATCGTGATTCCCCGCTCCTGCTCCTGCTTCATAAAATCCATCGTCGCCGCACCGTCGTCAATCTCGCCGATTCGGTGGATTTTCCCGGTATAATAGAGGATTCGCTCCGTCGTCGTAGTTTTTCCCGCGTCAATGTGCGCCATAATCCCGATATTGCGCATTTTTTTTAGGTCAGTCGCCATAATTTCTCCAGCAGTGCCTCTCGGACACAAAAAAGAGGACTCCAGATTCTGAAGTCCTCTGCATTGAGCTACGATGGACTCGAACCATCGACAGCCGCCTTAAAAGGGCGGTGCTCTAC
>CALFJF010000067.1 GCA_937877535.1 uncultured Treponema sp.
TGTTTGACGCGGTGGTTGACAAAAGAAATGTGGCGGTTGACAAAAGAAATGTGGTAGTTGAGCCTGTCGAAACCACAAATATTCGCGTTCTTTGTGGTTTCGATGCACTCTTCGGTTTCTCCGTGTTTGGATAATTTTCTAATTTTCCATTGCGGTTTTGAGTTTTTTGGAAAATTCTTCCTTGATTTTTTCAGAGATTTTTTGCATTGCGCGGGTTTTCGCTTGCTCCTTTGAAAGATGCCCCTCTCGCCCCGTCAACGAATACGGAAGCACAACAGTTTTTTGGTCGCCTGAATAAAAAACGGAAGAAACGGTGTAGCGAACGTACTCGTATTTTCCGTTTTGCCCGATTTCTTCCAGCGCGACTTCGGCAGCAAGCATATATTCAAAATCGCCCGTTTGACTCACCGTAAGCCCTGCCTCCGAAAGCGCGTTTTCAAAAGCCGAGCGAACAACGGGGTCGTCTGTTCCCGAAACGTTCACAAAAACCTTGACGGCAGCGCATATTTTTGCTCGCTCGGAGCGAACAGCCTCAACGCTTTTGTAACTCACCGACGGTCGCATTCCTTGAACCGACGAAAGAATCTCTCTGTTGTATTCGTTTTCCTCGGCAAGAGAAAGAGCCTTGTTCATCATGGAAACGGAGCGCAAAAGTCCCGTGTTTGCTTTTGCTTGCGCCATTAAAGACGAGATTTCCGAATCGAGCGAGGAGATTTGCTGCGAATAATACAGCGACGCTTCTGCTTTTGAAAGAAGCGCGAGCGCGTAATACACGTTTTTTCCGTTTTCGCTTACAACGGCGTTTTTCTTTATGGTAACGCCAACGATTTTTTCAAAAATCACGCGCTCCGTAACGGAAAGGTCGAGCGAAGCGGATGTGTTTCCGTTTGAATCGTCTTGCTCAAAAATAGTTTGCTCTCCAGAAATCCGCTCTCCGAGAATCTGACAAAGCGCGAATTTCGCGGAACTTTCCGCCGCCGCTCGATTTTCTCCAGAGCCAACCGCAGAAAAATACACTTGCGACGGATATTCTTTTTCAGGATGCTCCGCCCACTCTGGAATCAAATTTGAGTTTGAAGCGCAAGAAAAAACGAGCGAAAAAATCAGAAACAAAACGATTTTTTGAGCGATTTTTGTAAGATTTTTCATTTTTCCGCCTTATTTTCTGACCGACGAGCGCGTGATAATTTTTTTAATCGACGAATTTTCGCCCGCCCAGAGTTTTTTATTCGTTTCGATGTTCACAAGTTCGGCGTTCACATAATACGTTCGAGCCGTTTGCTTTCCGTTTGAATCCACGATTGTTTTTACCGAGCCGATGAGCATAAAGTCTGCGCCCGTTTCGTTTCCAACGCTTGCGGCTGTTTCGTCGCTGGAGTTTATTTGCTGGTCGTCGCGTTCTTCTCGGATTCCCGTTCGTTCGGAAGCGGAAGCCACAAAATCGACTGTGCCGCTGTTTATGAGCGCGATTTCAAATTTTTTTGCAAGAATCGATGTGTCGATATGTTCGTCGCTTCGGTTTTCAAATCGTCCAACGATTACAACGGGAGCGCGATTTTTTGAAGAATGAAAAGCCGTAATTGCATTTGCTCCAACACATTCGTTTACAAGCGATTCCGCAACGATTTTTACGTCGGTATCGTTCCAGTAACCGCTCAAATCGGTTTGCGTGTTTGCGCTCACTCTTTCAACTCCGCTTGAAGCGCACGAAAAAAACACAATCGAAGACAAAAGAATCGCAAAAAAAATGTTGTTTTTCATCATAAAACCTCTCAAACATTTTGAAAAATCAATTATACGACACGAACAAAAAATTTGATACGGCAAAAACGCTCCCGCTCTGACAGAGATTGCATAAAAAAGTTCAAGAATCTCTCTGCCCGTCACTTCGCGATTCTTACACGATTACGCCTTTTGTGCTGGGGATTTCGCCGCCGCGCCTTGAATCAATTTCCACGGCGGCGCGAATTGCGCGAGCGGCTGCCTTAAAAAGTCCTTCCATTTTGTGGTGGTCGCTTCGCCCGCGAAGGCAATCTAAATGCAAATTGCACCGCGCACTTTGCACAAAGCCGTTCCAAAAGTCGTCGAAGCAGTCGGTCTGAAAACTCGCAGATTTTCCATTTTCGCCCAAAGAAACGAGCGGAATGCCAGAAAGCGCGGCATTGCAAACGAGATACGGTCTTCCGCCAAAATCCACAGCGGCGTGGAGGAGACTTTCGTCCATCGGATAGAGCGATGAGCCGCTTCGGAAAATGCCCGCGCAATCTCCAAGAGCCTTTGAAAAGCACTGTCCAAGAACGATTCCCGTGTCTTCAATCGTGTGGTGCTGGTCTACGTTCAAGTCGCCCAAAATCGAGCCAGAAAGGTCAAAAAGCCCGTGTTTGCAAAATGAGCGCAACAGATGGTCAAAAAAACCGATTGGATTTTCCACGTTGCACACGCCGCTTCCGTCAAGGTTGAGCGTGAGAGAAATCGTTGTTTCAGAGGTTTTTCGTTCGATTGTGGCGATTCTATTCATTTTGTTGCTCCAAACTCGTTTTTTGAAAATTGTAGGCATTTTTTTTGCAAGAAACAAGCGGATTTTTTTGACAGCGTTACAAAATGCTCGTTAATTGAGCGGAATGCCCAATTCTTACAACATTTTGCAAATCAAAGGGGCGGTTGACGACATTTATTTTCCAACCTTTTAGATACCCATTTGAGCCAAATCCACCACTTTCATAAAACGACTTATTCAAACTTTGTTGAATCAAGCGAAATTGGAATCTCATTGCAGATTGTAACGGGCTGGCACTGGCACAGTTCCGCTTGAGTTCCCTCGCACTCTGCATTATATTCAAATCATAAGAATATTGCGCCTTTAACCGCGAAATTTATACGGACGGAGCAGGATTTCTTGCTCCGTCGCTTTTTTATATGCGAAAGCCGCGTAAGCGGCGAGTTAAATAACTTCCACCAATGCAAACGAGCGTAGCGAGTATGGAATTATTAGGTCAAAAGTCGAGTTTCGCTTTTTCAGGCAAACAAGTGAAGAATTTGTCATGTTGAGCGGCAGCGAAACATCTCTTTTACCTAGCACATAGATTCTTCGGGGCATTTTGCCCCTCTGAATGACGAATTTCCGAAACTCG
>CALFJF010000068.1 GCA_937877535.1 uncultured Treponema sp.
TTACATTTTCTCGTATTTACATTTTCTCGTATTTACATTTTCTCGTATTTACATTATGCTTGAACTGTTCAAAAGTTTTTTTGAACAGGTTTATTTTGCGACAAGGAAATTTCGCTTTGAAAAAAATATCGCTCGTTTTTGCCATATTGCTTTTTCTTTCGCTTCGGATTTTTTGCGAGCCGTTTGAATTTGTGGTAGCGGAAAAAAGCGGTGCGGTAGCTTGGAGTGGCGATGGAACATTCATTGCAGTAGGCGTTGACGGCGAAGTTCGACTGTATCCTGTGGGCGCGGACGGGTTTCCCAAAAAATCGGATTTTGTTTCAGTGAGCGGAGAATCGACGGGAAATGCGGACGTGCTTTCTCTCAAATTTACTGCGGACGGAAAATGGCTTCTTTCCGTGTGGAGCGACGGCGCGGTTTTGGTAACGAATCTTGACGGAAGTCAGCGTTCGGGAGCGATGGGCGGAAAAGGCGTGCGCGATGCGGCGTTTTTGGGGAATGCGTATTCGCTTGCGATTCCCGTTGACGGCGGAAACGTTGCAGAATTTTTTAGACTTGCGCGAACTGACAAATTGTGGCAACGCGGAGGCGTTTCGTACGGCTCTTCCGTTCGCTCCGTGGACGTTGACAGCAAGACTTCCAAAATGCTCGTTGCGGCAGAAGATGGATTTGTGCGCGAAGTCAAAATCGAAGGCGCGGACGCAAAATGGACGGAAGAAGGACGCGTTCCGTACTATAAAAAATCTGCGGTAGCTCCGCGCTTTTCGCCTGACGGTTCGTGCTTTTTGGTCGCGATTTCCGACGATGAGTTTGCCGTAATCGAAAGTTCCTCGCGGAGCGTTGTTTCTTCGGCGCAACTTTCGGGAACGCTGCTTTCTGCCGCCTTTAGTCCTTCGGGAGATTCGGTTGCCTCTGGCATTGCGGGCGGAATCGTGGAAAACCATCGGCTTTCTGACGGAAAAATCGTTTGGAGAACCACAGAGGGCAAAGGAAACGCGGTTTCGCTTGCGTTTAGTCCAGACGGAAAAAAATTGCTTGCCGCTCTTTCTGACGGGCGCGTTGTGATTTTTGATACAGCGGACGAAGAAGACGGGAAAAATCCAGAAAATGCCGAAAATAATGGAAGTCCTGATGACGAAATCGACGACGAAGAAGGCGAAATTGCAGAAGCAGACGAAAACGTGCCTAAAAAAACAAAAATCGTTACGGTTGAAGTTGAAAAAGAAGCCGTTTCGCCTGAAAATTCGCTTACCTTTTCGGTCGGTTTTTCTTCGCTCGGAACGGATTGGTATTCGCTTTCTACGGATTTTTGTGTAACATATAGAAATTATTTTCACTATCCGTTGTATTTCCTTGTGGGAGGCACGGCGGGACGCGGAACGCCGTCTGGAGATTTTCCGTACACGTATAGTTCGGGCGGAGAGTCGCTTGGTGCGCCGAGCATTTATTCTGCTTCGACGTTTGGCGGCGCGGGACTTGTGTATTACCGCGAAGATTGGGGCGTTTTTGCATTCGCAGAAATTTCTGCGGGGGCGGCGTTGCGATTTTTGTGGAACAACAGTTTTTCAAGTTCGCACAAAACGGGACCTTATTCGTCAATGCTCGTCGATTTTTCTTGTGGCGGCGGTTGGCGGTGGCTTCGCGCGGCGATTGGCGTTCAGTACGACACAAACATCGGCTTTTTTCTGCACGGAAGTGTAGGCGTTTCGATTCCGATGAGCGCGTTGCGACGAAATCGCTCCGAGGATTCTGCGGATTCTTCTCAAAAAGAGGCGGAATCCGAAGAAAAAAATCCTGAGCCTTCGCCGAATCTTGAAAACGGGGAAGAAAACAACAATTAATTTGGGAGGGAGGGAGAATTTGAAATGATTGGACGGAGAAAATTTTAGAATTTTCTAAAAAATATGAAAAAAAAGAGCCTTTTGTTTTTAACTGCCATTTTTCTCTTTTTTTCTTCTTGCGGGGATTCCGTGGAGGATATGGTTGGAGATTATAATGGCGCGTTCACAGAAGGTCATTTGGAGTTTCAAAAAGAAGAGAGCGAAGACGAAACGCTTTCCCCTGGCGACGAAGGATTTTCTGCATCAAATATGCTCTACGACGAGTATTACGTTTGGGAAAATGCCACGCTAAACCTTTCAGGGCCGCCTAATTGCCGTTCTTGGAACTGGGTGGTTACCGACCCAAAAGAAATCAACGCAGACGGAAACGAAAAAGTCGTTTGGATTCAAACTGTTGATTTATCATCTGAAAGAAATGCAGTTGGTTCGCAGCGGTTTGTAATTTATATTCCTGATTCGGGACTAAAAGTGGGGCGAACGTACAGACTGACGCTCACCGTAAAAGGTCTTGACGGTTCTGAATACAAGGATTCATGTGCGATTGTTGTTTACCAGCATATTTACAACTGGTAATTAACATAAAAAAATATATTTTTGGAGGAAAACATGAGAAAACTCATCAAAATTGCCGCTTCTGCGGTAGGTATGTTCTCTCTGTTCTTGGCAGGTTGCTCTGACATCGATTCCGATGATAGCGCAACCGTGAGCGGAGGCGCGAACAGTGCGTCGAGCACAAAGGAAATAACCTTGAACGTGTCGTCGAATAGCGACCTCGTAAGGTTTGAAGCGGAAGATACGTCTTTGAGTGCGAATGTTGCGCGAAACATATCGCCGGACGCACTCAAGGCTTCTGGTCTTAAATTCTACATCGGAGGCACAAACGTAAAAACGGGTGCAAGCCTTCCAGTGCAAGAGGTTGCTTTTAAGGCAAAGGTGACTAAGGTTGGTGAAAATGAAACTAAGATTTCAGAAACTGAGGGAACGGTAAAAATCGACTTGAATCCTGCTAATTACAGATTCACGCTTTTGGCATACGATTCAGCAGCGGCTACCCAACCAACTTTAGGAGATGATGTTACTATCGAGGGATTGGCGGGGGGCGCAGTCCTTATTGCGTACGCTAATGTAGATTTGAGGTATACAAGCAACGTTTCATTTTTCCTTACATCTGACGGACTAAAAGGAAACTCGAGTGTTGATTTGGACTTTTATTTGAAAGATTGGAGTCAAAATAGTAAAGACGCAACATTAACAAACGACCCTAATCCGGGAAAAACTACTGATGCAGTTGATATATACCTTGCTGATATGCACACTGGCGCAAGAAAATACCCAACTTCTAGTACAACGGTAAGTTTGACAGGTATGGATGGCACTACTGCTGATAAAGTTAGGAACGTAAACTGGAATAATATAAACTTTGTTGGAACGTATAATCTCGTTTTTGTCTTTAAAGTCAACGGTACTGTGTTTAAGTACAGCGAGCCTATAGATTTGCTTGCAAATCAGTGTACTAAGAAAAAATTTTCTACTACAGCGAGTGAAAATAAGGCAATTCCTGTAAAAGATATTTTGCAGACAAAGCCGACAAAGCCTTCTTATTTTTATGTTGGATATAAGGCACCTGATTCTAGCGAACTTGAGACATCTTATTATAAGGCTGTTTTCAATTGGGGAGATACATCGGATTCAGAAGATTATTTTGAAATCCAACTTCGAGAACTTACGGACAACACAGATATTACTGACGACCTTAGCGATTGGGGGGATAATCCTTCTGGGACTATTACCACATATAATAATGATTTCTATGGAAATGTTGAGAAGAACTGGTACGCTGGAAGTCTTCTTACAAACAACACGAAGGCTGTATTCGCGCTTCCTCTTGGAAAAAAATACCTTGCTCGAATTCGTGCTTATAATTCGCTTTCGGCACAATCGAATAGTGCTGCTGATGAATGGGTATACGCAACGAATGCAACAGATGACTCCCCTGCAAAGTTCAATGGAAAGTTTGTAACTAAAGAGAGTACTAGTTCATCAACAACTGTTGATATTACGGGAAAAAAATTCACCAACAGCGGTATTATAAACCTGTTCCGTATACGTTATCATTTTAATGACACTTATGTCAGTTCTCCTGCTGCTTTGACTGAGAATAAGGCGTATTTCTTTGACCAAGTTTACAAGAGTAATGAAGAGGCAGCGGGTGTTGCCATAATGAATCCTAATGGAACTAATGAAGCCCCTTATGAAACAGAAACAATAGTACTTAAAAGAGGGGATGCGTCTTGGGTAAACTGGATTGTTGGTTCTGCAAGTATAACGGATTCAAATAGGTATCCAGATAAATTTGAAACAGTGGGATCAACGGATGCACCTAACAGTGCAATTTCTTATTATAAGCAATTGTCAGGGGATGACAATAAAGACTTAAACGAACGGCAGAAGTATACGTTGGCAACACCTCAACCAACTGGTACTTCTCTTGGAAGTGGTTTCTATAAGAGTTCGGGAGTGCCTGCAACATATCGCGGATTTGAAAATCTTGATTTGTACGCAAATTTCACAGAAACTGAATTCAAAGTTGAAATTAGAAATGCAGCTGATTACAACATTCAAAACAATATGAATATTTCGATTACAACGACGGGTTCTGGTGACGGACACTCTAGTCAAAATGTTGTAACAAGAGATGCTGATGGAAATATTATCGAAAAGGATAGTTTCACGTATGCACTTACGACATTGGCTACTGACGGAGCAGTGTCTAAATCTGTGGCTAACGTTGTGATTACTTGTACTTCTGTTGTTGGTGCAAAAACCTATGACAGTATGTTTGTAAAATTTTTTGACAATGGTGGAACTGAAATTTACAGAATAAATGCTTCTTCGTCAAAAACATTCACCATTCCAGTAGAAGACCTTAAACCAGGAACGTATGTTGCGCAAGTGTGTGCAACAACTCCTGCAAAGAGTCCATACGTTGCCTACAATATTTTCATTAAAATTGTAGATTCTGAAACATCAACAGAAACCGCACCTAGTTCTGGTAATGGGGGGGGGACTAACCCATAACCCTTAACTTTCTTAAAACCGCCGTCAAAAAACGGCGGTTTTTTACATTTCTTTTACAAAAACGCGCTCTTTTAACGCAAAAACGCGCTCTTTGGTGGCAAGGTTTTCGCTTGCCGCGCTTGCAGAGCCGGCGCAAATGCCAAGTCGTAGCGCGTCAGAAAACGATTCGCTTTTTTCAAGCGCAAAGATAAAACCTGCAAGCATTGAATCTCCCGCGCCCACGGAATTTTTTAACTCGATTTTTGGAGCGGAAGCGCAATAAATTGAGCCGTTTTCACAGGCAAGCACTGCGCCGTCTTTTGAAAGCGAAACGAGTACGTTTTTTGCCCCTTTTTCTTGAATCTTTTTTGCAAAAACGGCAGCCTCGCGTTTTGTTTTGATTTTTACGCCAAAAATCGCGCCCAGTTCTTCCGCGTTCGGTTTTACAAGAAACGGTTTTTCCTCAAGCGATTTTTCAAAAAGACTCCCAGAAGCGTCCACCGCCACGCGAACGGTTTTTTGAAAAACCTCGTGAAGAATCCTTTTGTAAGAATCCGAACCGATTCCTTTTGGAACGCTTCCAGAGAGAACAAGAAAATCGTTATGAGTCAAAATTGAAATTTTTTTGAGAAGCGCGGAAAAATCGTTTTCAGAAATTTTAGGTCCTGCTCCATTGAGTTCCGTTTCATCAAAAATCAAACCGCTTTTTTTTGAGCGAATTTTTACGTTTATGCGCGAAAGCCCTACTTTTAGGCGGATAAAATCGCTTTTTATGCCGCGTTCCGTTATTTCTCGCTCGATTTCTTTTCCCGTAAAACCTGCCGTAAACCCCAGCGCAACGCTTTGCGCGCCAAGGTTTTTCAAAACCGCAGACACGTTGATTCCTTTTCCGCCCACAAAAATGCGTTCAGATTTTGCGCGATTTACGTTTCCTTTGGAAAAATCTTCGGTGTCTAAAACGTAGTCAAGCGACGGATTCATTGTAACTGTGTAAATCATGTGTTTGATTATACTCGTATACTCGATTTTTCGCACAATGAAGATTCAAAACGCCCCTTGATTTTGCGGTTCGATTCGGTGTAGTATTCTTTTTATGTCGGTGAAAAGTCGGGCATTTGCAAAGATAAACGTGGGACTGCGGGTTTTTCCAAAATCCAAAGACGACGTGTTTCACAAAATCGAAAGCGTTTTTCACACGGTGAATCTGTGCGACGATTTAGAAATCGACTTTTTGGACTGCGCGGACAAAAACGGCGGACTTTTGTGCGAAGTGCAAAGTTCTGTTTTGCTTCCAAAAGAAAACACGATTACTAAGGCTTTTTCGGCTTTTTCTGAGTTGACGGGTCTAAAAAAAAGCGTTCGCGTTTTTGTAAAAAAACGGATTCCTTCTGGAGCAGGGCTTGGAGGCGGGTCTTCGGACGCGGCGGCATTTGTTCGCTCGCTGTGCGTTTTGCACAAAATCCCGCAAGAAAAGACTCTTTTTGATGCAATTTCTGCGCGAGTGGGGAGCGACGTTTTCTTTTTTTTGAACGTTCCCAACGGCGAAGGAGCGGCGTTAGTGAGCGGTCGTGGCGAAATTGTTGAGCAAATTGAAAAACGGGCGTTTTTTACCGTTCTTTTGTTTCCGCGCGTTTTTTGCTCCACAAAAGAAGCATACAGCGCATTCGACCGAGCGGTTGAGGTAAGCGAAACGCTGTCGTTTATTCCGTTTTCAGAATACGAATCGGAATATCGATTTTGCGCGTTTGAAAACTGGAGATTTTGCAACGGTTTTACGCCGATTTTGCAAAAAGCGCATCCAGAAATCGCGCTCGGTCTAAAAAAAATGAAAGAAGCAGGAGCACTTTTTTCGGAAATGAGCGGCTCTGGTTCAACCGTGTTTGGCGTGTTTGATTCAAAAGAAAGTGCGCTTTTTGCCGTCAAAAAATTACAGCAAAACGGGTTTGACTCGTGCATATAAAATGAAGGGGGAGAGTTATGGAAATCACCGAGTTGAGAATTCGTAAGGTTACGGACGACACAAAACTGCGTGCGTACGTTACGATAACATTTGATAATTGCTTTGTTGTTCACAATGTAAAGATAATCGATGGAACTTCGGGGCTTTTTATTGCAATGCCAAGTCGAAAAACGTCAAATGGCGAATACAAAGATGTTGTTCATCCAATAAATCCTGCTTTTAGACAGGTTTTGCAAGATAAAATCCTTGCAGAATACAACTCTGGTCATTTTGACCGTTCGTTGCCGTTGGACGAAGAGTAAGAAAAATCGGGAAGCGTGGGCAAAAAGGGCGGTTCGAGTCCGTCCGTTCCCAATACGGAAAGCTCTGGCGTGATGAACGATGGGGTGAATCCTGTTTTTCTAGGCGGGTCTTTCCAAAAATCATTTTTAGGAGTTCTGAAAAATGGAACAGATGGTTGTGAGCGCGGAAATTCGCGCGGAAACAGGAAAAAAGGCGGCTCGTCTTTTGCGGGAAGCGGGAAAAATCCCTGCGGTTGTGTACGACGAAGAAGGCAAAGCGACTTCAATTAGCGTTGATTCCGTTCAGTTTAACAAAGTGTGGCGTTCTATCACAAAAACAACGCTCGTTACGCTTGACGTGGCAGGAAAAAAGAGCGACGCGCTTATCAGTGATGTTGAGTACGACATTATGACCGACACCGTGCTTCACGCGGATTTTTTTGCAGTTTCAAACAAAAAGCCGCTCGTGCGTTCGTACAAAGTGCAGTATCAAGGCACTCCATCGGGCGTTCTCAAGGGCGGATTTATGGTAAAGCACATTCCAGAAATCAAAGTTCGTGCGCTTCCAAAAGATTTGCCCGTGCGAATCGTTGCAGACGTTTCAAAAATCAACATCGGCGAACTTTTTACAGTAAAAGATTTGAATCTTCCTGAAAGCGTTACGCTTTTGACTTCGGGCGAAGCCGTGTTGGTTACGGTCGCGCCACCGCGCTCAAAGTAAAAAACAGACGTTTGCTTAACAAGGGGCTTTAAGCCCCTTGTTTTTTTTCTTTTGTTTACGCTTTGAACTCGTCTAAAATCCAATCGGGAAATCCAAAAAGAGAGCCTAAGAGTGCGACGATTTTTTGCGACGGAAACGCTTGAACGAGCGGGATTTTTGATTTTTTACTTCCGACTTTCCAATTTGACAAAATTTTTTGTGCGCTTCGGAGTTTTTCGTCTTTGTCTTTCAAAAAATCTGAGTTTTCAACGGAGCGAATGACGAACGGTGCGTTTATTTTTACAAGCGGACGATTTTCTGCAAAGAGAAATCCGTTTTGATAGAAAAAATGCGTTTCGTTTACAAAAAAATCCGATTCTTTTTCGATAAACGCAAAAAATCCCGATTCGATTTCGCTCGTTTTTTTTGATTTTTTTGAAATTCCCACAAAAGAATCGTTTGCTTCAATAAGAAAATCCGAAAACTCGGCGATTTTTTTTTCGTTTTTTTCAAGAAGGACAAAATGTTTTAGAATTTTGTGCGGAAAACGCGCAGAAAAATCAAAAGAATCCAGGAGCGCGTGAAGCATTTTGAGCCGAAGTGCTTTTTCGAGCGAATCGAACGTTTGCCTTTTTACAAAAACGCCGTTTTCGCTTTTTTCGATTTTGTCCATCGCTGACTTTGCTTTTTCCAAAATCGCTTCGCTTTTCCACGCCGATTTTTCCGCTCCAGACAGAACCGCGTTTTGCCAGCCAAAAAAATGCTCGTCGAGAAACGGAATCAGATTTTTTCGGATTCGATTTCTCAAAAACGCCGTATTTTCGTTCGTGGAATCCGTTTGCCACGAGATGTTTCGCATTTTCAAAAAATCCTCGATTTCGTTTCGGCTTATTTCAAGAAGCGGGCGGCAAAAAATCCCGCGCCTAAACGGAATTCCGCCGCCTTCGCTACTTCCTTGAAGAAATAGCATTAAAAGTGTTTCTAATTGGTCGTTTTTTGTATGGGCGGTACAAAACGAGGTGATTTTGTTTTCTTTTGAAAAATCCAAAAAAGCCTTGTACCGCAACACTCTTGCGGCTTCTTCCGTGCCACTGTCACGATTTTTGGCGATTTTTTTGACGAGTCCTTTTTCAAATTCGATTTTTTTGAGCGAAACGCCGAGTTTTTTGCATAAATCTTCGACGGCACTTGCATCCGCGCTCGATTCGTTTGACGGGCGAATGTTGTGGTCTATGGTGATTACACGGATTTTGCTTTTTTCAAAAATGTCGGTCAAAGCCACAAGCAACGCGCTCGAATCCGCGCCCCCAGAAACCGCCACGCCGATTATTTCATCGCTTTTGATTTTGCAAAAATCCACCCCTTTTTTTACGCGAAAAACAAAATCGTCCATAACAAAAAAGTATACCAAAAATTGATATTTCGTTTTTGCCTTTGCAGATTTTTCTCTCTTTTTTTTGTGTGATTTTTGTAGTAAAATGAGCAAGTCAAAAGTCGTTTGATTTTAGACGAACGCGCCACGTTTCTGTTTTTGAATGTGGAACTTTTTTTTTCGGATGGTCGCACGATGAAAAAAATCTTTGCTTTTTGTGTCGCGCTGCTTTGTGCAGCGTCGGTTTTTTCAGAGAATAAATCCGCGCTTGCTGCTGCCCGAAGGACTGCAAAGCGATATTTACAACTTTCAAAGCAACACGCGGCAAATCGCGAGTGGGCGGAAGCCGACAGCGAAGCGCAAATTGGACTTGCCTATGACGAAGGCGTTGCCGATTTGTGGTATATTCGCGCGGCAGCTCGGGCAAATCTTGGCGGAACGCACTCCGAGGTGCTTCCGCTTGTGGAAAAATCCCTTGATTCCAAAAAAACGCAATGGGTCGATTATAACCGCGACAATGCCCGCGTTCTTTACGCAGACCAACTCGCTGGCACGCTTCAATTCAAAGAAGCTCTTTCCGTGCTTGATGAAAAACCGCTCATTTATTCAGCCGATGCGGAGTTCATTCGGATTCAATGCTATTATTCGCTTGGAGAAGCGGGCGACGGCGCGAGCGTTGAAAAAGCGCGAGACCGCGTTGACAGCGCACGAAAAGTCTATCCTGATGACGTTCGGTTTGCGGAACTTTTTTACAATCACGAATACGCGCTTGCAAACAAAGGCTCAATGACGCTTCCCGTTCTTCGCATTGCAGAATCGTTTTTTCCGATGATGAAAAATTACAAAGACGCAAGCGACGATTTGCATTTGCTTTCGATTTCGTTCATTGCAAACGCCGAGGAGCGCGTTCGTCAATTAAAAGCGTTTGCATCAGAAGGCAAAGAAAGCGTGCTGTATCCGTTGCACGCGCTTTTGGACGGAATTATCGACGAAAGTCACGCAATCGACCAATTTTGTTCGTTTGCCGACGCTTCGTCTTCTCAACAACCGCTTCGTCTTTCGGTTCTTGAAAATTTTGCAAAAAATATTCCGAGCGAAGAGGCTCGAAAATCCTTTGCCGAGTATCTTTTGGCTTTTGACGGCGTTGTGAGTGCGGACACCGACGGCGATCTTTGCGATAATCTTGTGGTGTCTTACAAGCGTGGGCGACCAGAAAAAATGACGTTCGACAAAAATCAAGACGGAATTCCAGATTGGAGTGCGGAATGCGATTTTGGAACTCCGACCGTGGTTCAACTTTCAGAAAACAACGTTCGACTTGAATATTCAAATTGGCCGTTTTTGAAGTGCGTCGTTTATTCCATTTCCGAGGGCGATGAAATTACGTTCAATTTGATTTCAGAAACGCTTTCTTGGTCTCCGTTTGAAATGGGCGCAGACCCCGTGCTTTCTGCTTCTCTTGGCGGAATTGAGTTTTTTGTTCCTCTGATTCCGCTTCGCTCTCGCACTGTTTCTGGGCGAGAGTTGCTCGTTTCCTCGTCTTCGTACTCGCGCCCTTCAAAAGAGCGCGACGGCGCGTTCGTGTCGGTGAGCGTGTTGGACGGCGTTCCGCAAAGCGCACTTTACAGCGCAAACGGAAAAGTTTACGCTCATTCGCAATTCGAGGACGGGCTTCCGCTCGTTCGGCTTGTTGATTCTGACGGCGACGGACTTTTTGAAACGACCGAGCATTACGGAATGACCGACGACCTTTCAAAAATGTACATCACCGAATCCGACGAGATGCAGATTATCACAAATCTTTTTGGAACAGAGGCAAAAGGCACGGGATTTTACGTCAAGTTAATCCAATTGGACATTGACGGCGACACGATTCCAGATTTTTCCGAAGAATACACGGAAGGTTTTGGGAAAATTTCGTCTTGGGACACGGATTCCGACGGAAATTGGGACGTTCGATACACAAAAAAGCCGCGCATGAACGACAAAAAACCGCTTGTGGAAATCGCGGAGTTTCATCAGCCAGGAACAAACGGAGTCGTTTCCGTAACGAGCGAAAATGGAGTTCCGATGAACGTAACGCTTTCGCTTCCGCCGTTGAACGGAAGAAAAGCGGAAACGATAAAATTGCGCGTTTTTAGAAGTTCGGCGTATCCAGACCTTTTTTGGCTTGCTGACAAAGACAGCGCGATTTTTAAAAACGGCAGTTTTGAAGATGCGTCGTTTGAAAGCGACATCGTTCGGGCGTTTGCAGACGGCGGGCAAGGACTTTCAAAACTCGTTGAAGTTGACAATGCGCGTTTTCACGCAGTGAGAATCGGTGGCAGGATTTTTGTGGAGCAAATGACGGCAGCCCCGCCCATTCAAAAACCTTCGGAGCGCAGGAAATAAGAAAGTGCATTGTATTTTGAAAAAGACTCAAGAAATATTTGCGTTCGTTTTGTCGCTTTTTATTTTTTCGTGCGCTTCAAACGTTGAGCCAGCGGTTTTTGAACTTCCCGATTACACCGAAGAAAATGTTCGCGCTGAGGAAATAAAGCGAATAAACGAGTTTCTTGAAAAAGACGAAGTTTTGGCACTTTGGCGAGCGACTCTTTTGGGCGATGAAGGAACGATTCAAAAATGCTATCAAAAAGTCTTGTCTTCTCTAAAAGAGACAGAAGAAAGTTCAGATTATCAAAATGCGTTTAGGCTTTTGAATTCGCTTGCCTTTTGCGGTCATGGCGATTTGTCTGAAAACGGATATTCGCCACAAAAAATCAAAGAAATCGAGCAAAAACGGCTCAATCTCGTTCCGGGGCTATCGCGGTCAAAATCGGAGAAAAATCACGTTTCGACTTACATTTCTGGCACGGTTACGGTTTGGGTTGACAAAGGAATCAAAATTGAGCGGGGACTTGGGTACGCTGACCGCGTGATTGGTTCTGGATTTTTTATTTCAAAAGACGGCTATTTGATTACGAATCATCACGTGATTGCCGACCTCGTTGACCCAAAAAACAAGGATTATTCAAGGCTTTTTGTAAAACTCGCCGAAGATTCCGACACTCGAATTCCTGCAAAAGTTATCGGGTACGACAAAATCCTCGACCTCGCGCTTCTAAAAGCGGAAACGGACGCGCCGTTTGTTTTTAATTTAGGTTCAAGCGAGGGATTGGAAGTTGGGACGAGGATTTTTGCGATTGGCTCGCCTGCGGGACTTGAGCGCACACTCACAAGCGGAATTGTGAGCGCAACGGACAGAAAACTCTTTACGCTCGGCTCTGTTTTGCAATTTGACGCTGCGGTAAACCCCGGAAACTCTGGCGGCCCGTGCATTGACGAAAGCGGCAACGTTCAGGCGGTTGTTTTTGCAGGCAGCGTTCAATACGAAGGGCTGAATTTTGCAATTCCCGTTGAATATGTAAAGTCGCTTTTGCCCGCGCTGTATGCAGGCGGAAAAATCAGTCATCCGTGGATTTCGGCGTTTGGGCGCACCTGGCGAGATTTAGGAAAAAACGCAGGTTTGCTTTTGCAATACGTGCTTCCAGGAGGGAGCGCGTTTCGCTCAGGGCTTCGCGCGGGAGACGCGATAATCGAAGCGGGCGGAAAACAAATCAAAACGTTGGAGGATTTTCAAAACGTTTTGATAGCCACGCCTGCTCGCTCGATTATAAAAATCCGCTACATTCAAAATGCGCTAGACGGCGGTTTGGAGGAAAAAGAAGCGGCGGTGTATCTTTCGCCTCGCCCAGAAAGCCCTGGGCGAACGGTGTATGAAAGCGATATTATTGCAAACGCTTTTGTTCCGATTTTTGGAATGAAACTCGTTCCAACGTCGGAAGGCAGAAGGAAAAAATTTTCAATCGTGCAGATTTTGAGCGGTTCTATTGCAGACGAATCGGGGTTTTCGGAAAACGAGCCGCTTGAAGTTCGCACGGTAAAAATGAACGAAGACAAAACCGCCATTTACGCGGAAGTGTATGCAAAAAATCGAAAGCGCGGTTATATCGACTCCGTGCAAATGATAGCCGCTCCGCTCGACAGTCCGTATTATTTTTAGATTCTGAAATAAAATTCAGAATGACAATGGAGAACTTATGACAGAAATGAAATACAAGCGCAATTTTTGTATCGTTGCGCACATTGACCACGGAAAATCAACTCTCGCCGACCGATTGATTCAAAAAGCGCAGATTATCGACGACCGCCAGATGAAAAATCAGATTCTCGACAACATGGACATTGAGCGCGAGCGCGGAATTACGATAAAAAGTCAGGCGGTTACGATTCCCTACCGCGCAAAGGACGGGCACGATTACGAACTCAATTTTGTTGACACGCCGGGGCACGTTGATTTTTCGTATGAAGTGAGCCGCGCGATTGCTTCGTGCGAGGGCGCGCTTCTTTTGATTGACGCGGCGCAAGGTGTAGAAAGTCAAACGGTCAGCAATCTTTACATGGCAATGGAGCACGACCTTTTTATTGTGCCTGTCATAAATAAAATTGACCTTCCGAGCGCGGACATTCCTTCGGTGAAAAAGCAAATTGACCGAGATTTAGGGCTTGATTCAAAAGATTCGGTGCTTGTTTCGGCAAAAACGGGGGAAGGAATCGACGATTTAATGGAAGCGATTGTAACAAAATTCCCCGCGCCAGTCGGAAATCCCGAAGAAGCAACGCAGGCTTTGATTTTTGACTGTCATTATGACGAGTATCGCGGAGTCATAATTCACATTCGCATGAAAGAAGGCAGAATCAAGCGTGGCGACGTGATTCGTTTTATGTCGAACAACGCCGATTACAAAGTGGAGCAAATCGGCATTTTCAAAATCAATTACGAGGAGCGGGATTTTTTGGAAGCGGGCGACGTTGGCTACATCATTTCTGGCGTAAAAACTGTTTCCGACGTGCGCGTAGGCGACACGGTAACGCTTGCGCTTTCGCCCGCTGCCGCGCCGCTTTCTGGGTTCAAGGACGTAAAGCCCGTCGTGTTCTCTTCGATTTATCCGATGGACTCAAACGATTACGAGGAACTTCGAGATTCGATGGAAAAACTCAAACTCAACGACGCGAGTTTGATTTTTGAAAAAGACAGTTCGGTTGCGCTTGGAAACGGTTTTCGCTGCGGATTTTTGGGGCTTTTGCATCTTGAAATAATTCAAGAGCGGCTTGAGCGCGATTACGGGCAATCGGTCATTTTTACGGCTCCAAGCGTGCGCTATAAAATTACGCTTACAAATGGCGAGGAGCGAACAATCGACAATCCAACCGAATATCCCGAAGGCAGAATCCGAGAAGCAAAAGAGCCGTACATTCTCGCCACGATAATTACTCCGTCAGAGTATATTGGGCAGGTGATGAATCTTTGCGTTGAAAAACGCGGCGTTCAAAAAAATATGAATTATCTTGACGAAAAGCGCGTTGAACTCACTTACGAGATGCCGCTTTCCGAAGTGCTTTTTGATTTTTACGACCGCCTCAAAAGTTACAGCCGCGGCTACGCTTCGTTCGATTACGAGGTGACGGATTATCAAGTGACGGATTTAGTGAAAGTTGACATTTTGTTGAACGGAAAGAGCGTTGACGCTTTGAGCCAACTTTCTTACAAACCGTCTGCGGCTGCTCATGCAAAAAAAGTGTGCGAGCGACTCAAAGGCGAAATTGCGCGTCAACAATTCAAAATCGCAATTCAAGGCGCAATCGGAAGCCAGATTATCGCGCGAGAAACGGTGAATCCTGTGCGGAAAGACGTTCTTGCAAAATGCTACGGCGGCGACGTTACGCGAAAGCGAAAACTCCTCGAAAAACAAAAAGAGGGCAAAAAGCGCATGAAAATGATTGGCAACGTGGAATTGCCGCAAAGCGCGTTTTTGGCTGTTCTCAAAGAGAAGGAAGAGTAGAAAGCGCGTTGTTTATGTCTTTCAAAAAAAAGTCGATTTCGCTTCGGATTCGCTTCAAAAAAGACACGTCGGTGTGGCGCATTTTGTAGCCGTCTGGAAAATGCAAAAAAAGATATTCGCGCTCTAAAAGGATTTTTTTGATTTCTTCTTCGAGCGTGTGCCCTTTTTCCGCTTCGATTTCTTTTGAAAGAAGCGAGCGCAATCGAGTTAACGCAAAAACTTCGCCTTCAAAAAACGAGCGAATGTTTTTTTCGGCATTTGTGTCGATTGTACTTTCCAAAAGACGAGGCAAAAATGGCGCGGTTTTTGATGTTGACCACAATTCGTCTTTTAATTGCATCACATTCAAAAAAAGCCCCGTTTCGCCCGCGTCAAAAAGGTTTTTCTCAAAAGCAAAGAGTCCTCTAAACAGTTCCGCGTAAGAAAAAAGCGCGTGATTTGTATAAACTTTTCCTTTTTTGCCGTCGAGAGCGAGCGCGTTTTCCCCGAATGACGCGCCAAAAACGCCGTCCGAAGAAAGTCTGGTGCGCGAAAAAATCTGCCTTTTGTGCGCTTCCGTTTCGCGAGCGTGCGTGCTTCCCGCCGAAAACGAAAAATCAAGACCCGAAAAAATGACGGGAACGTTCTCGTTTTTCCGAAGTTTTAGGGCTAAAAGCGTTGCCGTAAGCCCCACCGAGCCTAGCGGCGGAAAAGTCGGCGGAAAAAATGATTGTGCGCTGATTTTTTGAAAAAAGGACGATTTTGAGTATTCTGAGGCGAAAAATGCGATTTTTTTTCCAACAAAACGCGAAACGCTTGCGCGAGCGCACACGTCCAAAAAAAGCAACGGCTCGTCTTTTGATTTTACGCCGATGTACGACGGAAAAATTGCGCTTTGCGCTTCGAGCGCAACAACCGCGTCAACTTTTACGTTCAACGCTCTCAAAAGGGGCAACGCCGCGTCAACGCAAATTGTCATGCAAGAAGAAAGTCGCGCGGTGCCGACTTTTTTTATGAAATCAAACGCGCTTTCGCCTGCTCCAAAAATCAAAATCGGAGATTCCACGCTTCCAAAAAGATTTTTTGTTGGAATGGAAGCGGGGAGGAGGGGGAGATTTTTGAATAGATTTCGCGAAAAAAGACGACCGAGGCGCGTGAGCGTTATGCGGTTTTTCCAAAATTGCGCGATTGCTTCTTCCGCGTTTTTTTGCATTTCTCGATACAAATCGCGATGAAACGCCGCTCCGCCACTAAACTCAAGAAAAATCACGCGTCGCACAAACGGAATTTCAAACGGCAAAACCTCCGAATGCGAAAGAAAAAGCGAAAGCGCGTTGTTTTTTTCAATCGGAAGGAGGTGCGCGGGCAATGCGGGATGTTTTGATTTTTTTTTGAGCAATTCAGAATATGCCACTTCGTGTAGATTTTTGTCAGTTTCGATTCCAAGCGCGAGGCAGTCTTTGCCCATTTTTTCGCACAACTCTTCGATTCCGTGCCAAAGCGCGGGAGAGGCGCAAAGGACAAGCGTTCCCGTGCGAATCGACAACGAGTCGATTGCTTTCAAAATTGCTCGTTTTGGGTCGTATTTTGAATAGAGAAACCGATTTTTGTACAAAACGGAAAAGCCCCGTTCCGTTTCAAGGATTTGGGGCTTTTCCTTGTCAAGTGAATCGCTCATTTTTACATGTGAAGACGAGCGTATGCGTCCCAAACGTTGTCTTCAACTTTTTTGCTTTCTGAAATGGCAGAAGAAAGCGAGTCTGAATCAAAGCCCGCAATGTCTGTTTTGAGCGCGGAAATTTTTGACTCGTCAGCCGTAACGGTTTCTTCGCCTGTCATTTTGAGCGCGACGACGTAATTTCCAAGCACCATCGGCTCGCTCAATTCGCCATTTTTGAGCGAGAACGCTTTTGTCCAGAAATTTTCGTTCGACGAGGCAGACGCGAGCGGTTTTACGTTTTCTGGCAGTTTTGACGAAATCGACGTTCCGCCGTAATTGAGCGAGATTCCGCTGACGGAGTTCGTTTCCGCTTCCTTAAATTGTGCCGCCGCGCTTTCAAATCCTGAAAGCGTTGCAGCCGCCGAAAAATCTTTTGCGCGCGCGATGAAATAATCTTCGATTCGCCCCGACTCGTTCGACGTAACGTACCGTTTTGCAACGTCAAATGAATCAGTCCGAGTGACTTCTCCGTCTTTTCTAAAAATCGTCCACCCTTCTGCCGTTTTGATTGGACTTGACCAATCGTCTTTTGAAAGTTCAGAAAGGTTTTTCGCATCGTCTTTGTTAGAAAGAATGTTTGTCGCTTCGGAAATCGTTTTTGCGTTCAGTTTTCCGTCGTTGTCTGTATAGGTTTTCTTTCCAGCCCCGTTCAAAACCGAGGAAATCGTCAAACTTCCATCGGAAAGCCTTTCTCTCACAGAGGACGCGAGGTCTTGGCTGTCAAACGTTATTGCAGAAAAATCGATTGCGTCTGCTTTGCCAAAGTCTGGCTCTGTGGTTTTTCCGTCTTTTCTGAAAATCGTCCAACCGCTCGATGTTTGAATAGCATCAGAAAACGAACCTTCGGAGAGCGAATCCAAACTTGAGAGCGCGGATTCGTCGGAAAGAATGCCTTTGATTTGATAGCGATACGACGCGGTGATTTTTCCGTCTGCGTCTGTGTAGTATTTTTCAGAATATTCTTCGCCGAGTGCGTCTTTGAATTCTAAGGCATTTCCTGAAAGTTGACTTGCGACTTGTTTTGCTGTCTGTTCGTCTTTGAAGGAAATCGCCGAAAGGTCAAACTTGTCAAAAAGCGAGCGGTTTTCTTCGGCAAACGTAAAAATCTCTGAATCTGGATAAAGAGATTTGTCAAAAGAAACCACGTCAAATGAACGGCGTTTTTCGCCCATCGAAAGAATGAAAGAAATTTCTTCGTCCGAGAGTTTTAGTCCGTAAAGTTTTGTGCCGCCGATTTCGTTTGAAGTGCCAAGCATATCGTAGTCAAAACGCTGCACGATAAGGCTATCTTTTATGTTTTTTCTCAATTCTTCGCGGCTGTCTTCGGAAATCGCCTCGTATCTTGTCTGGGAATATTTCCCGTTTTCGTCAAGAAAATAAGGAAGCGCGAGCGTTGCACGGGCAACGGCTTTGTCGCTTGGCTCGTAGCCAGATTTCTTTACAAATGTAGCCCGTGCGATTTCGTTTATCGTGTCGCGAAACGCATACGTGTAAATGTAGAACCAGGTGAAGCCTTCGATGTTTTGACCTTGCGCTTTTGCCATACGCTCGTATCGGTCTATATTGAGCGCGAGAACGGAGTTTGGTTTGTATTCAATGGGTTTCCCATCGTATTTTCCAAAGACGACCGCGTTTTCCGCTCTGCTGTTTCCTGCTCGCGCGGGTACAAAGATGAACGCCACTGCCGCCAAAATAAAAATTAAAACGGAGCCGACGTATAAAAATGGTTTTTTCATTGCTGTTCCCTTTTTGGATTTTTAGAATAGATGAATGGCAAGATTCTATCACCGTGCGCAAAAAAAATCCACACAGAGAGAATCTCTCAAAATTATTCAATTCCGTATTTTTTCATTTCTTTTTTGACTTCCTCGATAGAATTGCACTGCGGTACAAAAAAATCAACGGAAGAAAACGCTTTTGCCACATCAGGTGGAAGCGTCGCTTTTTCTCCGAGCGTGTGAAACACGTAATCGGCAGAAATGGCTGGATGGTCGCGCATAACGAGAACCACAGACGAATCTTCGTCCGCCGTGATTTCTTCTCGTTTTTTTGCCGCGGCATACGCTTTTGCGGTCGCGCTGTCGGAAAGAAGCGCAAAGCGAGAAAAAAGTTCTTGACAAGCCGCTTTTTCGTCGTCTGTTGTGACCAAAGACGGAAAAATAAAATTTTTTAGCATAAGCGAGTTTACGTTGAACACTTCTTCAAGACGCTCAAGGTTTGAAGGACTTGCGGGGTCGCTTTTTTCTCGGCTCAAAAAATCAATCGTGCCGTCCATCACAACGCATTTTCCCGCCGCGTCAAGTTTGAGTTCATGTGTGGTGGGGCAAATAAATCCTGAAAGCGGGAGCGACATTTTCCAACTGTACAATCCCGCCACCACGTTTGAGTAATTTCCTGGAGACATTGCGTAAAAAATGTCCGCGCGCGTGTCTTCTTTAAGACGCGAAAACGCGAACGGATAAAAAAACGACTGAGGAATGAGCCGCCCGATGTTCGCCGTATTTGCCACCGTAATCGAGTTTCTTTTTACAAAAGGGCGGTCTAAAAAAAACGCGCGCACGATTTTGTGGCAATCTTCCTCCGTGCCGTTTATTTCGATTGGAATGATGTTGCCGCCGTTTTGAATCAAATCGCTTTCTTTTATTCCGCGGATTTTTCGATTTGGACGAGAAGGGTAGAGCAAAACTGCTTTGAGCCTTTTTTTTCCTCGCATCATGAGCGAAAGACTTGCGCCCAACTCTCCGACCGAAGCGTCAAGAAAAATCGCTTCTCCGCCCGTCAGCGTGAGCGTTGTTTCAAGCGCATTTACAAGAAACGAGATTCCAAAGTCTTTGTGGCTTCCCGTTGGCGTGTGAAACAACTCCAGCGCGTACAGTCGCTCGTCGAGTTTTTTGATTTGTGGAGAAAAATGTTTGAATGCGTTTACCGCAATCGTTTCGCAGATTATGGGACTAAATTCGTCTTTGAGAAACGCGCTCGTGAGCGCACCTGCAATCGATTCAAAAGACGTTGAGCTGTTTGTGTACAAAATCCAGCGACGCATATCTTCAAAATCATTTGGAATAAAAAGACCGCCGTCAAGCGGCATACAATTTCGCATGGCAAAACCAAAATCCACGGAATTATTTTGATTTCTGGAACTGATACATTTCATAAAAAAAAGTATAGAGAATTACATAAAAAAAATCCTTAAAATCGCCACGGATTTTTTGAGCAAATCATTTTGTCTGGAAGAATTTTGTGATTGAGCGAATCGTTTTGGTATTTGAAAAAAATTATTCAGCGATTGAGTAAAATTATTCAGCGATTGAGCAAAATTATTCGGTGGTTGAGTAAAATTATTCGGTGGTTGAGCCTGTCGAAACCACCGCCATTTGTGCATTATTTTGCTTGTAATTTACAATACGCGCTCGTCGTGTTTACGATTTGAGCCACGTCGTTTAGCGTTCTGTATGTGGCAAATTTTGTGTAGATTTCTTCTACAAGACCGAGTTTGACGAGTTTGTTTAGCGCAAATTCCGCGCCAAGATTCAAAATTCCCACAAAATCCCAGCCCGTGTGCGTTGCGTGAGTGCCGTCAGAAAATTCTTGCAGTTGATTGTAAAAATCGTACATCGCGTATCCTCTAAACGAGGCAAAAACGGACGAACCGTTTTCGTTTTTTACTTTTGCGGAAAGTTTTGTTTGCGCTCCAATGTTAAAGTTGTACGGTCTACTCGGATTATCTCGTTTTTCAATAAAAACCTCGTCAAAATTACGGCGGTAATAATAAAAATCGCTCGTTCCCAACAAAATCGCCGCTAAGTGCGCATGCCATTCGAGTGCGTTTTTTTGAAACTCCCGCCGCTGTTTTATGGCAATTCCCGGCGCAATCGTTGAAAGTAAATAATACGAATGCCAGTCAAAATCATATTCCATAACGACTCCAACCGTTGTTGCAACATCTTCTGAGTTGAGTTTTTCGGGAGCGCGAGAAATCAACATTCCGTTTGAGAGAATGCGGATTTGGTAAAAGATTTTTTTGTCGAGTGAAGCGTAAGCGCATGCAGCCCCCGTTCCAGAGCCTTTTCCGATTGCGCCACTCATTTCGAGTTCAAATTGACTATACGGATCGTTTGAATCGTGCGCGAACGGATTTCCATACGTTACGTTAAGCGAAGGCGCGAAAAAAAATGGATACACTTCCGATTTTTCCCATTCTCCGCTGTAGCCGCGAAGGTCTGTGTAGCCGACGGCGTTTCCGAGTGCAAGTGTGAACGAAAGTTCGTGAATATTTCCGTGAGTGCCGAGCGGTTTTTGTCGCGTCCAAATTTCCGTCCACATTCTCGTTGGATTTACAAGGATTCCAAGCGCGTCGTGGATTTCGTCTGCTTCAATAGAAAGTCGATAGAGCATTTCTCCCACCGCAAACGCGCCAACGGTCGTGTAAATGATGTCGTTTTTGCTCGGCGCATTTGTTTCGCACAAATATTCCCACATTGCAGTTCCAACCGTAGTAAGCGCAAAAGATTCGATTCTGTTTAAATTTGAACTGCGAGCAACGTTGTAGTAAATCGTTCCTTGATATGGATGAAGCACAAAATTCGTCCAATACCAATCGTTGTCCCATTCTAATTTTCGTGTCCAAAAATGATTCCATTGTTCAGGTCCAACCTTTGTCCAGCCAGCATCAACCACAAATCGATTATATGTTGAAAGTCCTACGTTCCAAAAAAGAAGCCCGCCAACTGCGGTAAACCAATGTTTTTTTCCGTCATTTTCATGCAAAAATCCGCCGTTTTGCGTTTCTTTCAAAATGGCTTCCGCGTCAAACGCAATTTCGTTTTTGTTTTCCGCGTGAGAACTCGAATCTTGACAAAAAAGCGGGAGCGAAATTGAGAAGGCAAAAACGATACAAAAAACAACGCGCATTTTCATAAAAAATATACCAATTTGTTGGATTTGTGAGGAAAACGTTATTATCGGGCTTGATTTTTTGATAGTTCGACTTTGCTTTTTTAAGCCCGATAATTTTTACATTTTTATTTAATCAAAAAATCCTTTTGCTTTGAGCAATTCCGCGTTCAAAATTCCGCCGAGGGCGGCTCCACGCTTGGTGTTGTGGCTCAACGCAACGAACTTGATGTCAAACACATTGCACTTTCGCAAGCGGCCAAGCACACACGCCATGCCTTTTTCGGTGTCGCGGTCGCGGTTTGGCTGCGGGCGGTTTTCTTCCTCGCGGTAGACGATTGGATGCTCCGGGGCTGACGGAAGCGCGAGTTCTTGCGGAAGCGAAGTGAATTCTCGCCACACGCGAAGGATTTCTTCAAGGGAAGGCTTTTTGTCTTCGGGTAAGTCGAATTCAAGGTTCACGCTCGCCGTGTGTCCGTCAATCACGGGAACGCGCGTGCAAGTCGAAGAAACGACAGGGCTTTCCGCGTTCTCAATCTTGCCGTCTTTCACGCTTCCCAAAATCTTTAAGCACTCTTTTTCGGTTTTTTCTTCCTCGCCGCCGATGTACGGAACGATGTTGTCAATCATGTCAAAACTCGGCACTCCCGGGTAGCCCGCGCCGCTGACTGCCTGCAAGGTCGTGACAATCATTCGCTTTACGGGATAGCCTGCCTTCTGCAAAGCGTAGAGCGGCATCATGTATGTCTGGAGCGAGCAATTCGGCTTAACGGCGATAAAGCCCTTGTCCCAGCCGTGGTGCTTTTTCTGCTCTGCGATTACATCGAGGTGAGAGTAGTTGATTTCAGGAATGAGCATGGGAACATCTTCCGTCCAGCGGTTCGCGCTCGCGTTCGACACGACGGGAATTCCCTCTACGGCGTAAGCGGCTTCCAACGCTTTGATTTCGTCCTTGCCCATTTCAAGAGCCGAGAAAACGAATCGGCACTTTCCGAGCGCGGCTTTCGCATCGTTTGCGTCCTGAACGATTAAATCTTTCACATCGTTCGGAATATTCGCGCCGATGAGCCAGCGGTTCGCCACCGCCTCTTTGTACGCTTTCCCTGCCGAGCGCGGGCTTGCCGCAACATAAGTCACCTTGAACCAGGGATGGTCTTCCAACAACTTGATGTATCTCTGCCCGACCATTCCCGTCGCACCCAAAACTCCAACTGCTATCTTTTCTGCCATAATTTTTCTCCATTATTAATGCGGTGGTTGAGCTTGTCGAAACCACCATAAACAAGGTCATTTGCACATTGCATTCGGCAAGTGCCAGACTCAATAACCGTCTTTTACAATTCACTCTCTTTGAGCGCTTTTTCTATCACTTTTTTTGCGTCATCGGTCACTTCTACGAGCGGAAGGCGGCAAGGGCCTGCTTTCATTCCCTTGAAATTCATCGCGTATTTGATGCTCGTGGGGTTTCCGTCAACGAACGCCGCCTTGAAGAACGGAAGCAATCGGAAGTGGATTTTTCGAGCCGCCGCGATGTCGCCCGCAAGCGCCTTGTTCGCCAGTTCCGCGACGATTTTCGGAGCTAAGTTTGACACGACCGAGATAATTCCGTCGCCGCCGAGCGCAATCAACGGCAAAGTAAGACCGTCGTCTCCGCTCAAAACGGCAAAATCTGGCTTCTTTGACTTAATCTGTGCAATCACATCGCCCATCTGGTTGATGTTTCCGCTCGCTTCTTTTACGCCCGCGATGTTCGGCAGCTCCGCGATTCGCGCGAGCAAGTCAGTCGGAATGTTCACTCCAGTGCGCCCCTGAATATTGTAGACGACAATCGGAATCCCGACTTTTGAAACCGCCTCAAAATGACGGAAAATGCCTTCTTTTGACGGCTTGTTGTAATATGGCGTGACGACCAAAGCCGCGTCCGCGCCCGCTTTTTTTGCGCGCTCGCAGTATTTCACCGCGTCGCGCGTGTTGTTGCTTCCCGCACCAAGGATGACTGGGATTTTTTTGCCCGATTTTTTCTCGAAAGAGCGGACTTCTTCCATTACAATTTCAATGAGCTTGTCTTCTTCGCTACCAGGAGTTTCGTCCAAAGTGGGAGTCTCAGCCGTAGTTCCGAGCGGAACCAGCCCGTCAATTCCCTGCTCAAGCTGAAATTTGACATTCGTTCTGAAACCTTCGTAGTCCACCGAACCGTCATCGTTCATCGGCGTAATCATCGCTGTAAAAGCACCGCGAAATTTTGTCATTTTGCACCTCGATAAAAAGTCAAAAAGCAATTTTTTCGTCAATTTTAGCGAATTCGCTTTTTATAAACAATAAACCTTTTGAAAACTTTGTTTTTGGTCAGAAAAAATTGAAAAAATTCGCCCGAAAAAAATGCAAAATTTGCCCATTTTTTTTGTCCGTGGTATCATCGTTTTTGAAAATCAGAGAAAAGGGGATAGAAATGAAACCGACATTGTTAGTTTTGGCGGCGGGAATGGGTAGCCGCTATGGTGGCGTTAAGCAGATTGACGCGGTTGGAAAGAACGGCGAGTGCCTTTTGGACTTTGCCGCATTCGATGCAAAAAAGTGCGGATTCGGAAAGGTCGTGTACATTATCCGAAAAGACATCGAAAAGGATTTCCGCGAGCGGCTTTTTGACCGAGTTGCCCGCAATTTCAACGCGGAATATGTGTTCCAGACTCCGACGGCACTTTTGAGCGAGGACGAGCAGAAGCAGGCGGCGGAGCGAACGAAACCGTGGGGAACGATTCACGCCGTTTTGTGCGCAAAAGAAGCGATTGGCGAGCCATTTGCCGTAATCAACGCGGATGATTACTATGGTCGGGCGGCTTTTGAGACTTTGGGCGGCTATCTTTCTTCTATAAACAACGACTGCACGGAACACGCGATGGTCGGCTACATTCTCGGAAACACGATGAGCCGAAACGGTTCGGTGAGCCGAGGCGTGGCGCAAACAGAAAACGGCTACTTAAAATCAATCGTCGAGAACACAAAAATCTATTACACGGGCGAGCATTTTGAAGGAAACGAAATCGTCTCTGAACTTGACGGAAAAACCGTTCCGATGACGGGCAAAGAAACCGTGAGCATGAATTTGTTCGGCTTCTCGCCAAAAGCGTTCGAGAGCTTTGAAGAATATTGGGAAAATTTCAAAAAAACGAGCCTTGCACTCCCGAAAGCAGAGGCTCTTCTTCCCGTGGCGGCGAGCGACATCATCAAAAACGGCGAAGGCAAAATCCGCGTCTTCACGAGCGATGAAAGCTGGTTCGGCATGACCTACCCCGAAGACAAAGAGGTCGTCAAATCCGAAATCGCAAAGAAAATCGCAAGCGGTTACTATCCAGAAAAACTGTGGGAGAAATAAAAGGCTAAAAAAAACAAGGAACTTTCAAAGTTCCTTGTTTTTTTTCACTGCACCGCCACAATCGTCTCCAAAGCAAGCTTCATCATATTCATGAAAGTCGTCTGCCTCTCTTCTGCCGTGGTCGCTCCGCCTAGCAAGATGTGGTCGCTTACGGTCATAATCGCCATTGCTTTCCGCTTGTATTCGGCGGCGAGCGTGAAAAGTTCCGCGCTTTCCATTTCGATTCCGAGAACGCCGTACTCAGCCCATTTTTTCCAATTTTCGTTTTTGTCGTAGAAAAAATCGCTTGAAGCCACAGAGCCGACCGCGTAGCGGATTTGCATTTCAGAGGCGATTTTGTCCGCCGCACGAACGAGAGAAAAATCCGCCACAGGAGCGAAATGCAAGTTCCCAAATCGCTGATTTAGCAAACAAGAGTCCGAACAAGCCGCATTAACGATAATCGTGTCGCGAAGTTTTGTGTCCGCATTGACCGCGCCGCAAGTTCCCACACGGATTGCGTTCTGCACATTGTAGAATTTAAAAAGCTCGGTGGCGTAAATCGAAAGTGAGGGCTGCCCCATGCCCGTTCCCTGAACGCTCACCGTAACGCCTTTGTAAGTTCCCGTAAAGCCGAACATTCCACGCACTTCGTTGTAGCACTTTGCATTTTCCAAAAAATTTTCCGCGATGAATTTTGCCCGCAACGGGTCGCCGGGAAGCAAAACATTGGGAGCGATTGCGCCTTCAGGCGCGTTGATGTGTGTACTCATACTTACCTCGATTTTATTTTTTTCCTCGGTCTTTTTTGTTGTCAGGAACGATAATCGTGTCGATTTTTATGCCTTTTTCTTTTGCAAGTTTTGAAACGATTTCCCTTCCATATTTTTTTGTTCCGCGCGGACGCGGGTGAGGCTCTGCGTCCCCGATGAGAATGATTTTCTTTTCGGCATCTTCTCGCCAATCAAAAAAATCAAGCGAAGCGTACAGTCCTTCGTAAACCGCCTCTGGAAGGTCGCCCCCTTCGCCACCGTTTATGATAAATCGATTCATGTTCTTTTTGAACACTTCGATGTCGTCTGTAAAATCAAACAGTTTGACGGGAAGTTTTTTGAAACTGTAATCGTCGCCGTAGTCGCGGTAAAGAAGCAAACCGAGCCGCACCGACCCGAATTGATTGTTCCCTTTGCGATTAAGCGCGTCTTCGAGCATGGGAAGCCAGCGTTCGCGGAGTTCTTTTACGTCGTCTTTCATTGAACCCGTTGCGTCAATCGCAAAAACGAGGTCGATTGTGTCCTTTGGAGAAACGCGCTCAATCGATTCCATTACGTCCTCTGGAAGTTTTTCAAGATTCGACACGACCATTTGCCCGCCAGAAAATTCTGCAATTTCTTCAAAACTTTGCGCCGCCTTTTGGTTGTAATTGTCCGTGAGAACGGGAACTGGCTCTGGAGGCGTGGGCGGCGGGTCTGGAATCTGAAGGTCGAACATGAACGGATTGTCAGCAAAACTTCCGTCATAATCGGCGTATGGTTTTTCAAACGTGCGGATATTTATGAACGTGCCTTTTTGAACGTGAACCGTGCCGTTTCGCTCCCACGGGTAGCCGTAAATGAGTTCCGTTGGAATGTAGACGTGAAACGCTTTTCCAAACTCTTTGTCATCTTCTGCCGTGGAATCCGCGAGCCGAAATTTTGCGTATTCTGAAACGAGCGGCTTTCCGTTCAAATACGTGATTTCGTCGCCGTTTACGGGATTCCATTCTTTTGCTCTAAACGAAAAATTGTCAATTTTTCCGTTTGGGTCTTTTGTTGTTTCGCACAAAAGCACAGATTCCATTCCGTCTTTTTTTCTGATGTAAAGATGAAAGCCTGCGATTGTCCTAAAACTTGGGTCTATTTTTGCATCTTTTGGAGCATTTGACGCGGGAACATACGTCAATCTTAGGTCGCTTCCTTGCAAAATCAGATTTCTGTTTGCTTTTTCTTCGGAAAATGCAAAAACTGCTCCAAAAAACGCCATTATAAACGCCATTATAAAGGATAAAATCGTGGTTTTTCTCATGCTTTTTTAATCGGCATTTTGAGCAGTTCGTTTCATACAAAACAACGATTGCCTTTTGTTGCTTTTGGTAAAAACTCGACCTATAATTTTTTGAAATGGATTTTACGACTATTTCTCTTGACGAATTTATAACGGACTCAAACGAGATTTTTGAAACGGGAACAGGAATCGTCGTTTTTTCGGAGGAGCAAGAAAAACTTGTTGACGAAGTTCGCTCAAGAATCGAAAAAGACGACCCCGTTCACGTAGAAATGTATCGAAGGCGCATTTCCGACTTAAAAACGCTCGCTTCTGCCATCGCGAATTTTCCGTCTCTTTTGGAACGTTCCAACATGACTTTGGAAGAACGAACGCCACAACTGTTAATCGAATCGCTCGTAAACTCCAAGCGAGATGGAGACACGACTCTTCAAATGCCTTCAAAGGCAACGCTTGGCCGCGGTTTTCTTGTTGCAAAACTCCACACGTTTTCAAATCTTGAAAAACTTGCAAAAGACGCAGGACTAGAAGAGCGAATCGTAAAACAATTTCACAACGAAACGATTTCGATGATGTTTTTGCTTTTGGCAGAAGACGTTTACTTAAATCTCATTCACGATTTAAGCCTTCCGCTCGATTCCCGATGGCAACTTGCCACGTCGCTTTTGCTGTTGTGGGAACACCGCGCTGACCAAAATATCACCGACATTGCCCCCGTTCTTAGAAGCGTTTGGCTTGCGCGAACGCGCCTTGCGCCCGCGTTTGGCACGATGATGGGAACGAGCGAATTGATAATGCTTTCGTTTCAACTCGACGACCAGTGGCAAGATTTTATAAAAAAACGGTTGGGCGAAGAAGACGTAAAAATGGCGATGGAAGAATTTTTGTTTGGACTTTCGTTTGAGCAAATAACTCGATTAAAATCGATGCTCCGCGAAAAAGGTATAAACGCAATCGGACGCGACGAAGTTTCAAAATATCTCGATGAAAACGTTACCACGGACGTGAGTTCAGATTATCGCGACTTTTTTCAGCAGTATACTGTTCGGCGAGATAACGCTCGCGTGCGAAATAGACTCGGAATTGCTGGCCCGCACCGCACGCTCGAAGACCATTTTATTTGTTTTGTCATGGAGCGAAACCGCGAAAAACAAAGGCTCGACGCAGCCTCTCAAGAAAAATCGTCTAATTGACGAACAACTCGATTTCTGCCATAATCCAAAATCGCTTACGGATATGTCCGAGTCGAGGAGGTGAAAAAAATGGCAACTATCAAAGTCGAGGAAAGCGAAAACCTTGAAAAAGCAATTAAACGCTTTAAGAGGATGGTTGAAAAAGAGGGAATTATCCGCGAATTCAAAAAGCGCGAGTATTACGAAAAGCCCTCCACGATTCAGAATCGTAAGAATAAAACGCTTCAACGCAAATTGATGAAAAAAACGCGCAAATCTCACGATTCGCGTTCTGCGTACTAAGACTGAATCAAAAACCTCCGATTTTTCGGGGGTTTTATTTTTATTTTTCAAAAAAAAGGGAGGGGGGGGATGGCTCAAAAACAAATTCAAAAAATGAAAAAAACGCGCGTTTTTCGCATTTTTTCTTGCATTTTGCTTTTTTTTGCCGTTCTCTCTTGCTCGTCAGCGGATAAAATCGCTCACACTGAACGGTTTTTTCTTCTTCCAGATTCTGTGCGCTATGAACGCGCGGGCAATGCCGAGTACGCTTTTGTAAAAGAAAACGACGTGAAATTTCACGTCGTAAAAATCGACCTTTCAAGCGAAAATGTGGAAATCCTTGCGTATCCCACAAAAACTGAAAGCGGAAAATTAGGTCGCTCAAAAAAATTTGCAAAACTCACAGGTGCAGAAATTGCGGTGAACACGTCGCCGTTTACTCGTGAGCGCACGATTATGGGAATTCATTTGATTGACGGTGAAGTCATTTCCCGCGCGATACATCGGTACGGTGCGCTCGTTTTTTTTCGCGATAAAAACGGCGGATTTTTTGCAAAAATCATAAAAAATCAAACGGAAGAAAATCTTTTGGGAGCGGATTTTGCGTTTGGCGGATTTTTTCAGATTCTTTCAAATGGTGAAAAAGTTGATTTTGCGACCGAAAGTTTTGACGCTAGAAGCGCGGTAGGCGTGAGCGCAGACGGACGAACGATTTTTTTGCTTGTGGCAGAAAAAGGTTTTGGAAGCCGCGGACTTTCGTTTCAAGAATGTGCCGAGATTTTTTTAAGCCTTGGAGCGTTTGACGCGCTTGAATTTGACGGTGGCAGTTCTTCGTCGCTTTTTGTTTCAAAGAAAAACGTAAAATACGAAGCCTCTTTTAGACGAAACGAAAGTTATATGGGGTTTTGTTTTCGTTGACGACAACGGCTTTATGGTTTATGATTTTCAACATGGGAATCATAACTAGCCAGCAGCTTACTGCCTATTACGACCAATATCGGGATTCCGAGTTGACTTTTACCAAAGACATCATAAGAATCCTCAAACTTGAGCAGAAGCACGTACAAATCAAATATACGGTAGGGGAAGATGTGGTCTTGACCCCGTGCATCCTCCATTCAACTTCGTTTCAAAAAGCAAACATAATCATTCCGACGAACGGCGATGCGTTTGCGTTTCTTGCGGCAAAAGAACCTCCCACGGTGCAACTCAAAATGGGATTCGTTGGAGAAGACGGAAAGTCCATTCAATTTTTTATAGGCGCAAAAGTCGCAGAAAAAAGCCTGTACACGAATTCAAAAGAACTCGCCGTTGTAACGCTCAAATTTACGCAGCGTCCGCCGGACGATTTGATTGAAATCATGGGGCGACTTCTTGAAGCAAATGCAAACGCAATCCGACGGCGCGAAGAGCGAATCGTCATAAACGACGACAGCAAACGGAAACTCGGACTTGCAAAAGAAGAATGCGTTGTTGCCGTTTCGGGCGTTCCGCGCCATTGCATTTTGCGCGATATTTCGTTTATGGGCGCAAAAGTTGTGCTTGTGGGACTGCATCAACTTGTGGTGAACAAAGACGCGGAATTAAAACTCCGCTTTATTGAGCCAAACGAAGAACTTGCGATAAAAGGCATGATTGTTTCTGCCGACGTAATCGAAGGCAGAAAAGACATTTGCACGGCAAGTATAAAATTCGACGAAAATCTTGTTCCATTGGAATACAAACTCCATGTGAATAGTTATCTTACGACCGTCAGAAAACAGCAACTTTCTGCAAGCGACCAAATCGCGCTTCAAAAGCAAAAACAGCAAGAAATGATGGCGCAACAGAATTAGCGAGTCTGCGATGCCAAAAACCGAAAAATCCCGGGGTGGCTCGGGATTTTTTTATCGTTTTTCAAAAAATCGATTTTTAGGAGAAAAATATGGACTCTTCGCCGCTTGACGACGTTTATTTTATTCATTTTTCCGATGATTCAAAAATCCATTTGCACGATTCCAAAGATGTTCTTCACATTGACCCTTCGATTCCGCTTCCTGTGCAAAAAAAAATCGGAGAGTCGGCGGGAACTTTTAACGAAAAGGAAATCACGGAAGAGCAAATTCTTTCTGGGATTTTGACAGTGCTCGCGTATGACCGCGAAAACGAAAACGCGCCGTATTACAGGTCGCTCATAAAAAATGCTCGTCCAAATCTCAAAAAAGAGTTGACCGAAGCGGCGATTTTGAAAACGAAAAACGGCGACTTTGAATTTGCCGAGGAGATTTTTAGTGCGCTTCGAGGATTTGACCCAGAGGACATGGCGACCATTTTGAACACGGCTTTGTTTCTTGACCAGCGGGCGGATTCTTTTAGAAACGCGGGGCTTTTTGAAGATGCCGATGCGTGCGACAGCGAGGCGTTGGAGTTTTACACGGACGCGCTCAACGCAGAGCCTCCAATTCCAGACGCTTTTTTTAACGCGGGTTTTTTCTTTTTGAAAAAACGAAAATACGCGCGCGCTCGCGATGTTTTTGAAACGTACATCGCGTTCGTCGCAGACGAAAAAGAAGAAAATCTTGGAGAAAATGGCGTTTATAAAAAAAATCGCGTTCAAAAAATCCTCGACGACATTTCAAATCAAAATATGGAAGACGAGCGATTTTCTGCCGCTTACGAGTTGATTTCTCGCGGAGAAGAAGAAAAAGGCTTGGCGGAAATCCGCGCGTTTTTGGAAAAAAATCCCGACGTTTGGAACGCTTGGTTTATGCTCGGTTGGGGGATGCGGCGACTTGGGAGGTTTGACGCGGCTCTCAAAGCGTTTGAAAAAGCCCTTGAGTGTGAAGGCGGAAAAACGAGCGACACGCTAAACGAACTTGCCATTTGCCTTATGGAAACAAACAAAATCGAAAAGGCGCGAACCGTCCTTGAAAACGCGCTCAAAGACGACGGCGAAAATACAAAAATCATATCGAATTTGGGATTCGTGGAGTTAAAGGCTGGGAATCCTTCGCGGGCGGCAGCGTATTTTCAGACCGTGCTTGAGTTTGATGCGGAAGACAAAATCGCACTTGCCGAACTCAAAAAACTTGACGTGTAAAAAAATCAACGGAGATGTTACAAAATGTATGCTGACCTGTAAGCAATATGCGGTGGTTGAGCGTGTCGAAACCACCGATTGCTTGATTCTGTGGTTTCGATACGACCTTCGGTCTACTTAGGCCACCGCTTCCAGCATACTTTCTGTAACACCACCAAATCAACTATTTAGGAGGAATAACAAATGAGTTCTAATTTTCCATTGAGCCACGACGAATTGAAAAAATTGGTCATGACGCATCCCACGCCGTTCTACATCTACGACGAGAAGGCAATCCGCGAGAACATGAGGCGGTTCTCAAAGGCGTTCTCGATTTTCCCCGAGTTCAGGGAGTATTTTGCGGTGAAGGCGTGCCCGAACCCGTACATATTGAAGATTCTTGCCGAGGAGGGCTGCGGGGCGGACTGCTCAAGCCTTCCTGAGCTCATGCTCTCGAAGATGGTGGGCTTGAGTGGCGACCTCGTGATGTTCACGTCGAACGAGACCCCGGCGGAGGAGTACCGCTACGCGGCGGCGGAGGACGACATCATAAACCTCGACGACATCACGCACATAGACTTTTTGAAGGAATCCTTGGGAAAACTTCCCGAGACCATCTGCTTCCGCTACAACCCGGGGCAGTCGAAGCACGGCTGCAACTCCATCATCGGGAACCCCGAGGAGGCGAAGTACGGCTGCACGCGCGAGCAGCTCCTTGAGGCGTACAAGACCTGCAAGGAAAACGGCGTGAGGCGGTTCGGACTCCACACGATGGTCGCCTCCAACGAGCTCAACCCCGACTTCTTCGTCGACACGGCGAGGCTCGTCTTCGACCTCGCGCTTGAGATAAAGGAGAAGTGCGGCGTTGAAATCAGCTTTGTGGACTTGGGCGGCGGCATCGGAATCCCGTACAGGCCGGGGCAGAAGGCGGTCGATTTGGAGTACGTCGCCCGCGAAATACACAAACTGTACGAGGAGAAAATCGTTCCCGCGGGGCTCGACCCCATGCGCATCTGCTTCGAGTGCGGCAGACCGATTACGGGGCCGTACGGCTGGCTCGTCACGCGGGCAATCCACGAGAAGCACATCTACCGCGAGTACATCGGCGTGGATGCGAGCATGGCCGACCTGATGCGTCCCGGAATGTACGGCGCGTACCACGAGGTGACGGTCTCGGGCAAGGAGGACGCGCCGAAGGACCGCGTGTACGACGTGGTGGGAAGCCTCTGCGAGAACTGCGACAAGTTCGCCGTGCAGCGTCCGCTCCCCAAAATCGAGCGGGGCGACCTCCTCGTCATCCACGACGCGGGGGCGCACGGGCGGGCGATGGGCTTCAACTACAACGGAAAGCTCCGCGCGGGCGAGCTTCTTTTGCGCGAGGACGGCGAGGTCGTGCAGATTCGGCGGCGCGAGACGGTTGACGACCTGTTCGCCACGCTCGACCTTGACGGGGTGAAGGAGTTCAGGTGAAAACCCACACGGAACAGCAGAAAGCGGTCGCCGACTTTGCCGCGTTTTGGGCGGACAAGGGAGACGAGAAGCAGCACTCGCAGAAGTTTTGGATTGGATTGTTGAGGAGCGTTTGCGCTTGCGTCGCGCCGGAGCGGGTCATCGACTTTGAGGAGCGCGTCAAAATCGGCGCGACAAAGTACATCGACGGCTACATTGCGGAAACAAAAACAATCATCGAGCAAAAGGGCGCGAAGATTGACCTTGACGCAAAGGAGAAGCAGAGCGACGGCGCGGAGCTTACGCCGTTTGAGCAAGCGAAGCGGTACAATGACAATCTGCCGTTGTCGCGGAAAGCGCGCTGGATTGTAGTTTCAAACTTCCGCGAAATCCGCATTCACGACATGGAGAAAGCAGAACCAGCGAAAGACTTTGAGCGCGTTTTGCTCGCGGATTTGCCGCACGAGTATTACCGCTTGCAGTTTCTCGTGGACACACACAACGAGAATATTCGGCGCGAAGAGGAATTGTCGATTCAGGCGGGAAAACTCGTGGGAAAATTGTACGACGCGATTTCGCCAGAATACATCCGTCAGTCCGAGACGACTTGTCATTCCGAGACGACTTGTCATTCCGAACTCGTTTCGGAATCTCAGCCCCTGAAACAAGTTCAGGGTGAC
>CALFJF010000069.1 GCA_937877535.1 uncultured Treponema sp.
TCCGCCTTATGGCAAGCACGGGATTGAGACCGGGCGAGGTACGCGCAATCTGCATAGACCAGATACGGACAGGGGGCTTGTTCATAAACCGTATGCTTGACACTTACGATGTTGAGCGTTCATATCTGAAAAAGGGAAGCGCGGAGAACACGAAGCAAAGAACGGTGCTGCTTCCGTCAAAAATGGCGGAGCTTCTGAATGACTATGTGAAAATCCGTCCGCAATGCGACAGCGGCTATATTTTCTCAATGAACGGCGAATTCGTGAAAAAAAGCACGCTCGACAGACGGTTTGCAAGCGGGCTGATGAAACTGGGAATCCTTAGTTTTGAGAAATCAAAAAGGGCGAGCGGAAGCATCAAGATTGTTACTGACCCGACCAAAAAACTTTCTCCCCATTCCCTGCGCTTCACCTACAACTGGCTGTATGACACAAGCGATGCCCATGCCACGAGGAAGCTAGTGGAACAGTTGCACGAGTTAAAAACACGAACGGTCTGAATTTACTGAAAATTCCCTCGCCATTTCGACAAAATTTTCACTAACTCTTGCCATTTCCCTCATTTTACCCTATACTTACTGAAAATTCAGTCGCCAAATCGACTAAATTTTCACTAGAAGGCGCAATGAACAGAGCCGCATATTTAGAGCAAGTTATCCGCAAAATGCACAACGGCATGATTAAGGTTGTTACGGGGCTTCGTCGCGTGGGGAAGACGTATCTGCTGTTCACCCTTTTTTACGACTATCTGCGTGGCACTGGCGTTGCGGAAGACCACATCATTCATCTTGCGCTGGACGACCGAGCAAACAAGGAATTCCGTAATCCTGACACTTTGTACAACTATGTGCGTGCGCGAATCACGGACGAAAAAATGTACTATGTCCTTTTGGACGAGGTGCAGTTGGTGGACGAGTTTGAGGATGTGCTGAATGGTTTTTTGCACATTCCAAACGCCGACACCTATGTGACGGGGAGCAACGCAAAGTTTCTTTCCAAGGACATCATCACGGAATTCCGCGGGCGCGGCGACCAAATTCACCTGTATCCGCTTTCTTTTTCGGAATTTTTGCAGGATTATGAGGGGAGCGAGGAGGCGGCGTGGCGCGAGTATTCGCTGTACGGCGGGCTTCCAAAACTCCGTGCCATTTCCGATGAGCGCGACAAAGCGGCGTATCTTGAATCTATTTTTTCGGAGACTTATCTAAAGGATATTTTGGAGCGAAACGATGTGCGAAATCCTTCGGAACTTTCCGAGCTGCTTGATTATGTCGCTTCTAGTGTGGGCGGGCTTTCAAATCCCAAAAAACTTTCTGACACTTTTAAATCGGTAAAGCAGGTTTCAGTCCACCCCGACACGATAAAGTCCTATCTTGATTATTTTGAGGACTCGTTTTTAATCAGCCGGGCCGTCCGCTACGACATCAAGGGGAAGCGGTACATCAACACGCCGTGCAAGTATTATTTTACCGATGTGGGGCTGCGGAACGCCCGCCTGCATTTTCGCCAGTACGAGGAAACGCACATCATGGAAAATGTCATCTACAACGAGCTGTGCGCGCGCGGCTACGCGGTTGATGTGGGCGTGGTGGAAGTGACCGAACAGACGGCGGAGAGCAAAAAAACGCAGAAGCAGCTGGAGGTGGACTTCGTGTGTAACCGTGGCTCTTCGCGAGTGTATGTGCAGTCCGCGCTTTCCATTCCCGACGCACAGAAAGAACGGCAGGAACAGCGACCTCTGGAGCGCACGGGCGATTCGTTCAAGAAAATCATCATCGCAAAAGACATTCCCACGCACTACAACGATTCGGGCATTCTGATTCTGAATTTGCTTGATTTTTTGCGAAATGCGGATAGTCTGAATGGGTAGGGCGGTTTTCCCAATTTTTCACTCCCCTCATCTCCAACAAAAATCTTGCATAAATGGTTTGGCTCTTGACTAGTATCTTTTCAGAATTTTAGCCAACTCCTTGTATAAATCATCGTTGCGGTGGTTGTACCGCCACTCACACTCCATCAAGTGTACCACGAATTTGTCTGAATCGCAACCGTTGAACTTTGCGAGCCGCCTCTTGGCGAAGCTCCAGAAATTTTCAATTCCGTTCACATGGCATTTCCCTCTTGCGAATTCGTTTTCACTATGAAAAACCCGGTAATGGTCGTATCCGCTCGCATTTTTGTTCGCCCATTATGATTCGGATTTGCTTTCGATGACGAACCGGGCATTCCGCATGTATTCTTTTGCGTACCTCGCAAGCGGATTCAACATCATCGGCTCGTCGTTTTTCACCGCGCTCAACAACGGATTTGTCTCTGCCCTCATATCGTTTCTTCGGACTTTTTTGTTTCAGATTGTGGCGATATTCATCCTTCCTGTTTTTTTGGGGATTGGTGGAATATGGCTCAGTGCGTTTGCCGCTGAAATTCTCTCGCTTTCTGTCACGATATGGTGCGTGCTTGCGTGCCGGAAAAAATACGGTTATTTATAAAAATTTTAGATAAATACTACTTGTTTTTTTTTTAGTTGTATTATAATAATAAAAATACCAAATCAAGGAGGGCAATATGAACGCATTGCTTTTTAATCTTTTCGAATTTGATGGAATGGAACTTCCTGAGTGCGAAGTTGTCAATATGTCTAGCTGCCGCGGATGGAGCAAAATTGAAGTTTCGTCTGTAAACGCATAAAAAACGGCAGAATGGCTGGGCAATCGCTTTGTGTGCCGTCCAGCGTTTTTTCAGTTTTGCGGGGCATCGGTGCTTGAAATCGATGTCCTTTCTTTTGCTTTGGGGAGTTGTCTGTGGGAACGTTGCTGTATCCGCCGTATTTGCAGTGGGAAGTGGTTTCTGATTGCAATCACAAATGTATTCATTGCTACAACTATTGGCGCGCCGATGGAATGTCAGTGGAAACATGCGCCAAATTTGATGAAATCACGACTCAAATCATCGAGAGAAAACCGCTGTACCTTGCGATAACTGGCGGAGAGCCGATGCTCGTTTTTTCCCACATTCAGCCGTGCATTTCCCGAATGAGGGCGGCGGGAATCACCGTTTCAATTTCGACGAACGGAACGCTCATAACCGAAGAAATCGCCCGCTATCTTTCAGAAAATCATATCGACCTCGTGATTTCTCTTCCGTCCATTGACAGAAAAATTTGCGATTCCGTGTGCTGTGCTGAAAATGTCGTCGGAAAACTCGAAAAAGTGTTTCCCTTGCTGAAAGAAAATCACATTTCAACGACAATAAATGTCGTAATCAACAAACTCAATATTTCGACGCTGTATGATACGCTCAAAGCGATAAACGGCTGGGGATTTGTCGCGCGGGTCGGCATGGCGCAACGCCCGATAAACGCTTCTTCCGAATATCTCAAATATGAGCTTGACAAAGCGGATTTTAAAAATATCGTTCGCCAGACGCTAAACGCAAAGCGCGATTTTCGTATGGATGTGGATTTTTCTGTCTGCATTCCCGATTGTGCGTTTGGTTCGGAAGATGGAGTTGAAGAAATTCAAAAAGGCGACTGTTTCGCCGGAACAATCGCGTATGCAATCGACACGGCGGGAAATGTAAAGGCGTGCCAATGCGACACCCGAACGTACGGAAACATTCTTACCGATTCTTTTGAGGAAATCTACAAAAATATGTCGGAGTGGCGAAACGGCTCTTTGATTCCAGATGAGTGCAAAAAATGCAACAAAGTGCGTTCTTGCCGTGGCGGCTGCCGCGTGGAGTCCTATGCGAATACGGGCGACTACAAATCGCTTCCGACGTTTGCCGACTTGAAAAACGTTCCTGTCGCGGCGGCAAAAAATGCAGAAATCCTTGATTTTTCCGATGATGCGGAATTTTCGCTTGAGCCAAAAACCGTGTTTTTGAAAGACAAAGAATGTTACCGCGTGTCCGTTGGTTTTGTGGCGACTCATCTTTCAAATGACTTTGCGAACTGGCTTATGGAAAATCATTCTTTCAAATTTGATGACTTGCAAAAAGCAACGCCCGCTCCACGAGCGCAGCTTCTTGCGGTTTTGAAAATGCTTTTAAATAACGGGATTATTCATATTCAAAAGTAAACCTCGGAATCGCAATGACGAAAGCGCAATGGCTCGAAATTATAAACCGCCGCCAAGATTTTTATGTCGAGCAGCTGAAAGAAATGCTTGTTGGGCAAGGATTTAGAAAGCACATTTATTTCAATTCCCCGACAGGAACCGGAAAAACCGTGATGATTGCAAAACTTATGGCAATCTTGCAAGCAAGCGATTTTTTCTTCATCGTCACGACTCTTTCCCGTGGCGGATTGAACAAGCAAGTTTCTTCGTCGCTGGAACGGCTCTCAAAGGCAGATAATTTCGTCGTGTTCGGTGTGAGCAGTTTCACAAAAAGCACAAAATTGCAAGGAAACGACATCGAACGCGCAATTCCAACTGGGAAAAAACTCGTCTGGATTCGGGACGAAGGGCTTCTTTGTCGCATTTGAGTTTTTTCGTCACGGCATTGTAGAATTCCTGTAGATTCTGCGTTGAAATCCGTCCGCATTTCGATTTCACCAGCGAACTGACGATTTGCCGCGCAACCTGCTGCTTGTGCAAGTCCCGCTCGTCAAAGCAATACAAAAGAACATTCGTGTCGAGGAAAACATTACCGCTCATACAACTCCTCGCGAGTCCACTTTGTGCCGTCGGAACGCAAATGCAGGGAATCCGCATGTGCGAAAAGCTCCCGCAAGGTCTGCTCCTCCTTTGAGATATTTGCTTTCTCTTCAGAGTTCGCGAACATCTTTTTCAGTTTTTCGGAGAGAATTGAAATTGCCGAAACAAGTTCCTCGCCTGAAAAAGAGTCCGTAATCCGCATAAAATCACTCATCATCGCGTCGCTCATTTTCTCCTCCCTGCGGTTTTATTAGGTAAAACATTAATCACGATCTACTCATAATGACCTTTGCACGAAATCACTTTGATATTCGCCAGTTCATCAATCACATATACAAGGCGGTTCTCTTTGTCGATTCTGCGCGAATAGCCAGGGTGATTTTTGAGCGATTCAGGCTTTCCGATTCCCTGCAACGCACCGTTTCGGCGAATATCCTCAAGCAAATCATTTATCTTTTTAAGTGTCTTTTTATCCTGCGCTTGCCAGTACATATATTGCGAAAAAGCGTCTTTTGTGAATGTAAAATCATTCATCAATTCTGCTCCATTGCACGAAGTTCCGCCATTGATTTTACCACGACTTCGCCGCGTTCCAACTGCGCAAAACTGTTGTCCAGCATCGCCTCGTATTGTGCATTGTTATTTCGCACTCTGTCATTCGCCAAAACCATATCCAAGAACCGCGAAACAAAATCAAAATCCTCTTCGCTTACCATGCGGAGCTTTTGCTCCAAAACTGCATACGGCATATTTTTTTCCTCCCGCGCTCATCTAATTATACCACATTTTTTGCGGAATTTGCATTACATTACTGCTTTATTGACACGGTTTTCGCCGACTTTGCGTTTGGGCGGGCAACAAATTTTTGTAAGGTGGCGGAAATCCCGCTTGGACGGCAAAATTACAAATGTTTGCTCCCCGCTTTTGCGTTGGGGAAGAAAAATACATTTGTAAGATGCCCGCCTTTGCGTTTGGATGCGCTTCAAACAAATGTACGGAGGTCAAAATTCCGCTGGCGGGGGAAAGTATGTTTGTTTGAGGGCGGAAATTTCGTTTGGGCGAGGAAAATGCGGTTAGTTTTGAATCATCCTACCGCAAAAACCCGTACCTGTACACGCCCGCCGCAGGTTGCCAAAAAATCATGCTTTACCGAATCGTTTTAATCACGCCGTCAAGTGCCTTTTCAACGATTGAATCGCTCAATTTACTGACTTTTTCCAACAAGCGTTTTTTATCGACATGGACGATTAAATGCGGTTGCGTTACCGAATCTTTTGGCAAACCCGTCAATTCTTTTGAAAGAAAAACATTGTTGGGAAGTTCCGCATAAATGGTGTTCGTCGTCAAAGGAAGCACGACCACAGTCCGAAGATTGCTTTCGTTCAAGACATCGTTTTGCAGAATAATTACAGGACGGTGGAATCCGACCTCGCTTCCGAGTGGCACTCCGAAATCAACCCACCATATCTCACCACGAGTCATTTTTCAAGGCCTCCCTCACGCTTTCCAAACCCGCGTCACAATATTGCAGCTGCTCCGTCGCAGAGATTTTTTCAAGCACGGCATTTATTTTTTCGACCTCAGTTTTGTCCGTTGGTTTTACCTTTGCTTGTGTAAGCGATTTTACAAGAAACGTGATGAGTTCTATCCGCTCTGGCACATCAAGCGACACTGCTTTTTGTGCGAATGTCTGAAATTCCGCATACGACATATTTTTCTCCTCTACACTCCATCCTACCGCAAAAACCCGTACCTGTACACGCCCGCCGCAACCTGCTGCTTGCGCAAGCCCTGCTCGACATCAAAACAGGCACGTCGTCAGAGAAAGTTTTTTTTTGGTGGTGTTACAGAAAGTATGCTGGGAGAGGTGACCCGGTAGACCGAAGGTCGTATCGAAACCACCGCAGAGTAAGAAAATGGTGGTTTCGACAGGCTCAACCACCGCATATTGCTTACAAGTCAGCATACATTTTGTAACATCTCCGTTTTTTTTTATGTTTTTACGCTGATGATTGGCATTAGTTCGTATTCTCCTCAATTTCTGCGATTTTTGGCTTTAATTTTTTGGAAAAACGAGCAAAAGCGGGAATGTATTTTTCAAATACCAACGAAACAAGCGTTTGGGCATCGACTTCACTGTAAATATGAATCGAAAGATTTCGAGATTTTAGCATTGAAAGCCAAATTTCTTCATCGTCCAAAAAAGAATGCGCGAATCCAAGTTTTAAAATCTCACGCGGAGAGCCAGTTTCAGCCTCGACAACGCCGTGTTCGCGAAGCGTTTCCTGCAAGGCTTTCCAAGCAAGTTCAAAAGTCAAACTGAACTGCCCGATTACGCCAGTTCGATAAATTTCGTCTTTTTCGGCAAAATTTTTATCCGCTTTTTGAAGAACGGTGAGGCTTCCGAGAAAATTATCAAACTTTTTCATAAATCACAATTCCGTCTTTTTCAATTTCAGATTTCAGCTCGTCAGAAATATTAGAAGAAGCATCAACGACATCGAATTTCAAAAGCGTTTCACCCTCTTCGTCCAATGCAAAACGAAATCCGTCAACATCTCCACCCAAAACAAGCAAATCCACATCACTACGCTCACGATTCCTACCGCGCGCGCGAGAGCCAAACAAAAAAACACGGCTAACAGAATATTCTTTTGCAAAACGAGCGATTTCAGCGTGCAATGAGAAAGGAAGATTTGATTTTTGCTTGATTGCTTTCGCAAGTGCCGCAGACATTTTCGCCCCCAGTTTTTATTTTACTTCAAAAACCCGTATCTGTACACGCCCGCCTCAATCTTCTTTGCCAAAGCCTTTTGCTTTTGACGCAGGTCGCCTATCAGCTCCGTGTAGTGCGCGTCGTCGCTGTCGCCTTTCATGCGCCCGTTCTTTTCGCCCTGAAAGTGGTGGCGGATGTCGTAAAAAGAAGCGTCGGGATTTGCGCCGTCTTGGGCGTGGTAGTATTTCCACAGTTCCAGAGCCGCGTCGTACACAGATTGAGCTTCCGCGCTCAGGCGGACAGGGGAGTTCCCCTGTGCCCCGTTGTTTTGAGGGGAGTGCCCCTCGCCCCCGATTTTTTGGGGGAGGACAACCCCTCTACTTTCGAAGCGGGGGTTTTCCCACGCGGGAAACTTCGTTGTGAGTTCCCCCAAGCCCCCACCTTTCCCCAGCACGACAGGGGGCGTTGCCCCCTTGACCCCCGAATCCGCCGAAAACAAATCGCCCGCATCGGCACTTGAGCCTGTAGAAACCACATCTACCTTCCCCGCCAAAAAATCGCGCAGAAAGTCGCTCATGAACGTGGACTTGAACGCCTTTTTGCAGCCGACTTGCTGCTCCGTGAAGGGAATCCAGTGGTTTGTGTCTTGCGCCGCGCTTATGCGGTTCTGCCCGTGGAAGAGCGTGTATATGAGGCAATCGCCCTGAAACTCGCGGTCGTCCTGCCAGCCGTCGCGCGGAAAGAGGAACTGGTCGCGGTCGTTTAGCCAAGATTGCGGAATGCACTGACGGACAGCAAGATAAATGCACATCTGAATCAAATTATTGTTTGAAATTTCAACAAAAATTCCATGGCGATTTGTTTTTTCATTTATAATGCAGACATATTTTTGATTGGCAAAATCTGGTGCATCTGCCATAAGCACACCAATAGATTCAGACTCATTTACTTTGAATAATTTGAGCCAATCATTTATCTTTCTTGACTTTTCTGTATCTAAAAGAATTCTCTTTTTGGGAAGTTCATTGCCTTCTTCATCAAAAGCGTCAGCGACAAATTCATTGTCACACGGATTGGAAACGGCTAACGCCGTTTTTGTTGAAGAACAATCGGATTTGCTCAAACCTAACGGTTTTCGCTCTTCTTCGTGAACGGCGTTAGCCGTGAACAAATCCGTTTGTTTTTTATCTGTATTCCAAATGAAAAATCCGATTGGAAAGTTGCCTTTCACATTGTCGAAAGTCCAAGCGGGAACAATAAAAAGTTTTTCGAGTTTTGCACTAAATTCGTTTCTAAAATCTTGGAAATTCGAGGCTTGAAACACTTTTAGCTTTGAGAATTCGCCTAGAATACAACCGTTCAATTCCTTGTAAATTCTGATAAAAAATTGTGCATATAGTTCTTTTGAGGCTTTTCCAATGCAAGACTTATATTTTTCATAAATCCGTGTGGTGTTCGTAATTCCAGCCTTGCTTTTTCCCGTGCCAGTTCCCGCCTCTGCATACGGCGGGTTTATGTAAATCACGAGCTTCTTGCGCTTTTGCTCGTCGGTCAGGATTTCGTATAGGTCGTTGGGGAGTTTGCCCTTAGCAAGGGGCTTAAGCCCCTTGTTGCCATGCCCCTTGTTGCCATGCCCCTTGTTGCCATGCCCCTTGTTTGACGATTTGTCGATTGCCTCTGGCTCTTGTGGCAAAAATTCATCATTCAAAAAATCGAACTGGAAGACGTGGTTCTCGAACATGCTCCAGCCGTTTTCGATTCGGTCGCGCATTACGTCCACGTCCTGCTTGTCGAGCGTGCTCGCCCACACGTTGCGATAGTTCGTAAGTCCGTTCAAAAGGTTTCCAGTGCCAGCGCAGCAGTCCCAGATGTAATATTCGTCCTGCCACTTCTCGCCCAGCACGGAGGCAAGGTATTGCTGGCTCTTTTCCACCCAAATCTGCGGGGTAAAGAAGCTGCCCTTCCGCTCCCGTATGTCCTGCGGAACAAGAAGGTCGCGCCGCGCGATGATGTAGTCCCAGTATTCTTCCTTGGGAGGTCGCTCGTAAATCGCCCAGAACGCGCGGTGCGCTTTTTGTCCGTCGGTAAATCCAA
>CALFJF010000070.1 GCA_937877535.1 uncultured Treponema sp.
ATGTGAACGGCGGGCTTTTCAAGGACGAGCGGATTGAGATTCCGAACTTCACGCAGGAGATTGTCGATGTAATCGTGAACGAGTGCGCTCCGTTCAACTGGAGCGACATCAGCCCCACGATTTTCGGCGCGGTATTTGAAAGCACCTTGAACCCCGAAACACGGCGCAAGGGCGGAATGCACTACACGAGCATCGCCAACATTCACAAGGTCATCGACCCGCTCTTTTTGGACGACTTGAACGCGGAGTTTGAGGCGATTTGCGGTGGCACGGTGGTTGCGCAGAAAAATGCGGTGGTTGAGCCTGTCGAAACCACCGACACCAGCAACAGCGGTCATTTCGACAGGCTCAATGACCGTCGTCCTCGCCGAAAGAATCTTTCCCCAAAGGAGCGCACCGCCGCGCTCCACGCGTTCCAGAAGAAGCTCGGCGCGCTCACCTTCCTCGACCCCGCGTGCGGGAGCGGCAACTTCCTTACCGAGACCTATCTTTCGCTCCGCCGCCTTGAAAACAAAGTGATTTCGCTTTTGAACAAGGGCGAAAAGATTCTAGGCTTCGATGAGTTCATCAAAGTGCACATAAATCAGTTCTACGGCATTGAGATAAACGACTTCGCTGTGACGGTGGCAAAGACCGCGCTGTGGATTGCCGAAAGCCAGATGGTCGCCGAAACGGAGGCAATCTTAAGCCAGAACATAGACTTCCTGCCGCTTACCAACCACGCGAACATCATCGAGGGGAATGCGCTCCGCCTTGACTGGGCGACACTCAGCGAACACGAGGACTTGGGGCTTCTCTTTACCGAAAAACTCAATATCTTTGAGAAAGCCCCCTACAACGAGAGCCTCGAAGTCCACGAGCCGACACCCGAAGAGGCGGCGCTGACAGGGCGGCACTTCAAGGAACTCAATGTGGTCGCAAAGGAAGTCGAGTACAAAATCACGCCGAAAAGCAAAGAGCCTAACCCAATTGTCTACGACTACATCATCGGAAACCCGCCGTTCGTGGGCTACACATTCCAAAGCGACAGGCAGAAGGAAGATTTGAAGCTTGTCACGGGCGATATGGGAAAGAATATTGATTATGTCGTCGGCTGGTACGCAAAGGCGGCACGGCTTGTCAAAGGTACAAAGACAAAGTGTGCTTTCGTTTCGACAAACTCGATTATTCAGGGTGAGCAAGTGGCGATTGTTTGGAAACCGCTGTTTGAGCAGAACAACATTCAGTTTGATTTTGCCTACAGGACTTTTGCCTGGGATAGCGAATCAGAGTCAAAGGCTCATGTGCATTGCGTTATTTTGGGATTCAGCGACAAAAATAGCGCACAAAAAGAAAAAATCATCTTTGACGAAAGCGGGAACAGGCAGGTCGCGAAAAACATAAACCCATATCTGCTGGACGCACCGACGGTATTTGTGGGAGACAGAAATCTTCCACTATGCGCCGGCGTTTCTATTATGATGCACGGAAGTCTTGGTGGTGATGACGGAGCATTTTACTTCACTGAAGAGGAATATAATTCTATCATAGAAAAATATCCAACTGCGAAGAAATTCTTGCGGGAGGCTGCGAACGGACAAACATTCTTGCACAATGTAAAGCGGTATTGCCTTTGGTGCGTAAACCAAAATCCCGTTGAGCTAAAGAAAATCCCGCCGCTTGCAAAGCGTGTCGAGCGGGTAAAACAGTTCAGGCTTGAAAGCAGAAGGGCGGCTACGAAGAAATGGGCGGCATATCCATATCTGTTTATTGAAAATATGCAGCCTGAAAGCGGCAACTATCTCCTGCTTCCGCTGACTTCAAGCGAGAGGCGGCGTTATGTTCCGATTGGCTATTTGCCCTGTACCGTTATAGCGAATAATTCAGTTCGGATTATGCCGAACGCGACCCTGTATGATTTTGGCATACTGAATTCAAGCGTGTTCATGGTGTGGACTCGGGCTGTCTGTGGAAGGCTGAAAAGCGACTTACGCATAACGGTGACAAACGTCTACAACAACTTCCCTTGGCCACTTCCGACGGACGCTCAGAAAGCCAAAATCGAAGAAACGGCACAGGGCATTTTGGACGCTCGCGCCAAGTTCCCCGAATCAACGCTTGCTGATTTGTACGACGAAACCTTCATGCCGCCCGATTTGCGCAAAGCCCACGAAGCGAACGACAAGGCGGTGATGAGCGCGTATGGGTTTGACAAAACAAGGGGCTTAAGCACCTTGTCGGAACAAGAGATTGTCAGCGAATTATTCAAGATGTATGAGAATTTGACAAAATCGCATTAGCGGTGTATATTAAAAAAAGCGGGGACGCTTGCAAAAGAGCGACCGCCTCCGTTAAGCTATTGTTATAAGCCCGCCGAAGTTGGTAGCTGTCAGGCGGGCTTTTTTTATGCTCTTATCCTATTTTTTGAGGAAGGTGAGCAGGTCTATTACAAGAGCAAGAATCGCAATGGCAAGCATCGCTATTTCGTAATCCGTCATAGACAGCCTCCTTCATTCGCGAGAAATCGGAGGCAAGCCGCCGCAGATGCAAGCGTCCCACTGTTTGCATAGTACACGAAATCAGCAGGAACGGCAAGGCGGGGAAAAGTGGCGTATGGCTTTGCCAAAGCAAGGGGCTTAAGCCCCTTGTCGGAACAGGAGATTGTCAGCGAATTATTCAAGATGTATGAGAATTTGACAAAATCGCATTAGCGGTGTATATTATAAAAAGCGGGGACGCTTGCAAAAGAGCGACCGCCTCCGTAGCTTGATTTACAAGCCCGCCGAAGTTGGTAGCTTAGGGCGGGCTTTTTTTATGCTCTTTGTCCTATTTTTTCAGGAAGGTGAGCAGGTCTATAATCAGAGAAAGAACCATGATGACAAGCACCACGATGTCGTAAATCGTCATACAGACAGCCTCCTTCATTCACGAGAAATCGGAGGCAAGCCGCCGCAGATGCAAGCGTCCCCTTACGACAATACTACACAAAATTGGCATAAACAGCAAGGCGGTGATGAGCGCGTATGGGTTTGCCAAAACAAGGGGCTTAAGCCCCTTGTCGGAACAGGAGATTGTCAGCGAATTGTTCAGGATATACGAGAATTTGACAAAATCGCATTAGCGGTGTATATTATAAAAAACGGGGACGCTTGCAACCGAGCGACCGCCTCCGTAGCAGGTATAATCCCGCCCTCGAAGTTGGAAGCTACAGGGCGGGCTTTTTTATGCTCTTTTTCCTATTTTTTCAGGAAGGAAAGAACCTCTATAACAAGTCCGACAATCGCAATGACAAGCATCGCTTTTTCGTAATCCGTCATAGACAGCCTCCTTCATTCACGAGAAATCGGAGGCAAGCCGCCGCAGATGCAAGCGTCCCACTAGGCACAATAATACACAGAAACCGCGAGAACGACAAGGCGACAAAGCCGCTCGCCATTCCGAGCGGGCGCGAACTTTACCTGTCATTCTGAGCAAAGCGAAGAATCACCACCCGCCATTTTGATGATTGTCTGCTGCGCGTCGCTCTAGTCTTCCTCGGAGAGCCTGATTACGTTCTCGTCGAGGGCCTCCCAGCCGCCTGCCCCGTTTCTGGTGAAGACGGCTATGTTGTCGGTGGCGAACGACGCGGACACGTCGAGCTCCGAAAAGTACGAGAGCGCGCTGGCGGCGGCCCCCGGGGGAATGTCCCTGTTCGCCACGGTCATGTGCGGCTGGTACGCCCGCGTGTCGCGCCTGATTTTGGGGAATTCCTTCTGGATGGCGTGGGTGATTTTTTCGCGGAGGCGGTTCCAGCCATCGCCCTGCTCGACCTTTGCGAAAATCGTCCTGTCGCCGAACGCGCCGAAGCCGCCCACTCTCGCCGTGAACGGAAACGAGCCGACGGAAATCAGCTCCTCCGCGGCGGACTGCACCGTGCGGACGAGTCGCCGCGTCATGAACTCCCCTTCGAGTGCGAATGGCGGCACGATCGTGATGTGGACGGGAGTCGCGTGTCCCGACTTGCAGCCGAAATTCGCTGCCATCCACGCCCGACAGTTCTCAATCGCTTCGGAAAGCCCCTCTGGAGGCAGGATTCCCACAAAGTGCGTCTGTTTCTGAAATCTATTTTGCGCCATAGGTCTTGTAGTATGCGTCGATTTCCTTCTTGATTTCGTCGGTGATGACTTTCCTGTCGCCGTTCGTGTAGAGGGCCTCGATTACGTCGTCCATGGACACGATTGCGCGGGCGGGAAAGCCGTACTTCTCCGAAATCACGTCGAGGGCGGCCTTGTCGGTGCCGGGGGCCTTCTCCATTCGGTTGAGCGACACAATCTCGCCCACAATCTCGATTCCGCCCGCCCTCTCCTCCTGCGCCTTGATTTTGGGGTAGGTCTCCTCGATTGACTTTCCGCTCGTCGTCACGTCCTCGATTATCACCACGCGCTCCCCGTCCCTCATCTTGTGTCCGAGGAGCGAGCCTTTGTCCGCGCCGTGGTCCTTCTCCTCCTTGCGGTCCGAGCAGTACATGACCTCCTTTTTGTAGAGCCTTGAGTACGCGACCGCCGTCACCACCGCGAGCGGGATTCCCTTGTACGCGGGTCCGAAGAACACGTCGAAGTCGTCCCCGAAGTTGTCGTGGACTGCGCGGGCGTAGAACTCGCCGAGCCGCATGAGCTGCCCGCCCGTCACGTACGCCCCCGCGTTCATAAAGAACGGAGAGAGCCGCCCGCTCTTGAGCGTGAACGAGCCGAATTTCAGCACCCCGCACTCAACCATGAAGTCGATGAATTCCCTCTTGTAATCTTCCATATAAAATCCTCCAAAAAGTGAACCAGAGGTGTTCGGAAATTCCTTTTCCCCCTTTCCGAACAAGACTCGCAAGGGCCTGAGAGAAATCAGGATTCCGAACAGGTCTAGTATACCACGATGAGCCTTGTTCGTCACCGTTGCCTTTGCCTGATTCAAAGTTCAAAGCCCAAATCCTGACAGCTGCCGAAGCCGTGTCGAAAAGCCGATGAGCAAGCTGCCGGTGGATTCGACCGAGCAACAGTCAGCACCCAACAATCCCACTACGGACAGAACGAAGCCCAGCCTCCGCTAGCGTCCACAAAGCGAAGATTAGGCCGAGCGAAGCAACCAGCCCCCAACATCCCCACTACGGACAGAACGAAGCCCAGCCTCCGCTAGCGTCCACAAAGCAAGGATTAGGCCGAGCGAAGCAACCAGCAAGCGGCTCTTTCAAATTTCGGCTTTCGGTGATAGTATGGAGCGAGTGAGAATGATGCCGCAAAATCGGCGGTGATTAAGGAGTTTCAAATGGAAAAGACAATCGCATTGATTCCGGGCGACGGAATCGGGCCCGACGTTGTGGCGGAGGCGGTGAACGTTTTGGACGCAATCGCGAAGAAGCACGGGCACAAGTGGAACTACACGAACGTCGTCGCGGGCGGAAGCGCAATCGACCAGTTCGGGCATCCGCTCCCGAAGGAGCAGCTCCAGATTGCGCTCGACTCGGACGCGGCGCTGCTCGGCGCGGTGGGCGGTCCAAAGTGGGACAACCTCGCCTCCGAATTGCGCCCCGAGAAGGCGCTGCTCGGCCTTCGCGGCGGCATGAAGGTGTTCGCGAACCTGCGCCCCGCCGTCATGTTCAGGCAGCTCAAGGACGCCTGCCCGCTCAAGGACGAGATTGTGGGCGACGGGCTTGACATCCTCATCGTGCGCGAGCTCACGGGCGGAATCTACTTCGGCGAGCGCGGGACGAGCGCGGACGGGAACACGGCGTGGGACACGGAAAAGTACACGCGCCCAGAAATCGAGCGAATCGTGCGCCTGGGATTCGAGTACGCAAAGAACCGGCAGAAGCGGCTCTGCGTGGTTGACAAGGCGAACATCCTGAACTCAAGCCAGCTCTGGCGGCGCGTGGCGGAGGACGTGAAGAAGGACTACCCCGACGTTTCGCTCTCGTACCTGTACATCGACAACGCCTCCATGCAGATGGTCAGGAATCCCAAGCAGTTCGACGTGATTGCCACGAGCAACATGTTCGGCGACATCCTCTCCGACGAGGCGAGCCAAATCACCGGCTCAATCGGAATGCTCGCGAGCGCGTCGATTGGCGACGGCACGGGTCCCGGCCTCTACGAGCCGATTCACGGAAGCGCGCCCGACATCGCGGGAAAGGATTTGGCGAACCCGCTCGCCACGATTCTCTCGGCGGCGATGCTCCTGCGCTACAGCTTCAAGCTCGAGGCCGAGGCGAAGGAAATCGAGGACGCGGTGAGCGCGGTGCTCGACGCGGGCTATCGCACCGGCGACATCGCGGGAGCGAGGCTCGACGAGGTGAAGGCGGCGGGAAAGCTCGTCGGCACAAGGAAGATGGGCCAGCTCGTCGTGGAAGCATTGGGAAAATAATCTAAGAGTTTGTCCACTATGTCATTCTGAGCGAAGCGAAGAATCTCAGGTATATCGAAAACAAGGATTCTTCGGTCGCTTTGCTTCCTCAAGAATGACGCAATTTCATGGTTGTTAAACAGACTCTAACGCTCGGTGTGAAAAGCGCGGTGGTTTTGATGAACTCAACCACAGCGTTTTTTGTCGCTTTGGTGGTTTGAGCCTGTCGAAACCACCACTTGGCTTCGCTTCTTCCCATTTTTCTGTCAACGCTATTCAAAAAGTCCTGATAATATTGTAGAATGAGTTTCATGGCAGAAAATTCATTTGACAGCCTTGTTTCTGGAATCTCTCTTGAGGAGCGAAAGGTTCTTTTTGAGAGAATGCGCGGAGTCGTGCCCGTTGAGGACGATTCGTTTACGCCAATTGAGGAAATTCCGTCCGAACCGAGCGTTCCGCTTTCTGAACTTCTAAAAAAAGAATCGCTTGCACTTCGCATTATGCTTTGGATTCGTTCTGTTTTTACGTCTAAAAATGCCGAGCAACTTTTGAACGAAATAAAGGTTGCGGGAATTTCTCGTTCCCTCACAAAAAATTATCCAGGTCTTATTGATTTTAAGCGCAGACTGTTGCTTCCTCTTTTTTACGACCGACTGTGCGAACTCAAAGCCGTCGCGGATTTTTTTCGTCCATATATCGTTTCTCTTGAGCAAGACGAGGGTGCGTTTTACGTTTTTTTGGGTTCCGTTGTTATGCCAAGCGTTTCCGAAGAAATGAACGAAAATGTTGACCCTTATGTGAATCCTGTAATGTCAGATGTTCGTCTTGAACTTCGCGTTGATTTGCTGCGAAACATGGACGACATTTTCTCGAACATTCCGCCCGATTTAAAACGCAATATGTACGATGCCGTAAAAAGCGTTGATTGGCTTCGTCGTTTTGTGCGCCTTCCGTTTGTGCGCCTTCAAAGTTTGTTTGCCGAAATTACAACGGAAATCCACACGTGTCCGTTTAGTCAAATCGAGCAAGAACTCGCGTCTTTTGCAAAATGCCTTTGTAACGGATTCAGACTTTCCGAGGGCGTTCTTGAGTCGCTCTATCTGTTTTCCGTTAGAAATTCGCGGAAAATCGTTTCCGACATCGACGAAGTTGACGGCGAATCGATGCAATTTATGCGAAAAGCGCGGGAACACGTGGCGATTTTGCGAATGTTCATGGACAGCGTGCCGATGATTTCGCTTTGTTCTGTCGTTTATTCCGATTGCTACTGGCGACCAGAACCGTTTGCAGGTGGCGAAGATTGGTTTGTAAAGTTTAAGGCGAGTTGGAAAAAAATCTTTGATAAAAAATGGGAAGCCTGGACAGTTGCGTGCAAACGAGAAATGCTAAGGCAAAGTTTGCATGGGCATTTTGGACTTGAGGCGTTTCCAAAACTGCCGAATCGTCCGTGGATAAATCTCAAAGGTGGCAGCGTTCGATTCCGCTATGAACTTACGGCGGGTTTTTTGACCTGGTATTTCAAGGATAAATTTCCGCATTTTGAACTTGCTCTAAAAACGCTCATGGTCGAAGGCACATTCAAAAAGAAAGAAAATCAAACGGCTCTCACCGACGCTTTTAATTCATTTGTTTTGAACGCCACGGCAATAAACGCGCTCAACGACCGCCTAAAACCGTCTGGCGATGTGGGAATCTTTTTTTCGCACGTTGGAAGCGACGACAAAACTCGCACGTTGCAAGAGCAAAATCAAATTGAGCAATTTATGAAAAGCATTACGGGCGAAACGCAGTCTATTTTGCATCGATTTGGAGATTCTGACAGACTGCTTGAAAAAGTGCTTGCGGCGGCGATTGGAATCCGAAAGGAAAAGGAATTTGACATCGTTGCGAACTTGCATCAAATCCTGGGACACGAAAATCAAAAATTCCAAAAAACGCTTCAAGAGGCAAGGCAATCGCTTGAAAGCGCGTTGAATCTTGTGCGAGAACTTGAACTCGTTGACGCGCCACAAAGTTTTGGAATCGAAGACGACGCTTAGAAAAATGAATGAAATATCGCTTCTTGATTATGTTTCACCATCTCAGGATTTTGTGCTTGCGCCGTTTTTTCGCGCGGGAAGCGTTGTGAACGGGGCGCACTGGGGAATGACGTTAAAACGCGCTCGCTCAATGCGTTTCCGTTGGAATGAAAAAAACGAGGTGCGGGACGCATTTTTTTCTCGCGTTTTTCCTTCAAAAACCGTGTCAGCCGTTGAGTTGATTCATTCAAAAATCGTCGTTGAGTCGAGCGTCTGTGGCGACACAAAAAATATTCGTGCCGACGGAATTGCAACAAAAAATCTAAACATAATTCCAGTTGTTACGGTGGCGGATTGCGTTCCGATTTTCCTTTTTGACGAGGTAACGGGCGCGCACGCAGCGATTCATTCTGGCTGGAAAGGCACGGGAATTGCGGGGGTTGCTGTCAATTTTATGGAAGAGCGATTTTCTTCTCGCGCGGAAAATATACTTGTCGCGATTGGAGCGCATATTGGCTCATGTTGCTATTCTGTTGACGATGAGCGACGAACGGCATTTGCGCACGATTTTGGAGAAAAAAGCGTTTCTGGAAAAAATCTTTCGTTAAAAGAAGCGAATATATTTGTATTAAAACAAGCGGGGATTTTGGAAGAAAATATCACGGTGGCGCGGGAATGTACGTGTTGTACTCGGCTTTTATCTAGCGAAATGACTTTTGGAAGTTTTCGGCGTGAGGCGGCTTTTTTACCAGAACATATTTCTTTAGACGAAAGAAGCCGTGCTATGACTGTTCAAGCGGCATTCGTTGTTTGCGATTAACAAAAATAGATTTCTCTTGACAATTTTTCGGGGGGGGGGACACTTGTATATATATTTAGAGCATTTTTGAGATTATTATATTTTTTTTGCAAGAAATCAAAATAAAATGGTATAATAATTTTTACTCAAAAACTCATAAAAAATCAAAAGTTGATAGTTTTATTGAATGTATGTTGAAAGTTTTGGGCAATAGACTCAATCACCGAGTGTTAGAAAAGGGGAAAATATGAAAAAGACAAAAATTTTTATAGGAATTGTATGTACTTTTTTTGTATTCTGTTTTACGTCTTGTACAAAAAATGAAAAAAAGACGGAGCAAAATGAGCAAAAAAGCGAGAATTCTGTAAAAGAATCGATTTCCGAGGCGGCAAAAAAAAGTGATAACGATACATTTGTTATGCGAATTGGACATGCGCAAACGGAAAGTTCGCCGCGCCATCGCTCGCTCGTTCTTTTTAAGGAACAAGTCGAAAAGGCGACAAACGGAAAAATCAGCATAGAAATCTACGCAAATGGCTCAAAAGGCGACGAAACCGAGATGACCGTTGCGGTGAGCGAAGGAAAACTTGAGGCAGTTCGTGGTGGCGACCTTGATTACGTTCCAAAAAGCCAACTTTTGGGGCTTCCGATGATTGCGGATTCGCTTTCTGACGCGCGAAAACTGTGCTACAGCGATTTTGTAAAAGAAATGTTGAGCGAGGCAGAGGCGAGCAATATGTTTGTGCTTGCGGTCGGCGACGATTCTGGGTTTAGGCAAATTACGAACAGCGTTCATCCAATTCGGAAGCCGTCTGACATGAAAGGGTTAAAAATCCGTGCGCCACAAATCGTGGCGACTGTGAACTTTTTGAATGAACTTGGAGCGTCTGCAACGGTTGTGCCGTTTACGGAACTTTACACTGCGCTTTCTGAAGGTCGTGTTGCGGGACAAGAAAATCCGCTTGCGCTCATTGATTCGAGCCGTTTTTATGAAGTTCAAAAATATTGCACGATTATCAATTATCAATTTTTCCCTGAACTGATGTACGTGAGCCTTAGTTGGTGGAACTCGCTTCCAAAGGAATATCAAAATATTCTCACCGAATGCGCTCGTGCGATGATGGACGAAAACGCTCAAATTACAGACGCGGAAAATGAAGCGTACATCAAGCACATAAAAAGCGCGGGCGTGGAAGTTGTGGAACTTTCGCCTTTGGAGCGGAAGGCGTTTATTCCTTACGCGGAGCGTGTTTGGGAAAAATACGTTGACGATGGATTTGCGACAAAACAAGAAGTCAAAGATATGCTTTCGATTGTCGGAAAAAGCGTAAAATGGTAATGAATCGGTAGGGAAAAAGTGAAGTCCATTCAGACAAAAATAATCGCCGTTGTTGTGGCTTTTGCAGTTTTTATTGCCAGCGCTCTCACGGGAGTTTCAATTATCAGCATAAACACTTTGAATAAACGCGACTCAAATCAACTTCTTGAACATCTTGGTCGCGAAAGCGCGATAAGCATTGACCAAATGCTCATTTCAACAGAACATTCGGTCAAAAACATCTACTATTATGCTTATGACCAACTAGCGCAACTTTTTGGACGACTTTACAGCGCGTCTTTTAGAGAAGAATATCTTGAGAAAATTGGGCAACTCGCCATGAGCGAAGCCCGCGGAAACGATTACGTGTGCGTTTTTTATTGCCGTTTGACAGATGCCATAAAAGAAGAACCAAAGGGATTTTTGTTTCGGCGGGAAGATTTTGGCGAATACAAGTCGATTCCGCTGACCGACCTTTCGCTCTACAAAGAAGACGACATTGAACATACGGGCTGGTACTACATTCCAAAAAATGCAAAAGAAGGTGTGTGGATTGGTCCTTACGACAACGAAAATCTCAACGTGCGCATGATTTCTTACGTTATGCCGATTTACGTTTACGGGCGTTTTGCAGGCGTAATCGGCATGGACATTGACGTGAACGTTGTGTGCGATGAACTTGCAAAAGTTACGGTGTACAACACGGGAAGCGCGGTCATGTTTGACATCGAGGACAATATTCTCTACGAAAAAGAACACACCGATGGACTTTACAAAGAGCAATTTGGAATCGAGGAAAACGCGCTTCTTTCTGCGACTCACGCGGCTCTCGAAAGCGGGCATCCTGTAAAATACGAAAGCGACGCTGGTTCGATGAAATTGTTTGCCACCAAATTCTCGAACGGAATGACGCTGTGCGTAACTGCGCCGTTGAGCGAAATAAACGCCACGCGGCAAAATCTTCTTTTTATGGCGATTGGATTGAGTTTGTTTCTTGCGTTCGTTGCCGTTTTGATTTCGCTCGTTGTAATCCGAAGTTTCTTAAAACCGCTCAATGAATTGACCGCCGCAAGCCGTAGCCTTGCTGAAGGAAATTTTGACGTAACGCTTTCGTATAAAGCGGACGACGAAATTGGGCAACTTTCAGAAACGTTTGGAATGATGAGCGCGTCGCTCAAACGATATTACGACCATTTCCACAATTTGGCGTACACGGACGCGATGACGGGACTGAACAACAAAGCGGCTTTTGAAACAACAAAAGAAGTCATCGAAAGCGAGATAAAAATGAATCGCGCTTCGTTTACGATAATCGTAATGGACGTGAATAATTTGAAGACAATAAACGATTCAATCGGACACGAAAAAGGCGATGTGATGTTGAAGCACGTTTCTCAATGTATGCGAGAAACGTTCGTGGGCTTCCCGCTGTATCGCACGGGTGGCGACGAGTTTTGCACGATTATAAACGGTTCGGCAGACCCGCAATTTCTTATCGCAAAATTGCAAGAAACAACCGCCGAGCGAAGTCTTTTAGATATGGCTGATTTTGGAGTGCCATATCAAATTGCTGCGGGAGCCGCTTCGTATGAGAGCAATATTGACCGCGATTTTAACGATGTCTTTAACCGCGCTGACAAAGCGATGTACGAAAATAAAAAAATGCTCAAAGAAAAAAATCCAGAACTCGCAAAATCGCGCTAACTTTGGTAAAACTGCAAAAAAAAATGTTCTGAAAACAAATTTTTCAGAACATTTTTTTTTTAATTTCCGATTAAACAAAATTCGTTATACGCCAAAATAAAAGGTCCAACGCCTTTTGCATCGTCTTTTACGACAGGTTCGCTCATGTAATATTCAAAACTTCCGTCGCGCCGTGGGGACTTTTCGGGTCCCAAACCTGCCACAAGGCAGATTCCGTCAAGATGAAGCGTGCCGCCGTCGGTACTCAAATATTTGTTGCAAATCCCGCGAAACGCTTTTACTCCCGCCGCTTGCATTTCAACCGCGTCAAGAATCTGAAGTCGAAACCCTTTCATAAGCGAGTACGCAAAAATCGCAGTTCCAGACGTTTCAAGGTAATTTTTGCCTTCGCCTGCTTTGTTTGGAACTTGAAACCACATTCCGCTTTCGTCTTGGATTTTGAGCATTGATTCTTGGAGCGAAACGAACATTTTTTTGAGATGTTGCCAATTTTCGCTCGTTTTGTCGTTGTCTTTTGTGAGTGTGTCGAGCATCGCCATTGAAAACCAACCAAGCGAGCGAAGCCAGAAATTGGTACTCAAGCCCGTTTCTTTGTTTGCCCAAAAAATCTGTTTTGAACTGTCGTAGCCGTGGAAATACAAACCCGTTTTTTCGTCTTTCATGTATTTTTCCACGTTAAAAAACTGCGCGTAAATGTCATTTTTGTGCGCCCCAGCGGAAAAAAGCACGTCGTATTCCATAAAAAACGGCAAAACCATGTAAAGCCCGTCGAGCCACACTTGATGCGGATAAATCGCTTTATGCCAAAAATTGCCTTCTTTTGTACGTGGTTGATTTTCAACTTGCTCGTAGAGTTTTTTGAGTGCGGCGTGATATTTTTGTTTTTTTGTAAGTCGCCAGAGAGTTATAAGATTTTTTCCGCCATTTATGTTGTCAAGATTCCACTCGTTTTTGTCATAACCGTCGATTGTGCCGTCTTCTGCAATTCTATGCTCTTCGTATTTGTCAGAAAACTCAAGGAATTTTTTGTCTCCTCGCGTTTCGTACAATTCCAGCAATGCCATAATCATGCAACCATCGATGTAATCCCACCCCGATTTTGTTCCCTGCCGTGCTTTTTCAACGTTCCAAATCGGAAGGTCTGCCGTTGATTTTGTCATCAACTCGTCAATGTACTGGTCGATAACTTTTGTATCCATCTTATCCCTCTGTTCTTGTGATTGTTTTGGGCATCCCAAACAGACAAAGCCCAAGATTGCGATTGTCGCTAGTAAAACAACACGCATTTTTCTATAATAAAGGAAAAATCATTGAATGTATAGAAAAACCGCCCCTTTTCTTTGTGGGAAAGGGCGTTTTTGAAAAATTGAGGAAAAACAAAAAATGAACGGCATAAAAGAAGAATTCAAAAAAATTGTATTTGACGCGCTTTTGATTTTTGCAAAAGAAAAAGGAATCGAAGCGGATTTTGACGCGGCAAAAATCGCGGTAGAAACGCCACCAAAACCAGAATTAGGAGATGCGGGAATTCCTCTTTTTGTTTTTGCAAAACCGTTTAGAGCCGCCCCCGCGCTTCTTTCGAAGGAAATTGTGCGTATTATTTTTGAGGGGGAAGACCTTTCCGTTCGAGCCAAAAAAATCGGTGAAGTGCTTGCGGCAGGTCCTTATGTCAATCTCAAAATGAACAAGGCGGGCGCAGTCAAAGCGATTCTCTCAAAAATCGACGAAGAAGGCAAAAATTACGGAACAATCGGCTCTGACGGAAGTGTTCCGCTCGCGGGTCACAAGATTATGATTGAATTTTCTTCGCCGAACACGAATAAGCCGCTCCACTTAGGTCACATGCGAAACGATGCTTTGGGCGAAAGCGTGAGCCGAATCCTTGCGAAAGCGGGCGCGGAAGTCTACAAAGTCGATTTAATCAACAACCGAGGAATCCACATCTGTAAGTCAATGCTCGCCTACAAACTTTTCCACGAAAAAAACGGCGACACCCCAGAATCGCTTGGCATGAAAGGCGACCACTTCGTGGGGCAGTGCTATGTTGAATTCGACCGTTATTTAAAAGGCGAAAAAGACAAGCCTGAGACCGCCCACCCCGAAGCGCAAGAGCAAGCCGAAGAAATGCTTAGAAAATGGGAAGCGGGCGACGAGGAAACGCGAAAACTCTGGAAAATGATGAACGACTGGACTTTCAACGGCGTTATGGAAACCTACAAACGCACGGGAGTTTCGTTCGACCAGTTTTATTTTGAAAGCGAAACCTACCTCAAAGGCAAGGACGAAATTCAAAAAGGACTCGAAAAAGGCGTGTTTTTCCGCGCGGAAGACGGTTCGGTGCGAGTTGATGTCACGGAAGTCGTCGGAAAAGGTCGTGACGGCGAAGACCACGAAAAGGTTCTTCTCCGAAAAGACGGAACGAGCGTTTACATCACGCAGGATATCGGAACGGCAATCAGCCGCCACAGTGACTGGGCATTCAACGAACTCGTGTATGTCGTCGCCACCGAGCAGAATTTCCACTTCAAAGTGCTTTTCTATATTTTAAAGAAACTCGGATTTGACTGGGCGAACAAGCTCTATCATCTCGCCTACGGACTTGTGAATCTTCCGAGCGGGCGCATGAAGAGCCGAGAGGGAACGGTCGTTGACGCTGACGACTTGATTGATTCGCTCCACGCAGACGCGCTCAAAGCCATCAAAGAAAAGGGGCGCGAAGAAGAAGTCGGGAACGCGGACGAGGTGGCAGAAAAAGTCGCTTTGGCGGCACTTCACTATTATTTGCTGCAAGTTTCCCCAGTAAAAGATATGGTTTTCAATCCCGAAGAATCGCTTTCTTTCAACGGAAACACAGGGCCTTATTTGCAATACATGGGCGCGAGAATCGCTTCGATTTTGCGAAAAGCCGAAAACGAAGGCTCTCTTCCCGCTTCGCCAGAATATGCTTCGGAGTCTCTGAAGGCTGGCGAAGAATGGGATTTAATCAAGCGATTGGGCGAATATCCCGAAACGGTCGCCCGCGCCGCCGAAAACAAAGACCCATCGGTCATGGCGAATTATCTGTACGATTTGGCAAAACTCTTCTCGAAATTCTACCAGCAATGCCCGATTATGAACGCAGAGGACGCCGATTTAAAAGCCGCCCGCCTCGCGCTCGCAAAGGCAACGCTCCAAGTGCTTAAAGACGCGATGAATCTCGTACTCGTGCCATTCTTGAACAAAATGTAGGGAGAGCGAAAATCAAAAAATTACCATGGCCCGAAGCGAAAACCTGCGAAAAAGCTGGTTTTTCGTGGTAGGGCGTTAGTTATAGGTACAATAATTTAGCGCAATAGCATACTGCTTGCCAGTAATTTCGTCGGTAACCCAATAAACCTCTATAGCGTAGCCTCCTTCTCTTACCATCTTTGTGTAAAGGTCATAACCAAAACCACCAAACTTTTCCTGTGGTAATTTATTAGGATTTTGACAAAAGATCGTTTTAACGAACAAATCCATATCACTCTTATTAGGAAACCACAGATAAGAGCTAATATCATTTCGATAAGCAGTGGTATCGTGTCTACCGTCAATGCTATAACCAAACGGAATTGAGCCGGTATAACCAAGGCTGTCATATTTAGACCTTGCGTCAGAAAATGCGCTCGCTGCGATAAAAAGCGCAAGCACAAAAATAATAAGCTTTCTCATCGTAATCTCCTTGTAACTGAACGCTCACTCACCTCTACATAATAATATGGGGAAAACGCAAATTGTAAAGGGAAATTCCAGCGATTCGTTTCGTTACTCCCAATCTTTTCGATAAATTCTTAAAAGAAGTCCTGACATTTCCAGTTTTCAGGCAAATCGGCTTTCCGCAAAATAAGGAAGTGCGTTTTGCATAGTTTTTGCGTTTCTGCACGGTGAAGCAAGCAACAGGAGGAAATTATGGCAAAAAAAGAGAGCGAAGTGCTTTCGCAGAATGAGATTGACCAGCTTTTGGGCGTGATGGCGGAGAGCGAGGAGAAAAAGTGGGAAAAAGTCGGCGACGGGAACGGCGGAACGCGCAAGGTGAAGCGCATTGAGAATGCGGCGGAGGGATTCTTTTCGGAGCGGCAGAAAAAGCAGGTGAAAAGCCTTTTTGGGCAGGGCTTCGGCGGCTTTGTCGGCGCGGACTGGGATTCGCCCGACCTGCTTTGCACGTTCCAAGCCGCGCTCGATTCGGACGAAATGCAACTCTGGGAGCTGGGCTTTGACGCGGGCGCACAGGTCGCAATCTTTCCGCACCGCCGTTTTCCGCACTTTTTTGAGCGCGATTCGGACTGCTTCACCGTCATCGCAACGCCCGCGAACATTCAGCACAAGGACTGGCAGGGCGCAGAAGGCACGAACCGTGGAATTGCCGCAATCCTCACGCCGAGCGAGGACGAGTTCCGCCGATTTGTCGCAGAGTTCGCCGTGGAATGTGCGGCGGCGAGGAAAAATCACGAGGAGGACACACAATGACAATCCACAAACTCTACAAAAAATGCGGGTGCGGGGAAAACAGTATGCTCTGGGACGCGCTCGGCTGGTGCAGGAATCGCGCGGGGAGAAAGAGCCGCGCGGTGCGGAAAATCCGCGGTGAAGTGTACTCGGACTTCGGCTTTTTCGGAACGATGCTTGCCCCGCGCTCGTCAGGTCTGGCGCGGAAAATGCACTTTTCTGTGGGCGACAGTTTTTGCACTTTAGGGGAAAGTGACCGTCACGCGGTAAAGTTTTTGCTTTCCCAACGCAAAAGCAGGCAAAACGCGGCAAAGTGGAGCGTTTCCAACGGAATCTCTGCAAAAACGGCGTGCCGTCCTCCCCGCGCTTTCAAAAAAATCAGAAAAAAAAACACCGAAGTTCTATTGACATTACATAAAGGTTGCTGTACATTCATAGTTGTAAGGTGATTAGAACAATTACGTTAGGGATTGGAGCACCGCCGAAGGCGTACCGCTTGCGGTATGGAGCGACAGCGGAAGTGCGGAAAGCCCGACCCGCCGACTTGACAGCATAGCTTCAAGTCGGCGGGGAACGCCCAAAAAATTGGTGACGAACACGCCACAAGGAGTTTTTTATGAAAGTAGCAGTAGTTTGCTCAAACGGAAAGGTCGGGAAATTGGTTGTCGCGGAGGCGCAGGCGGCAGGTCTTGAGGTGACGGGATTTGCACGCGGCGAGAACAAGAGCGGTGCGGAGAACTTTGTGCAGAAGGATTTGTTCGCGCTCACAAAGGACGACCTCGCTGGATTCTATGCGGTGGTCGATGCGTTCGGTGCCTGGGCTGAGCCTGACTTGCCGAATCACTCAAAGTCGCTCGCCCACTTGTGCGGCCTGCTTTCGGGCACAAAAACGCGGCTCATCGTGGTCGGCGGCGCGGGAAGCCTGTATGTGAACAAGGAGCATACAGCGCAGGTGATGGACGGCGCGGACTTTCCCGATGCGTTCAAGCCGCTCGCAAGTGCGCAGGGAAAGGCTCTCGCAGAACTCCGTGAGCGCGATGATGTTCAGTGGACATTCATCAGCCCGGCGGGCGACTTTCAGGCGGACGCTCCCAAAACAGGAAAATGGATTTGGGGCGGCGAAGAACTCACGCTCAACTCGAAGGGCGAAAGCATCATCAGCTACGCGGACTATGCGGCGGCGCTGGTTGAGGAAATCGTGAAGGGAAACGCGGTTCAGAAGCGAATCTCGCTTGTGAAAGAATAAATCTGTCTGCCCAAAAACTGTCATTATCGGGCTTGACCCGATAATCTTTTGCATATCAGATTGCCGTGTCAAGCACGGCAATGACGTAGAGGGTAAAGATTACACGGAATGAAAGTGTTCCGTGTGATTTTTTTATGCCAGAAAAGGAAAAATCTATGGAAGAAACACACATCACAATCAATGACATTGCATCTTACTTGGACGGCGTGGGCTTGCAGTACATGGCAACGGTCGGGCTGGACGGAAAGCCGAAGGTGCGCCCCGTGCAGTATATGGTGGTGCGCGGCGGCAGATTGTGGTTCTGCACGAACAAGGAAAAGGCGATGTATGCGGAAATGCAGAAGTCGCCGTTCGTGGAGCTGTGCGGAAGCCGCTTGCAGGAAAACGAGATTGAGACTGCGTGGATTCGCTTTAGCGCGGAGGCGGTGTTCGCAGACGATGCGGGCGACGAGGCGCGGGAAGTTAAGAAGGCAATCATGGAAAAGAGCGCGATTGTGCGCGAGCTGTACGGGAACAATCCCGACCATCCGCTGCTCGCGGTGTTCTGCCTGAAAAACCTGCAAGGCTCGCTCAACAACCTCGGTCATGTGAAAGGCTTGGCGGAGCGGGCGGATTTTGCAAAGCCAGTTGCCTTTTCATTGTAGCCGCTGTACCATGGGAGCGGTGAGGTCTGCATGAAAATCAGCGTGCGTTTTACGGCGGCGGTGCATACGCTTTTATGCATCGCCTATTTTAAAAAGGATTATCGCGTCACTTCTGACTTTATTTCTGAGAGTACAGGGGTGAACGCGGTTATCATCAGAAAGATTTTGCTTCAATTGCAGAAGGCAGGTTTGGTCAAAACCGCAGCTGGCGTGGGCGGCTCCCATTTGGCAAAGGCTGCGGAACAAATCACGCTCCGCGATGTGTACCATGCGATAAACGAGGGCGACGAGGAGCGCGAAGTGTTCAACTTCCATCCCAACCCAAACGCGAACTGCCCCATCGGGCGCAACATCCACCGTGTGCTTGACCCCGCGCTGCTCAACGCGCAGAACGCGCTGGAAGCCGAGCTTTCAAAGACGACGCTCGCTGATTTGCTTTTGCAGATGGAAGAGGAAGCGTAGTGCTCGACACGGGCAAGCGGTACGAGAACTGGTAGCGGAGGTTGGTTTGAACGCTCCCCTAGTGCGAGGGCGAGCAACACGGCACGGCATTTTCGCTCCCCAGCACGAAAGCGGGCAGCACGGCACGGCGTTTTACTTCCCCAATACAAAAGTAAGGAAAACGGCACGAAGTTTTGCTTCCCCAGTGTGAAAGTGAGCAACACGCGGTAAAGTGGAGCGTTCCCAACGGAATTCTGGCAAAAACGGCACAAACTTTTTATTCTCCAGTGTTTTCCACCGCCGCCCTCTGCTACTTGCTGATTGAAAATCACCCGTTTGCATGGAAAACAAAAAAATCCGCAAAAATCCTGCATTTTTTTTTAGGATTTTCAGAAATTTTTTTCCGCAAAATCACCTATATTGTTATACATAAAACCAACTTGAGCAAAACGGAGACACACATGAACCTATTTGACACAATTCCTGAGGCGAAGGGCGAATACAAGGAGCGGATTTTTCGGACGGCGGATTTTGCCGTTTCTCTTTCAGAAAAGGCGCGGAGGGCGGGGATTCTTTCGCTTGAAGAGCACACTGGCGGCTGGAGCGAGGATTACGGAACGGAGCTGCCACCGCTTACCACGCCAGCACTCGATGCCGAGGATTTTTACGACGAAGCGACCTATATCCGTCCGTTTGCTGCGGGCGGCATTGAGGAAACCCTTTTTCGCCGCATGCTGATGATGGTGCTTGACGGCTTTGACGCGGAGAATATCGCGGACATCGCCCGCTACACCCTCGCTTCCGCACGCAACGAGGACGACGAAACGCGGCTTTCGCTTATGATTGGCGCGGAGGGAATTCTTTCGCTGCAACGCGGCGACAATCCGCGCATGACGATTATTCTGCTTTCGAGCATGATGGGGCGCGCGCTCTGCGAAGAATACTGCAAGACCCGCTTGAAGGACTAGGAGGCGAGCGATGAATTTGTTTAAGACGCTGCCAGAACTGTCCGCAGAGGAAAAGAAAAACGCAAAAAAGCACCTCTTTTTTGCCGTGCGCTTTTGTTGCGCTATTCGCTCTGCAATCTTGAAAAGCACCTTCCGCCCGCAAGGCTGCTTTCGCTTTTGATGGGCGTACAGGCAATCGTGAACCTTCACCGCGGCGAGGTGGTTTTGTACACAAAATACCAGCTTTCGGCAATGCTTGGGCACGAGCTGTGCGAGGAATTCCTTTTGAACCCGCTTCCGCCACTGGAGCTTTCAGGTTCTGCCCATCAGGTCAAGATTGAGCACACGCCAGAGGAGCTTGAAGCGTTTTTGAAAAAAGAAAACAAACTCGTAAACGCGATGGAAGGCGAAGACGACGAGGACGATGAGGAAGAACCCGATGAAACCGACGAAGCGAACGACGAGCTATAACGCAGGACGAAATATTTTTCAGAACGGAGGAACACTATGATTACACTCACCACAATCTTAAACCTTCACGACCGCGAGCAGCAGAAATTTTTGCGCGAGGTTGATAACGCGGAGCTGGCTCTCGCCTTGCAATGCGATGACAACGACGAGCTTATCACCTCGCTTGCGGGCAATATGTCAAAGCGGTGCGCAGAGAAGTTCACTGAGCAGCTTTCGGAGGCAAAGAAAGCCGTGGAAAAGGAGCGGCAGGCACTTGGTGATTCTGACGCGCTCCCCGATTCCGTTGCAAAAGCGCGCGAGAAAATGCTTGCGGTCGTTGTGCGGCTTTCGGAAAGCGGCGAAATCACGATTCCCGAAGTGGAGATTCCCCGCATGAGCGCGTTGTTTGAAAAGCGCATTTCCGACGCAAAGCAGCAAATCCGCGAGACCATTTGCGCCGTGTAGGAAAACCGCGCCGTCTTGCGGAAGTACATCATCGAGGAAGCCGAAAAGCAGAAAGAGCTTTCGGAAAACATTGCGGAACTGCTCGACGGCTACGGCACGGAAGGCGACCTAAAATTAGTGGAGCGCGACTTCATGTCCCAGCTTGAAAAATTCACTGCGGGATTCTTCAAAACGCATCTGGTTGAGGGCGGACCTAAGCAGGCGAAAAACGCGCTCCGTGCGCTCGGAAGCGAGGGGCGGCGGCAGCTCAAAGCGCGGCTGCTTTCTAGCCATTACGACTCGCTGCTTCGCGCCATCGAGAAAAGCACATTCTCCATTGAAGACATCGCGCTGCTCAGCGACCGCGACGTTCAGAAACTGCTTCGCGAAGTTGACAACGCTGACCTTGCGAAGGCACTCAAAGATGCGGACTATGAGGTGCAGGCAAAAATCTACCGCAATATGACACCGCGGCGGGCTGAAATGCTCAAAGAGGACATTCAGTACATGGCACCGTTGCAACCCTCCTTCGTCAACGAGGCGCAGGACAAGATTCTAGGCGTAATCAATCGGCTTGAAGACAGCGGCGAGATTGTGATAGCGCACCCCGCGCCTTAGTCGTGTGCGCCCGCGTTTTGCGGGGGAACGTTTGAAAGCGAATCTGACTGACGTAGTTTTCTTGTTTTCTCTCCTGCATTTTGCGATGCGGACACGTTTGAGAGCGAATCTGGCTCAAGGAGATTTTTTCTTATTTCCTCTTCAAGTTCTTCAAGGGTATGTCCGTAACTACTTTTCCATGCCTCTTTGAGCGTGACCTTGCCCTTTTTGTCTACTTCGTAAGTGAACTGCAAATCCTTTGTTTCATAATCATCAAGCACACCCTGAATTGTTTTTGTTTCCTTATCGACAAGATAGAATCCTTCAAAAGTCTTTCCATTACCGTAATCAAGCGTAAGCGTACCATCATTTGCAAATGTAAAGGCAAAAAGAGCATTGGAAACTGTTTTTCCCGCGATGTCCGCAGCATTTTTCGCATTAAACTTCGCGGCTGTAGATACACGGGGAGAATCTCCACCGTCCTTCATAATCCACATACCATGGTCATAATAGCGATATTCATCGTTAGAATCGCCACTAAGAACAATTTTCTTGCTCGATGTATCAACAGTATACGCTCCCTTTTCATCGTCGCTATTAGTCCAAGTGCCGTTTGTAGATAGTTTCAATATTCCATCATCATTTCTGAATGTTCCAACATAGGGTTTTCCCTGCTCAAACAGAATTATCCCCGCCCCTGCCACAAGCAGTGCGAGCGTTGGTCCCACAAGCATCGCAAGCGCGAAGGCAAGGACGGAAATCAATTGCTTTTTCATAAAAAAAACCTTCGATTTTGTTTTGATTTCGGTTGATTTAGTATAGTGCAGACAGGAAAGAAAAGCAAAGTCGAAAGAAAATCCGCAAAACTTCAAAAAATCGCCGATTTTTTGAAGTTTTTTCCGCGAAATCAACCTATACTAATAATCATCATTCTATTACAATCATGCACAAAGAGGGCTAAGGAGTTTTTATGAGTGCACATTACGGTTATTTTGACATTGGCGTGTATAAGAATGACGGTACGCCAGACGAGGCGAAAGCACGTGAAGTTTTTGCTTGGATTCAGACGAATTGCCCGTGGTTTTACGATGAAAATGTTGAGGTATTCGTGCTTGATGGGCATAGAATCAGCAATAATGCAGATTTCTTCTGCGACGGGCTGTATCAGGTGAAGGACGGCGATGTTCCCGACAATCTTGACTTTCTTGATGATGCATACAAGGCGGTCAAGGCTGAAAAAATAGCGGCGACTTTCTTGTATGACGGAAGCGAAACGAGCTGGCACAACAACTTCTTTACGGCAAGCGTGTGGGCGGACGGCAAGCGCACGGACACATACCGCAGCAGGAAGGTTTCAAAGGATTCGGATACATTCGATTTCCCTGACTTTGTGAGCATTTCGCCCGAAGAACTCGTGAAAGGCACGAAAGAGGAGAAAAAGCCGCAGGTGGACGGCGAGTGGGAGAAGCCCGTTGCCCTAGTAGAGGGCGGCGTGGTAAAAAAGTGCCTTGACAAAAATGCGGCAAGCGTGGTCATACCCGCTGGCGTAACGGAAATCGGCTATGGTGCATTCAAAGGCTGCACGTCGCTTACGTCGGTTGAGATACCCGCAGGTGTGACGAAAATCGGCGATGAGGCATTCTGGGGCTGCACGTCGCTTGCGTCGGTTGAGATACCCGCAGGTGTCACAGAAATTGCTGGGTCTGCATTTGAAGACTGTACGTCGCTTGCGTCGGTTGAGATACCCGCTGGTGTGTCGAAAATCAGCGACTGGGCATTCTTGAACTGCACGTCGCTTGCGTCGGTTGAGATACCCGCTGGTGTCACAGAAATTGCTGGGGCTGCATTCGCTGGCTGTAAGGCACTTGCGTCCATAGCGTTTGGCGGCACGGTCAAGCAGTGGAAACGTATCGAAAAAGGTTATGGATGGAACGATTCCTGCCCCATCATAACGGTTCATTGCTCCGACGGCGACGTAACGGAAGCTTTCGGTGACGGAAAATAGCCGTATTGGTGGGCGGACAAAGCCGCTCCGCTTGTCGTGCGGCTTTGTTGACGTGACACCCGAAATGGCGGCAACGTGGCTTTCCGACAATCCGAACCGCCGACCGCTTGATGCGGCCCGTGCCGCAGAATATGCAGCAAAGATGAAAGCAGGCACCTGGACGGAGCGAGAACGGCACGAAACGCCCATAACGGTTACGGAGGGCGGAACGCTCATCAACGGGCAGCACCGCCTCTCCGCCGTAGTGCTTGCAGGCTTTCCCGTGCGGCTGAGGGTGGCGGTGTACCGCCTGCCCCAGACTTGACCGCTGCCTGCTTGACGAAATCAGGGCAACATATCCTCAACGAATAGAAAAATAATGCGAGCCGTTTGTTGGCGGCGGTGCAGTGCTTTTTGATGTGCTTTCAAAATTTCAGCCGAAAGAATCTGTGTTTTATGCTATAGAATCATAGATTCTTCGCTTTGCTCAGAATGATGACTGTTTGCTAAAAATGACTGCTCTCTTCCCCGCCTTGTCGTTCCTGCTAATTTCGTGTACTATGCAGAAAGTGGGACGCTTGCATCTGCGGCGGCTTGCCTCCGATTTCTCGTGAATGAAGGAGGCTGTCTGTATGACGATTTACGACATCGTGGTGCTTGTCATCATGGTTCTTACTCTGATTATAGACCTGCTCACCTTCCTTAAAAAATAAAGGATAAGAGCATAAAAAAGCCCGCCCCTTAGCGTGACAACTTTCGAGAGCGGGTTTTAAATACGCTGACGGAGGCGGTCGCTCTTTTTGCAAGCGTCCCCGCTTTTTTAATATACACCGCTATTGCGATTTTGTCAAATCGAGAAAAAGGAGAACTTGTGAAATTTCTAATTCTTTCCGACATTCACGGAAGCGCGGGCGCACTCAAAACCGCGCTCGATTCATTTGAAAAAGACTGCGACGTGCTCATTCTTTGTGGCGATTTTTTGAACCACGGTCCACGAAATCCGCTTCCCGATGGCTGGGACACAAAAAAGACGGCGGACATTTTGAACGCGCACAAAGAAAAAATCGTCTGTGTGCGCGGAAATTGCGACAGCGAAGTTGACCAGATGATGCTCGATTTTCCGTGTTTGAACGCCTACACCACAATCGCGCTCCCTGCGCCAAGCGGAATCCTGCGGATTTTTGTGCATCATGGGCATTTGTACACGCGCGAAGAATTGTCGGCTTGGCTTCCGAAAGGCTCGCTTGTCATTTCGGGGCATACGCATGTACCGCTCATAGAAGAGGAGGGCGGGCTCTTATTTTTGAACCCTGGCTCGATTTCGCTTCCAAAGGGTGGGTTTGAAAAATCGCTTGCGATTTTGGAAATCAACGATTCAAAAATCGAGATTTCTGTGCTTTCGATTTCTGGAAAAAACGAACTGTTTAGTCGAAAAATCGATGTGAGTGCTATTCTCAAATAATGGACGTGTTCAAGAGGAAAAAATGTTTAAGCCTGAACTTTTTAATAGCCTTCGGAGTTACAATCGCTCAAAATGTATTGCTGATTTAATTGCAGGTATAATCGTTGGAATTGTTGCGCTGCCACTTGCAATCGCTTTTGCGGTGGCAAGCGGAGTTAGTCCCTCCGCGGGACTTTTTACCGCAATAATCGCGGGCTTTCTTGTGAGCGCGTTGGGCGGAAGCACTGTTCAAATTGGCGGACCTACGGGAGCGTTTGCCGTAATCGTTTACGGGGTCGTTTCAAAATTCGGTTTTTCCGCGCTCGCTTCTGCAACGGTAATGGCTGGAATTCTTTTAATCGCGCTCGGTCTTTTCAAAATGGGCGGGCTTGTAAAATTCATTCCGTACACGATTGTTACAGGATTTACGGCAGGAATTGCGGTAACGATTGCGGGCGGGCAAATTGGAAGTTTTTTTGGACTTTCGCCAGATTTTTCAGAGCCGATTTTGATTTTTGGCGAGGAATATGCAAAAATGCCCGGCGATTTTTTTCCAAAAATGGCGGTTTTTGCTCGTTTTTTTGATACGATTGACGTGTATTCTACGCTCGTTTCTGTGCTTTCGCTCGTTTTTTTGTTTGTTTGGGCGCATTTCATAAAAAAAATCCCAGGTTCGATTATCGTAATCATCGTTACCACCGCTCTTTCCGTTTTTCTTCGAGAAAAATTTGGCATGAATTTGAGTACAATCGGCGATATTCCAACGACTTTTCCAAAACCCGTTCTTCCCGATTTTTCCATAAAAACGATAACAACGCTTTTTCCAACGGCAGTTTCGATTGCGGTTCTTGCGGCAATCGAGTCGCTTCTTTCTGCAAGCGTCGCTGACGGAATGACAGGCGACAAGCACGACTCGAACACGGAGTTAATCGCGCAAGGAATTGCGAACATCGTAACGCCTCTTTTTGGCGGAATTCCCGCAACTGGAGCAATCGCGCGAACGGCAACGAACATTAAAAATGGCGGACGAACTCCAATTTCTGGAATAATTCACGCGCTCACGCTTCTTTTAATCGTGCTTTTTGCGGGAAAATTCGCCGCACTCATTCCGCTTTCTGCGCTTGCTGCCGTTTTGGTGAACGTCGCCTGGAATATGGCGGGTTTTCCTGCGATTCGCGCGCTCATTCGTGGGCAAAAATCCGATACATTCGTGTTCGCGCTCACTTTTCTCACAACGATTTTTGTCGATTTGACCGTTGCGATTACGGTGGGCTTGGGCTTTGCCGCGTTCTTCTTTATCAAAAAGATGATTGACCTTTCCGAAGTGCAAGAGGAGGGCGCGATTTCTGGCGGAATCGGGCACACGATTAACACGCGCGATATGCCAGAAGAAAAACTCGACATTCCCAAAGGCGCAATGGTGTATGAAATCGACGGACCGCTTTTCTTTGGAACGGTGCGAAAATTCGAGGTCGCGGTTGAAAAGGCTGGAATCAAATACAAAGTTTTGATTTTGCGCATGAGAAATACAACGTATCTTGACGCGGGCGGAATTCGTGCGCTGGAACAGGCTCTAAACGCGCTTTCTCGCAAAAATGTTTGCCTCGTTTTGTCTGGTGTCCACGAGCAGCCGTATTCGCTTTTGGAAAAAACGGGCATGGTCGAAAAACTTGGAAAAGAGAACGTGTGTTCGCATATTTCTGTGGCATTGGAGCGAACTTGTAAAATTTTAGGTGTAAAACCATAAAGAATTTTCAATTTTGAATCGAAATTTTGAATTTTTTATATAAATTATGTACAAAAAAAAAGAAATATTATAAAATTGCAACTCATTGACGCGCTTCGACGGCTTACGACGAAATTTTTTTCCTAAAATGAGGAGCATTTTTATGGCATTTGACAGAAAGGCAGGCATTTTGGCGCATCCGAGTTCGCTTCCAGGTTCTGCGGGCATTGGCACGTTTGGAAAACCGTCGTTTGATTTTGTGGACTTTCTTGTGGAATCTGGCATGAAAGTCTGGCAAGTTTTGCCGCTTGGTCCCACAGGGTACGGCGACAGTCCGTATCAATCGTTTTCGACTTTCGCGCTCAATCCTCTGTTTATTGATTTTGACGAATTAACCGCTGAAGGTCTTGCTCCAAAAATCAGACATCCTGCTTCGGTGCGAAAAGAAGGCGACGTTGATTACGGCGCGGTTGTTTCTTGGAAAACGCGCGTGTTGCAAGATATTTCGCGGAAGTTCGTTGCAAAAATCGCCGATGCCGAGGCAACAGGCTACTCCGACATTAAGCAAGAATTCCGCGTTTTTTGCCAAGAAAACGATTTTTGGCTCAGAGATTTTGCGGCTTTTATGTCAATAAAAACGTTCTACGACACAAAAGCCGCTCACGAAGGCGTTTCAAGCGTTTGGAATGTTTATTGGCCAAAAGAACTTGCTCGGCACGAATCAACTGCGGTGGATTCCTGGGTGAACGCTCATTCCGTGGAGTTTTTGCAATACGAGGTGATTCAATTTTTTGCGTTCAAACAATGGAAAAAACTTCACGAGTACGCTTCGTCAAAAGGCGTGGAAATTATTGGCGACATTCCGATTTTTGTTGCGTCCGATAGCGCGGACGTGTGGGCGAATCAAAATTATTTCAAAATTGACGGCGATTTGCATTTTTTGGACGTGGCTGGCGTTCCGCCTGATTATTTTTCAAAAACGGGGCAGTTGTGGGGAAATCCGCTTTACGATTGGAACGCAATAAAAAACGACGGCTGGTCTTGGTGGATTTCTCGTGTGCGACACGTGCTTTCAATTGTTGACATTTTGCGGCTCGACCATTTCCGCGGTTTTGAGTCGTATTGGGCGATTCCGTCTTCGAGTGCCACGGCTGAAAACGGAAAATGGGAAAAAGGTCCTGGAATCGAGTTGTTCGATGCGCTCAAAAAGTCGATTTCTCCAGATTCGCCGCTTCCCGTAATTGCAGAGGATTTGGGAATTATCACCGAGGACGTTGCGCGTCTTCGCGACGAATGTGGCTTTCCTGGCATGAAAGTCCTTCAATTTGCGTTTGACCGCACAGAAAAGGAAAAAGGACTCAAAAACTCGTTTTTGCCGCATAATTTTGAAACTCCAAATTGCATCGTTTATACAGGAACACACGATAATGATACAACGCGGGGTTATGTTGAGTCATTGGACGAACGAACTCTGGATTTGCTTTCGCTTTATTTGAATGCAAAAAAGACCTGGGGTGCTACCGAATTAACAAAAGAACTGGTGCGACTGGCGTTTTCTTCAACGGCGCGAATCGCGGTCATTCCGCTTCAAGACGTGTATTGCATTGGCTCGGAAGGACGCATGAATCGTCCATCAACGAGCGGTTCAAATTGGGGCTGGAGAAGTGCGCGGAGTATGGTCAAAGGCGTAAAAGCAAGCGAAACGGCTTCCTGGCTCAAGAAATTGTGCATACTTTTTGGTCGTTAAAAAATGAAATCGAAAGTAAAAACGCTGTGGGAACTTTTCTCAATTTTTTTCAAAATCGGGATTTGCACGTTTGGTGGCGGTTACGCAATGCTTCCTCTTTTGGAACGCGAACTTTCCGAAAAACGCGATTGGACTTCTAGCAACGAATTGCTTGATTATTTTGCAATCGGGCAGAGTACGCCTGGAATTATTGCAATAAACGTTGCGACTTTTATTGGTCATAAACGCGCAGGCACACTTGGCGGAATCGTTGCTACGGCGGGCATGGTGTGTCCGTCTGTTATCATAATTACGATTATCGCAAAATTTATTTCAAATTTTTCAGAAATCGCTTGGGTTTCACGCGCACTCACTGGAATAAACGTTTCCGTGGCCGCTCTTTTGACGCATTCTGTTTTGTCTTTTGCAAAAAAATCGGTCAAAAATATTCTTGGATTTTGTTTATTCGTCATTTCGTTCATTTTGATTTTTGCATTTGGAGTCGGAACGATTTGGATAATTTTGGGAAGCGCGATTTTGGGCGTTGTTCTTGCAGGAATCCGAGGCGAGTTAAACGAGGTTGAGAAAAAATGACAGAAATTATCGAATGGATGATTTTTCAGATTTCCTCAAGAAGCGTGGCAGGTATTTTTTGTCTTGTTGCGGTATTTTTTTACGTGGGGCTTATCACAATCGGCGGAGGACTTGTTGCGATTACGGTCATGCAGCAAATCCTCGTTGAACGATTCAATCTCATTTCGGTTGATATGTTTTACAACATGGTTGCAATCAGCGAAAGCACGCCAGGACCAATGGGAATCAACATGGCAACTTACGTTGGAACGGAATTGTACGGCGTGGGCGGCGGCATTGCCACCACGGTGGGCGAAGTGTTGCCTTCGATAATTTGCATTATTTTGATTGCAAAGTTTTTTGGAGCATTTTCAAAAAAAAGCGGCGTAAAAGCGGCTTTTTCCACGTTGCGCCCTGCCGTTACGGGAATTATCGCGGTTGCCGCCGCAAAAGTCCTTTTGCTTTCTCTTGCCAATTTAGACGGCGCGACTTTTTCAAAT
>CALFJF010000071.1 GCA_937877535.1 uncultured Treponema sp.
AGTCCGAAGTCCGAAGTCCGAAGTCCGAAGTCCGAAGTAATTATGGGAGCGGTTGTCGCCTTGTCAAGTGGTTTTGTGAGATTTTTTGCATTTTTTTCGCCGTAAGAGCCGCTTCCGCTCCCGATTCGCTGTCGCATGAGGGTGGTATAGCACAGATTGTGCGGTTTGTGGAAGAATTTAGGGAAGAATTTTGTGGGTTTTCACTGTTGAAAATCACGCGATTTCCTTCCAGCACTGCGGGTCGGCGGCGTAAAAATCTCCGCCGTTGCTTCCTGCCGCCACCGCAGGGCAGCCTCGGCAGTAGGGAAGCAGCTTGCATTTTGCGCATTTTGAGAATTTTTCGTACTCGCGGAAGCCTTCCATCTTTGCGCCCGTCCACACTTCTGCAAGGCGGTCGGTGAATGCGTTTCCAACGCGGCTGTTCGCCACGCAACTCGGTGGCTACAGCAGCAGTTACGCTCTTCAATAATTTTCCTGCCGATTACCGCGCTTGGTCAAAATCGCCAAGCGCGGTAATCGGTATGTCGGTTTTGGGCAGTTTTTTCCAGTCGAACAAATCCACGGCTTTAGAAAGGCTCACGGCTTTTTCTTTTTCCAAAAATCCGCAGAGAAAAAGGATTTTTCCGATGATTTCTTCTTTTGAAAAATGAATGCGCAGTTTTTCCATGTCGAAATCGCGCTCACGCTTTGAAAGCCGTCTGCCGTCGTTTGAAACAAGAAGCGGCGCGTGCGAAAACGTTGGTGGCGTTTCGTTCAGTGCGCGGTACAAAAAAATTTGCCTGTGTGCAGACAAAAGTAAATCGCGACCGCGCACAACTTCGGTGACGCCTTGTGCCGCGTCGTCCACGGTTACGGCAAGTTGGTAAGAAAAATTCCCGTCTGCGCGTCGAATCACAAAATCTCCAGATTCCGATTCGAGTGCGATTTTTTGAAATCCATAATGCGCGTCTTCAAAACTCGATTCTCCAAAAACGCGGATTCTCCAGCACGGAAGGCGATTTTTTGTTAATTCAACAATCGAGTTTTTTGAAAGAGCGCGGCACGTTCCCGCGTAAACGCTCACTCCGTCCGATGAATGCGGTGCGCTTGACGCTCGTAAATCGGCACGGCTACAAAAACACGGGTACAAAAGTCCTTTTTCAAAAAGGCGGTCAAATGCCGCTTTGTAAAAATCCGTCCGCTCGCTCTGAAAAACAACGTCGCCGTCCCATTCCAAACCAAGATAGCATAAATCGTCAAGGATTTTTGAAGCATACTCGCGGCGGCATCGTTGCGCGTCTAAATCTTCAATTCGCACAATCCACTTGCCGCCCGCCGCTCGTGCAGAAAGCCACGAAAGAAGCGCGGCGTACACATTTCCAAGGTGCATTCGCCCGCTCGGGCTTGGCGCAAATCGTCCCACAACAGGTTTTGATTTCATAAAAGCCTCTTTTCAAAAATGTCGGCGATTGCGCAAGAAACCACAATTCGCGCAAGATTCTTTTTTGATTTTTTTGATATAATGAACTTTATGGAAAAAACACAAAAAATCGGTCTGATTATGAACGTTCTTATGGGGCTAAGTTTGAGTTTTGCTCTTTCGCTTTTGGGATTGCTTTCTTCTGGACATTTTGAAAAACGCGCATGGCTTTTGAGTTTTGTTTTGAGTGCACTTTTGAGCCTTTTAATCGGATTTTTTGTTCCAGTAAGAAAAATCGCCTTTTTTTTCAAAGAAAAACTCGACCTTTCTGAAAAATCGCTTGCGTTTCATTGTTTGGATTCGCTCGTTTCGGATTTTTGTTACACGCCGCTCATCACGCTTTTAATGGTTTCTCTTGCGTATGTTGGCGCAAAACGTCAAATCTCCGAAGCGATTTTGAACGGCGCAAGCGAAACCGCGCTCGACTCGATTCGCTTTTTTCCGATGTTTTTTCACGCGCTTTTGATTTCGATGATTGCGGGTTACGCGTTCATTTTTGTGCTGCAACCGCTTTTCCTCAAAATCCTACTTCCAAAACAAAAAAGCGGGCATTAAAAATGAACGAACAAACAGAACGAGCAAAGGCGCGGGCGCATTACGCAGCGGCGGCAGTTGGCGGATTTTTGGGATTGTACCCGCTTGTGAGCGCGGCTCATATTTTAGGTTCGGCGCAAACGTCAAATCTCATTGAAATTGTCTTGGACGCGCTTTTGGGAAACGTACAAACGTGCGCTCTTCACGCGCTTGGCGCACTCATTTACGTTTTTTCAATCACGCTCGCAACGATTCTTGAGCGCAGAACAAAAATCAATCTAAAATTGCTCGCGCTCATTTTTGATTTTTTCTCCGCCGTTTGTATGTTTTTGACTCCGCCTTCTCTCCCCGTTCCCATTTATTTGTATCCAACGTTTTTCGCGTTGCCATTTCACTGGTGCGCATTCAAAGGCGCGTATGGATTTGTGAGCGCAACGATTTTTTCCACGAACAACCTCAGAATGTTCGTTTCGGCAGTCGCAGAAATTACCATAAATGGCGACCGCTCGTTTTCCACAAAAGCATTCTTTTTTGGTTTTACGCTCCTTTTTTATCACGCTGGAATCGTTTTTGCATTTGTTTTTTGGAAAATCTTTGGAAGCGCGGGATTTCTTTTCTCGCTCATTCCGATTTTAATTTGCGCATTTTTTTGTTTTTTTGGAACTAACAACTATGGAAAATGAACTTTCGTTTGACGCGCTTCAAAAATCTGCCACAGAAAATGGACTTTTTGCGCATTTTTCTTGCGACGATTTTGACACAATCCGTTCCGAAATAAAGGAAGAAAATCCAAATTTGACGGAACGCGAACTCAAAGAAGAAACGATGTTTCGACTGCTTGAAGAAAATCTCGATTACGGCGAATGGAACGAAGCGTCTTGGGAAACCGACGGTTTTCACGACGGAGAACACTCGCGCCGAATGTCAAAACGGATTGCAATTTGCGAAAAAGTCGCGCACGAGTGGGTCAACGGAAACGTGGCAACGCTTTTTGACGCACAAAATCTCATTCAATCGTTTTGAAAAACGAGTTTTGTTACAAAATTTTTGCCGCCACGGTGGTTGCTGTCGCCACGGTGGTTGAGCCTGTCGCCACGGTGGTTGAGCCTGTCGAAACCTCCGTCTTCTTACTTTTTGTAACATATCCGATTTTTGAACGGGTTTACTCAAAAAGCGTTTTGATATTTTTGTCCACGATTTCGCTCAACGATTCTGCGCCCATTTCTCGCACTTGAGAAACAAAACGGCAAACTGTTTCTGCGTGAAGTGGCGTGTTCGTTTGTCCGCGAAACGGCACGGGAGCCAAATACGGCGCGTCCGTTTCAATTAAAATGCGGTCGTTTGGCACAAAACGCAAAAGCGATTTCATTTCGTCCATTTTTGCTTTTTTTGCATACGTTACCGCGCCACCAAACGCAATGTAAAACCCCAAATCAAGAAAAACGCGCACTTCTTCGATTCCGTAAGAAAAGCAATGAATGATTCCGCGTGCGTATCCAACGTTTTTGAGTGAATCCACCGTGTCTAAAAACGCCTCGCGACTGTGAATCACAACAGGAAGATTTTTTTCGCGGGCAAAATGGAGTTGCATTTCAAACAATTCTTTTTCGCCCAACAGCGTTGATTTGTCAAAATCCGCTTCGCTTCTTCCGTCCGCGCCCGCTGTATTCCAATGGTGGTCAAGTCCACATTCTCCAATCGCCACGATTTTTTCGCCCGCTTTTTCAAAACGCTCGATTTTTTGGGAAAGCGTTTTCATGCGAGAAAATCGGTCTTCGATTTCTTCTTTTGACGGCCAAATTCCTGCCGCAAATCGAACGAGCGACCGCGCTTTTGTTTGCTCGTCTTTTGGCAAACGAGAAATCGCGTCGGAAACAAAAGCGTGCCGCTCAATCAAATCGTCCGCTTCCGTTCCAATGTCAAGCGCAAAAAAAGCGTCCCGTTTTACAAGCGCAGAAAGAATTGCCGTGCCGTCAAGTCCTCGGTCTCGAACAATGTGCCTAAAATGAAAATGAGTGTCAGAAAACATGAAAAAAGTGTATCGGATTTTTTGAAAAATTGCCTTATTTTACATTTCAAAAAAATCGCCTATACTTTTTTTATGGTTAGGATAAATTCTTCGGAGTTAAGGCAGATTTTGGACAAAATGCCCGCTTCTCAAAACATTTTGCTTTCGGGAAAACACGGAATCGGAAAATCGCAGATTCTCACCGAATATTTTGAAGAAAAAAACATGAAAGTAGTGTCACTTTTTCTTGGACAAATGAGCGACCCTGGCGATTTGATTGGACTTTTGAACAAAAACGAGCAGAGCGGAAAAACTGAGTTCATGCCGCCGTATTGGTTTCCGCTTGACGGAAAGCCAATCGTGCTTTTTTTGGACGAATTGAATCGCGCGCGCGGCGAAATTCTCCAAACGATTATGGATTTAACGTTAAATCGAACGCTTGCTGGAAAAAAACTCCCCGAAGGAAGCCGCGTGATAAGCGCAGTAAACGCAGGCGACGAATATCAACTCACCGATTTAGACCCCGCGCTTGTTTCGCGCTTTTGCGTGTTTGAATTTTGTCCGAGCGTTTCAGAATGGCTTTTGTGGGCAGAAAAAAACAAAATCGACGAGCGAATAATTCGCTTTTTGAGCGAAAATCCTGATTATTTGGACGGAGCCGACCTCAAAAAAGAAGACATGGGACTTGAAAAATCGCCGGACAGACGAGGCTGGACGAATTTTTCAAAAATCTTTTCTGAATCAAGCGAGGCGGATTTTGAAATTTGCAAAAAAATCGCTTCGGGAATCGTTGGTTTGCAAGCCTCGTCAAAATTCTTTGCCACAATATCAACAAAAAATCGGCTTCTTTCAGCAAAAGAAATTCTTTTGGGCGACTTTAACGCGCTCAAAGAAATCTTGATAAAAAACTCCACGCCAGACCTTGCAATCATAAATGAATCGCTTTTTAGATTTGTGGAAGGACGCAATTACGAAAAATCCGACGAAAAAATCATTGCCAAAAATCTCAACGAATATTTTGGATTTTTGATTTTGGAAATGCGCCAAGAAGCAATGGGACATTTTGCAAATCTGTGGTCGAGCGGGGAATACAAACACACCGTTGCGTTCGCAATGGTTAACTCGCCAGACTTGATTGGAAAAATCTCAAAATTCATAAAATCGATTTGATTTTAAGGAAAAAAAATGACAGCACAAGAAAAAATCTCAAAAATTGCGCAAAATTGGTTTTTAACAGAGCCTTTGATTTTTTCTGTATACTGCACACATAAAACGCTTCCAAACGAAAATCTTTCGATTCCGTTTCGCGTTGGAAAACGAAAAATCGAGTTTTGCCCGAGTTTGATTGAAAGACTTCCCGCCGAAGAAACGGCGGAGCGACTTTATTTTGAAGTTGTACGAATTATTTTGAAACACCCATACAAAAGATTGCCACCATCTGCAAATAAAATCGCGCTCGCGCTCGCAAGCGACATCACGATTTCGGACAATCTTGAAGAAGCAAAAAAATTTTTTGCCTGCGCAGATGATTTTTCGCTTCCAAAAAATCTGTGCTTTGAAGAATATTACGCAAAACTCGTTGAAAAATTCCCAGAAGACGCTGTTCAAAATGCAAAAGATTTTTTGTATTTTGACGATTTGCAAATTTCAATCGAAGGCATTATGGAAATTGAAGGAATCAAAGAAATCGAAAAATTGGTAAGGCACTTTCAAACTGCGGAATTGTGGGAAGAAGACGACGAGATAAGCGAAATCATCAACAGAGAAATCGAACGCTCAAAATACGAAAACGCATGGGGCTCAATCAGCGGAAAATTGCGGCAAACAATAGAAGCAAGCCTTTTGATTGAAATGGATTACCGCCGCATTCTTTCGGGATTTCGCGCATCGGTCATTTCCACGAGCAGACGGCTTACGCGCATGAAACCGAATAGACGATACGGTTTTTCGTTTATGGGCAGCCGCCGCGATTTTACGACAAAATTGTTAATCGCCGTTGACGTAAGCGGCTCAATTTCCGACCACTCGCTCGAACAATTTTTTTCGATAATAAATCGATTTTTCAAATACGGAATCGAAGCGATTGACGTGCTTCAATTTGATGCGGATTTGACGGCGGAGTTGATTCCGCTCAAAAAAGCGCGCAAAAATTTTGGAATTATTGGCAGAGGCGGAACGGACTTTCAGCCCGCGATTGATTTTTACGAAAAAAACTACGAATACGATGGATTGATTTTTTTTACGGACGGATGTGCAGAAAAACCAAAAGTGAGCGGACTAAAAAAAATCTTGTGGATTTTAACAAGTCGTCAAGAATACAACGCATTTGTTTCCGAAATGCTTCCAGATTTGCCAAAAAGTCGCGCAACGTACATTCCGTCTTGAATGACAAAAAAAAATCAGATATAATCGACGTAATTTGTTTTGGGAGTCGCCCAAAACAATGCCGGGATGGTGGAAATGGTAGACACAAGGGACTTAAAATCCCTCGACATTCAACCGTCGTGCCGGTTCAAGTCCGGTTCTCGGCAGACGAAACAAAAAACCACGCCAAAAGCGTGGTTTTATTTTGTACAGCGCACATTGTCAAAAACGAATCTTATGATTTAGTTCGCCTTTGGAGCACCAGCGTTTGCAGGAACGACCTTTACTTTTTTGGTGAAAATTCCCGTTTTATCGGCGGTACGCAAACAGCGCGTGCAAACAGTGTACGTGCGTGTTGTTCCAAAATCGTCCTGAACCTTGATTTTAAGGAGATTCGGTCTCCAGATTCGGCGCGTGTGGTTGTACGATTTACTGACTTTGTTTCCCGTCTGCTGCCCTTTGCCACAGCAATCACAAATTCGTGCCATAATTTATACCTTCCCTAAAAATATTTTTGCAAGAATAGTTCGGTCATTCTAGCGATTGAGCATAGCAATGTCAATAAAGCAAGTTTGGAAACTTCGGATTCAAAACTGCTTTACTTTGAACTCGAAAGGCTTTGAGCAAAAACAAATTTGTTTTCGCTCAAAGTCCAGTTTACGAGCAATTCGCAAAATGTTATCATCTTCTAACATTTGGACGAGTTTTAACCTATCCATTGATTCAAAATTGGAGAGCAAAAATGAAAAATCGTTTTTTTTCGCTTGTATTATTCACAGTTCTTTTGGGGGCGTTTTCTTGCACCAAGGAAGAATCGTTGCGCGACGGAACTTTTTCTGGCACGGGCGAAGGACGAAACGGCGATATAACGGTTTCCGTGACGGTTGACGGCGGAAAAATCACAGACGCAAAAATCACAAAAGAGGAAGAAACGCCAGAAATCGGAACAAAGGCGATTGAGCCGATTCTTTCGCAATTTTTGAAAGACGGTTCCACAAAGAATCTCGACGTAATTTCAGGGGCAACAATTACCTCGAACGGATTGCTCGACGCGCTTGACAACGCGCTCAATTCCTCTCGCGGAATCGAAAAAAAAGATGAAGTTCCAAGCGACTGCGAATGTGACATTGTGATTATTGGAGCGGGCGGCGCGGGACTTGTGGCGGCAACGGAAGCGGCAAGCCACGGCGCAAAAACGATTGTACTTGAAAAAATGGGCATTGTTGGCGGAAATTCAAATTATTCCACGGGCGGAATCAACGCTTCGTACACAAAAGAGCAAGCGCGACTTGGAATTGTGGACTCGCCAGAGATTTTTTTTGAAGACACGATGAAAGGCGGGCGTAATCTAAACGACCCCGCACTCGTTCGGACGCTCGTTGATAACTCGGCGGCAACCGTTGATTGGCTTGAGTCCGCTCTCATCGGCGCGGATTTGAGCGACGTGGGAATTTTTGGCGGCGCGACAAACAAGCGAATCCACAGACCGCAAGGCGGGGACGCAATCGGAGCGCATTTAGTTCCGCTTCTCAAAGACGCGGCGGTTACGCAAGGCGCACAAATCCGCGTAAATAGCACGGTTACAGAAATCTTAAAAGAAGACGGTCGCGCGTGTGGCGTTAGAGTTTCTACAAAAAACGGCGATTATTCAATAAAAGCAAAAGCGGTCATTGTGGCGGCGGGCGGATTTGGCGCAAATAGCAAAATGGTCGAAACGTATCGTCCAGAACTCAAAGGATTTTCCACAACAAATCATCGAGGAGCGACGGGCGATGCCTTTAAACTCGTCGAAAAGTTCGATGTTGCGCTCGTTCAAATGGAGCAGATTCAGACGCATCCAACGGTCGTCCGCGGAACGGGCGTAATGATTACGGAAGCGGTACGAGGAAACGGCGCGATTATGGTAAACCGTAAAGGAAAACGCTTTGTAAACGAAATGGTTGGGCGCGATGTTATGAGCGAAGCGATTTTGGCGCAAGACGGTGGCTCGGCATTTTTGGTTTTTGACCAAAGCGTTCGCGATTCTCTTAAGGCGATTGAAGGATACGCAAAGCAAGGGCTTTTGACAGAAGGAAAAAGCATTGCCGAACTTTCAGAAAGACTCAAAATTCCTTCATCCGAACTCGAAAAGACGATTTCAAATTACAACTCGTTTGTGATTGCAGGCATTGACCGCGAGTTTTCTCGCCCCGAAGCGAGCATGGACAGACCACTTTCAACTCCGCCTTTTTACGCAGTTGAATGCGAGCCTGCGGTTCATCACACGATGGGGGGCTTAAAAATCAACACAAAAGCCGAGGTTTTGAATAAAAATGGAGAAGTTGTCCCCGCTCTTTTTGCGGCGGGCGAAGTTACGGGCGGGATTCACGGCGCAAATCGGCTGGGCGGTAATGCCGTTGCGGATATTTGTATCTTTGGAAAAATCGCAGCGGACAGTGCTCTTTCGTACATCGGAAAATAAAACGAAAACGGAAAAAACGGTAGACACAAAAAAGAAAATCCGCTATAGTTAGCAACGTTTACGGCGTCTTATCCAAGCGGTAAGGAAGCGGTCTGCAAAACCGTTATGCAGCAGTTCGATTCTGCTAGACGCCTAAAAGCCTCGGAATCCGAGGCTTTTTTATTCGACGTGTTCGATAATTTTATCGCTCACGTTGGACGAGTTCAAAATCGCTGAAAAATCGCGCAATTTTCAAAAATACGAGATTTTGAGTTTTCCAAAATTGCAAAAACCGCACCGTTTGTACAGCGTGAGCGCGGCAACGTTTTTTGGTTTTACAAAAAGCACCACGATTTTTCCTTGACGCGCTTTTTCTGCGCAAAGCCGTTTTATCAAAAATTCCGCAAAACCTTTTCGTCTAAACTCTGGTTCGGTGAAAACTCCGCCAAGAAGCGAGAATTTTCGTCCTTCGGCGTTTATCACGCTTTTTGCAACAATTTTGTCGCAAAAAAAAGCAGCGTAAACGCGATTTTCGGAAAGTCCTTTTTTTAGAACGAATTTTGAAAGAAGCGGATTGAATTCTTGTCCGTCTTGCAAAACTTCCTCGCGCTCGTAAGCCTCTTGCATGATGAGAAGCGCGTCTAAAAGGCTTGAAGGACAACTTCCTGCAAAAACCGTCTGTCGTCCAAACGAATCAACAATCGGGATTTTTAATCCGCTCCCCGCGCTGACTTTGGACGGAAAATGCTCCATCAAAAAAAAAGATTCGTTCACGGCAGGAAGTCGGCGCGTGGAAAGAAAAATCGCCGAAAGAAAAAGATTCGTTCCCGCCTCGTCCCCAATAATGCTAAAAAGAGAATGGAGGTCAAAACTCTCAAAATAGATTCGTAAACTCGCCAACAGTTCGTCGTAGCGAGAAACCGCGCACGGAACGCAATGAAGGATTTGCCCACCCGAAGAATACGTGAAAACGCCCAAAATTTCCCGCATTGCCCCCAAAATACAAAAAACGGGAACATCGTGGCGGTGGAGGCGGTCAATCAAAGAAACACAATTTTTTTCAAAAGGAAAAAGAAAAGCGTCAATCGCACGGAACGTGGCTGCGTCTGGATTTTTTCCTGCTTTTATTATAAGCATGATTTCAATTATCGGCACATTTTGCGTTTTTTCCCGCTTCTCGCACGCTCTTTCAAATGCTCATTTTATGTTTGTGCGATTTTTCCATTCTTCGATGACCGATTTTAATTTTGGCAAAATCGGAGCGTTGCACGGACCGCTTGATTGAACGACGCGAAACTCAAACGTTTTTTTATCTTGCACGACTTCAATGCACGCGTGCATTTTGTTTCTTTTTATGAGAACGACAATCGTGGACGCGCCTGAAAGTGCTTTATCTCTGTAAAGGTATCCTACGCAATTTCTCATTTGAGAACTAATTTCGTACAATTCGTCCGTGTCGCGCGGAAGGCAAAAGAAATAATCGTTTGCGCCGCCTTTTTTTCGGATTTCCGCACCGATTTTTAGATTCGACTTGATTTCTGGCAAAATGAGTTCCCGTTCGAGTTTTGGAGCGTCAAATCGCGCTTGGTTTTCCAAATCAAAGTCTTCGTCAACGATGTCGTCGTCTTTTTTTTCTTTTGCGTTTTTTTCCGCTTTCATCATCAAAAGCCGATTTTCTTCAACCGATTCCGCGCTGTATTCGATTTCTCCAAATTCTTTTTCAGCGCGAATAAAAAGTTCAAATTTTTCGCGCGTTGTATCGTACTCAATTTTTTTGTTTTTGACTTTTTCCGCGTCTGATGTATAGCCCCCACCCCTTTCAATGTCAAGGTTAAAAAGTTCCATAATTTGGTCGTGCATTTCGCTCGTAAAGCCTTCCTTTAGAATCCGCTCGTGGAGAGGAACGGGCAAATCGCGAGCGCATTTATCATACGCGGCGGCGGTGTCGGAGAGCGTGTGAAAATCCTCCGTGCTCAAAAATTTTGCAAGTCTTTTTGCCACAACAATCTGGCTTTTGTCCGTGAGCGCATTTTGAACCCAAAGCCGAAGCGCGTTTAGCATATTGAACTGGTATGTTATGCCCTCGATTTTGTAAAACGAATCTTTGACGTACACGCACCTTCTCCGAAGCGAAAAACGAAGATAGCCTGAATCGGAGGCGAATCGCTCAAAAAGCGTTTTGTTGTTCACCAAAAAAGAAATCGCGTTTGCGTCCCGAAATCTCAAAAATTGAGCCATTGCGTGCAAAAAAATCGTGCGCGGTTCTTTCAAAAAATCTTTTCTGAGCCGCTTTGATTCTTTGATTTTCATAAGCGCGCAAAAATCCTTAAAAAGATTCAAATCGGCGCGAACATTGAATTTTTCGATGTCGTCAACGCGCGGATAAATGAGGGAAAAAGACGGGCACGTTGGAAATTTGACGTAATTCAAAATCAGAGTCGAAGGAACAGAAAGTCGCACGCCAAAAAGTCCCGCGCTTTGATTTTCAAGCATCGAAGAGATTTCTTTCCAAAAAAACGGCGGAATGTCATTAAAATCGAAATTGCGTCTGTGGCTGATTTTTCCGCGCGAAAGGTCAAAAAATTTTGAATACGAATTAGGAAAATTGTTTACGCGAAAATCATGAACGTCAACGTATGTGAGGATTTTTCGCGCACAAAGGATTCCCGCTGCATCAAAAAACAGTTCGAGCCGATTGATGCACCAACAATTTACAGGCGCAAGGCGCGATAAAACGCTCGCTCCGCAAGAAAAACGCAGTTCGCTTCCAAAATTAAAAATCGCTTCCCATTTTTGATGCGCCTCGCAAAACGCTCGCCCCATTTTTGCGTCGTAAGGAACGAGTTTTTGTGGCGGAATCGGAAATTGTGTGTAAACGGGAGGCAAAAACGCGCCTTTTGCAGAATCAAAATCAAAATAAACGTTCATACAAAAATTGTAGTCGATTTTGAAAAATCGGAAACTTAAAACGGCGCAAAAAAAACGGTGGCGGCGTTTGGCAACCCCACCGTTTTAACCGATTTTATTCAAATCCGTTTAATCCACAAAAAGATTGTTTTCTTCCACAAACGCTTTGCATTGCTTTTCCCACTCCGCGCCGCCTTTTTTGTCAAACTCAGAAACAAAATCGAGCCAGTTTGAGCGAGTCAAATTGCGCTTTCCCGTGGCAAAATCGAGCAACGCTTGCTCATAAAAAACGCGCAATTCTTGCGGTGGCACGGGAACTCCCACGGAAGCAGTCCAGGGCGAATTTTGCATTTGCCGCAAAAGAACAAGCGCGCTCATTTCTTTGCCATTTTTTGTCCGCCAGGTTGGATAGCGCGCGCGGAGTTCTTCGTCGCTTGCGTAAGAAACAAGGTTTCGGAGTTGCAAAATCGGGGCGATTTCATTTTTTGAATACGCTTTTGACGGGTCGGAAAGTCCGCCGATTGTAACCCTGCCTTCGGAATCGAGCAAAAAATTCTCGCCTTCTTTTCCGTAATTTACGATGTTGTATCCTTCGCCGCTCATCCATTCAAGAAGACGCGCGAGCGCGGGGAGTTTTCCAAGTTCTTCGGAGCGACGCGAAACGGCAAACGTGCGATACGATTGCGTGTAGCACCCAACGCTTTTTTTTCCGTCAGAACCTTCGGGCGGGTCAATCAAAATCCACTCGCCGTTCGGAAATCTTTCGTCAAACGGGCGATAATTTGCTTCGAGCGCAAAAGCGGCGTTTTGCTCGCGCATAATTCCAAAACGACCGTTTTTCCAGGCTTCTCTAAAATCGTCTTTTTTGTACACGCTCCAATTCGGGTCGATGACTTTTTCTTCAACCATTTTCCGAATGAACGCCATTGCGTCAAATGCTTCTGCTTTGCGAACATTTAATCCAAGCGAATCGCGCGAAGCGTTAAAAGTGCCAGCCACTCCAAATGCTCCAAAAAACGGCGAAAAGCGGCAGCCCAATCCTTCTTCGTGATTGTTGAGTTCGATAAACGCGCCGTACCCAAACGTGTCCGCTTTGCCGTTTTTGTCGGGGTCGCCAAACGTAAACGCTTGCATGACGGCAAAAAACTCGTCGAGCGTTCGCGGAATGGTGAGTCCAAGATTGTCGAGCCAATCCTTACGAATCAAAATGCCTTCGTTTTTGTCGATTGAACCTGGCTGCGAAAGTCCGTAAATCGCGCCGTCAAACGTTGCATTTTTTTTGGATTCGGCATTGTACATTTGTTTTGAGCGCACGGGCATTAGTTTGAACATGGAATCCAATCGCGCAACTCGATTTTCTTTTACGAGTTGAACGAGAACGTCGCGGTTTACCATAAAAAAATCAGGAAGCGAGCCAGAACGCGCGGCTTTTAGAATCACGTCGTTTTGCTCTTCTTTTTTTGCGGGAAGCGGCACCGCTTTCAATTTTATGCCGAGTTTTTCTTCGATTATTGGAAGCGCGAACCAATCGGCAGGAAGCGGAGCCGCCGAACTCGAATACGGACTGTACCAAATCTCAATCGGAACGATTTTTTTGCCCTCTTCTTTTGATTCCATAAAAGACTCGATTTTGTCGCACGAAGAAAAAAATGCCACAAAAAAAGAACAAAAAATAACCCCAAAAACGATTTTTTTCATAACTCCCCCAAACAATTTTTGAAAAATTCCTCTCAAAATCTATTATATCGAGTTTTTGAATTTTCGTAGAATTTTTTTTGCAGTGATTTTGAGCGTGTCAAAACCGCTATTCTTTTATGATTTGAAGGCTGTGCGCGTTGTATTTTGGAAGAAACGTCTGCAATTCGCCGTTGTCAAACGAAACGGTAATTTTGTATTCGCCTGAACTTGAGCGACTTGTTTTTACGATTTCGCCGTAACCGTGGTCGTCGTGGTAAAGCCTTGTGCCAAGGCAAAACTTTGCAGAAAGCACGGAATCGTCGCCGAATTTTGGGTTTGAAAGTCCGTTTTCTCCGTACTTTGATTCAAGGTATCGCCGCTTTTTGCCTTCTTGCCCCACCGAGCAAACGACGTTCACGTGTCCGTCGCCGATTTCGTCCAAAAATCGACTTCTATACCCGTAGACCGTATGTCCAAAAAGTCGTCTTTGAGCGCAACTTGTCAAAAAAAGCCGATTTCGTGCGCGAGTCATGCCCACGTAACAAAGCCGACGCTCTTCTTCAAGCGCGTCTTCGGATTTGTCATCGCGCGGAAAAAGCGAATTTTCCATTCCCGTCATAACAACGTTGTTAAACTCAAGCCCCTTTGTGTTATGAAGAGTGATGAGCGTAACGCGCTCGTCCGCCGACTCGTCATCTTGCGTTCGGTCAAGTTCAACGTGGTCCAAAAATGCTATCAGCCCCGCCTCGGATTTTTCAAACGGAGATGCGCTATTTGCCAGTTCCACCAGATTTTCAAATTTGCTCGTTCCAGAAACATCGTCTTCTTCGCAAAAATGCTGTCGCAACCCCGAACATTGAATAATCGCCCAAATAACGTCGGAAAGTTTCCCCGTGGGAGTCCAAAAAAAATCCTCGCGTTTTTTTTCGATTTCGATTTCTTCGCTCGATTCTTCAATTTTTTGGGATTCTTCAAAATCGAACAAAAGCGACGGCGAACCTTTTTGTTTTTGGGTCGTTTTTTTTGTATGCTTTCCCGTCCAGTCGAGTTTTTCAAGTTCGCTTTGCTCGCCATTCAAAAAATCGCTCAACGCACGAAAAAGATGTGCAAAATGTTCCGCGCCGCTTCGAGCCTTTTTTGAAAGCGACTGCGCGATTTTTTCGACCGACGCAATAAAATCAGATTTTTCTTCCTCGATTTGAGAAAAAACGGACGCGCGAGAAATGTCCGCAATTCTGTCTTGCGTTGCGCTTCCAATGGCACGCGGCGGTTTATTCACAATTCTTCTAAACGCCACTTCGTCGCGCGGATTTGCAAGAAGCGAAAGATAGGCAATCGCGTCTTTGATTTCCTCGCGCTCGTAAAATTTGAGAGAGCCAACAACTTGATACGGAACGCGACTTTGAATAAATGCCGTTTCAAAAAGGAGCGACTGCGCATTTATTCTGTAAAGCACCGCCCAATCAGAATACGAGCCGCCCGCGCGAACGGTTTTTTTTATGAGCGAAACGACTTCCGCCGCCTCTTCCTCGCCGTCGCGCAAAAACGCAAGAACGGGTTTTTCTCCGCTCCCGCGTTGCGCAACAAGCGTTTTTCCAAGTCGATGTTCATTGTGTTTTACAACGTCGTCGGCAACACGCAAAATTTCTGCCGTGGAGCGATAATTTTTTTCAAGGCGCACGATTTTTGTATTTGGAATTTCGTTTGGAAAATTCAAAATATTTTGAATCTCCGCTCCGCGAAAGCGATAAATCGACTGGTCGTCATCGCCCACAACGCAAACATAATTATCAGAGCCATCTAAAACGCCCGACAATTCTTGCAAAAGCAGATACTGCGCCACGTTTGAGTCTTGATATTCGTCAACGAGAATCACCTTAAAGCGATTTCTAAAATATGCTCGAACTTCATCATTCTCTTTAAGCGTCAAATACGGCTTCATTATGAGGTCGCCAAAATCAACATTTCCCGTTTCTTTGAGTCGATTTTGATAATTAGCATATATTTCTGAAAATTGTTCATCGCCCTCTTGTATAGAAGTCAAATCGTCGGTGGGAAGACGGCAATAATCTTTTGCAAGCGAAATCAAATGAGCAAAATAACGAGCGCGATTTTTTTTCAAAAAAGGATTTGAGCGAGCAACAAGTTCCGTAGAATCGTCTTCGTCGTACACGGTAAAATTGCGTATCACGCCCGCCGCAACGGAATTCGTGCGCAAAAACCAGGCTCCAAATGAATGAAACGTAAGAATTTTTGATTGCGCCGCCCTCGGCTCAAGGCGAATTGCCCGCTCCCGCATTTCGTTTGCGGCTTTTTTTGTAAACGTTACAGCCAAAATTTGCCACGGCTCAATATGTCGCTCGGCGATTAAATACGCGATTTTTGTTGTAATAACGCGCGTTTTTCCAGAACCCGCGCCCGCAAGAATCAAAAGCGGACTTCCTTCGTGAACAACCGCCTCAAGTTGCTCTTCGTTCAAAACGGAAAGATACTCTTGCGTATTTTTTGAAACTTTTGATAAAACGTCAAAATATTCGATATTTTTCATTTTTTTAGAGATTTTTAGAACACATCCTGCGCGAACAAAAGCGATTTGTTCTTTATATTTTGATTTTTTGGACTGTCGGAAACGAACTCGCCGTAAAGGTCTACGCTTCCCGCACTCGAAACAAAAACTCTCACAAGCCGCCCCGATTTTACTGCCAAAAGCGCGTTTTTGTCGGTACGGTCAAACGAAACAACAACGCTTCCGTCAACTTCTGGAGCCTGAAACCAAGCACGTCCAATCGCAATTCCTTCAAAAGGCGATTCGTCGTTTTTTTCAAGCACTTCCTCAATCAAAACGTCGTACTCAACATTGACTCGCGCCAAAAGAGAAGCGCGCGTGATTTCTTCTTGAACGCTTGAAATCAAAGACGCGCGAGCAGTGGCTGTTTTTTTTGCCACGCGATTTTGAAACGAATACGCGGGCGTGTCTTCTTCTCGGCTGTACGGAAAGCACCCGCTCCAATCTGGTCGGATTTTTTTTAGAAAATCGAGCGTATTTTTTGCCGATTTTTCGTCTTCGCCCGGAAATCCTGCAAGAAAAGTCGTTCTGATTGCCGCAGACGGAAAAAAAGAGCGGATTTTTTCGATAATGTCCACGTATTTTTGCGCACTTCCCGTTCGATTCATCGCGCGAATAATTTTGTCGTCGCCGCTCTGAAACGGAATGTCAAAATACGGCAAAATCCGCGCGTCCGCTTTTATCGCAGGAAGAATGTCGGGATTAAAATGGTCAGGGTGAATGTACAAAAGCCGAACCGAAAACTCGCCTTGGATTTTTGATATTTCTTTTAAAAGCCTACAAAGCGCGGATTCTGTTTCTTGCGCTGTTTGATTTTCGCGCTCATCGCTTCCTGGAGTTCCCGTGGGGAGATGTTCGCGTCCATTTCCAAAAACATCGTCGTTTCGCCCCGTGCCAAAAGCCGCCAAATCCTGTCCGATGAGATTTATTTCAAAAACGCCTTTTTCAACAAGTGAGCGGATTTCGTCGATGATTTCCGACGCTTTCCTTGAGCGAAGTTCTCCGCGGATAATCGGAATTGCGCAAAAAGAGCAACGATTGTTGCACCCTTCGGTGATTTTTACAAACGCAGAACCAGCAAACGAAAGAAGCATATTTCGCTCGCCACCGCAAACGCCTTTTTGCAAAGGACGAACAACTGGACGCTCTCCAGAAAGAAGCGGTGGCAACACTTTGTAAATGGAAGAAAGGTCGCCGTTTCCAAAAAAACCGTCCGCTTCTAAAAGAGAATCGCGAAGGTCGTCGGCGTACCGCTCGGCAAGGCAACCTGCCAAAAGAATTTTTGCCCGCGGAAAACGATTTCGCGCCGAAATCACCGCGTTTATGGACTCTTCCTTTGCGCTTTCTATAAAACCGCACGAGTTCACAACGATTAAATCGGCTTCCTCTGCAAAAAACGTCTGCTCCCATTCGCCGCTTTTTGAAAGATGGGCAGAAAGCAATTCGCCGTCAACTTGATTTTTTGCGCACCCATGCTGGTCTATGAAGAATTTTTGCATATTTAGTCCAAGTCAATTATGACGAGCCTGTACTTTCCGTTTGTGTCCTTTATCCATTTTATGTCTTGAACGATAACTTCGCCTGCTTTTGTAACGTCCACGTCGTAGGTACGACCATTTGCGATTATTTGGATTTTTACCGTGTTTCCGTTGCTCATCCAAAGTCTAAATGCGTTGCTCGCGGTAACGTTTAGCACCTCGCCGTTTTCAAGATAATCTTCAATCGTTTCTTTTCTGTCCGCTCGGTATCTAAAAAGACAGCCCGCGCGGAACTTTGCCTGAATCGTAAACGGATACGCCCGCGTGTCAGAAAGGATTTCTTTCATCGGTTGATTTGCCGAAACCTCTTCCGCCTTTAATATCAAGGATTCGTCTGGCGAAGAAATTGCCACATTTTTAGACGACTTGAGCATTATGTCAACAACCGCGCCTCTGTCGTTTGATTTTGAAGAAACGTCTTTCACGAACACGATTATTTCAGGAATCGAATCGCCGTCAGCGTCCATTTCCACTTGCTCAGAAAGTTCCACAAATTGAATTCCTGCGGGAGTTTCCAGTCCAAAGATGTCCGTTGTTTGCGCCACGGTAAGAATTATGTTTCCTTTTTCCGTTCCCAGAACGAATTTGTCGTTTTTGAAAACCCTCGCCGAAAACGGTTTTTCGTTTAGTTCATATTGTTTACTCACAACGGGCTTTTCCAAAAGCGCGAGCGGGTCGTTTTCTTCAGGATGCGGCATATATTTCCAAAGCGCAAACGCGCCCGCCGCCAAAAGCAACAAAATTACAACAATTATCAGCGGAATCACAAATTTGGGACGCTCTCTTGCGGTAAGGGCTGCGGGCGGCAATGCTTCTTGGATTTTTTTTGCCTGATACAAAGCCACAATTCGTTCTTTATCAAGCCCCAAATAATCAGAATAAGACTTCAAAAAGCCGATAAAATAAGGCTCTCCAGGAAATTGATACGGCTCTTCCAATTCCATTGCCTCAAGCCATTGCCGCGAAATCGACGTTTCTCTCGCCACAATTTCTATATCAAGATGCCGTTCTTCCCTGGCACCCTTCAACAATTCTCCATAACTTTCCATTTTTTATTTTCCGTTTGAGTTTTCGTTTTTAAGTTTACTTTTTGCCTTTCCTTTTGATTTTCGGACAGAACGAGAGCGTGTTTCATTCGTTGAACAGGAAATTGTTGTAATTATTCGCGGAACTTGGCGCATCGTACACAAATTTGTTGTCCGAAATTCCTTTATTCAACTCGTAATTTTTGAAACTAAACACGAACGATTCGCCTTGTGGCGTAATGCCTTCGATTCGCCGTATCAATTTTGAGTTTGCGTCCACGGCGAGTTTTATGTATCGAAATGCTTCCGACGTGTTTTTTCGTCCGAGCCGCAATTTTATCACAGGAGTCGGGTCGTCGTCGCTCAACGGCACACTTTCAAACCCCGTTTCATACGCCACGGAATAATATTTACTCATCAAAGAAAGTCCTTGCGGAGAAACCATATTCGCGCCAGAGTTTTGCACCGACTGATTCAAAATCGCCGAAGAACCAGGAAGATAAATCGTAAGCATATCGCCGTTAAAGCAAATAACTTGCTCGCTTGGATTCGTAAAATCTATTCGGAGGAGATTCGGTCGCTTAAAAAAAACGCGCCCGCTCATATTTTGCCGATTCGCTCGAATGTCGATGTCCGCTTCGTAATCGCGCACAGAAGCGTAAACGTCGGAAACGGAATCAAAAAACGAACGCGCAGTAACGATTCCCTGCGCATTTACAGAAAAAAGCGAAAAAGCAAAAAAAATCGCACAAAAAACTTTTTTCATTTGAAATTCCTCAAAAATACTGGACGTAATGCAAAAATTCGATTCGTTTCTGCACAAAGTCCGCACGTTTTTAGGAAAAAGCCTTGCAAAACGTACATCTTTTTTATAGAACGCCGTTCTGAAACTAAAAATTTTTGAACAACGTTCTTGTTGCATTTTAATTTAGATAACGATTTCGCTCAAGTAGACAACAAAAAGCCACGCGCTTGAAGTACTTGCAATGCAAAAAAATCGGCGACGATTTTCAATAAACTCCCCCAAAAAAATGAAGCGCGTTTTTTGGAACTTCTGTTTTCTACAACGTTTTGTCGCCACGATTTTCAAAAAGTCCAGCGTTTACGGCGGAATTTATTTCGCGCTGAATCAAAAGATTTGTCAAAGTCTGCGAAACGCCGAGCGTTTTTAGAAGCGACGGAAACCCCGCCTCCGCACGGCTTTTATTTTCAGAAAACACGGCGCGAATCATAAGATTTTTTGGCGTGTCTTCTTCGCCGATGAATTCTAAAACCTGCACAAAATATCCCGCTTTTTCAAGAAGTTCCGCGCGAATTGCGTCCGTCATCAATGCGGCAAACCGTTCTTTTATAAGTCCAAATCGCAAAAACGGCTCAAATGGCGAATCTTGTGAAACAGAAGCGCGAGAAAGTTGCGCGTTTACCTCATGCTGACAACATGGAACAGAAAGAATTGCGCACACTTTTTTTTTGAGCGCGAAATCGAGCGCGTAATCGGTTGCGGTATCGCACGCATGAAGCGTTATCACGATGTCTGGAGATTTTTTTGCACAAAAAGTCGCGATGTCGCCCACGGAAAACGTCATATTTTTGATTTGTAATTCCGCGACCAGACTAGAACAATAGTCGATTACGTCTTTTTTTAAGTCGAGTCCCGCAATTTCGCAGTCGATTTTTCTGATTTTTTCCAAAAAATACTGAACTGCAAAAGTCAAATACGATTTTCCAGAACCAAAATCCACGATTCTAAGCGGGGACGAGTCGCCTTTTTTTTCGCGGATTTTTTGCACGTCGGGAAGAACGTCGTCAAGAATTTCCAAAAAACGATTGATTTGCCGAAACTTTCCTTGCTTTGCCGAAACGACTTTTCCCTCCGCCGTCATAACTCCCAGCCGAACAAGAAACGGAACGGGTCTTCTTTCTTGAATGAGATACTGCTTCGTCCGCTCGGCTTTGAGTTTTAACGGCTCGCTTTTTCCAAGCGGACGCACGATTCGCGTGATTTTTCCGCGTTTATTTGAAAGAATCTGGATTTCTTCGCGTTCGGTACGTTCCACGCACGAGCGAAACGTCGTTCCTTCGTGAATTTCCAAAAATTTTTTGAGATTTTCGCTAGAAATCCGTTTATGAAAAACTTGCTTTTGCGTAAAAAACTCCGCAAAATACTCCGCCCCGCACCCCGCTTGTGGCAATCGCCTGATTTTTATCCGCTCGTAAGGCGCACCAAGAATCTCCGAAATATTTTTTGCAGGCTTTGAAAGCGTTACAGAAAGAATCATTCGCTCCCCCATTTTTTGCGGATTTTTTGATTTTCCAAAACAAAAAGGGGCTTTTTAGCCCCTTTCAAAAATCGTGTTGATTTTTAGCCAAAAATCGGACGAACGTTGATTACGCCAGAAATCGAAGAGAGCGCGGAAATCGTAGCGTCTTCCGCTTTTCCGTCAACGTCCAAAAGTGCGTAAGCGATGTCGCCTCGATTTTGGTCAATCATGCCAGAAATGTTGAGCGAAGCGTCGCCGAGAACTTTTGTAAACGCGGCAATCATTCCAGCCACATTTTTGTGCGCAATGCAAAGTCTAGTTCCACCAGCAGGAATCGCAGAGTCAATCACCGCCTTTGGATAATTCACTGAATTGACGATTGCGCCCGTCTCCAAGAAGTCGCGGAGTTCTTTGACCGCCATGACCGCGCAATTGTCTTCGGCTTCGGGAGTTGAAGCGCCCAAGTGCGGCAAGCAGATTACTTTCTCGCATTTGAGCAATTCTTCGTCAGCGAAGTCCGTGATGAGCGCGGCGACTTTTCCAGAAGCGAGCGCGGCAAGCACATCCGCGTTGTTGACCAAGCCACCGCGAGCGAAGTTGATGATTCGCACGCCGTCTTTCATCGTTTTGATTGACGAAGCGTTAATCATGCCCTTTGTGTCGTTTGTCTGCGGAACATGCACCGTGATGTAGTCAGATTTTGTGTACACGCCTTCCAAAGTTTCGATGATTTTGACATTGTGGTCGAGCGAAAGAGCCGCCTTGACAGAAAGGAACGGGTCGTAGCCGATGACATTCATTCCCAAAGCGATTGCGGTGTTAGCGACCATCGCGCCGATTGCGCCAAGCCCGATAACGCCGAGTGTTTTTCCTTTGAGTTCAGGTCCAACGAACTGAGATTTGCCTTTTTCGGCGAGTGCGGGGATTTCGTCTCCCTTTCCAGCAAGACTCGCAACCCATTTGTTCGCAGCGAGTGCTGGTCGGCTTGAAAGCAAAAGCCCCAGAATCACGAGTTCTTTGACCGCGTTCGCATTCGCGCCAGGCGTGTTGAACACGACAACGCCCTTTGCGGCAAGCTCGTCGCACGGAATGTTGTTCACGCCCGCACCCGCACGACCGACCGCCTTCACGCTGTCGCCCAGGGGCATTCCGTGCATTTCAGCCGAGCGCACAAGAATCGCGTCAGGATTGTTGATTTCCGTAGCCACTTCATAAGAATCGCGCGGAAAATTCTCCAGCCCAATCGCACTGATTTTATTCAAAGTCTGAATTTTGTACATAATTTTCTCCTATTTTGCGGTGGTTGAGCCTGTCGAAACCACCGCTTGCTTTCTAGTGATTTCGATACGCACTTCGTGCTACTCAATCACCGCGTTTTCTGCCGTGGTGGTTGTGTTTCGACTTGGCTCAACAACCAAGCCTGTCGAAACCACCGAAGCCACCTTTTTTGACAATTCGGGCAATTTTTCATGTTGTCCGTTTATCAAGGCTTCTCGTTTTTTACGACTCCACCCCTGCACTTGCTTTTCTCGAAGAAATGCCTCTTTTATGCTGAAACATTCTTCAAAGTAAGCAAGTTTTACGGGAAGCCGATGCTTTGTATATTCCGCGCCTTCTCCCGCATTATGTTCGGCAACACGCTTCTCTAAGTCATTCGTGCTTCCAACATAATACGAGCCGTCAGCACATTGCAGAATATACATATAGCCGTGCATTTTCTCTCCGTTTCGGTGATTTCGATACGCTTCGCTTCGCGCCCTACTCAATCACCGCATTTATTGCCACGGTGGTTGAGCCTGTCGAAACCACCCTTGCTTTCTGGTAATTTCGATACGCACTTCGTGCTACTCAATCACCGCTTGCTTTCTGGTGATTTCGATACGCTTCGCTACTCAATCACCGCATTTTCTGCCACGGTGGTTGAGCCTGTCGAAACCACCCTTGCTTTCTGGTGATTTCGATACGCACTTCGCACTACTCAATCACCGCATTTTCTGCCACGGTGGTTGAGCCTGTCGAAACCACCCTTGCTTT
>CALFJF010000072.1 GCA_937877535.1 uncultured Treponema sp.
AGATGCTTCTGACCGTCCAATCTGCAATCATTCCAATCCAAACGGCAAGCGGACCAAAGCCAAAGCCGCGGGCAAGAATTACAACAGTCAAAACGCGGCACGTCCACATCGTTGTCATTGAAACGAGCATTGAAAATCGAACATCGCCCGCCGCGCGAAGTCCGTACGCGGGCAAAAACGAGCCTCCCCAAACGAACGGTTTTACCGCGTGAACAATCCAGGTTAAAAAACACGCAAGGCTCGCCGCTTCTGCGCTCATTTTTGAAATGCGCGTTATGGGAAAAATCGCCGCGCTCACAACAACGCTCGACAAAACGAGGGCAACAAATCCCCAGCGCGTAAGGCGTTTTATGTATTGAGATGCTTGATAATCTTCGCCCGCGCCAACGCATTGCCCCGAAACGGTCATCATTGCAATGCCGATGCCTTGCGCCCCCTGGCACGAAAGGCTTTCGAGGCTTGCCGTCATTGCGTTTGCCGCAATCGCTTCCATTCCCATGAGCGACACGGTGGACTGAATCGCGAGTTTCCCAAATTGGAACATTCCGTTTTCGATTCCCGTTGGAAGACCGACTTTGAGGATTTTTGCCATTTCTCCAAAATCCGCGCGAAAGAAAAATGTTTCTAGTCGAATTTTTCCCGTCGATTTTCTCAAAAAAAAGAGGAGCGTGATTGCGCTAAAAATCCGCGAAATCAAAGTCGAAAGAGCCGCGCCTTTAACTCCAAGGGAAAAAACAAAAATCAAAACGGCATTTCCCGCAACGTTCAAAATGTTTGAAATCATTGAAATCGTCATGGGAAGTCGCGAATTTTTTGCAGAGCGAAAAAGAGCCGCCGCCGCGTTGTAAAGCGCGATAAACGGAAACGAAAGCGCGGTTATAAAAAAATAAACGACCGCGCCGTCCATGACTTCTTTTTCGACTCGTCCAAAAATCAAAGAAAGAAGCGGTTTTTTGAACAAAATGCAAAGTGCCGAACCAAAAATCGAAAGAAAAAAAACGCACAAAATCAACTGACTTCCCGAATGACGCGCCTTTTCGTCAAGTCCGTGTCCCAAATATTGACTTGAAAGAATCGCGCCGCCCGTTGCCATTGCAGAAAAAACGTTTACAACAAGCACGTTTATTGAATCCACAAGCGAAACGGCGGAAATTGCCGCGCTCCCCGCGCCTGTAACCATCATCGCGTCGGCAGTTCCCATAAGAGAGTTCAAAAATTGTTCGATGATGAGCGGAATTACAAGTGCGCGAAGGCTTTTTGAAGAAAACAGCGGCGGATTTTTTGTTGGCAAAAGCGATTTTGGAATAAAAAGAAACATGAAAACAGTGTATCGTTTTTTGAACGTTTTGCCCTCTTCTCTCTCCTTGCGCGATTTTTGAAAAAAAAATGATGAACAAAAATACAATTTTCTGATAGTGTTACAGAAAATACGTTGGAAGTGGTGGTTGAACTTGTCGAAACCACCAATAATTACGGCGTACTTTTTATAAAGGCAAAAATAAAATTTTAGGAGAACTCAAATGGATTCTTCGATGATTGCAAAAATCATGGCATTTGTGATTTACCTTGCGTTTATGGTTTTTATTGGACTAAAAAATGCGGGAAAAAACGCCGGCACGGCAGACTTTTTTTTGGGCGGAAGGTCGGTAGGTCCGTGGTTTACGGCACTTTCTGCGGAGGCTTCGGATATGTCAGGCTGGCTTTTGATGGGGCTTCCTGGCATTGCCTATCTTGGCGGTATCAAAGAAGTTTTTTGGACTTCGCTTGGACTTACGCTCGGAACGTATTTGAATTGGCTTTTGGTGGCAAAACCGCTTCGGAAATGCACCGTTGCGTTCGGGGATTCCATTACGATTCCAGAATTTTTGACAAATCGATTACATGACAAAACGCATTTGATTTCCGTGATTTCGGTTATATTCATCGTGCTTTTTTTTACGATTTACACCGCCTCTGGACTTGTGGCGTGTGCAAAACTCTTTAATTCTGTTTTTGGACTTTCTTATTTTTCAGGGCTTGTAATCGGCTTTGCAGTAACCCTTTCGTATACGATTTTAGGTGGATTTCTTGCAGTTTGCACAACAGATTTTGTGCAAGGCGCATTGATGTTTATCGTTTTGATTGTACTCGTTCTTGTAATGACGATTTCGCTCAACGGGCCGTTTGAGGCGGTGCGAAAAGTCAGCGAGTTTAGTCAAATGGCGATAAACGGCAATTTTTCAGAATCGATGAAAATCGCGTTTACAAAAAATCAGCATTATTCCGTTTTGAGTGCGATAAGCGCGCTTGCGTGGGGCTTGGGCTACTTTGGAATGCCACACATCATCGTGCGATTTATGGGAATCCGCTCAAATGCCGACATCGCGCTTTCTCGTAGAATTGCGATGGTTTGGGTTGTGGTTGCGTTCGCGGGCGCGTTTATTGTGGGTTCATGCGGGTCGGCTTTTTTGTTCGGCGGAAATGGCGAGATTTTGCAAAGCGCGGAAACCGTTGTTTCCGAGGCAATTCAAACGATTTTTTCTGGAAACGTTGCGCTTTCGTTCATCGGAGCAATTTTTCTTTGCGCAATTCTTGCCGCCGCAATGAGTACAGCCGATTCGCAACTTTTGGTTGCGTCAAGCGCGTTCAGTCGCGACATTTTCAAAGGAATTGCAAAAACGGACGCTGACGAAAAAACAGTGCTTCTCGTCAGCAGAATCATGGTTTTTGTAATTGCGGCAGTCGCGTTTTTTATTGCGCGAAATCCAGAAAGTTCGATTTTCTCGCTCGTTTCTTACGCTTGGGCAGGATTTGGAGCCACGTTTGGACCGCTCGTTTTGCTTTCTCTTTTTTGGCGGCGAACAACAAACAAAGGCGCGATTTTGGGACTCATTGCAGGCGGAATCACGGTTGTTCTTTGGCACAATCTCGATTTGATTTTGCCAAAAACCGCGTTCGACTCGTTTCCGTTGCTTTCTGTCTACGAACTGCTCCCAGGATTTCTTGTGGGGCTTTTTGTGGCAATAATCGGCTCGCTTTTGGACAAAGAGCCGCCCAAAGAAATCCTTGAAGAGTTCGACAAATACAAAAAAATGCCCGATTAAACGTTTTGATTTTGTGGTTTCGACTGGCTCAACTACCGACAAGGCAGGCACGACTCAACCACTGGCAGATTTTTTAGCGGACTTTTGATTTTGCAAAAAGGTCGGATTCGCCTAACAGGTGTTCGCGCGTTAAATCTTCCTTTTTTTTGAGCAAGGCGGCAGGAATTTGATACGCTTTTTCAAGTTCCTCGTCCGTCAAAACCTCCACAGGAGAGCCGAGAGCCATATCTCGATTCGGATAAAAAAGAAGCACCGTGTCGGCGTATTTTTTTGAAAGGTCGATTTCGTGCATTGAAATGTAAATCGTCGTTTTTGTTTTATGCACAAAATCGCGAAGATACAAAAGCGACGATTCTTTTTGAGATTCTTCAAGCGCAAAAAGCGGCTCGTCCATAAAAATGCTTTTGCTTCCGTAAAGAATCGAAAACGCCAAAAGTACGCGCTGGATTTCGCCTTTGCTCAACGCGGTAAGCGAATGAGAAAGAACGGGCGAAAGCGCGAAAACCTCGATTACTTCGTCAAGAAGACTTTTTGAAGAGCGAATTCCGCTCGCTTTTCCGTTGTGTGCGCCATTTTCAAAAACGTGAGAAAGAAGCGAAGAAACGGCTTCTTCGCTTTCAAATTCCATATTTTGATACACGACAGAAGCAAGCAGATTTTTGTTTTCTTCAGAAAGAAGCGCGGGATTTTTTCCTAAAAGCGAAACCGTGCCAGACGCGGGCAAAAGTCGTCCCGAAGCAAGCAGCATGAGCGTGGATTTTCCGCAACCGTTTTGCCCCACAAGACTCACAAATCCAGACGGAAGAGAAGCGGAAAAATGCTCAAAAATCGGATTTATCTCGCTTTTCTCTTTGTCATCAAGCGAATCTTCGTCTATCGGATAAAAAAAAGTAACGTCGTCAAAAATCAAAAAATCATGTTCCATGCAAAAATCATAGCAAAAAAAACGTTTTTTAGAATAGAGATGAGAAAGTGCAAATTTTTCAAAACTCTTGTGGAAATGTTATTAAACGGCTCTATTTTGCAAACGTATTTTTCTGTGGTAAAATAATCAAGACTGTCATTCCGAACTTGTTTCGGAATCTCTGTTGCAAGAGATGCTGAAATAAATTCAGCATGACAAAAACAGGAGCAAAACATGAATTTTATCTTTTTAGGACCACCGGGAGCGGGAAAAGGCACGCTCGCTAAGGAAGTTGCCGTTGCGTACGGAATTCCGCACATCTCTACGGGAGACATTTTCCGCGAGAACATCAAGAACGGCACGGAGCTTGGCAAAAAAGCGAAGGCTATCATCGACGCGGGCGGCTTGGTGAGTGACGAAATCACGATTGGCTTGGTGAAAGACCGACTTTCAAAAGACGACACAAAATCGGGCTACATTCTCGACGGATTCCCGCGCACGATTGGGCAGGCAGAAGCTCTCGAAACATTCGCAAAAATCGACGCGGCGGTGAATTTCGACATTGAGGACGAAGCCGTCGTGGAGCGATTGGGCGGGCGAGTCTGCTGCAAAGAATGCGGGCAGATGTTCCACACAAAATTCAATCCGCCGAAAGTCGCGGGCAAGTGCGACAAATGCTCTGGCGAGCTTTACACGCGCGACGACGACAAAACCGAGTCGATTCAGAACCGTCTCAAAGTCTACCGCGAGTCAACGGCTCCGCTGATTGATTTTTACAAGGCGAAAGGAAATCTCGTCGATGTGGACGCAAAGCCCGCGCCAGAGAAAGTCCTTGCCGAATTCAAAGCAAAATTCCCCAAAAAGTAAGAGGCAAAAATGAGTTACGCAGAAACGATAAAACAGCACGCGGGCGTTCAAAAGCGCGTGGAAATTATTTTTTCGCAGGCTTTGGAAGAGGATTTTGTTCAACTTTTCAAAGAAGCAGAAGTTGCCACGCGATACACAAAACTCGCGGGCGTAATGGGCGCGGGCTACTCAAATCCGCGACTCGGCGACGCGATTTGGCCGCAACTTAATTTGATGTACATCATTTATTGCAACGAAGAAGACGCAAAAAAAATCGTTGAAATCGTTGAAAAATTACGATTGCAATACATCGGAGAAGGAATCGCGTGCTTTTTGAGCGAATCGACCGAAGTTTAACAACCAAAAAACCGCGTCATTCTGAAGCGAAGCGAACGAAAAATCTCTCCGCTTTGCTTCAGAATGACTCATTCGGCGTATTTTTTGTACTGTTTCCCAATTTTTTGAAAAACAAAACGGCGAACGGGAGGGACGTGGCGGCTGTCAAAAAATCCGCAGCAACTTGCGAGATTTGAACGCCAAAGATTCCAAAAAGGCGCGGAAAAATCAAAATGAGCGGAATAAAGTAAAGTCCTTGCCGCAAACTTGAAAGGAATGCGGCTGATTTTTTTTGTCCCGTTGTTTGCAAAAGCATATTCGTTGAAAAAATGAGCGCGTGAAGCGGAATGACTGGGCATAAAAATCGAAGAGCCGTCTTTCCGACCAAAATTACGTCGTTGTCGTCGCGGAACGTTTGAACGATTTTTTCTGAAAAGAAAAAGACAAAAATCGAAAGCACGAGCATTATAAAAAACGTCGTTTTGACCAAAAATCCATAAGCGTTGCGGACTCTTTTGAACTCGCCGGCTCCGTAATTCATTCCGCAAACAGGTTGAAATCCTTGTCCAAGCCCAAGTCCAACCGACATCAAAAACATGGAAACCCTTGTGGTGATTGACATTCCAGCGACTGCGGCATCTCCCCAAACGCCCGCAGCCCTATTCAAAAATACAGCGGAAAGTGCGCCCATGCCTTGTCGCAAAAGCGAAGGAAATCCCGTTGTCAAAATCTCCGCGTAGATTTTTGGATGCACAGAAATCGACTTTATTGACAAAACGGCGGTGGATTTTTTTCGCACGAACATAGAAAGCAAAATCGAAAAACTGACCGTTTGACTTATCATCGTGGCAAGCGCGGCTCCGCTGATTCCAAGTCCAAAAACAAAGATAAAAAGCGGGTCTAAAATTATGTTCAAAATGCCGCCCGTCATAAGTCCAATCATCGAAAGCGCGGCTTTGCCCTGAAACCTAAGCAAATTGTTCATCGTAAACGACGAAACCATGAACGGAGAAGCGAGCAAAATACATTTTGAATAATCAAGCGCGTAAGGAAAAATCGTTTTTGTAGCCCCAAGATGAGAAATGATTTGCGTGTTAAAAATCGTTCCAAAAAGCGCGATTACGCCACCAAACAAAAGAGCCAAAAGAATCCCTGTGGAGCAAAGAACGCTCGCGCGTTTATCGTTTCCGCCGCCAAGAGCGCGACTCATCAAACTTCCCGCGCCTTGTCCCACTGTAAAGCCGCACGCTTGAATTATCGCCATGAGCGAAAAAATAATTCCAACCGCGCCCGACGCAGACGTTCCGAGTTTTGAAACAAAATACGTGTCAGCCATATTGTATACAGACGTAACAAGCATACTTGTTACGGTCGGAATGGCGTTTTTTAGAATTAAAGACCCCACGGGTTCAGTAAGCATCCGTTGAGTCGTTTTATCCTGTGCGTTTTTCATGCGTCAAATCAATCAAAGCGAATCGCTGCTTTATTTCGCTCGATTTCCTTTTTTCGATTAAGCATTTTTGTACGCTGCTCAACAGTTCGTCGCATTTCGTCTATATTCATAACGATGATGTACGAATCGTATACACCGACACGCCCGCTCGTTGAGAATTTTTTTAACTCGTCGCGCGTTTCGTCCACGGTCAATCCCGCCCAACTCGCCATATCTTGAATTGTGACAGGGAAAATGCGGTATTTATCGGGATTGAGTTTTTTTATGATATTTTCAACCGCCTGCGGAGTCGGAATTGCTGGAAGCGAGTTCATTTCGTTGAACATACAAAAAACGTCCGCAATTCTCGCCGAATTGTCGTCAATGACGAGTGTTTTGTATCGACGTTTTTGGTCAAGTATTCGTTTGCAGAATGTTTTGAGAAGCATGAGCGCAATCGGCGGGTTTCCCGTAATCAAAACCTCAAAATTTTGCTTTGTGAACTCAAGGCAATCGACCTTTCCTTTGGCGATGCACGTCGCGCTTCGCGGGGAATTGTCCAAAATCGCCATTTCGCCAAACATCTCGCCAGGCTTTAGAATATCAAGGTTTTTGTTTGAATCGTGAACGAGTTTTGTGAGTTGCACCAGACCTCGCTGAATCAAGTAAAAACTTTCGCCTTTTTCAAATTCTGCGATGATGATTTCGCCGTTATTGTACGTTTTCACAAATCGGTCGAACGCGGGCAAATTGAACGCTTTTCCAGTCCCTTCACTTTGATAGTCATTTGTATCCCAGTCATCGCTGTCAAGTCCTTCTTCATATTTTGCCCGCTCCTCGGCTGCCTCTCGCTTTTCGATTTGCCTTACGTTTGCAAGAGCCGTTTTGTACATCAAAACAAAATCTTTTGATTCTGAATACCGTTTGTCGATTTTCAAAAGTCGATTTGCAGAACCAATGCAACCTCGCCATTTTTCTTCGTCGTAAAACGCTTTTGTCATAGAATACAGACCTTTTCCAGCGTCCATAACGTTTCCTTGATTCAAAAGCGACATCGTGCGTCCGTGAACGTCGCGCAATTCTTTTGAAAAAACGCGGAGCATTTTCATCATCAGTTGTTTGTTTGTGCTAAACAGATTTTCAAACTCTGGCACAGAAAGAACAACGCACGTTGCGTTGTCGCCCGCCGTAACGGTTTCTTCTCGCGGACAACGCACGAGCGCACTTTTTATTCCAAAAAATTCGCCAGGATTCAAAACCGAACTCCGCTGACTTTGCGTTTCATCGTCCATCGTTGTTAAAATGATATGACCTTGTTGCAAAATAAAGATTCTGTCATCTCTATCGCCTTCAAAATAAATGATTGCCCCTTTTTTGTACGCTAAAACCTTTGGCATCGCAGACCTCGCAAATTGGACTTGTTCGGAAAAATCGGTTCGTTTCCAAACAGTTTTTTTTATGTTACCACAAAATCGCGCGTTGTGCTATTCTCATTTGCATGATAGACCTTCATTCTCATTCTTCCGCCTCGGACGGTTTTTTTTCTCCAACGCAGATTGCGCAGTACGCGATTTCAAAAAAACTTTCCGCTTGGGCATTAACCGACCACGATACAATAGACGGGCTACACGAAGCCGCTCGCGCTGTTTTTGAAAGCGGCTGCTCGATGGAATTCGTTCCTGGAATCGAATTGAACATCAAATGGCAAAAAGGCGAATTCCATCTGCTGGGACTTGGATTACGCTCGTTTTCCGACGAGTTAAAATCGACGATTACATTTCTTTCAAAAGACCGAAGAGAGCGCAACGAAGAAATCCTTAGAAAAATGAAATCGGAAACAGGTTTTGAGATTTCGATTTCGCAATTAGAAGAAAAATTTGCAACAAAACAAATCGGAAGACCGCATTTTGCGCGTTTTTTGGTCGAAAAAGGAATCGTAAAAAAACCGCAAGAAGCGTTCGACCGATTTTTGGGCGTTGGAAGACCGTGGTACGCGCCACATTCAGGCGAAGACTTGGACAAGGCAATTTGCGCAATAAAAAAAAGTGGCGGTCTTCCCGTCCTCGCGCACCCAAAATCACTATACATTTCTTTGAACAAAATCGAGCCAGTTATCGCTTCATTCCGCGAGCGTGGCGTGGAGGGCGTGGAAGCGTATCACCCTTGCGTCCGCGAAGCCGAAGCGGTGCGCCTTGAAAAAATCGCGCGGAATCTTGGAATGTTTGTTACTGCGGGAAGCGATTTTCACGGAAAAGGCGTGCGAGCAGACAGGCATTTAGGATTTTCGGCAGGAGGCGAAAAAATCGCCAACCGTTTTTGGTTTCAAGAACTCCTCCCCGCCCTCGGAAAGTGGGATTGGAAAGAAAGCGATTGGCTCAAAATGCAAAAAGAGTAGAGCGTTTTGCTCAAAATTTGCATAGTATACCTCAAAAATCAAAACACAAATAACAAAAAATTATTCGCCACTTTTTGCAAAAAATCGCTCGTTTTCGTGAATTTTTTGATTGGACTTGTTCAAAACAAATTTCGTTTTTTTGGGGTTCGTTTATGCAGATTTTTTCGTTTTCGCCATTTGGTTACGAGGGGACGCTCGTTTCGGTGGAAGTTGACCTTCGACGCGGGATTCCCGCCGTTGATGTTGTGGGGCTGGCAGACGGCGCGGTCAAAGAAAGTCGCGAGCGAATGCGGGCAGCGATTCGCAACAGCGGTTTTGAGTTTCCGCTTGAGCGCGTGTTGATTTCGCTTTCTCCAGCAGATTTGAAAAAAGAAGGCGCAGGCTTTGACCTTGCGCTTGCCCTTGCCGTGCTTAACGCAAGCGCGGGCGATTCTTCGCTTTTTGAAGACGAGCCGATTCTCGTCCTCGGAGAGTTGGAACTTTCTGGCGCAATTCGTCCTGTGCGCGCGGTTCACGCTGCGGCAACAACAGCGTTTCAAGCGGGAATCAAAAAGTGCATTGTTCCCTCTCAAAATATCCTTGAAGCGCGCGAAGTTTCGGGAATGGAAGCGTTTGGCGCGGATTCGCTCCACGACGCTTTTTGCGCGCTTTCAAATCCAGAACTTTTTACTGGAAGTCAAAATACCGAAGATTCTTGGATTCCTTCTGGAAGCGAGCGGATTTTTGACGTGCTGTTTCCGCCAGAAACGCCAGGGCTTTCATTTTCTGACATTCGTCATCAAGAGCGACTTGTTCGCGCTCTCCAAATTGCCGCTGCGGGAGCGCACAACGTGCTTGCGTTTGGTCCTCCCGGTTGCGGAAAAACGCTTGCTCTTCAACGATTCGGCGAATTGCTCCCGCTTTTGTCCGTCGAAGAAGCGCAAAGCGTTACAAGGATTTGGTCGCTTGCAGGACTGCTTTCGCATGGAGAGCCGCTTCTTCGGATTCCGCCTTTTAGACAGCCACATCAAACCGCTTCAATCGAAGGGATTTGTGGCGGAGGCACAAATTGCAGACCGGGTGAGATTTCGCTTTCTCATAACGGAGTACTGTTTTTGGACGAGGCTGCGGAATTCAAGACAAGCGTTTTGCAAATGCTTCGCGTTCCGCTCGAAAGTGCCTCGATTACGCTTTCTCGTGCGGGACGAACAACGACGTATCCTGCGCGTTTTCAATTATTGCTTGCAACGAATCCGTGTCCGTGCGGAAATTACGGGGTGGCTGGAAAAATTTGCCTTTGCAGTGCGCGAAGCGTTGAGCACTATTGGAGGAAATTTTCAGGACCGCTCCTTGACCGAGTTGACATTCGCGTTTCCGTGCCAACGATTGCCTCTGAAACCGTTGATTCTCAAAAAGAACCCGTTTCTACACGCACACTTCGCGAGGGAGTTGCGCGGGCAGTTTCGATTCAGCGCGAGCGGCAACAAAAACGCAACGCAGAACTGTCCGTTCCTGAAATCGCGGAATTTTGCCCGCTTTCAGAAAACGACCGCGCGTTTCTTGATTCCGTGGCTTTTCGGGAAGATTTGTCGCTTCGCGCCGTAAGCGGAATCGTGAAAACCGCGCGTACAATCGCCGACATCGAAGGCACACAAGAAATCAGTAGAAATCACATCGAAGAAGCCGTGTCGTTCCGAGCAAACGTCGGACCGCTTTCCGTTTTTGCGTGCGCATAAAAATTCAGGATATGTTACAAAATGTATGCTGACCTGTAAGCAATATGCGGTGGTTGAGCGTGTCGAAACCACCAATTGCTTGATTCTGTGGTTTCGATACGACCTTCGGTCTACTCAACCACCGCTCCCAGCATACTTTCTGTAACACCACCAAAATTCAGTTGGTCGAGGTTATCGAAACCACCACAGACTTCGCATACAGTCGGTAACATCTTCAAAAAAAAAATCGCCGCGATTTGCGACGATTTTTACCGGCTCTGAGACTTGAACTCAGACGCTTTTGAGGGCAAAGGATTTTGAGTCCTTCGTGTCTACCATTCCACCAAGCCGGCGTTGTTTTACTATAGCAGAAAATCGCCGCGCGTGGCAAGTAGAAAAAAGCGATTTTTAACAATTGTAAATTGTTCGCGTATATGCGAACATTAAGGAATAAAGATTGAGAGAAGTCAATTTTTATAAAACGGCAGACGGCAAGTGTCCTGTTGCAGAATATTTGCGAAGCCTGCCAAGCGACGTAAGGTCAAAAATAACAAAGGTGTTTGAAATAATTAAGAATATGGCGGTTGTGCCAAAGAATTATTTTAAGCATCTAGCAGGAACTGAATTCTATGAATGTCGTGTTGAATTCACTGGAAATACTTATCGATTGCTGGGATTCTTTTATGGCGAGCGTCTTATTATTCTGACGAACGGCTTTATGAAAAAGACGCAGAAAACGCCGAAAAAAAGAAATCAAATTGTGCGAACGGCGAATGAAAGATTTTCTTGCACGAGGAGGAACGTGATGGACGATTTAGACCGATTTATTCAAGAGCAACTTGAAACCGCCCCCGAATTCAAAAGGGAATGGGAAAAAGACTGGTCGGACTTTATTCTCAACTCAGAATTGGTTTCGCTCCGGGAATTTTTGCAGATGACGCAGGAAGATGTGGCGAAAAAAATGCACACCACCAAAAGTGCCGTTTCTCGCTGGGAAAAACACGGTGGCGACATCCGCGTTTCCACCCTGCAAAAAATGGCGCACGCATTTGGAAAAAAACTGAAGATTCAGTTTGTGTAGTCGCTCATGACGCAAGATTTTACAGCCTCCGCGCCCGAAACCGTCTTAAAAAGCGTGTTCGGCTACGATAGTTTTCGGCTGCTGCAAAAAGACATCATTACACATGTGCTTTCAGGGCGCGACACGCTTGCGGTTATGCCCACGGGCGGCGGAAAATCGCTCTGCTATCAGATTCCCGCGCTCATTTTTGACGGGCTTACGGTCGTTGTTTCGCCGCTCATTTCGCTCATGCAAGACCAAGTGGCAAGCCTGAACGCGACGGGAATCAATGCGGTCTTTTTGAACAGCACGGTGGAATGGGAAGATTATGTGGATTCCATGAACGCCATTCGCCGCGGCGAGACTAAAATCGTCTATGTGTCGCCCGAAGGACTTGTCACGGCAAGAATCCGCGACCTGTTGCACGACGAGCGCATTACGGTGCGGTGCATTACGATTGATGAAGCGCATTGCGTAAGCGAATGGGGGCACGATTTTCGCCCCGATTACCTTGAAATTGCTTCTATAAGAAAGCAGTTTCCGAACGCGGTGTGCCTTGCGCTTACGGCGACGGCGACCCGTCAGGTGCGCGACGACATTGTGCGGAATTTGGGCTTGCAAAATCCCGCCATACTCGTCTCCAGTTTTGACCGCGCGAACATTTATTTGCAAGTCGCGCCAAAGACGAGTGCAATCAGTCAGATTGTGGACTGCATTCGGCGGCACTGGGGCGAAAGCGGCATTATCTACTGTTTTTCGCGCAAGCAGGTGGACACGCTCACCGCGCAGCTGGAAAAACTGGGTTATTCCGTGCTGAATTACCACGCGGGGTTGAGCGACGAAGAGCGGAGCGACCATCAGACCAAATTTATCCGCGATGAAGTGCAGATTATGGTGGCGACGCTTGCGTTCGGCATGGGCATTGACAAGCCCAATGTGCGCTTTGTGATTCACCACGAACTTCCCAAATCGCTGGAGCAGTATTATCAGGAAATCGGGCGCGCGGGGCGTGACGGCTTACCGAGCGAAGCCTTGCTTTTGTACAGCGCGGGCGACATCCACAAAATCCGCTACTTTTTTGACGAAGCCGCCGACAAAGAAAAATCCGAGCAGTTGTTGCAGGGCATGATTGACTATGCCACCAGCCGCACGTGCCGCCGCAAAACCTTGCTCGGCTATTTTGGCGAGCGTTTTACGCCCATGTCCGTTCAAGCGGGCGGAAAAGCGGGGACATGTTGTGATATATGCGATTTAGGCGACATGCCGCTTACTGACTTGACCGTTCCCGCGCAAAAACTGATGAGCTGCATTATCCGCACGCATTCCCGCTTTGGCGCCTCTTATGTGATTGACGTGCTCTTAGGCTCGCGGCAAAAACGCATTCTGGAAAATCATCACGACGAAATCAGCACCTACGGCATTGGACGCTCTCTTTCCCGCGACGAATGGTTTGAGGTGGTGACCGCGCTTCTTGAACAGGACTATCTTTTTAAAACCGAAGATTACGGTGTTTTGCAGATTACGACTAAAGGTTCTGCCGCGCTCCGTAACCGTGAGCCAATCCGTCTTGCCGTTGCCTTTGCGCGTTCCGTTCCCGCTGACGACCTTGCTGCAGACGGCATGTTTGTGCCAAAAGCGCGCTCGGCATCGGGGGCAAACGGCGGCATGCTGTTTCCCAAGCCGGTGGGAAAAAAGAGCAAAAAACACCTTGCCGCCGACTACAACCGCAAAGTAGCGGATTCACTTTCCGAAAGCGACGAAAACCGCGCGCTCATTGACGCGCTCAAAAAATGGCGGCGCAAAGAGGCGGCTGAACAGAATGTGCCGCCGTACATCATCTTTGGCGACAAAACGCTGTACGAACTGGTCGCGCTTCGCCCGCAAACCACCGATGATTTGCTCATGGTGACCGGCATTGGCGAAAGCAAGGCAGAACGCTTTGGCGAAGCAATTCTGCGGGTGATTGGGGAACAAGGCTGAAAAAACGGTAGCGCATACGCAACCGTCATGTTGAGCGAAAAGCGAAACATCTGCTTTGCTCTTTTCAATCGCAGCGGCGGTTCCCTACCACAGTGTTTTTACAGAATATTTCGGAATAATCGTGTCGCGCGTGATAATCGTCAGGTTTTCAGTACGGGCTTGGCAGATAATCAGGCGGTCGAACGGGTCATTGTGATGATTCGGCAGTTTTTTCAGCTCGTCCAAATGCTTTGACGCAATCGGGAGAATCGAAATGTCCTTTTGTTTGCATAGCTCTTCAATCTGCGTTATCGAAAGCTCCAAATCCAGCTTGCCGATGCTGTGCTTTATCGCGATTTCCCAAAGGGAAGCGATGCTCGTGAAAATCTGCTCCTCATTGTCGATGATTTCGTGCGCCTTTTCAGAAAGCTCCGACGAATCGCGCAAGTACCACAAAAGCGCGTGCGTGTCGATTAGGTGCATTACATATACTCCTTGAAGCAGTCGGGAGTTTCATCAAAGTCATCTGCCATCCAAAACGTGCCTGTAAGCCCTCCCGCAGTGCGTTTCGGTTTCTTTGACTGTACACTCGCAGCCGAACGCATTTTTACCTTGTTTGCAATGTACGCAAGCAAATGCAGCTGTTCCTCAAATGAAAAAAAATCCACTTGCTTCTCAACCTGTGCCATTGTCATCATAAAAACACCTCCATTGCCCCATTATACCACACGATTCCGCTTTCCTTTCGGAGATTATAAGCCTTCGTTTAACTCAAGCACTTCAATTACGCCCGCGCATATCTTTTTCATATACGATTTTGGCATTACGGACAGCTTTTCGATAAACGCAAACTTGTTCACCGTCGTCACAAGCGGAATTATCACAACGGAGTCTTTTGTCAGCCCTGAATCCTTTTTAGGCACAACGACGGCAGGACGGCGATACCCAGCCTCGCTTCCGAGCGGAACGCCAAAATCCACGAGCCATATCTCACCACGTGTCATCTTTAATCATCTCCCAGACCGCCGCTTTTGACGCATTGCAGGCAAACGTCTGCTCTTCAAGCGGCACTTTGTCGTAAACGGCGTTTATCTGCTGTATATGCGCCTCTGACGGTGAAAGTTCATTTTCCAGCTCATCTTCTTGCCTCATCACAACACTGCCGTGCAATGCAACAAGGCTTTTGAGTACTTCAAAAAACGGCATATCCACATTTTGCATTGTTACTGTCATCTTTTCACCTCCTTTCCGCCATTATACCACATTTTTTGACAATGGGCTAAAGCCCATTGCTACCGCCCCTCCACAACCGCGATTTCTTCCTCCGTCAAGCCGTAGAGCGCGTAGACGGCGGCGTTGATTTCGCGGTCGGTGGCGGCGATTTGCTCGCGCAGTGCCGAGATTTCTTTCACATAGTCGCTAAAATAATCCTCAAGCTCGTCTTTTTGCTTGAGCGAGAGTTTTACTTTCTGCTTTGCAAGTTCCTTTGCAAAATCGGCGAACGAGAGATTGTAGAACGCTTCCAGATTTTGCGTGATTTTTTGCGGCGAATATGTTTCTTTGATTCTGCTGATGAAGCGGGTTGCCTTTTTCTGTAAATCGGCGGTGAGGGTGAGCATTTTGTCGGCAAGGGCGATGAGCGGTTGCTGCGCCTCGTGCGGAAGCGCGGGAATGGGGATGTTGCGGATATGCTCTGGATAAATGTGATAATCCCCACCGCGAATGTTCGCGAGCAAAACGCGCGCGTATGTTGAATTCATCACGGCAAGCAGATAGCGCAAGTCCACCGTTTCGGAAAGCGTTTCCATAT
>CALFJF010000073.1 GCA_937877535.1 uncultured Treponema sp.
ACCAAGATTTCCTTGTCCTTGGGTCGCCCCTCGCGCTTGATGAAGCCGCCGGGAATTTTCCCTGCGGCGTAGTATTTTTCGTTGTACTCAACCGTGACGGGAACGAAGTCCAAGCCTTCCCTGACCTCGCTTGACGCGCAGACCGTCGCGATGACCACCGCGCCGCCGAACTGCGCGTACACGCACCCGTTCGCCTGCTTTCCGATTTTTCCTGTTTCAAGGACAAGCTCGTCGTTCCCAATTTTGTACGTTACTCTGTTCACCATGGCAGACTCCCGCGTTACTTGCGGAGACCCAAGTCTTTGATGAGCTGGCGGTACGCCTCCAAATCCTTGCGCTGCAAGTACTTGAGCAGAGCGCGTCGTGCGCCAACCGCTTTCAGAAGTCCGCGTTTTGCTCCCGTGTCTTTTGGGAAACGCTTTGAATGTTCGGTGAGTTGCTTGATTCTCTCTGTAAGAAGAGCCGCTTGAACTTTTGTGTTACCAGTGTCGTTTTCGTTTGCACCGAATCTGCTGACGATTGATGCCGTTGTTTCTTTTGTAAGTGCCATTACTTACTCCTTCAAAAAATTATTTTCATCTGGATACCCAAATTGTATTGCTTTAACCCATCCTTCAATCAATTTGCCAGAAAAAGAAAGGCGAAGAGTTCCATTTTCCAGCATACAATCGGAGAGATGCGAAAAAACACGTACAGATGATTGTGCTTCACCAGATTGTAGCCCATTTTTGCGCGAAAAAGCGCGAATTACCGTTACACGGTACGTTCCGTCAGGAGGAAAAACCTGATTTTTTTGATTTTCTTGATTTTTTTTGCAATGCGCGAGAAGCATATTTTTTTCTCCAGCGCACGTTTGAGTCCAAGAAAAATCGGAGCAGTCCAGCGCAAACGGACGCTCAAGCATATACGCAGCAGAAGAAAAATCCGCGTTGCCTATACACGCTCGGATTCTCGAAGAACTGACCCGCTCGCCATTGTACAAAACCGAATCTATTGTACGCAAAACAAAATTTCGCTCCAACGCCAACGCGCCGATTGCCGTCATGTCGGTAGAACCTTTGTAACCGCAGCGAAAATCTTTTCCTTCGGCAAGAAAACGCATTTTGCAAAAATCAACAAGCGACGAAAGAAAATCACTTCCATCGATTTTAGCAAATTCGTCGGAAAAGTCAATGACAACGGCAAACGAAAACCCTTTTGCCGCAAACGTTTCGAGCCGTTGCGAAAGAGTCGCCACATCGCCTTCGTATTCCTTTGGATTTTTGAACGAACGAAGCGATTTTGTAAATGTAACAACGCCAGGAACGAGCGAATTGTTTTTTTGAAAAAGCACTGCGTCAAAAAGCGCGTCGTGTCCCAAATGCGGTCCGTCAAAACTCCCGATTGTAAGCGCGCTTCCTACATTTTCGCTTTTGTTTTCAAAAAAATCGTGGCAGACTTTTCCGCTCGTAACGTCTTTCCATGAATAAACGGAAAACTGATTGCGCAAAGGAATGACAAAACCGTAGGAAAATTTTTTTTCGACCTTTTTTACGATTCCCGCGAATTTTCCTTTTGGATAAAAAACCGCGATTTCCGCTTTTGACGGAAGCGAGCCGCGCGAAAAAAACATCGAGGAGCGAAGCGGGCGACCGTGCGAAAAATCGTCTGCAAAATACGGCGAAACAGAAACGGGAACGAGCGAACACATTTTGGCAATTTCTGCCGTCATTTCTTTTTTTTGAGAACGGATTTTTTCAAAAAAATCGGTTTCGTTTTCTGTATAACGGTTTTCTTCAAAACGCGCATTTTCAAAAGAAGCAGAAATCGAAAACGCGCCAAGATTTTCTTGACCAACCGCGTCTTCCAAACGAAACTTTCCCACGGAAGTACGGCGAAGCGCGACCACATGAGCGCACGAATCAAGCGCGTAAGCGATGTCGCGGGCGAGCGCACGAATGTACGTGCCTTTTGAACAACGGACTTCCACAAGCGCGCGACCGTCCGAAAAATCGAGCAACTCAATCGAATGAATCGTTATTTTTCGGGGAGGAATTTCCGCGCTCTTTCCTTCTCGCGCAAGGTCGCTTGCCCGTTTTCCATTTACATGAAGTGCGCTAAAAAGCGGCGGAGTTTGTAAAATCTCGCCAAGAAACCGAGGCAAAACCGCGCGAACCTCCTCCTCCGAAGGAACTCGCGATTTTTTTACGATTTTTCCCGTTCGATCAAGCGTGTCGGTTTCTTCGCCAAAAGCAATCACGGCACGGTACGTTTTGTCCATGCCCGTTATGTGCGAAACCAAATGCGTCATTCTTCCAACAAGAACGACCAAAAGCCCGTCTGCAAAAGAATCAAGCGTACCCGTATGCCCCACGTGCGTCGTTCCGAGCGCACGTTTTACCGCAGAAAGAGAGGCAAAACTCGTAGGTCCTGCTTTTTTTGCAAGGAGAACGATTCCGTTAAGACCGCTTTCATTCGTCCGCTTTTTCATTCTCCCCCGCCTCTTCTTTTTCGAGCCGAGTCAATTTGCGAACCATCTCAAATCCCGCTTTCATGCTTTCGTCCAAAACAAACGTAAGGCGCGGAAATTGCCGAATCGTAAGTTTTTTTGCAATCGACGACTGAATGAAGCCCGCCGCACTTTGCAATCCTTCGATTCCCGTTTTGATTTTTGACTCTGGAAGGAAACTCGAAACAAAAACGCGCGCGTACGAAAGGTCTCTGGAAACTTCCACTCGATTTACGCTCAAAAACGTTGAAACACGGGGGTCTTTTATTTGCTCGCGCAAAATCATCTGAGAAATCTCATCTCGAATCTGCTCGCCAAGACGCAACATGCGGAATTCGCCCATCGATTACGCCTCCTCCGTTTCTTTTTGAGAAGCCGCTTCCTTTTCTTTTGCGATTGAGTCGCCCAAATGACGCGCAACTTCCACGTATTCAAAGACTTCAAGCGTGTCGCCTTCTTGAATATCCTGCCAATTTTCAAGTCCTACGCCACATTCGTACCCGTAAGTCACTTCTTTTGCGTCGTCCTTGAACCGTTTGAGAGAAGCGATTTTTCCCGTAAATTTGACAATTCCGTCGCGGATAAGATTCACGCTCGCAGTTCGACGCACAACGCCGTCCGTAACGTAACACCCTGCTATCACGCCGATTTTTGGAACGCGATACGTTTGCCGAACTTCGAGCGTTCCCGTCGTTTCCTCTTTTGTGTCTGGCTTCAACAAACCTTCCATCGCCTGCGTGATTTCTTCGACACACTTATAAATTACGTTATATTTACGAATATCGACTTTTTCTTGGTCGGCAAGGAGTTTTGCCTTTGGCGTGGGTCGCACGTTGAATCCGATGATAATCGCGTTTTCGTCCGCAGCCGCAAGCGTTACGTCGCTTTCGTTAATCGCGCCCGCCGAAGAATGAATAACAACGAGTCTGATTTCCCTTGTGGACAGTTTTTCAAGCGAACTTTTTAGTGCTTCGGCAGAACCTTGCAAATCCGCTTTGATGATAACTTTGAACTCTTTGATTTCGCTTGCTTCAATCGTCGAATACAGATTGTCGAGCGTAACTTTTTTGACAACTTTTGCCGCTTCAAAACGTTTGAGTTCCTGTCGCTTTGCAGAAATCGCACGAGCGTCTTTTTCGTTTTCCGTAACTTGGAACGGGTCGCCTGCATTCGGCATTGCGTCAAGTCCCAAAACCTCAACTGGCATACTCGGCAGAGCCTCTTGAACGCGCTCTCCCCTATCGTTAAACATCGCTCTAACACGCCCAGAAAAAATTCCTGCCACAAACGGGTCTCCAACGCGCAAAATACCCGTTTGAACCACAACCGACGCAATAACGCCACGCCCTTGGTCAACGCGCGACTCAATGACTTTTCCTTCCGCGCGCGTGTCCACAGGGGCTTTTAATTCCAGCACTTCCGCTTGCAAAAGAATCGCGTCCAAAAGGTCGTCAATTCCAAGCCCTTGCTTTGCGCTGATTTTTACGTACTGCGTGTCTCCGCCCCACTCTTCTGGAGTGAGTCCTTGCTCTGAAAGTTGCGTCATAACGCGGTCAGGATTTGCGTCAGGCTTATCGATTTTGTTTACGGCAACGATAATCGGAACTTTTGCATCCCGCGCATGGCTCAACGCTTCCAAAGTTTGAGGCATCACGCCGTCGTCTGCCGCCACAACAAGCACAACGATGTCCGTAATTTGCGCTCCCCGCGCCCGCATCATCGTAAACGCTTCGTGTCCTGGCGTGTCAAGGAACGTAATCACGCCTTTTTCGGTTTTTACTTGATACGCGCCGATTTTTTGCGTAATTCCGCCCGCTTCGCCCGCAGCAACGTTCGTGTTTCGGATTGCGTCAAGCGTTTTGGTTTTTCCGTGGTCAACGTGTCCCATAACCGTAACGATTGGCGGTCGAACGAGCAGATTTTCCTCCGCCCCCACGTCGCTTTCGATGACCGTTTCTTCGTAAAGGCTCACCAGATGAACTTCGCACCCGTACTCCGAAGCAAGAATCGTTGCCGTATCGCTGTCGATTGACTGATTTATCGTAACCATCATGCCCATGCTCATGAGTTTTCCGATTAAGTCGCTCGCCTTGAGATTCATTTTTTTGGCAAGGTCGGAAACCGAAATCGATTCCATGATGTCGATTTGCTTTGGAACAACGCTCGCGCTTGAAGTTGCTTTTTTCTTTGTATCTTCCTCAAACCATTCTTCGCGGTCTTTTCTTTGTCCATAAGTTTGCTGTTTTTTCTTTCCTTGAGAACCGCGCCGCCCTTGCTGTTGCGGAATGGGAGCAGGGCCAGAGCCAAACGAAGGTCGATTTCCAAAACCTGGTCGAGAAGAACCACCTACGCCACCATTGCGTCCGCCAAATCCACCGCGCTTATTGTCTTGCCCCGTGCGTGCTCCTGCCCCACCGGGGCGGTTTCCGCCCGCAAACGTTCCTGTGCGAACGCCCGTGCGTTTTTCGCCATTCGTTGTCCGCTGATAATTTTCCCGCGCATCTCGACCGCTAAAACCACCACCGTGCGCAAACGTTCCCGTCCTTGCGCCGCCAGAGCGTCCACTAAAACCAGAGCGCGACCGCTCTGCAAGATTTCCAGCCCGCACGTTTGGACGAGTAGACGAAAACTCAGTGCGTTTAGAAATGGGCGCAGAAGGCTTTTGCGCTGGTGGTACAAAACCGCTTTTTTTCTCGGCATCGGGTTTTGGAGTTCTTGCAACAATTTTTCCGTGCGCTTCCCCGCCAGGAGTCGCGACTTTTCCGCGCCGAACAATTCGCTTCTTTTTTACCTCCACGGAAGACGATTTTGCATCCCTTGATTCGCTTGAGGTTGAAAAAGAACCTTCCATCGACGCATTTTCTTTTGATTCATTTTCGCCTTTCGATTCTTTTCGCGCTTCGGGGCGCTTGTTCAAAACAAACTCCACCGTTTTTGAGTCTTCTTTTGATTCCCCTTCGTTTTTTTTCTCTTCTGCCATATTTTCTTCCAATTTTCTCCGCAAAATCCTTTTCTATTTTACTACTATTATCGAACTTTTCGCTTTTCCAAAAATCAGTTTGCGTCCGTTTACTCAAATTCCGTGCCACAAATCGGGCATTTTGTTACGTCGGGAGTTACTTTTGCGTGACAATTTGGACATTCGTACTCCGTTTCCGATTCCTCGTCGTCATCTACAAACTCAACGTAATTATGGAGAATTGTAAACAGATTTTCAATTTGTTCTTCTGAGAGAATGCCGCTTTCCAAAAGTTTTCCAGAATCATACGCATCAACAAACTCTTCGATTCCGTCGAATTCCGTTCCGCGGAGTTTTTCTGCCACGTCCGAAGGCGTTTCTGGCAATTCTGAAACGAGCGAAAAATCGGTTTCCGTTGGATTTTCTTCCGTTTGCGCTTCTTGAGGAATTTCGTTAAACAGAGCGACTGGACGGCGCACAATTTCGTCAAGATTGAGGTCTTTTGCTTGAGACTCCGTTTTTACGTCAATCGCCCAATCGCACAATTTGTTCGCCAAGCGAACGTTATGCCCTTGCTTTCCAATCGCAAGCGAATATTGCGTGTCTGGCACGATTGCAAGCGCGCGCTTTGTTTCGTGGTCAGTTATGTACACGCGGACATCTTTTGCGGGAACCAACGCCTCCGCGATAAATTTTTCAGGACTATCCCAATACCGAACGATGTCCATTTTCTCGCCATCGATTTCGCGGATAACGTTTTGGATTCTAATTCCTTTGAGTCCAACGCACGCGCCCACGGGGTCAACGCCCTCGCGCGAAGTCGTTACGGCAACTTTTGTGCGGTAGCCGACCGAGCGAACGACTTTTTTGATTTCCACAGTACCGTCCATAATTTCAGGCACTTCAAGCGTCAACACGCTCTTAACGAATTCGGGGTCGCTTCGACTCAAAACCAACTGCACTCCAGCGGAAGTCGAATTTATGTCCACAACGAGTGCTTTGATTCTGTCGTTTTTCTCGTAATGCTCGTTCGGATTTTGATATTTTAACGGAAGGATTCCTTCGACTTTTCCCAAATCAACGTAAATATTTCCGCGCGATTCTCGCTGATAGTACCCGATTATGATTTCGCCTTTTTTGTTTTTGTACTCGTTTATAAGCCGATTTTTGTACGACTCGTTGAGTTCCGTGTGCGCGCTTTGCTTTCCCGCCGTAACCGCCGAAAGCGCAAAATCCTTTTTGGGGTCAATTTTTATATCGATTTCGTCTCCGATTTCACATTCCGCGCTCAATTTTCGCGCGTCTTCAATGTCCATTTCCATAACGGGGTCATACACGTCCCCTGCTTCCACAATCGTTTTTCTTGCATACACGGACACTTCCGACATATCGTCCGAAAACTTCACCACGCAATTATCCGCCGCTTTTCCGAACGCCTTTTTGTACGCCTGTCTGAGCGCATTTTCGATAATTTGCTGAACAGACTCGCGAGAATGTCCCGCCTCCTCAAGTTGCTGAACTGCCTGCAACATTTCCGACATTTTTTTACCCCCAAACTTTTTTGATTACACTCATTTTGATTTGCGATTTTTGAACAAATCGCTTTTTTATGATGAAACAAATTTTGCTTTTGCGATGTCCTCAAGTTCAATTTGTTTTTTTTCGATTTCGCCCGTTTTTGATGGCACTTTGAGCGCGATTTTTTTTGAATCCGCTTCCAAAAGTTCCCCAGAAATCCAATCGGATTCCGCTCGACTCCAAACTCGAATATTTTTTCCCACAAAAAACGTGAACTCGGCGGCATTTTTTATATTTCGCTCCATTCCAGGCGAAGAAAGTTCCATTGCAATGTCGTCGCGCGAAAGAGTTTCTTCAAGATGCGAAAGAATCGCGCGATGTACGCGGGCGCAATCGTCAACGCTGACCGTTTTTGTCGCGTCCGTCGAAGAAACAACCGCCTGCACACGAACAACGTTTTTTTGCGGTGTCATTTTTAATTCAACGAGGAAAAATCCCAAGTCTAAAGCGATTTTTGCACATTCTTTATAATGCTGAAAATGTTCCAGCGAAATATAATCCATTTTTGCCTCCGCAAAAACAAAAAAGACCCGTCCTTGACGAGTCCATTCTAAAAACGTATTAAAATGTACAAAAAGAGAATACCACGTCATGCAAACAAACGTCAAGTACGACATTTTTTGATTTTTTGTCACGAGTTTCCAGAAATCCACGTTTCAACAATTTCCCATTGAGAAATCAACATTCGCGTGTTTTCTGCGGCAATGCGCTCGTATTGCGTTCCTACAAATTTGTCTGGGTGATTTTGCTTCAACTTTTCTCGGTAGATTTTTTTTGCTTCTTCAAAATCCGCATTTTGCGGAATTCCGATTTTTTGCAAGGCGAGCAACACGTTTTGAGGAATTGAAAGCGGACGAAAAACCGCATTTTTGACCGTTTTTGAAGAATATTCGCTCGAAGAAAAAGCGCGAAAATCGAACGATTTTGCCTCAAATGATTTTTGCGTCCCTCGCTTTATCGCCTCTCCGCGTTCACGATTTTTTGTTTCAGTTTTGATAGTCGAAAAATCAAATGAAAAATCCTCCGCCTTCTTTTTTGGAGTTTCACTTTTTTCAAAATGCTCGTTTTGTTCATTTTGAGAAGGTGGAGGATTTTCGTTTTTTTGAAAAATCACGCCAGAATCAAGCGTTTCTTTGAGAATATCGCCGAGTTTATCGAACATTGATTCTGGCATAGTTTTTTAGATGACTGTTCCCGATGGAATAACCGAACCTTTACGAATCACGATGATTCCGTCGGAACTGTAGAACGAAACGCCGTTCGGGAGCGTGTTTTCGCCGTCGGGATATGTTTTTCCGTCAACATTTATGCGACAATCCGCGCCAATTGCGGCGTTTTTGTCGATAATCGTCTTTTTGATTTTGCAATTTTTTCCGATTCCGATGTTCGGTCGTCCCGCTTTTTTGTTTTCAGCCTTTGTTTCCTCGTTTTCGTAATAATCCGCGCCCATTACGATTACGCCGTCCAAATCAACGCCAACTTCAAGAAGCGAGCGCACACCAACCACCGACTGCTTGAGTTTTGCCTTGGAAATAATACAACCTTCGGTCGTAATTGAGTTTTCAATCGTTGCGTCGTTGATTTTTGACGGTGGAAGATAGCGCATGTGCGTGTAAATCGGTTCGTCCGCGTCATAAAAATCAAAATCTGGCTCGTAATCAGTGAGCGCGAGCGTTGCTTCATAGAAACTTCTAATCGTTCCAATGTCTTCCCAGTAGCCGTCAAAAACGTAAGAATTGACTTTTCGCGTTTTGATTGCCGCAGGAATGATTTTCTTTCCAAAATCGTCGTCTTCGTTATCGAGAACTTGCTCCATCGTTTCGGCGTTAAAAATGTAGATTCCCATTGAAGCAAGGTACTCTTTTTCTTTTGGAAGGTCGCCGCGCTCCGATTCGGGGATTTTCCAACCGCCACTTTTGAGCGTTTCAACGGACGGTTTTTCAACGAATTCTTTGATTTGGTGCGACCCGTCGATTTTCATAATTCCAAATCCAGTCGCGTCGCGCTCGTTTACAGCAATCGTTGCAATCGTGATTTCCGCACCGCTTTTGATGTGGCTGTCCATAAAATCTTTAAGATTCATGCGATACAATTGGTCGCCAGAGAGAATCACGTAATGAGTCGGTCGCTGCGTTCTAAAGTGAACGAGATTTTTTCGCACCGCGTCTGCCGTGCCTTCAAACCAACCAGAATGTTCTGGAGTCTGTTCCGCCGCAAGAATTTCCACAAATCCTTTTCCAAAGCGGTCAAAATTGTACGTGTTTGTAATGTGATGATGAAGCGAAGCAGAATTGAACTGCGTCAAAAGGAAAATTTTTCTGTACCCAGAGTTTATGCAGTTTGAAATGGGAATATCCACGATTCTGTATTTTCCGCCGAACGGAACGGCAGGTTTTGAACGGTCTTTTGTGAGCGGATAAAGGCGCGTTCCTTTTCCCCCTCCAAGAATTACAGCAACAACACGAGGTTCTTTTGGATTTGGCATACGAGTTCTCCTTAAAAAATGCTTTTAATTTTATCTCTAAATGATACACCCTCAAAAAAACGTTTGCAAATTGTTTTTATAACGGTTTTCATCAAAGTTCGATTTTCTCGATTTTTCGATAGTTCACTCGCCTTTTTTGTTTTCTTCCACATCTTCGATTCCGTATTCTTGCAATTTTCGATGGAGCGTTTTTCTTCCGATTTTGAGAATGTCGGCGGTACGGCTTTTGTTTCCTTTGTTTGCCGCAAGATTTTGCTGAATGATGATTTTTTCCGCTTCCAAAAGAGGAATTCCCACAGGAACTGAAATCACTTCGTTTTTCGCGCTTTTTGAAACCGACGGCGGAAGGTCGTCTGCGGTAATTATTTTGCCCGAAGCCATAACGACCGCGCTTTCAACGCAATGTTGCAATTCGCGAATGTTTCCTGGCCAGTCATATTTGTAAATCGCCGCACGGGCGCGACTATCAAAACCCGTAATGACTTTGTTGTTTTCCGAAGCATATCGCTCAAGAAACTCGTTCAAAAGAAGCGGAATGTCGTCTTTTCGGTCGCGAAGTGGCGGCACTTCAATGTGGATTCCGTTTAGCCGAAAGTACAAATCCTCGCGGAATCGACCGTTGCGCACTTCCTCTTCAAGATTTTTGTTTGTTGCACAAACAACGCGAACGTCAACTTCAATCGTGCGCTCGCCACCAACGCGCTCAAATTTTTTCTCTTGCAAAACGCGAAGGAGTTTTACTTGAACCGACGGATTTATCTCGCCGATTTCGTCCAAAAAAATCGTGCCTCCGTGCGCCAATTCAAATTTTCCTTTGTGGAGCGAATCCGCGCCCGTAAACGCGCCTTTTTCGTGTCCAAACAACTCGCTTTCCAAAATTGATTCAGAGAGAGCGGCGCAATGAACTTTTATGAGCGAGTTTTCGTGCCTTGAAGAGAGCGCGTGAATCGCGTCGGCAACGACTTCTTTTCCAACGCCGCTTTCGCCCGTAATCAAAACGCTGATTTTTGCGTCGGCAACTTTTTGCACAAGCGAAAGAACGCGCTGCATTGCCGCGCTTTTTCCAATAATCGCGTTCGTTTTTTCTTTTTTGCCGACTTCCTTTAGAAGTTGCTCGTGCTGAATCGAAAGTTCCCTTCCCGCAAGCGCACGTTTTACGATTAACTCAAGTTGCTCCAAATTGAGCGGTTTGGTGAGAAAATTGTACGCTCCGTCTTGCATTGCCTTCACCGCAGCATCAATCGAGCCATGCCCCGTAAGCACAATGACGGGAATCCCTGGAGTTTCCGCCGTAATATGCTTCAAAACGTCCTCTCCAGAAACGCCGCCAGGCATTCTAAGGTCGGTAATCACCAAATCCACGTCGCCGCGCTTTATGAGTTCAAGCCCCGTTTTGCCGTTTTCGGCAAGAAGCACGTTGTACCCGTCCATTTCAAAATCGGCGGCAAGCCCTTCGCGGATATTTTTTTCGTCGTCGATAATCAAAATCGTGAATTTCATTTTTCCTCCGCCTTTTTTGAAGAATCGTTGCACTTAAACGGGAGCAGCATTTTGTCTTTTTGCGGAATCGGAATCGAAATCGTAAACTCCGTGCCTTCGCCCAAAATCGATTTTACGCTGATGTCGCCCGAAAATTCCTTAATGATTTTGTAACTCATCGCCATTCCAAGCCCCGTTCCGTTCGATTTTGTTGTAAAATACGGCTCAAAAACGCGAGAGGCAGTTTCGTCGTCCATGCCAATTCCGTTGTCGCGAAAGCGCAATATAAAAAAATCGTCTTTGATTTTGGTTGAAATCAAAATGCAGCCAGGAATTTTTGGCGTGTGCACTTCAAGTCGCTTTTCGATTGCCGCGAGTGCGTTTTGCGCAAGATTTACGATTACGTCGCGAAACAATTTTTCGTCAATTAAAAGGCGCGGGCAATTTTCGCAAAAATTCGACTCCAATTCGATTTTTTTTTCGGTGAACTCAGGTTTGAAAAACGACACAAATTGTTCAAGAATGACGTTTGGATTTGAAAGCTCAAGATTTGCCGAAATCGGTCGCACCGCCATCAAAAAATTCACCACGATTTTGTTCAGTCGCTCAATTTCGTCGCTCACCACGTCTAAATATCGCTCGGCAAATTTCGGCTCTGGCAAAAGCCCGTCCCCTTCTCGACTTTTTTTGATTGCTTTTTGCATGAGTTGAATGTGAATCGAAATCGCTCCGAGCGGATTTTTGATTTCGTGCGCAACGCTTGCCGCAAGCGTTGTGAGCGAAGCCATTGCTTCCATTCGGCGCAAAAGGATTTCTTGATTTCGCTTTTCCGTGGTGTCTTCCACGCGAATAATCGAGCCAATTTCGCCGCTGGAAATCTCAAACGGAGAAATCGACAATTCCAAAAATCGCACCGCGCCGCCGTTTGTTTCTAGCGAAAACTCGTCGGTTACGTTTGTGCGCCTTTCAGAAAGATTTGTTTCCAAAAAACGCGCAATGTCAGAATCCAAAATGAGTTCCCAAACTGGACAATCAGAAGATTTTGCCGAGCGCGGAAGAAGCCGTTTTGCCGCGCTGTTTTCAAGAAGAAGGTGAAATTCGTTTTCTCCAGAAACGACCAAAAATCCTTCCAAAACCGAATTAAAAACGGCAGAAATCGTGTCGAATTTGGAAGAAAGCGACGCAACAAACCGCTTTTTTTGCTCATCTGAAAGCCGCTCGAATTTTTTTGTTGCGCGGCGGGAAAATTCTTGCATTTTTTACCTCGAAAGCCTGATTGAATGGAAGAGTTCCCGCGTAAGACATTCGATTGCCGCAACGGGAGTTTGATTAAAAACGCTGACCGCGTTCCACGCATCGCGGACGGAAGACGAAACAGAGGCGGCAATTTCGCTTTTCATCGAAGAAAAAGAATTTGAAGAAAAATCGCACGATTCTTCAAAAAGCGCACGAAGAAAATCAAAAAAAACAGAACGCGGAGAAAAGGTCGCACATTCTTTTACAAGCGCGTCCGCTTGCGGAATTTTTCCAGAGCAAATCGTGCGCCAATACGACTTTGCCTTTTCTCGAATTTCTGCGTGTGAAATCGGCAAAAACGAATTCAAATATTCGCTAATGCTCAAATCCGATTCTTCGCGGAAGACGGCGCGCAAAATGTCTTTTTCAACGGATTTGCTCCGAGGAGAAAACGAATACGGGCGCACGCGCGAAAGAATCGTTTGCATCATCGCGCCGCGGTTTGCCGTGGTAAGAATAAAAACCGCGTCCAACGGCGGCTCTTCAAGGATTTTGAGAAGCGCGTTTCTGGAACCTTCTTGCATTCGCTCGGCATTTTCCAAAATCAAAACTTTTTTTGCGTGCGATGGCTTAATCCTTGCCCATTCAAGGGCAGCGCGAACTTGGTCAATCGGCATCGAATTGTAAAGGAACTCTTCGAGTTTTTCGCACGATTTTACAATCGATTCCGACGCTTTTTTTGCGTCCTTTGAAATCGAACTCAATTCATCTTCGATTTCCGTTAAAAGAGGCGCGAATTTTGAAAGTTTGTCGCTACCCGTCCACAAAAACGGCGTAAATCGCACGGTTAAAATTCTCACCGCGCGAATAAAAAGCGTTTTTGATTCTTCCTCCGACGGATATTTTAGAAGCCTTTTTTGCGCGGCTTTTATCAAAAGAGAACACGCGCGGCTTCCGCAAATCAAAACGGAAGGATTTGCAATTTCTTTTGAAGCGCGACAAGACGCGCAATCGCAGTCTTCCGCGCCATTTTTTTCGCACGAAAGCAGCCGCGAAAGCGAAAGCGCAGAAGAAAGTTTGCCCGTTCCCTCCGCTCCAAAAAAAAGAATCGAACCTGGCAGTTTTGACGAGAAAAAATCAGACTTCGCGCTTTCAAACGCTTGTTGAGAAAAAATGGTTTTCCAATCCTCGCTCACGGAATCAACCTCGACGAAACAAACGAAACAGCAGGATTGAGATACGGCTCAAGAAACGACAAAATTGCGCAATTTTCCAAAAGCGAGCCAGTGTTTATCCACGGCTGCGCAACAATCGCAACCAAAAAAGCACAAACGAGCAGCGTTCCTTCCACAAAACCGAGCAAAAAGCCGAGTGCGCCATCGAGTTTTTTAATCACTCCATGACGCACTGTTTTTACGAGAATCACTTGCACGATTTTTACGATTAAAAACACCGCCGAAAACACGAGCATAAATGCAAGAATTGTTGCAAGAACGCCGACTTTTACGAACGGGAGCAGATTGGGAGAAACGAGCGGAGAAATAAAAACGCCACCGAGAATGCCAAAAATCACGGCAAGTTTTCCAAGCACTTCCCGCATAAAACCCGCGTGCATCGCGCTCAGAGCAAAAAACAGCACAAAAAGCGCAAAAATCAAATCAAGGAGAGAAAACATCATCATTTTTTGGCTCCGTTTATTTCATTTAGCAAAATCGACGCGATTTTTTTGGCAGGTCGCCCTTCGTTGTTTTCTGACAAAACGGCAAGCGCGTGCGAATTTTTTGAAAACGCTTCTCGAACGCTCGATTCAAGAAAAGACTCAAGAGCGGCTTTTAGATTTGAATCGTTTACATCATTTTTCAAAAGCACTTTTGCCGCGCCACTCTTTTCAAAGAATTTTGCGTTATCAACTTGGTCGCCGCGCGTTCCGCTTCCTGAAAGCGGAATCAAAACGAGCGGTTTTGCAAGAACGGCGCATTCCCAAATCGAATTTGCGCCCGCGCGAGAAAGCACAACGTCCGCACACGAAATCACGTCTGGCATTTCTTTGTAAATGAACGGGTGAAGAAAATAGCCGCTCACGTTTTTTGGCATAGTTTCTTCATCGTTTGCGCCGCATTGATGAACCACGTTAAAATTCGCTGTGAGCCAAGCAATATTTTGAGCAACAAGAACGTTTATTTGCCTTGCTCCAAGACTTCCGCCCAAAACAAGCAAAATCGGTTTTGCTGAATCAAAGTCTGTTCGAGTTGAAAAAAGAAAATCCAAGCCTTTTTTTTTGTCCGCAGAATAAAACGCAGGTCTCACGGGATTTCCCGTTACAAGCACACGGGATTTGAGTTTTTGCGGAAAAAAATCGAGCGTTTCTTTATACGAAACGAGGATTTTTTTTGCAAATCGAGCGTTTATTTTTGTGGCAAGCCCTGGCGTAAAATCACATTCGTGGGTCAAAACGGGGATTTTCAAAAGTCGCGCGGCAACGCACGGAGGCACGGACACAAAGCCACCCTTTGAAAAAAGCGCGACGGGGCGAAATCGAATCAAGGCAAAAAGCGAACAAAAAAATCCTGCAATGATTTTGAAAGCGTCAAAAAAATTTTTTATGGAAACGTATCGTCGGAGTTTTCCGCTGGGGATTCCGACGAATGAATCAACGGAAGCACTTTCCAAAACGAGTTTTTTGTCCATTCCGCTCGAATTTCCAAACCAAATTATTTCATAATTCGTTTCTTCGTCAGATTTTTCGTCTAAAATCAAACGAAGTTCGTCGGCAATGGCAAGTCCTGGATAAATATGCCCGCCAGTTCCACCGCCTGCAAAAACAAAACGCAGTTTTTTCTTTTTCATTTGTATCATTATGACACACACGCGCTCAAAAAGGCAATAAAAAAGAGGAGGTGATTTTTCCTCCTCTTTTTGCTTTTTTTTACAAGATTAGAGTTTTGCTCTCAAACTAAAAGCGCCACTCCAAAGTCCAGAATCCGAAATATGGCGAAGGTCTGCCGAAACGGAAAGCGTTGCTTGAAGGAAAAAGAAATTCAACCCAACGCCCGCAAAAACCTGCGGCTGGATTCCGCCAAAATCAAACGAATCCGAAGAAGACGAACCGCTACCAGAAACCTTGTAGTTAGCAGTTTCTGCTGCCGCAACGATTGCAGAATCCTTGATTTTCCAATCGTAAGCGTTGTCGTATTTTGAAACGAGTCCGCGCAGTCCCAAGAAAGGCGTAAAAATCAAGAAACTTTTTGAAAGTTGCACCTGCCCGTAGAGCGTGTGAACTTTGTAGTCAATCGTTGCTTCGGCATGGCTTTCAGACGCACTGAACGTGCCTTGATTGTAAAAATATCCCGCTCCAACGGAAAGTTTTGGAAGGAGCAGATTTCCTTTTAGAAGTGCGTAGCGAACGTCGGCTCCAATCGTAAAAAAGTCAACGCTCAAATCGCTTCCGAACGCATCGGTGTTGAGCGTTCCCGTCTTCATAACGGCGATGTCAACATCAAACGGAAGGAAAACGCCACCAATGCGAAGGTCTGCGGTAAAGCACGGAAAATAATAACTGTCTTTGATTCCGCTAATTCCAAGTGCGTCAGCGGCTTTTGCAAGTCCGCTCGTGTCAATGTGCGTTAAAGCCATGTTCACGCCACCACCAAAATGCGGGGGAATAGACGGAAACGATTTTCCAATCCATGCGTCCGCCCACACATTTTGCTGCGTTGCCGCTTGCGGAATCGAAGAAGCAAGTTGGTCGGTAAAATCCGAAAGCCCGCTGTCAATTTGACTTGAAAAAACGTCAGGTTCTCCAATGTTTTTAATGTCATCAAGCGAAAAAGAAAAAGCAGCCGTTGGAATCAAAAGAGAAGCGACAGCCATCAAAACAAATGTTCGTTTCATAATTTCCTCCTTGTTGGAATGAATAAAATGTACTCGCCTATTATATAAAAAAATGGTAAAAATGCAATCGTTAGACCGAATCGGGTTTGAGTCCAGAAACGACAAACTCGTCGGGGATTTTTGAGGGACGAAAAGACGCGGAATTGACGCTCGCCCAAGTTACAAACGCTTCTGCGCAAACGACTCCCGCATTATTTTGGACAACTTGGCGAATTGTTCCAGAAACCGCGCCAAATTTGATAGGTTCGCTCAAAATCGTCAAAACGTCGCCAAATCGCGCGGACGATTTATAGTGAATGTCAACGTGGGACACAAAAATAAAAAATCCCGCACGGACAAAGCCCTCGTAATCGAAACCGATTTGCTTTAGATAATCCATTCGAGCGAATTCAAGATAATTCAAGTAGACCGCGTTGTTCACGTGTCCATAAGAATCGCATTCGTATGTTCTAACCGAAAAAGTTGTTTGAGTTTTCATACCAAAATGATAGCAAAAAATGGAAAATCTTTCACCAAAATTTAATCGAGCGATTCGAGTTCCGAAACAGAATCAGAACCGAACGGCGCGAACAAAAACGGCTTTTCAAGCACCTCTGGCTCTTCTGCCGCAAAATCCAAAAGTTCATCCGTGTTGATTTTTTCAAGGTCGCCAGTGTCAAGAAATCCAAAATCAGGCGACGACGCGCTAAAATTCGAAGCAATCCAACTGTCCTTTGCATTAACGGGCGCACTCGTTTCGGGCGAAGAAAATTTGAGCGTTTCAAAAAAACTGCCGTCCCGCGCTTGCTCTTCACGCTGTTCAGTTTGAGGCGGCGCACTTTTTTCCGTTTGTGCGTCGTCATCAAAAACCTCCGAAGGCTCCGTAACCTCGTCGTCCTCTGGAAAATCCTCCGCCGAAAGCCACCCCGCCTCCGTTTCCGCGTCCGCGATTTCCTCAACCGTTTCAGAGTCTTCGACCTCTTCGACCGTTTCCGCTTCCGCGACTTCCTCGACCGATTCCGCGTCCTCGACTTCTTCGACCGTTTCCGCTTCCGCGATTTCCTCGGCCGTTTCCGCTTCCGCGACTTCCTCGACCGTTTCAGCTTCCGCGACTTCCTCGACCGTTTCAGCGTCCTCGACCTCTTCGACCGTTTCCGCTTCCGCGACTTCCTCGACCGTTTCAGCGTCCTCGCCCTCTTCGACGGACTCCGCGTCCTCAACTTCCTCGGCGATTTCCGCGTCTTCGACTTCTTCGACCGTTTCCGCGTCAGCGATTTCTTCGGCGGATTCCGCGTCCGCGATTTCCTCGACCGCTTCCGCGTCTTCGACTTCTTCGACAGTTTCCGCTTCCGCGATTTCCTCGACCGTTTCCGCTTCCGCGATTTCCTCGACCGTTTCCGCGTCAGCGATTTCTTCGACGGACTCCGCGTCCTCGACTTTCTCGACCGATTCTGCGTCCGCGACTTCCTCGGCGGCTTCAGCGTCTTCGACCTCTTCGACCGTTTCCGCGTCGGCGACTTCTTCGACAGTTTCCGCGTCAGCGATTTCCTCGGCAACTTCAACGTTCGCAATTTCCTCGGCGGTTTCCGCGTCCGCGACTTCCTCGACCGTTTCCGCGTCTGCGACTTCTTCGGAAACGTTTGTGGCGGGGTTCGTTTGCTCGATTTGAGGGGCAGGCGGAACGGGAGCGCGGGCGTTTTCGGCGATTTTGCCGTTCAAAACTTCGGTTAAAATGCGACGCAGATTCGCTTCGTCAACGGCGGATTTTTTTTGGATTCCAAGCGCGGAAAAAATGTTGTCCCAACTGCTTTCAAGGAGCGCGTCAACTTCCGACTCGTGTTTTTTTAGTCGTCTGCCAAGACTCTTTTTTATTTCAGAATTTATCCGCTCTTTTTGCTCCAAGACATTCGGCGGAAGAGATGACGAGTTGACGCTTTCTACAACAAACGAAAGGTGGAATTTTTTGATTCTCTCGCGAATAATTGTCATGTCGTCGCGTTTTAGGCTAAAAAACAAAAACACGATTAAAAAAAGCGTTATAAACGCAAGGAGAAGCAACAAAAAGCGAACGGAATCAGGAAAAACAAAAATCGTAGCGTCGTACACCCACGCAGAGTATCCGCTCAATCGATTTTTTATTGAATAAATGACAAGCGAGGGCTTTTTTGCGTCGATTTCTTCGAGTTCTTGCGGCAATTCCACATCAAGAAGCGAAAACGAAACGGCATTTTCTTGCGTTTGCATTTGCCATTTTTCAAGAACAGCCTTTTCAGCCGCAGTCCGCCCCGCATTCGGAAGCGCAAAAACGTAACCGCCAAATCCCGCCGAATCTGAAAGCAACTCGCCAAATCCGGTAACATCAATCAATTTTTCGTCATACAAAAATCGATTCAAATCAGACGGGTCAAGGTAAAACGCCATCGTGCCAATGATTTTTTCTTCGGAATTTTTGAACGGAACGGAAAAAACGAGTCTGTTTCCCACGCCGTCGCGAAAAATAGTGAAACCCGTTTCTGACGCGCGAATCAACGGAAACGCAATTTCGGGCGAGGGAAAGCGGGCGACCAATTCTGAATATTTTTTGAAAGTCGTTTTTCCTTTTTGTTCGCTCAAAATGTCCGAGGAAAATGAACTATACAAAATGTTGATTCCGTTTTGGTCGATGAGCCGAATGCCTTTTAAGGCTCTTGTTTCAATCAAAAGGCTGGAGCGTTTTTTCTCTCGTTCTTTGACTTGTTCGTCGGAGGGGCGTGAGTCTGAGAGCGTGCGAACGCTTGGTTCTGAGGCGAACGTCTCAAACCGCTTAAAGAGTATGTTGGAATATTGCTCTTGCGCACGAGCCACTTTTTGAAGCCGACTTTCAATTCCGCGCGAAACCATCGGTTGATAAAATCGGCTTTCAATGGAATTGAAAAGACCGGCGAACGCGATGACGGCAAACACGGCAAAAAGCACGACCGAGCAAAGAAGACTTGCGGCGATACGCTGAGTAGCTTTCATTTTGCTCCAAAAAAAACATTCATTCTGTTCATTTTCGGCAAAATCAAAAGCAGATTTTATAACTGACTGAAACGAAAAATTCGCTAAATACTCCCCCGCCCCGTCGAATTTTACGCGCAAAAAAGGTAAAATCGAAGCATGATTAACGTGGCAGAAGAATCTCAAAAAAAGCCAGAGGCGATTTTGATTGGAGAAAAAGACGGCGATATTTTTGAACTTCAAGGATTGTGCGAAACGCTTGGAATAAATGCCGTTCGCACGGTGATTCTTTCAAAAAGAGAAAAAAATCCCGTGTACGGGCTTGGAAAAGGAAAAGCGAAAGAAATTGCCGCTTTGTGCGAAGAATTGAACGTGGACGCGGTTATTTTTGATTTTTTGATAGAGCCGAGAAAGCAACGAAATTGGGAAAAACTCGTTGGGCGCGCCGTTTTTGACAGGCAAGAAGTCATCATTCGGATATTTGCGTCCCGTGCGCAAACAAAAGAGGCGCGGCTTCAAGTGCAACTCGCGCGGCTTGAATATTCGCTTCCAAGATTGGCTCATTCTTACGGAGTTTTTAGTCGCCAACGAGGAGGCGCGTTTGGTTCAAAAGGTTCGGGAGAAACGCAACTTGAACTCGATGAACGCGCGGTTCGAGAAAAAATCGCCACCGTAAAAAAAAGGCTTTTTGAAGTTGAAAAAACGCGAAAAACGCAAAAAAAAATGCGAAAACGCGCGGGTCTTTTTTCCGTCGCGCTTTCTGGGTACACGAACGCGGGAAAATCCACGCTTTTGAACGCGCTTACGGGCGCAGGCGCGTTTTCTTCGGACAGTCTTTTTGCAACGCTCGACCCGCTCACGCGAAAACTCAAAATCGCTCCCCAAAAATTCGTTCTTCTTACGGACACCGTTGGATTTATTCAAAATCTTCCGCACACGCTTGTGAACGCTTTTAAGTCCACGCTTGACGAGGCGGCGGAAGCGGACGCGATTTTGCTCGTTCTTGACGCAAGCGACAAAAACGTTTTTTCTCAATACGAAACGGTCGAGCGCGTCCTTGCAGAAATCGGCGCGAAAGATTCAAAAAAAATCGTTATTTTGAACAAAATCGATAAAATCTCAAACGAGGATTTTATTGTTCGCGGACTTGACGCTCGATTTCCAGAAGCAATAAAAGTCAGCGCAAAAAGTGGCGAAGGACTCGATTTGATTTTGAAAAAAATTGAGTGCGAATTTTTTACGGAGGATTTGTATGCTTAACAAAGTACTCGGATTGATTGCATTTTTGATAATCGTTTTTGTTGTGGCAGGAAGCGCGGTCGCGATTTTTAGAAAAGGAGCGACCCCTGGCGAAGGATTAGAAACGCTACGAGTTGAAGAGAAAAATCCTAGCAAAGGAAAATTCGGAAAGGAAGCCGAATACAATCTTCTTGGAAAATTGTGGATTCCGCTCAAAAAATCAAGCGAAGGAAAAAAGGCGACTTTAATCGTGTCTCCGTGGCTTGAATACAACGGCGACCGCGAATTTTACGAAGAAATGGACTCAAAAAACGCGCAGATTCTTGACGTGGTAACGAGTTATTTTTCTGCATTTTCGTACAAAGAAATGCAAGAAAAAGGCGAAAACGCCATAAAATCAGAATTGATTTCAAAAATAAACGCCATTCTTGTGCTTGGAAACATAAATCAAATTTGGTTCAACGATTATCAAATTCTCGAAGAATAAAAAAAACGCAACAAAATTGACGCTCGGTGCGTCTAATAAAGCGGAACGGAGAAAAAATGAAAACATCTGCTGTTGACGTAATAATTGCGCTCATTCCAATCGTGGGGATTATGATTGGCGGAACGCTTGTGTTCTTTTCGCTTCTTTGGCATCACAGAGAACGCACGCTCCAAATAAAAACGGGGCGATACGAAAAAATTGCGTTTGATTTGGAAGCATTTTCGCTTTTGGGCGGACTTTTGCTCACGGCAATCGGTGCGGTTTTGTCGCTCTTTTTTTTGCTTTTGACGATAAAAAATGAAAACGCGCTACCCTCGCTTTTGGGCGGACTTTTGCCGCTCGCCGTTGGAATTAGCCTTCTCATTTTTCACAGAGGGCAAAAAAAGCGAACGCAAGAAAAAGACGCGCAATGAACGGCAATTTTTCGCCACTAAAAACGATTGAAAAGGCGATTCTTGACGCAAAAGACAACATTCTTGTAAAAAACGCGGCAGCAGGCGATGAAAATGCGTTTTCCACACTCGTTTCGCTACACAAAAAAAAAGTGGCGGCTTTGGGATTCAGTTTTTTCAAAAACGCCGAAGACGCAGACGATTTTGTGCAAGACGTTTTTTTGTGCGTGTTTCGGACGCTCAAATCGTTTCGAGGCGAATCGTCTTTTTCGACTTGGCTCATGCGACTTTCGTACAATCTTGCGTCCACAGCAAAAAATCGCCGCAAGGATTATCTTCCCATTTCGGACGAGGAATCGATAAATTCCGAATACGAAACTCCAGAGGAAGAAGAAATCAAGCGCGTTACGAAAGAAGCGATAAAGGAATCGGTTGCGAGCCTTCCTGAAAAATACGCTCTATGCGTGGAGTTGTATTTTTTCTACGATAAAAGTTACGAGGAAATAAGCGGAATCACATCTCTTCCGCTCAATACAATAAAATCGCACATTTTCCGAGCAAAGCGGATTTTGCGCGAAAAATTGAGGGAATTTTATGAAAAATAATGCAGTTTTTTCTTCAAAAAATCAAAGTCTGTGCGAACACGTTATGAACGAATTTTTGTTGCTCGATAAAGGCGAGGCTTTGCCGCTCAAACTTTCGCTTCATATAATTGGGTGCAAAAAATGCAGAACGGAAGTGCGTTATTTAAGTCTTGCAGAAAAAGTGGCGGCAAAAAAACTCAAAGCCGCGCCTGAAAACATAAAACCCGTTACGATGACGCAATGGGTCGTCTGCGGCATATTGATGACGCTCATGCTTCTTTTCTTTGGAGTCTTTAGTCAAAATCGAAGTCCCGCGCTTCAAATCGGATTTTATCTTGTTTTTGCTGTAGTTCTTTGCTCGTATTGCGCACTTTTTGTGGCAAAAAACCTCGATTATTTCCTAAAAAAGTTCGATTCAACCTCCCCCACCTTAAAATCCGCCCTCTCTGCATTGAGTTAATATACACGGAGTTGGTAGCGGGAACAAGGAATAAAATGGTCTGTATAGAGCCAAACGGCGAAAATCTAGAAAATGATTTTTACGACATCAAAACCATTACGCCGTCAAACGCCCGTTTTTTTCTGAACATATATGAATTGAATCCTGCACTTCCTGTTATTTTGTCCGCAAGGAAATCGCGAACGGCATTTTTCCCGGCTTGAATTTGATTTCGACCTGCTCGCGTTCCGTGTCGATTTTTGCGGACGAGACCGTCACGTCGATTGTCTTTCCGTCGCGCTCGCACGGCACGACCTGCCTTTTGGCGGAGAAAGTTCCGTCCCTTTGCTTTTCGGCGGAAAATGTAAAGTCGCCCATGCTCTTGTCGGAATACGAAAAAGCGTGAACCGTCGCGAGCAGTTTTTCTTCATTTTCAGTGGCAAAGTCAAAAGAATATGTGATGACGGAATCATACGAGCTGAACATCACCGAAAGCGAAGAATCCTTGGTGAACGACTTGCCCTCGCCAAAAAGCGGCAAAAGCGCAAGCACGGTCAAAAGAACGAACGGCAAGATTTTTTTCATAAAAATGCTCCTGTGTGATTTTTTGACATGATGCCAACGATTTTGTTGTACAGCAATTTCGCCATGCCGTCAAGGAAGCGAAAAGTGCTATGCGCGCTCATAGTGCAGCAACATCGCCCCGCTTGAGACTTTGTGCAAGCCCGCAATATGATGAAAATCCATCTTCTTGAATGTGAGCGTGAATTCGCGTACAACGCCTTTCCGTGCAATCGTGAAGTTATAGGCGACATCAAGCAGTTTTTCGTAATTTCTCGCGCACTGTAAAAGTAAGTCCACCCCACTCTCCAACAAAAAACCCGTCGCAAGGACGGGCATAGATTGAGCATTTTCTTTCAGTCTTGCGACCTAGCTGGGTCGAGGTACCGCTGCACAACCCCTCCAGAAGGCTCCGTAGAACAATGCATACCGGCGCACCCCTCTACTTCATCACCTTAACAGACACACTTGTTGCCTGTCGTTAAACTAAATATACAGCAATTTCGTCCTGCCGTCAACTCAAACGCTTGCTGGCAATATAAAAATGTGATACAATCTTGAATTATGGACAGCGATGAAGAAGAATTCGAGAGCGACCCGAGCAAAGCCGCAATAAACATAAAAAAGCACAAGAAAAAAGACGGCGCGGGGCTATCTTTTGAAGAAGCCTCTGAGGTTTTTGACGATGAATGGGCAATCGAGGAATTTGACGAAAGGAATTCAACGATTGACGAAGCCCGCTTCAGAGTTCTTGGCAGAGTAAAAAGTCAACTTGTTGTAGTGGTTGTCTACACGCCGAGGAACAGCAAGAGGCGGATAATTTCAGCAAGACCCGCTACAGCGCGGGAAAGGAAGGTTTATTATGACAGACTTGGAAAAATCTAAAATCATTGCGGCTTGCGAAGCGGCGGCTATTCCTGATGAAGAAATAGACCTCTCTGAAATTCCCGAAATCACAGACTTTTCGGGATTCAGACCTTTGACGCAACATTCTGAATATTTCAAGCCCGTAAAAGAGCAGATTTCGATACGCTTCAACAAAGTGCTGCTCGCCCATTTAAGAGAAAAGGGGCGCGGCTGGCAATCGGAAGTGAACGATTTTTTGATGAACGCCTATTTGCAGGGGCAAATCTAAGGGAATCTTGAAAAACGCCCTGCAATGAAAAATCACATCGCAAGGCAGCCCCCGCGAAAAATGGCGGAAAGCTGCCCCATTGTGAGTGAAGGGAAAGCGAACGCTACTCGCTGGCTTCTGTCAATTCAACATTGTCGAATGTGATTCCTGAGTCGGTAATCAGCACGGTGTGAGTTCGGCTGGCAACTCCGTCTTTATACCACTGCATTTTGTAGGTAAGTGTTTTTGCGGTATTGTCAGCGGTAACTTCGGGAATAGTGTATGTGTAAGCATTTCCGCCATAAGTGCAGTTTGAATCATCTATAATCTTGATTGATACAGTATAATTGTTGCCAACAGTCGCACTGTATGTCTTTCTGAACAGACTGCTGAACACATGCGTCATGGCATATTCCGTGCCAGCTTGGCTGGCGTGCTGTGCATTAGTGAAGGAAAGCGAAATCCCGCTATCGGTTACCTTCACGGTGTAGACAGTTCCCGCCTCTTCCGCAAAAGTATCGTCTGTGTAGGCTGTCAGGCTATATTCGGTGTCAGATGTTTTTTCGGCAATGTAGTATTTTTGTGTAACGCTCGTATTGTACGCATTGGAGTGAATCCACGCATACTGAGTTTCATCAAGAACGGCAAATCCTACGCCGTTTGTAGAATCAAAGAATGCCTTTCCTACGAGAGATGAAGGAAGTGCCGCACTCCACTTCGCCGTGAGAGTTACGTCTTTCGTCACTTTGTAGGTGTCTGCGACGGCTTTTGTAGTGCCATCGTACCAGCCGAGGAACACATAGCCGTCAGCCGTAATTGAAGAGAGCTGCGATTCGGTCAAAGCCGTGCCTTCCTCCACGCTGATTGCCGCAGGAGCAGTTCCGTGGTCACTTGTGTATGTCACGGTGTATTTTGTAGGGTCATCATCATCGTCAGAACACGCGACGAAACCAAATCCCATGACGGCAATCGCCATCATCGAAAGAAAAAGTTTTTTGAGCATAAACGCTTCCTTTTGGGGAGAAGTTTTCTCCCCTCGTTTTATTTTGGAAAACCGTACGGTCTTCCAATCATAAAGCGGATAAAAGCCGCATTATAACCGTTTTCTTTTCTTGCAGATGATGGCGAGGTTCAGCTCAGAGCAGACTACTGCTTGGTGTATTCTGAATATGTTGTACCATGACCATAATATATGATGGTCTTGTCACTTGACAAATATCCAGTAGAAGACCCTGCAGCTCCTGTAGAAGTCGTCGTATAAGTGAATGTCACCGTGTAAACAGTTTTCGATTCACTATTGATTGTTACATCAGAAGTTGAATCTGAGACCGTGTACTTGCAGTCGCTCATGTATGAACCGTGACTTCCGTTTGCTGTTGTCAGGCTCCATGTTCCAGACTTGTAAACATCTGTGCCAGTAAGTTCAAAATATGCGCCACTAGTGCCGACATACTTCACAGTAACTTCATCATCATCATCATCATCGTCAGAACACGCGACGAAACCAAATCCCATGACGGCGAGTGCCATCATCGCAAGAAATAATTTTTTAAGCATAAACGCTTCCTTTTGGGGAGGCATATAAAATACCCCCCCGTGTATAGTAGACAAAACCATACGGTTCGTCATCATAAGCGGGGTTAAAGTCCGCATTATAACCTTATGACATCAGTTTGTTGAAGTGAACACCTCCGTTATCGACATGGGCATTGCGCCCGGCTTGTAGACGAACACAAATATGAGAACACCGCCCTCAAGTTTTCCCTTGAATGACTCGCAGGCGTAGGTTGTGCCGCTCACATCGATTTCAAAATCAGTGCGCGAAAGATAGTAGATTTCGCCGTCTTTCGTCACGCTTAATTCCGTGATGTCGAATGCGGATGAGCCCATTCCCGCCGATGTCGCGGGATTCGTCACGGTCACGGTGTTGCCCTCGGTTTTCGTTACGGTCGTCTGAACCGTGTCGCTGTTTCCATAGTTGCTTCCGCTCACGATGACCGCCATTGTGCCGGAGTACGACTCACCTCCGCCCCATTCCGCGCTTTCTCCCGAAACGGTGATTGCAGGAATCGTGGCGGTTTGTGATTCAGAATCCGTGCCTGAATAAGTCCTTTTTGCAGCGCTCGTCCGGTTCATCTCAATCGGCTTTCCAGCCATCGCGCTTCCCGCGCCCTCGCTCGTGTCGCCGCTCACCATAATCGAAATGTTTGTCGCGCTGTTGATTCCGAGCCTTACTGTCATGCTGGAGTTTGTCTTTGCGTTGAAGTCGCTTTCCGTGCCGTACCAAGAGAGCGTGTAGACATTCGTGCTGTTTTTTTCCGCCGTGTAGAAGAACGGACTTGCCGACATTCCGCTTGAACTCATGTTCCACTCAAGGTGCTTTTCGTCGAAAATCACAAGTTCCGGAGTAAGTGGCGTTCCGCTCGATGCCGTAAAACTCGCGCCGAATGTGTAGCCGTACAAATCGGAAAGCGAATATTCCGTCACATCGCCGTCCTCGTCGTCGGAACACGCGATGAGGGCAAAAAGCGAAAGAGCAATCAGCAATGCAAAAATCTTTTTCATAATCACTCCTGTGTATGGTGGTTTCGACAGGCTCAACCACCACATTGTCATTTCGACACGCTCAATGACCGCGTTGTTTTTCATTATAGTTTTATCCTCGCGCCCACGCTCACGGTCGTGCCGTCCTTCAAGCCGAAATATTCTTCTTGATTCTGACCGTCCGTGCCGTCCTTGAAATTCTTGTTGTTCAAAAGGTTGTCGCCCCGAATGTAGGCTTCGATTTTTTCTTCCCAGAATGTCTTTGAGAGCGTCGCGCCGAGCATAAGGTAGTCGGGCGTGTAGTCGCTTTTGCCTACTGTGACGAGCTGCTTTGAGTTCCATTCGGCATTCACGCTGAGTTTTGCCTCAATTTTTGGAATCATGTAGCCCGCGCTCGCCGTGATTCTGTGCGTCACGCGCAGAGCCAAATCCTCCCACTTCCCGCTCTCTTCGTCGTAGGCTTTTGCGGCGGTGTAGGCGTAGCCCGCCTTTGCGTCAAACCTGTCGTATTTGTAACTCGCCCCGATGTCGCCGCCGTAGGTAATCGCCTTGTCCACATTCTCGTAGGTGCGTTTCTGGGGACTTGTGGTCGAATCTGTGACCACGCTCGTAATCATGTCCTTGATGAAGTTGAAGTAGCCGCCCGCAGTAACGTTGACCCGCTCGCCGATTTTCTGCTCCGCCGACAAATTGAAACTCTGCGACTTCTCGCTTTCGAGGTTCGGGTTTCCGTAGAGGATGAAATTTCCCTCGCCGCTCGCATAGTTATGGTAGAAAATCCAGTATTTTTGCTTGAGGCTCGCCGTCTTGTAGCCCATTCCGTAGGCGAATCGAATCGTCGTTTCGTCGGTCGGGGTGAATTTTAGGCTCAGTTTTGGGGTCGCCATGAACTGAGCGGTGGTCCCCTCCATCTTTGGCGCAAAGTCAAGGCGAAGCCCCGGCACAACGTCAAGTTTTTCGTCAAAAAGTGTAATCGTGTCCTGCGCGAACGCCGAAAGCAAAAGCGACTTTTTCCGTCCGTCAAACGAATCGCCCTTTATCGTCTCAAGGTTCGCGTTCACGCCAAAAAGAATCTTGTTGAAGTCGTTGAAATCATAAGACGAGCGGATTTCGCTCTCCCAGTCCAAAAACTGCGAGTCTGTGTCGGTGACGCTTGAATCAGAGCCAGCCTGAACATCATAGGTCGTGTCAAGGAAATATGACTTTAGGCTCGAAAATCCCGAAAACAAGAGGTTGTCGCCCGCCGCATACTCGCCTGAAACGCCGCCTTCCGCCCGCTGTGTGGCATAAGCCATCGTCGCGCCCGTGTTGAAGCCCGTCGCCGTGAAGTTCGATTTTTGCAGGGAGTCGGCAAAAAGAGCGTACGCGCCCACTTTTCCCCAGTCGTCAGTCCAGTCAAGGCTTCCCCGCGCATAGCCGAGCCGTTTTTTGGGCGTTTCGTAATAGTCAAGGTAGCCGCCTGAAAGAGCGTAGTAGGCGGATTTTTCCTTTCCCGGCGTGTAGTCGAAGCTCCCCGTCACGACCGAACTCAAATGCTCTCCTGCCACGCTCGCCGTAGCCGCCGCGTAATTGCGCCAGTTCCCGCTTTTCATGTAGCTGAACTCTTCGTTGAAGTTTGCGTGGAAAGTGACGTCGCCCTCGCTCTCCGCCTTTTTCGTGATGATGTTGATGACCCCGCCCATCGCGTCGCTTCCGTAGAGAGCGGAACTCGCGCCCTGCACCACCTCGATGTGGTCAATCATCTCCACGGGAATCTCAAAAACCGCAGTCGAGCCGCCCAAATCGCCCGTAACGGCAACTCCGTCCACCAAAATCTTTATGTATGAGGAATCGAAGCCCTGCATTGAGATTGAGTCCACGGGATTTCCGCCGCTCGCGCCCTTAACCGTAACGCCAGGAAGGTTCTTGACCGCCTCGGAAAGCGTCTTCGCTCCGCTCTCGTGGATTTCCTCGCTTGAAATGACCTGCACTTTCTCGGCGGCATCTTCAATGTTCTGCTCGATTTTGCCCGCGCTCACCACGATAACGTCCTCATCGTCAGAAACTTCCTGTGAGAACGACGGCGCAAAAGCGAGCATTGAAAAAGAGAAGAATAAAATTTTTTTTGCAGAATAAGATACGCTCATTTCTTTGAATTTGTTAGTCTTATTAAAGAATCGTTAGCAAACGCTATCATTTTCTTGAAAAAATTGCAATAGGATATGAAGAATTTTTTGAAGGGAATTTTAATGCACTCTTCACTTTTCCGTAACGACTCCGCCCTCAATCCTTACGCGGCGGTCACAGAGAGAAGCCATGCAGCGGATGTCGTGGGTGATTGAAATCATCGTGTTCGCCTCTTCGCGGTGGATGCGGTTTAGGATTTCCATCATGTTCAAGAGCGTGCGGTAGTCCTGGCCAACGGTCGGCTCGTCGAGCAAAAGAAGCCGCGGTTTTTGGGAGAGAATCGCGCAGATTGTCACGCGCCGCTTCTGCCCCTCGGAAAGCGAGTGGGGGTGGCGGTCCAAAAGCGGCTCAAGGTCAAATTTTTTTGCAAGTCGGAGCGCGTAAGACGAATCCTTCGCGCCAAAAAGAATCTCCTCGCGCACGGTCGGCATGAAAAGCTGGTAGTTCGGATTTTGGTAGACCACGCCCACGGCTGAGAACCATTTTTTGTCCGCCCGTTTCCCCAAAGTTTCGTCAATGTGCTGAACCACACGCCCGCCGTCAGCCTTTTGAAGCCGCGCGATTATGCTCATAAGCGTGGATTTTCCAGAGCCGTTCTCACCCGAAAGCAAAATCCGCTCGCCCTTCTTCACGCTCAGGTCGATTCCTCGGAGGATTTCCCGCTTCCCGAACGATTTTCTGATTCCCTCGATTTCAAGCGCGTTTTCCGAAAGGGAAAGCCGATTTTCCGCGCGGTCGGTGATGATGTCGGTCTGGCTTTTGAGGAACGAATCCTTGTCGCCGATTTTCTCGACCTTTTTGCCGCTCATCTGCCACACCACATCCACGAACGGAAGCACCACATCAAGGCGATGCTCCACAAGAAGGACGGCTTTTCCCTCTCCCGCGAGTTTTTTGAGCAGACCGAGAAGGATTTTCGCGCCCTCGCCGTCAAGGTTTGCAAGCGGCTCGTCAAAAATCAGAATGTCGCCCTTCATGGCGAGCGTCGAAGCCGTCACGAGCCGCTGCTTTTGACCGCCAGAGAGAGTCCGAGTCTTCCAGTCCTTTTGAAGTAGCATGAGCGAGCAGGAATTTTCGATCTGCCGGCTTATTTCATCAGAAGTGAATCCGAAATTCTCGCAGCCGAACGCGATTTCATCCTCGACAAGCGAGTGGATTATCTGCGACTCGGCATTCTGCAGAACGCTCCCCACTTTGCGCGAAATCTGGCTCATCGATTTTTCTTTTGAATTTTCGCCGTCAATCAGAATCTCGCCGTCAAACTCGCCCTGAACGACGCGCGGAATGATTCCGTTCACGAGCGAAAGCAGCGTTGACTTTCCGCTCCCCGAAAGCCCCGAAAGCAGCGCGACCTCGCCATAATTGAGTTCCATCGAAAGATTCTCAAGAACGCTTTCCCCGCCAAGCGCATAGCGGAACGAACGGCAGTTGATTTGAACGGCTTTTTTCATTTTTTCTCCTTCTGCAAGCCTTATGAAGATATTTTAAGTATTCAAAAAAGCAAAATTGTTTCAATGTCACGATGACATTTTGAGAAAACGGCTCGGCGAGCGAATGTCATTTTAACATTCGCAGAAACCGGCGGAAGCCGCAAAATGTCATTTTGACGCTTGCTCAAAACCGCTCAGGCGTGGTACGGCATTATGACATTCGGGGAAAATCGCAAAAGTGGGGAAATGTCATCATGTATTTTGCGAAAATCAGCGGAAAACAGGGGAAATACAAGATGTATCTCTCGACTTTCCTATCATTCAATAAATAAGGACTCCGACGGCTTCCAGCCTTTTGCGACTTCATCAGCCTTTTCAAGCCACCGCGCAATGCGTTTTTCTGGCGGGCAGCTTTCGCCCCAATATTCTACAAAAAGTGCATCGTCCAGCTCCAGCGCGGCTTTCTTCATATCAGTTTCGAGCAACTTCAATGCACGCTCAATGTACACGCCACCCTCATCGTCGTTCTTTGGATTTGCCACGCTCCCCGCAGAGAACAAATCACGAGCCTGATGGCACAAAACGCCACGATAGGTCAGCAGGTACAGCACCACAGTTATGATGCCATAGACGAATATCTCTTCTCATAAACAGCTTCATAAATCGCGCAAGCCATCATATAACCTAGCAAGGGAGGAACAGCATTCCCCACTTGTGTGAACTGACGAGCCATCGGCCCCGTAAAAATGTAATCATCGGGAAAAGTCTGAAGCCTTGCGCATTCACGGACTGTCATTGTACGCGGAATAAAGGGGTGCAAATGGGAGCGACCGCCTCCGCCCGTGCCTCCTGCGATAATTGTCTTTGACGGGAGCAGTGGATTCACTCTGTCCACACGCCCCAGTTTGTCACGCTTGCCGAATTCCAAAATCATATAGCGCATTATGGACTCCGCCTTGTGATTTCGGGGGACGTTGCTTTCTGCCGTAAGTATGGGACTGCTTAGTACGCTTCCAGCGGGGAGATGATTTTTAATTTTTTTCGGAAAGGTAAATTTTCCTTTTTTGCTCCCCACGATGATTGTTCTCATTCGCTTTTGGGGAACGCCAAAGTCTGCGGCATTCACGACGGTCGGTGTCGCCACGGTGTACCCCGCAGCCTGCAATAGTTCACAAGCGTGGCTCGCCTGCACACCGCCGTCTATCGTCAGAAGCCCATCGACATTTTCAATCAAGAAGGCTTCCGGCATGAAATGAATAATCACATTTATATAGCAAAAAAGAAGGTTCCCGTATTTCTCATGATGGAATCCTGTCCGCTTAAAATTCTCGCCGCTCTTTGAGAATCGCTGATTTGCGGCGATGCTGAACGACTGGCACGGCGGTCCGCCATGAAAAACGCCTTGAAAATTCTTCTGCAATCCTTCTGCCTCAAGGCGGGCGATGACGGAATCAAAGTCCTGCATATTACCCGAAAAGTCAGGCGGTCCCAAGACTTTCTTCGCACCGTTAGCTCGGAGCGTGTTGCAGAACATTTCGTTTATCTCCACATCAAAAATCGTGTCGAATCCCGCATGCTTGAAGCCCAAATCAAGCCCGCCCGCACCCGAAAAGAAACTCACGCATGGAATATGTGGCGCAACTGCTTTTCGCTCATTTATGGGAACAAAATCGGGAAAAGAAAAATCGCTCATTTTTGCCTCATCGGAATAGACGAGGGAATTGTAATCAAAGCCATTATTAGAAAGCACCTCCTCAAACGGAATTTCGTTTTTTATCGACTGTTCCAGCAATTCTTTTTGGTGAGTATAAGAAAGGCGTTCCATTATGCAATCTCCTTTTTTGCGAGTTCATACACATCGCGAGCCATCTTTTTCGATGAAAAATCCGCAATATCCCATTCGGTGAGCTTTATCTTGTAAAAAATATGAATGCTTCTGTGGCAAGTCGGACAGAGCGGTTTTAGGTCGTCAAGGGTCGTCGTCGTTCCGTTGCTGTTCAGCGTGGCGGAAAGTGGCAGGACATGGTGAATCTCCAGAATGTTTGAATCCGTAAGCCACGGATATTTTTCTACAGGATGCAGACCGCACACATCGCAGATTAAGACGGGATTTATTTTAAAGTAACGGTTTCTGAGAAGAGGGCTTCGCTCGATTTTCTGATGCGAATCAAATGCTTTTCGCCCTTCTTTTACAGCAAATTCTGAGATTGCCCTGTCGCGGAGCTTTATATCAAGATTCTGCATTTGTGCATAATTCTTAAGAGAAGCGAGCCGCAAGAATTCCTTGTTAGGTTCTTTCTCGCGCTGCGTTGAGATAAATGGAATCGTGGCACTCAGTACGGTGTCAAAATCGCTTGTGTCTATATAAAGATGCTTGTCAAACCAACGGATATATGAAACCTGCCCCATAAAAACAAGCATTTCCCGAACCTGTCTCTCCTCATCGCCAAGCGGAAGTCGTGAAGTTTTTCTCAGTTTTTTATAATGAGAGAGTTCTTCCAATCCTGTGCAATCATTGCCGATTACATACGAAAACACATCGTCCAAAGAAACTGGATTTTCTCTTCGGACAATGAGGAATTTTAGAATTGCAAGGAACGGAAATACAGGAGAACTCTCAGGTTCATATTCCTCAAAAGCTGGAAATGGATATTGAAAATGCGAGAATACAAAATTCAGATACTCATCAGGCGAAAAAGGATTGCTTCCCGCAAGGTTCTGGCACAGTTCGGTTATGATAAGACGGTTCTCGAATTTTGTGGCGAGCATGGAACATTGGAATACGCGGGAATAATTACGCCAGACTTTATAATGTAAAGGTGAAAACGGAAGTCCCGTGTTCATCTCAAGCGGCCTTCTGAGCAAATCTTCTTTCGTGTCTAGTGCAAGTCCGTCAAGAGATTTCAGCACTCTTGCAATAGCGCAGATATTCTCAAACTGAAAATATGCAAGCCGCCCTTGGTCCCATCTCCATCTCATGCCACACCTCGATTGCATAATTTTTTATCTTGTTGGAAAACCTTCTTCAATGCGTTCGCCATGTGCCAGCCGAGAACTGGCGGAACGGCGTTTCCGATTTGCCGCTCCGTGTCGCGCAAGCCGCAGGGGAAGATGAATGTGTCGGGGAAGGACTGGATGCGAGCGGCCTCTCGCATGGAGATACGGCGCGGAAGCGAGTAATGGAACTGGATGTTTCCGTGGCATTCCGCGCGGATTGTGTAGCCTGGGCGGTCGGCGACCATTTTTCTGTTTCCCTGCTCGCCGCTCACTTGCGCCCGGCTCCAGATGTGCGAAAATTCCTTGTTCTCTTCTGCGCTCTCCAAGTCCTGCAGGGCTTCCTTTGCCGTGACGGGTTTTGCACTGACGGGGGCGGGCGGAACGAAAGCGGGCAGGTCTTTGCGCGTTCCCACGATGAATACGCGCTCCCGAGTCTGCGGAACGCCGTAATCCTCGGCATGGTACAGGTCGCAGCGCACATTGTAACCGAGCGCATTGAAGTCCGCCATGATTTTCTCATAAGATTCGCTGTTGGTCTTTAGAAGAAGGCTTCCCACATTCTCCGCGACGAATGCTTTCGGCTGAACCCGCCTGACCGCTTCGACAATGTAGGTGTAAAGGCTGCTCCGCTTGCCGTTGATGCCGAGCATTTTTCCGTTGATTGAGATGTCCTGGCAGGGGAAGCCCCCGATGATGATATCCGCCTTTTTCGGCATGGATTCAATCTTGTCTGCTATGTCGCCCTCGATGATGTGGTCGCCCAAATTTTTTCGGTAGGTCTTGCAGGCCGCGGGGCTGATTTCGTTCGCCCAGATGATATTGAAGCCTGTCTTTCCGTAATGATTTTCGAGAAAGTCGAAATTCCCCGAAAATCCCAAGTCCATTCCGCCGCACCCCGCAAAAAGCGATATGACGGAGAGTGGTTTCTGCGTGTTTCTAGCCCTTACTGGATAAGGCTCTTCGCTGTCGATAGTCCAGTTCCGCCCGATTTTTTGCGCCGTCTTGAAATAGCCGTTCTCAGCCATTCGGCGCATGGTGTCGCCGCTTTTCCCGAATGATTTTGCATATTCTGAAAGACTTACAAGCATATTTTTCTCCCGATTCGGTTTCTAGGGAGATTATACACGCTATCGTGCATAAGAACAAGCACCTTCCGCCGTTTTCCGCAAAATAAGGATTTCATTTTTGGATTTTTGCTTTCCTTATGATAAGGATTTGTGCTTTTTCCAAAACCTGCTCGCCTTATTTTAAGGAAGTCTGACTTTCTGCTTGGGCGACATTCCTTATTTTAAGGAATCGTGATTTTCGCTTCGGACGGGAATCCTTAAAATAAGCAAGCGCAATCTGAGCAAAAAACGGATTTCCTTATTTTACGGAACGAACGGCAGTTGATTTGAACGGCTTTTTTCATTTTTTCTCCTTCTGCAAGCCTTATGAAGATATTTTAAGTATTCAAAAAAGCAAAATTGTTTCAATGTCACGATGACATTTTGAGAAAACGGCTCGGCGAGCGAATGTCATTTTAACATTCGCAGAAACCGGCGGAAGCCGCAAAATGTCATTTTGACGCTTGCTCAAAACCGCTCAGGCGTGGTACGGCATTATGACATTCGGGGAAAATCGCAAAAGTGGGGAAATGTCATCATGTATTTTGCGAAAATCAATCGAATTCAGCAAAATATATCGTGTGCTTTTCTAAATTCCCTCCGCAACAATCTCGTTCCATTTTTCTTTGTGCGCGAATTTGACGGTTTTGTCAGTTTTCAGGAGTTCCACATAAAAATCGATGAAACGCGCGGGATTTTTGACCATTCGCAGGTAATATTTTATCGAAGAATACACTCCGTTCACGATTACCTGGCAGCCGTGGATTCTCGCGACTTTTTCTATTTCCTCGTTGATTGAATCCCAGTCCGCGCCGTCCATGTTTGCCGTGGTCAGCAGATAATAGCGGTCGGTCGGATGGATTTTGAATTTTTCGTAGGCATGGCGGACAAGCTCATCCGTGATTTTTATCTCATGCTTGACCTCGACTCCCTCAAACGCCGCGCCGTTTTCCCAAATGTCGATGTCGCCGATTCTCCCCGACTGTGAATCAGCAGAATTGTGCGACTCCATAGGAAGCAAGGTCTTTCCCTTGAACCGCTCAAGCTCGTCCATCATGCACTCGTAGGCGGCATAAACCGCGAGGACTGGAAGCCTTGAAGCCCCCGCGCATGAATATTTTGCACTAAAGTGCCTCTCCAGAACCTGCACGATTTTGTTTATCGAAAGGCTGTGGGCTTGGCAAGGTCGATTGAGGCGGAATCACGCTTTTTGATGAGTTCCGAAATGAAATATGTTAGAACGGTCTTTGAATCTCCGCCCCTCATCTGAACGAAATCGATTATGTTCAAAAACGCGTCTTTGATTTCTTGCGGTCTGATTTTACCTGTGTAATTGAAATCGTAGGGAACCGCCTGTTCAAGCGAGCGCGTAAGCCAGCCTGATTCAGCCATTGCGGGGAAGGAATGTTCTTTTATCCACGGCGTTATGAAATCCTTGTCGAGCGTTCTTCCCGAAAATCCGCCCTCAATCTGCGCCTGATGCCGCCTTATGTCCTGCTCGGGATTTACGAGTTTGTGAGAAAGCAATGTAGTAAGGACTGCGATAATTCCCTTGTTGTCCTCGGAGCGAAGAACGATAGCCTTTACCTGCTCCTTTAATTCAGACGGAAAATCAAGGGATTCGGTTTCGTTTTTCTGAATCAAATCCAAGGCGGAATCGTAAATTTCATTCAAAAATTCTATGTGCTTATCCATTTTGTTCTCCAAAGAACTGTTCTTTTATCTGCTCTGCAACAGCAGAAATCATCGGAACACAAACGGAATTTCCGAGTTGTTTGTATTGTTCCGCCGTTGAGCTGATTTTTTTGTAAGTTTCGGGAAATCCCATTATTCGCCAGCATTCATTCAGCGTAAGTTTTCGTACCCTGCCATCTTCAAGCAGAATAAAGTATCTTCCTGACGGCTCTTGCGACGGCAATGTGGGGTGAACGCCCTGAACGGAATAAATTCGATTCGGCTGCTTGTGAACGCGCGAAAGATGCTCCGTTCCCGCGCGGACTCCGACTTTTCGGATAGATTTGTTTCTGTAGCCTGAAAAAATCAAGCCCGAAACCTGTTTTTTGGGATTTTCGATGAGCGTGTATGAGTCTTTGGGCAGAAATTCAAAGTTCTCATCATCTGCATTGTCAAGAAAATCCGCGAGCCTCGTCTTTTTTTCTGTTTTGACCTTTGAAAAATCAAATTTCTTCCCGTCCTTGCTTCCGATTATGAGGATTCGCTCCCTGTTTTGCGGAACGCCGAAATCGGTTGCGTTCAGAACTTTTGAATTGACCGTGTAGCCGAGTTCCTCAAGGTTTGAGATGATTGTTTTTAAAGTGTTTCCGTGGTCGTGATGAACAAGGTGCTTCACATTCTCAAGCATTACGACTGGAGGATTCTTCTCTTTTATGATTCGGCAAATCTCAAAAAACATCGTGCCGCGAGTGTCGGCGAAGCCTTTTTGCCTCCCCGAAATGCTGAACGGCTGGCACGGAAACCCCGCGCAAAGAATCTGGTGGTCGGGAACGGATTTTTCATCAATTGATTTTATGTCGCCTTTGGGCAGCTCCCCAAAATTCTCAAAATAAGTTTTCTGACAGTCTTCGTTTATGTCGCACGAGAAACTACAATCAAATCCAGCGTTTTCCATTCCGAGCCTGATTCCGCCTACGCCGCAAAAAAGGTCAATGAATTTCAGTGAATTTTCCATCATAGCAAGGTCAGTATAGC
>CALFJF010000074.1 GCA_937877535.1 uncultured Treponema sp.
TCCGAATGTGAACGCTTTTTCCCATAAAATTCCTCCAAAAAGTGAAATAGTATGTTTAAATTGTTCCACATCCGTCCCAAATAAGAGCGAATTTTATTTTTGCGCCAGCATTTTTTTCACTCGCCGCCCTTCCGCAGCTCGCTCACGCTCGGTCGTCCGCTTCGCTCCCGACTGGCTTCGCCACTGCTCCACGGACGGGGCGGCATTTTCCGCATAAAAAACAGTGCCACTCGCTCGCGTGCGATTTTTTCCCTTCAGACTTGAAACATTCTTAATAATGCGTTATATTTTCTCATAGCAAATTTAGGGGGGAAATGCGCTAGCCACTTCTCCTCCCCCAAATCAGTTGGTTTTACAAATGACAAAACTGCTTCAAAAAATACTGTTTCCAAAAGATGAAAAACTTCAGGCGCATTGGGGGCTGTTCTACCGTGCGCCGCGATTAGCACTCGATGCAACCTGTACCCAGTTGCACATTCCGTCTGGAACGGCGGTGGATTTCGCCACCTACTTAAACGGCTTTTCGATTCAAAAATGGAAGCTGTACACGCCACTGCGCTCCGTAACGCTTCGGATTACGCTACAAGGGCGCGGGAGGATTTACGCAATCGGCTACCACTTGAATCCTGTCATGCCCGACCGACACGAGTTTTCGTCGCAGGAATTTGATTTTGCTTCTCCAACGGAAATCGTGCTTGATTTTCCGACCGAAACCAGCGAGCAGCTTTTGAGCTTTGAGATTCTGCCGTTTTCGGACACCGTGTTTTACGGCGGGGCTTTCTATGGCGATTTCGAGGAAAGCGATGTGCGCGAGGTGAACCTGTGCCTTGCCACGACGACCTGCCGCAAAGAGGGGTACATCACAAAGAATGTGCGTCTCCTCAAAGAAGAGCTTCTGTCCGAAGCGTCCGAAATCCGCGAGCATTTTTTTGTGCATGTGGTGGACAACGGGCGCACGCTCACAAAAGAGGAAATCGAGGGCTACCATGTGACGCTTCACCCGAACAAGAATGTGGGCGGCTCAGGCGGATTTGCGCGCGGCATGATTGAGGCGATGCGCCAGACGCCAGAGGCAACCAATGTGCTTTTGATGGACGATGATGTGCTTGTGCTTCCCGAAAGCATACGGCGCACCTACACGCTGCTTTCCGTGCTCAAGGACGAATGGAAAGAGGCGTTCGTCAGCGGTGCTATGCTGGAGTTCGGGGCGATGAACATCCAGCACGAGGACATCGGAACAATCACAGAACGCGGAGATTTCATTCCCGCAAAGCATTTTCCCGATATGTATTGGTTGGAAAATATTCTGAACACAAACAATGAGTTGGCGAAAATCAATAATCAATATGCCGCCTGGTGGTATTGTTGCATTCCCGTCTCGCAAATAAAGAAAAATGGTTTACCATTACCGCTTTTTATTCGGGGTGATGATAGCGAATATGGCTTGCGGTGCAGGCCTAAAATTATCACAATGACGGGTTTCTGTGTTTGGCATCTTGGTTTTGTTGGGAAATATAATGTGTCAATGGATTTTTACCAACCTATACGAAATATGTTGATAGCGAAAGCTACGACGGGAGTCATGCAAAATTCGAATATAATCCATCGCCTAAAAAGGTTGTTCTGCAAGCAACTTCTCGAATACTGCTATAACGGCGCAGAGATTCTTCTTCTTGCACTTGAAGACTACATGAAAGGACCTTCGTTCATCGAGCAGGACTTGGGCGAACGGCTTCTAAAAGAACACTCGGCATATAACGAAAAACTGAAGCCTCTTTCCGAATTCGACATTGAGGTACGCCTTGAGCGAGTGTACGACAATCCCCCGCTGAAGAAAATCCGAAAACTTTTCTATTACGGTACGCTCAATTTTCACTTGTTCATTCCGCGTTTTATGCTCAAAAAAGATGTCGGCGTAATCGGCTTCGACTGGAGTCACCAGAGTGGCATTCAGTATCGCCGAGAAAAATTGCTCGCCGTCAATCCGTTCGACCGCACGGCCGCCCTTCGCGTGCAGGACAGGAAACAATGCCGTAAATTGCTCCGCCGATTCTTCTGGGATTTGCTTTCGTACAAATTCCGCCACAAGAGAATCGAGCGGGCATACGCCGCAAAGCGTGACTGGCTCACGAGCGAGGAATTCTGGCTTCAGTATCTTGAGATAACTTCGCAAATGTATAGGGGGGGGGGTAACACTTAGGCACTTGATTCCTCATGCTGTCTGCCCGAACTCAAAAATTGTTTTGGAGGCGGCAGCATGAAAAAAATCAAGATTTATATATCCTGCCACACGGACTGCTATGTTCCCAGACACCCCTTTCTTTTCCCCATACAGGTTGGGGCGGCTCTTTCCGAAAAAAAACTCCCAAATATGCTCTATGACAATACAGGCGACAACATCTCGGCGAAGAACAGGATGTACTGCGAGCTTACGGCGCAATACTGGGTGTGGAAGAACGACACGGACGCTGACTACTACGGATTCTGGCATTACAGGCGGTACATGAATTTTTCGGACGCAGAGCTTCCGCACAACCCGTTCGAGGATGTTGAGCTGGAGTGGCTTGACGACGATTCACTCAAATTCCTCAACCTTGATGAGAATGTGATGCGGCAAAAAATCACCCAGTACGATGTGATTGCGACCACGCCCGTAGTCCTAAAGAAACTGAACAAAAACTTAAAGTCGAATCGGCACCAGTACGAACTTACGCCCTACCAGTACAAGGAAGACTTGGATGTGATGCTCGACATCATCAAGGAGAAATACCCCGAGTACTACGACATCGCAAACTACTATCTCGACAAGTCACCTCTCGGCTACTACTGCAATATGTTCGTCATGAAGCGGGACTTGTTCCAAAAATACAGCGAATGGCTCTTCTCGATTCTTTCGGAGCATGAAAAACGGCGCGACTACACGAACTATGATGTGACAGGCTACCGCGTGAGTGGCTACCTGGGCGAGCGGTTGTTTGCCATCTGGTATCTGCATTTGCAGAAAACGGGTACATACAAGACCTGCGACCTGCAGCGGACTCTATTCAAGAATGTTGAGAAGCAAGAGGAGACAAAGCCCGCGTTTGACCGGAACAATGTTGCCGTTGCGCTTGCCGCAAACAACTATTTTGTGCCGTATCTTGGGGTAACGCTTGCGTCGGTCGCAAAAAATTCCTCCGCGCAAAACAATTACGACATCCTTGTCCTGAGCGCGGACATTTCAGAGACAAGTAAGGCGCAGCTTCAAAAAGTCATCGCGGGACGGGGCAATTTTTCGCTCAGGTTCATAAATCCGAAGAAGAAAATAGACGGGTTCTTGCCGTACCTGCACGGGCATTTTGGGCATATAGAAACCTACTACCGCCTTATCCTGCCGGATATACTGCCGCAGTATCAGAAGGTGCTGTACCTTGACTCTGATATGGTCGTGTGCGTCGATGTAGCGCAGCTTTTTGCTGAGAATGTCGATGGTGTCTTGCTTGCCGCCTGCCATGACGCCGACACAGCGGGCTTGTACAACGGCTGGCAAAAAGAGCGTAAGCCGTATTCCGACAGCGTGCTCGGGCTAAAATACCCATATCAGTATTTTCAGGCAGGAACGATACTCTTCAACCTTGACGAATTTAGAAAGACATTTAGAACGAAGGACTTGCTCGACTTCGCCTCAAAGGAAAAATGGCTTTTGCAGGACCAGGACGTGCTCAACAAATTGTGCGAAGGTCGGGTCAAGTATGTGGACATGGCTTGGAATGTCATGGTTGACTACAACGGCGTTCGCATGAAAGAGATAATCGCGCTCGCACCCCAGTGGCTCAACAGAATGTACACGGAGGCGCGCAAAAATCCGAAGATAATTCACTACGCAGGCTCTCAAAAGCCGTGGCTCTACCCGGAAATGGACTTTGGCGCGGACTTTTGGGAAGTGGCGCGGGAAACCCCTTTCTACGAGAGTCTGCTCTTCCGAACGATGCACAGGTCGGCGGTGGATGAATTTTTGTTCGGGGACGCAATAAACCGAAAAACGGAAACCAGCGCTGCAAAACGGGCGTTCAAGTACCTTAATCACAACGGAGTCAAAAAAACGGTGAAGAAAATCATAAAGACCTTAATCGGCAAAAAAGACATACGGGGGGGGGGTAAAATTTAGGCTGCCGCTCTCCGAACAGGAGGGCGCATGACGACTTTGATTCTTGCTGGCGGAAAGAACAAGTACGACTTCATTGATGTTGACGAGTTGGCGGAGATGATTGTGGCGGCAAGCGTGCAGGATGAAGTCAACGGAATCATAAATGTGTGTACAGGAAAGCCTCAATCATTAGCAGAACGGGTTGAGTCGTTTATAAAGGAACATGGGTTCAACATCAAACTCCAATACGGTGCGTTTCCAGACCGTTCTTATGATAGTCCTGGGAAATGGGGCGATGCGACTAGAATAAAATCGATTATGAACAGAGTTCATCAGCAGAAATAAGTATCTGGAAATTTTATTATGAAATCTTTGGGAGAGCAAGATGGTATTGGGCGATAATCGAAAAAGACTTGTTATTTATTTTTTTTATGATGCAGACGGCATTGTAGACAGATATGTTCCGTTTATGCTCAATGCACTAAAACCGCATTGCACGGAAATTTTTGTTGTATGCAATGGAAAATTGACTGTTGAGGGGCGGAACATTTTCATGGAAATTAGTCCGCATCTTCTTGTCCGTGAAAACAAAGGTTTTGATGTATTGGCGTACAAAGCCGCAATAGATAATTACGGCTGGGAAAAACTTGCCCAATTCGATGAAGTCATATTCATGAACCATACGATTATGGGACCTGTCTATCCGTTTTCAGAGTTGTTCGGTAAGATGAACGACGAGGATGTGGATTTTTGGGGAATTACCTCTTGTCACAAAGTGATGTCAAACCCTTTTGGTTGTGAATATGGTTATATTCCAGAACACATACAGAGCCATTGGATTGCTGTTCGTTCCAGTATGTTCAAAAGCCTTGAATTCCAAAAATACTGGAATGAAATACCTGAGATAAACAGTTACGGCGATGCAGTCGGTAAGCATGAAGCGATTTTTACAAAACATTTTGAGGACATCGGCTTTACATGGAGCGTGTATGCAGATACAGATGCGAATTTCTCAGACTATCCGTTGATGAAAAACCCTGTCGAGTTATTCGAAAAATGTCATTGTCCTATATTTAAAAGAAGAAGTTTTTTTTCCCCGTATTTCCACGTGCTTTCCGACAGCGATGGAAGCCAGGGAACTCAAATCCTTGAATTCCTTGAAAATAATTCCCTATATGACACGGACTTGATATGGGAAAACTTGTTGCGTACCAATCATCTTTCCGATATAAAAAATGCGGCGAATCTCAATTATGTGCTTTCGGCAGAAGAAAAACCCGTCACAGTTCCTCGTAAGCAGAAACTTGCACTGGTTATTCATGAATACTTTATTGACATGGTGGATTACTGCTATGGGTATGCGCTTTCAATGCCTTCTTATAGCGATATTTATATTACGACTGACTCAGTGGAGAAAAAAGAAGTCATTGAGAAAAAATTTGCAGGTGGACCATGGAATTCCGTTAAAGTGCTTCTCGTTGAGAATCGCGGACGGGATGTTTCCTCCCTGCTTGTCGGTGTCGCATCCTACTTGCAGGACTATGACCTTGTGTGCTTTATGCATGATAAAAAGGTCGGGCAGCTTAATTATGAAATAAAAGGTTTTTATTTTTCAGAGCGGTGTTTCAAGAACCTGCTTGGAACTCCTGCTCTGGTCGAACAGATAATTTCCCGTTTCGAACATGAAAAACATCTTGGCTTACTGTGCCCGCCTCCACCAAACCATGCGGATTTTTTCGGTACTTTGAGCATTGATTGGAAATGGTACTTGAACTATGAGAATGTAAAAACATGGAAAGAAAAACTAGGGTTGTTGATTCCACTTTCGAAGGATAAGGATATTATCGCCCCCTTTGGATCGATGTTCTGGTTTCGACCGAAGGGCATGAAAAAGTTGCTTGACTATGGCTGGAAATATGAAGATTTCCCAAAAGAACCGCTCAATCAAAACGGGACACTGCATCATGCAATAGAAAGGCTTTATTCTTATGTGGAGCAGGATGCAGGATTCTATACGGCGTATGCGGTTTCAACCTGCTATGCTAAAACAGAACTGACCAACACATATTATATGTTGGGGCAGTTTGTCGATAAGTTTTTTAAATTATATGTTTACAGCGATTTCTTCGGGGTTTGCAACTTTCTTGACGCTGAAATAGCAACGAAAAATCACCCGATATTGTCATCGAAAAAAGGTCGGTATCATGCCATAAAGTTGTTGATACGCCTTTTTGTTCCTATGTTTATCTGGTTGCCGCTCAAAAAACTGTATCAAAAAATACGAGAATAAAATGGTGGTTGAGCCTGTCGAAACCACTATTTTCCCGCTTTTTATGTTTTCGATACGATATTCGGTCTACTCAACCACCACTTCAAGTATACATTTTTGAAATTGTGAGATAAACATGGTTTTTTCTTCGGTAATTTTTTTGTTTGCATTTTTGCCTGCCACGCTCGCAGGTTATTATGTAATCAGAAAGGATTTGCGGAATGCATTTCTTCTGCTTATGTCTCTTTTGTTTTATGCGGCAGGTGAGCCTAAGTTTGTTTTTATAATGATGGCATCAATTGCTGTAAATTACCTATTGGGGCTTTCCATTCATTTTTCATTAGATAAAAAAAATATTATCCGCCGAACACTCCTTGTCCTGACAGTTGCCGCTAATTTAGCTCTTTTGTTTTATTACAAATATTTTGATTTTACCGTTGCCAATGTAAACTGGCTTTTTCATTTTAGCATTCCATTAAAAAATATTGCGCTTCCGATTGGAATTTCATTTTTTACTTTCCAAGGGATGAGTTATGTGCTCGATGTATATATGAAAAAAGCAGAGGTGCAGAAAAATCCTCTGAATGTCGCTTTGTACATAGCATTTTTCCCACAACTTATAGCAGGTCCGATTGTCCGTTATACGGATGTAAATATGCAGATATTTTCCCGGACAGAAAGTTTTGAGCTTTTCGGAGATGGCGCAATCAGATTTATAATCGGTTTGGCAAAAAAAATTATCCTTTCGAATCAATTTGCAGTTCTTGCAGACGTTGCATTTGACGGCAATTTAAAAACACTTTCGGTTGCCATGGCATGGCTTGGCGCATTTGCCTATGCATTTCAGATATATTTTGATTTTTCAGGCTATTCCGACATGGCAATCGGACTTGGAAAAATGTTCGGATTTAATTTTAATGAGAATTTCAACTATCCATACATCTCAAAATCGGTTCAAGATTTTTGGCGAAGATGGCACATTTCCCTTTCTTCATGGTTCAGAGATTATGTTTATATTCCTATGGGTGGAAACAGAACCGGCAATGTTTATTTCAATCTGATTACGATTTTCTTTTTGACTGGTCTTTGGCACGGGGCTTCGTGGCATTATATTGCTTGGGGATTGTGGCACGGAATGTTCTTGTTGATTGAGCGTTTCTTTCGGACAAGAAAACTGAAGGTCTCAGTTCCAATTTTTATCAAGCACATATATACGATTTTTGTTGTAGTTATTGGCTGGGTTCTTTTTAGGGGCAATGGACTTAAGACGTCAGCGAAATATATTTTTGCAATGTTTGGAATCGGAACAAGTCCTGACAATACCTGGACGCAATTTTATTTGCATGATTATTTTGTAACTTTTGTGATTGGCATAATCTGTGCTTTGCCAGTGATACCTTTCTTAAAATCAAAAATTGAAAAGTATCACATTGCCAACAAAATTTTGAATGTCGTAAAACCATTTTCAGTTGGATTATTGTTTGTTGTCAGTATCGCTTACACGGTAACAACGACTTACAATCCTTTTATTTATTTTAATTTTTAAGGAGAAAAACATGGAAAAAAAATTTAATTGGGTTACAGGACTAAAAGGAATTGGAGGATGTGCAGTGGCTTTTTTTGGCATTGGCCAATAAAAGAAAACCAGCCTTTTTTTAATATTTTTCCGACCTTATTTCAGTATGGCTTTCTTGCCGTTGAAATGTTTTATGCCTTGTCAGGCTTCGGATTAGTTTTTGGTTATGAAAAAAAGTTGCTGAATTCTGAATTGTCATTGGGGCAATTCATGAAGAGTCGCGTGAGAAAAGTATATCCTTTATTTTTAGTTACTTTGCTTTTTACAGTCTGTGTAAATTTTTTTACTATATATTTGTAGAGAGGGGGGGGGGGGGGGCTGTTTCCCTATTTTGATGTCTACAGATTTGTTTTGAATGTTCTTCTGCTTCATGCAGGAGTTTTTGAAACAAATCTGTCATTCAATGGTCCAAGTTGGTTCATTTCAGTTTTGATGTTTTTATATGTTTCTTTCTTCTTTGTGGTAGATAAATACATAGAAAAAAAACGGCATTTTGAAATTGAATTCGCATATTTGTTTATGTTTATTCTAGGTGGAGCTTTATATATGACTGGATGGCAATATCCTATATTTAATCAAGTTATTGGAAGGGGATTGATTAGTTTTTATGGGGGATGCGTAACTGCCAAAATTTGTGAAAAAGATTTTTCACAAAAATCGAAATATACAATAGGCTGTTTGTGCCTATTATTTATTGTATTTTCCTATATTTTTTCTCGATTGTTTGGCTATGAAAAAGTTTTAGGAAACATCTCTATGATTGCCCCTGTTGCTATTATGCCTTGTATTATATTGAGCTGCTATCATTTATCATTTTTTTGGAAAATAATTGGAAACAGAGTTTTTGTGTTTTTAGGAAATATTTCAATGTACATATATTTAATTCATCATCCTGTTGAGTATTTGCTGATGTGTTTAAATGAGAAATTCGAACGGGGATTTAGTTATAAATCAAGATTAGTTTTTTCTTTCTTTTTCCTATTCGTAGTCGTCGTTTCATATATATTAAAATTGATATTTAGCAGACCTAGCATCAGGAGAATAGGAGTATGAAAAGAATAATTTCATTGGTGTTTTTATCCATTGTTTTTGTTTTTTCTTTGATGACTCTTTATACCTCGCGGGAATCCATTAAATATATTGTGAAGAATACCAGCGCGGCAAACAATAATGTTCAGGACTTTAGCTCGAACATCAACAAGGTTCTGAAAAATTATTTTTGGCATAAAAATGTCATTATAAATTTTTACGGTCTGAGCGAACGATTGTTGGGAAAGAGAGCGTCAAATGACAGGCGGTATTACAGGGATTCTTCCAATATAATGCACATTGACCGAGGAGTGCATGATTTTGGCTCCTTTTATAAAGATGTCAATTGGCTAAGTGAATATTGTAAAGAAAAAAGAATTCCTCTTGTTATAAATCAAGTGCCTGAAAAAGGTATTTTTGGTGATACATATTCAAAACTCGTTGATAGCGAATGTACTACAAATTATATTGGGCGACTAAAAGAAATCGCGATTTCCAATAATAATATTTATGTTAATGCCTTTGACCTCCCTGGCAATAATAATTTATTAGATACAGATATTTTTTTCAAAACAGATTTTCATTGTACAACATTAGCGGAATTGACAGAATTATCGGAGATTGTGAACCAATTGCAGTTTTGTGGAGTCAAGTTTTACAAACCTGAAATAGTATTGGATTTTGATAATTCAGAAAACTATGAAAACTTTACTAGAAAATTCATTGGAAACTTATCCAGTCAATATGGTAAATTCTATGCAGGAACTGATAGCTTTGTTTATTATGTACCGAAATATGAAACTGATATGCAGAGAATCAATAAATGGGGCGTTGTTTATAAAAGTGGAAAATTTACTGACTCTATGTTAAACGGTCTGTCGGTAGATTCTAAAAACTGGAAGTATTATGTAACAGATTATCTTAATTGGCCAGAACCTTATTTAGAAATATACAACAATCTTGCGGAAAATGCACCAAATATTCTTGTATTCATTGACAGCCAGTCAATGCGCACCGTAACGTATTTATCTCTTATGTGCAGCAATGTTACTGTTTTAGACCCAAGATATTTCAATGAAAACAATAATTATTTTGATAAAATCAAAGATAAAGCGTATGACGCTGTTATAGTTTTTGCAACTTGTGATTTATACAGGGGGTTGACTTATGAATCAGAATTACCTAACAAAACTACGGGGGGGGGTATTAGTTTGTATGCTATTTTTTCTCTGCTTGCTTTTACCACTCTTGTTTATCTCGCTAAAAAGCGCAGATTTGTCCGTTAAAGAAAAAAGAAATCTTGCGGCATTCCCTGCGCTAAGGGAAAACGACAGCTGGAACAAGAATTTTTGCAAAGAATTCTCAGCATGGTTTGAAGACCATCTTGGATTTAGAGAAGAATTCATAAACATTGCCTCTTGGACAAAGTTTACTATTTTCAACCAATCTCCATCTGAAAAAGTCCATATCGGAAAAGACGGGTGGTATTTTTATACGCAGGATTACAATATTGATATTGCGCAAGGAAATTATCCAATTACAGAACAACTGTTGGAAGAAATTTTATTTTGCCATAAAGAGCTTCAGAAAAGATTAAAGGAAAAAGGCATTGAATATGTTGTCATTCTTCCAACGAGCAAAGTGAGCATTTATCCTGAGAAATTACGCATTGGAAAAGGAAAGGTCATAAAAACGCCTGTAGATTTGGTTGCGGATTATCTTGAGGAAAACTCTGACATAAAAGTCGTTCGCCTAAAAGATTGTCTGCTTGATGAAAAGAACGACAGGCAGGTTTATTACAAAACTGATACGCACTGGTCACATGCAGGAGGATATGCCGCATATAAACAGATATTGCAAAAATTCAAGGAGTGGGGATTTGTTTCAACTGAAGAAATGCCCGTAGAAACTAGTTTTTATGAAAGTGAGGCAATGGGGGAATTTGAAGATATGATGGGAATAAAACTTCCAAAGGAAAAGATTCTTTTTTCAGATTTCAAAAATCAAAGAGCGCAAGCAAACACGGATGCTAAGACTGCCGTTTTCAAAAAAATCCTCGAGGATGAAGGTGTTTGGCATGTTGATTTGGCAAGCTTGTATACCAATTCTTCTTCAAAATCTAAATCTGTGATGATTTGGGGAGACAGTATGTTTCAGCCGGGCAGGCTTGTTACAGAAACCTTGGCAGAGAACTGCTCGGAATTGTACTACATATTTGCAAGCAACGACGGTCCTGTAAGAGAACGCTTGCTTAACGAATTGAAACCAGATGTATTTGTTTATGAATCAACTGAACGATATACAAGTTTGGTTCCTGCAAGAATCCTTCAATACTTGACGCTTGAAAGCAAGAAACCGTTAGGCGAATATAAAAACAACTTTGAGAAGATAGAATTTGTTAATGACAATATATATGTTACTGTAAAAAATACAAGCAGTGCATCATGGGATATATTGAATGAGGTGCGTCTGGGTATTATTTACAATGGTAACGATACTGGAAAACGTATAAATCTTCCTGTAAACAAAACAATTAATACTGGTGGAATTTATACATTTGTTGTTCCTAAAACTTTAATCGCTGGCTTAGAACAAAATAAAATTGAATTCTTGATGCTTCAAGAAGGAATTAGTTATTTTGAAGAAAGATGTGGCATGAAAAATAGCAACGGGAAGTTACTTCGGTGAGGGATTCTAGTCTTCTCGGTGTTGAAATGTGCGTCGAAGCCTACACAACGCCACAGATAAAAGTGAGTGATTATATGAAAATCATAAAAAAGACCAAGACTTTTTTTCGTGTGCTAAAAACTTCTGGTATTCATGGCGCAACGAAGTTGCTTTTTGAAAGAATTATCGGTGTTACAAACCGCATATCTTCAAACAAAATGCGCAAGGCATGGAATGTAAGGCAAGGGGAATCACTTTCGCCAATCGCTTTTGGCATGAGTCTGAGAGCATACAGACGGCAGAGGAATAATCATTTTTCGGAAAATATAAAATTTTCAATTCTCGTTCCCCTCTATAACACTCCAAAATCATTCCTCTTGGAAATGATTGGTTCTGTTTTGTTTCAGACATATTCGAACTGGGAGTTGTGCCTTGCCGATGGCAGCGATGAGAATCACGGGTATGTGGGGAATATTTGTGAAAATTTTGTGAAAGCAGATGAGCGGATAAAGTACAAGAAACTTGAAAAAAATGGAGGCATATCTGAAAACACTAATGAGTGCGTAAGAATGGCATCAGGTGATTATATTTCGCTTTTTGACCACGACGACTTGTTGCATCCATCTGCGTTGTACGAGACGGCAAAGGCTGTTTTTAATGACGATGCGGAGTTTATTTATACAGATGAAGCGATTTTTCAAAGTCCAAATTTGCATAGTATCGTTGGTACGCACTTGAAAAAAGATTTTTCACAGGCACTGCTTGAAACAAACAATTATATCTGCCACTTCACCTCATTTAAAAAATCTCTTTTGGATGGATTTTGCTTTGATTCAGAATGCGATGGGGCGCAAGATTTTGACATTATATTGAAACTCACAGAGCGGACTCAAAAAATTGTTCATATTAGAAAGTGTCTTTATTATTGGCGTGCTTCTCCTTCTTCAACAGCAAGTAGCTCATCGGCAAAGTCCTACACAACAGAAGCCGGAAAACGTGCGCTTGAAAAACATTTTGAGCGGATTGGAGAGAAAGCAGAGGTTCTATTGACGGAGAATCCAAACCAATATCAAATTGTGTATGACGACAAGAATAAACAATCGCCACAGGCTGAAAATAGTTTTGTTACAAGGTTTGAAAGAATTTTCTGACATGCTCGTCAAAGCGATTTGAGTTCTTTATATGCCTTATGAACAGAAACTCCCGCTTGCTTAATTGCTTTCGCTAATGCTATTTTCAAACAACTTTTGTTCCATTACACTTTTTTTATGAAAATCTTGATGCAGTTTGCGTTGATTTTGGGGATTTGCGTGGTAGGGGAGGCAGTTTCGGCGGCACTGCCGATTGTTTTTCCTGGAAGCATTTGCGCAATGCTCATTCTGCTTTTGTTGCTTTGCCTAAAAGTTGTTCGCATTGAAAATCTTGATTCTTCGGGGCTTTGGCTTCAAAAAAATATGGCGTTTTTCTTTTTGCCTGCAAATATCTCAATAATGGAAGAGTTTGGTCTTATTTCAAAAATGTGGATTCGGCTTCTGTTTATTGGAGTGACGACTACAATCATAACATTTGCGGCGGCGGCAGGGGCAGCAACGCTTGCTATCATAATTCAAGAAAAACTCAAAAAAAAGGAAACTGAAAAATGAGTGAGATTTTTCAAAACGTGTATAATTCTTGCATTGACACCCCGTTTTTTGGAATCGTGCTTTCGATTATTGCTTACAAAATCGGATTTTTTCTAAAAGAAAAAACAAAACTCGTCATTATGAATCCGCTTTTGATTGCAACGATTATTATCATTTTGTTTCTTGAACTTACGCATATTCCTTACGCTTCTTATAAAAAAGGCGGCGACATTTTGATGATGTTTCTTTCTCCTGTAACTGCCGTTCTTGCAATTTCGATGTACAATCAGCGGAAGGTGCTTTTTGAAAATCTCGTTCCGCTCGCTGCGGGCGCGATTTGTGGAGCAGTCGCTTCGGTTTGTTCGGTTTACATTCTTGGCAGGATTTTTTTGCTTGACGATGTGGTCATTCGTTCCATGCTTCCAAAGTCTGTAACAACGCCCGTCGCGTTTAGTCTTAGTCTTGGAGTCGGAGGAGTTCTTCCTCTCACAATGTTGAGCGTGATTACGTCAGGCATTACAGGTGGCATTCTCGCTCCAAAACTCGTGCGACTTTTTCGCGTATCGCACCCCGAAGCCGCGGGAATCGCGATTGGAGTTTGTAGCCACGCAGTTGGCACTTCCACGGCGCTCGAAATGGGCGAAATCTACGGCGCAATGAGTTCCGTCGCAATCGGCTGCACAGGACTTGCCACAACTGCCATTTTTATGTTTTTGTAAAGCGGGGCGGGGCGAAAAGCCACGTCCCGCAATTCCTTGAGAGAAAAACGGCGGGCGGGGCGGGGCGAAATAAAATCCCCCAAAAAAAAATCAAAAAGAAAAAGAAAGGCGGGCAAAAAAGCGCGCGAACAAACACACAAGTCTATTCCGCGTAGCGGAAAAAAAAATTTTGAATTTTTCGACAAATGTATAGTTGTAATCTGTATTTTTTTTGGTGCTTGATTTTGTTATAGAAAAAACAAAAAATTGATAAAAAATTTTGCTCAAAAAGAGGGGGAGGCGAATGTTCATTTTTGAAAAAAATCGCTCGTTCTAAAAAAGGCGAGATGTTGACCAAGTGTGGCAAAAATGCTACTATTTCGCTTGTACCCTTGGAGTCGTTTTGACTTCCAAATGTCCACAAGGAGAAATACATGAATAAGTACGAACTTATGACTATCTATCCGATTGAGGATGATAAGTTCAAGGCGGGAGCGGAGTCTGTCCGTTCGATTTTGGCGCAATTTGGCACAACGATTGACGAGGAAAAGCCTTTTGGCGACCGCGATTTGACCTACGAAATCAACAAACAAAAACGAGGACGCTTTGTTCTTTTTACAATCAAGGCAAATCCTTCAAAAATCAGCGAAATCAACAAGCAATTCAAACTCGTTGACAATCTTTTGAAATCGCTTTTTGTAAAAATCGACGAAAAAAAATCGGCGTAAAAATAAAAATCTATAAATCCATTTGCAAATCAGGAGTTGAACTATGGCGGACGTAAATACCGTTGTGATTGTTGGACATCTTACTCGTGACTTGAATCCGTCGGACGAACGCGAATTCGCCTATACTCCAAACGGAGTTGCACGGGCGAACGTGAGTGTTGCGGTGAATACTCGACAAAAAAACGGTGAGCAATGGGTTGACGTGGCAAATTATTTTAACGTCACGATTTGGGGAAAGTCGGCGGAAAATTTGAAGCCTTATTTGACAAAAGGAAAGCAGATTGCTATTGAAGGAAATCTGCGTCAAGACCGCTGGCAAGACAAAGAAACGGGAAAAACGCGTGATAAAATCTACATCGTTGCGAACAACGTGCAGTTGCTTGGAGGGAATCAGCAGCGAACCGGCGGAAATCAAGGACAAGGGTATCAGCAACCCGCTCCAGTTCAAACGCAGCCTTCGTATCAGCAACAGTACCAACCAAATCCTGCTGGAGTACAAGGATACTCTGGGGATATAAGCGATTTTCCCGATGAAGTTCCGTTTTGATAAACGGATTTTGAGCAATAGGAGAAACAGAGTATGGCAGACGAATCAACAACGAACGAAGTTGAGAAAACAAGCATCGAAAGTGAAGCACAGGTGGCGACGGACGGACGAGAAGGCGAAGAAAAAAGTTCACGTGGCAAAGGAAAAACCTTTTTCAGAAAGAAGGTTTGTCGTTTTTGCACAAACAAAACGCCAATCGATTACAAAGACGTTGAAACGCTCAAACGGTTCACTACGGAACGCGGAAAGATTCTTCCAAGGCGAATTACAGGAACGTGTGCAAAACATCAGCGCGAGTTGACGGTGGCAATTAAACGTGCGCGCAATATTTGCTTGCTTCCGTTCGTTACCGAGTAAAAGATTCTAAAAGCAAAGAAAAACAAAAAACTTGGCAATCCTACTCCTGGTGATGCCAAGCAAAAAAAATCAAGAGGAGCTTGAAAATGAAAATTATTTTGAACGACGATGTGTCGCATTTGGGTGAAAAGGGCGACGTGAAAAATGTTGCCAACGGTTACGCGCGAAATTATCTTTTCCCGCGTTCTTTGGCAGTTCCTTATAATGAGGAATCTGTGCGCTACTTTGAGTCAATCAAAGAAGAAATCGCAAAGAGAAAAGAGGCGAAACGAAAAGATGCCGCAAGTCTTAAAGATAAACTTGAGGCTCTTACCGTGGAACTTTCAATGCCAGCGGGTGCAAACGGTCGACTTTACGGCGCGGTCAGTGCGCAGACGATTGCGGATTATCTTTCAAAGAACGGATTTTCTATTGAACGCAAGCGAATCGATATTCCAGGACTTGCGATAAAATCGGTTGGAAATTATCACGCGACCGTTCATTTGTACGAATCGCAAACTGCTGAACTCAAAATTGCTGTGAAAAAGCAATCCGACGAAAACGCAAAGGCTGAAGCGGCGGAAGAAAAAAAGAACGAAAAGAGCGAAGAGAAAAACGCTAAATCTGAATAATTCGATTTTTTTTTGACAAATAAAAAGGGGCGCGGACAAAAATGCGCTCCTTTTTTGTCTGAAATCAAAAAAAATGAAGGGCGAACAAAAATGGAACAGCGACTGAAAGATTCGAGTGTGCCACACAATCTCGACGCGGAAAAGGCTACGCTTGGCGCAATTCTTTTGAATTGGGAAGCGGTTGATTCCGTGGCTTTGATTTTGCGGGCAGGCGATTTTTACACGCAGCAAAATCAAACCGTTTTTGAGGCTATCATTTCGCTTTTTCGCAAAGAAATCCGCGGGGACACGCTTACGTTAGTGAGCGAATTGACGCAAACGGGGAAATTGGAAAAAGCGGGTGGAGTCGCGTACATTTCGTCCCTTACAAACGTTGTTCCAACGAGCGCGAACGTTGAGTATTACGCGCAAATTGTTCGAGATTTGTCAACGAGAAGAAATTTGATTCAAATTTCTTCGGAAATAAAGGCGGAATCGTTTGACGAGTCGCGGGATTACAAATTGATTCTTGATTCTGCGGAGCGAAAAATCTTTGCCCTTGCCGACAGCGGTCAATCAAGTCCCGTGCGCTCAATGGTTGAGGTCATTCCGTATGCGATTGAAAATATCCAAAGGCATTTTGCAAATCACGAAGTTTTAACAGGAATTCCGAGCGGATACGCAAAACTCGACAACATGACGAGCGGATTTCAAAATGGCGAATTGATAATCATCGGAGCGCGTCCGTCAATGGGAAAAACGGCTCTCGCGTTGAACATGATGGAACACATCGCGATTCACAAAAAAATTCCGTGCGGATTTTTCTCGCTCGAAATGTCTTCGGAGCAAATCGGAAAAAGACTGTTGTCACAAGTCGGACACGTTCCAAGTACAAAACTCCGCGACGGAATGATGAACATGGACGAACTCAAAAAATTGCAAATTGCGGCTTCGCGTTGCTACGACAAACCGCTTTGCATAATCGACACTCCAAATATGCAGTTGATGGAAATCAGGACTATTTCGCGGCGACTGCGGCAAAAAAACGATATACGCATTATTTTTATCGATTATATTGGACTAATTTCCACGGAAGACCCGAATGCGCCCGTGTATGACCGCGTGTCGGAAATCTCAAAATCGTTGAAAAGTCTTGCCCGCGAATTAAATATTCCTGTGGTTGCTCTTTGTCAAGTTAGGCGCGACGCGGAAGGAAACGAGCCTACGCTAAATCAACTCCGAGGCTCTGGTTCAATCGAGCAAGATGCCGACGTTGTGATGTTCATTCATCGTGACAGAAAAAAGCAAGAAGACGGCGAAATGATGCCTGTTCAAGAAGCAAAATTGATTGTGGCAAAGCAGAGAAACGGTCCGATTGGAGACGTTCCGCTTTTGTTTATGTCCGCTTTTACCCGTTTTGAAAACAAGACGAGTACTGCCGATATGCAGCCAATAAAGCCGATGGCGCAAAGTTTTCCGCCCGAATCCCAAAATCCTGTTCAAGGTGCGGGCGAGCCTAGTGTCGGCGCGTCGGTGTCGATTCCGCAAAGTTCGAGTATGGATTCCATGCCCCCATTTCCAACGGTTGACGAGATGACAGATATGTAGGGATAAATTGAAAAACTTTCCTCTATTCTTTTGTCTAAAAGTATGCTATAATAAGCACGTTTTGAAAAATAGGTCGAATTTTTTTCGCAATCAAAAAAATCGACTGTCAATGAAAATTCAATGTAAAATTCACGGAGGAATTTGAAATGAGCAAAAAAAGTAGGAAGATTTTGGGAGCGGCTGTGGCATTTTTTGCCGTTGCTGCGTTCGCTCCTGTATTCGGACTCGAAGTAGACCGCAAGGAATTGGAGTCCGTGGGAAGCGGGGGCGGCGTTGTTTTCCAAAATTACAGCGGACCGCATACGGTCATAAATTCGGTTGACCAGATTCGAGGAATCGGCTCGGCTCTTGCCCCGTCGATTTCGGCAAATCCTGATAGATACGCATCTGTTGGAAATTCGGCACGGTATCAAATAATTCATGCGGTGGACGAAAAAGAGCAGGGAAAATTAGACGCGGATATTCTTGTAATTGGTTCAAATGCTACCGTTGACCACATCACAAACCTTCGAAGAATTATATCCGCGTATCTTTCTTCTGCGTATGATTATTCACGGCGCGATGCTGACACAATCGCGGTTTTTGCGACGGTGTACAACGCAGTGTATCGCGGAAACATGGACAATTTTTCTGAAAAATACAAAAAAGTCGTTGTTGACTCATTGAATGAAGCGCGAGTCGGTCTTTCAAAAAATTATCAAGAATGGCCTGGCGCAACTCAAATCGTCATTCCGCTCTACGACGTTCGCGGCGGACTTTCTACGGTCGATTCTTCGGAAATTGCTGGTCGTCAAGTCATCGAATCTCTCCAAGGCGAAGACGACAAGGGAATCGATGCCCGAAAAGGAATGGTTGACATAATGGACAGAGAGGCTGACGCGGCAAGCGATGCGGCTGATGAGGCACGAAAGCGCGCGGAAGCTGAGGCTGAAAAGGCTCGCGAAGAAGCGGAAAAAGCAAGCGAGGCGAATCGTGAGGCGGCGGAGGCAAAGCGCGAGGCGGCTTCCGCTCAAAAGGACGCTGACGGAGCGCAAAAACAGGCTGACAGCGCACAGAAAAATGCTGACGCGGCGCAAGCGGCTGCTGATGAAGCAAAGCGACACGCTGACGCGGCTCAAGCAGCGGCTGACGAAGCACAACGAGAAGCGGACGCTGCAAAAGCGGCAGCAGAGGCGGCACAGCGCACTGCTGAAGAAAATCCAAATGATGCCGTCGCTCAAGCAGACGCGGCTCAAAAACAGGCAGAAGCAGATGCCGCTCAAAAACAGGCTGACGCGGCTCAAAAGCAGGCTGACGCAGAGCAGAAAAACGCTGACCAAAAGCAGGGGAGTGCTGACGCGGCACAGCAAAACGCTGAACAAAAACAGGCTCAAGCTGACGCGGCACAGCAAAACGCTGAGCAAAAACAGGCTCAGGCGGAGGCAAAGCAGGGAGAGGCGGAGCAGCAGGCGCAACGTGCGGGCGAGCAAGCACAACGCGCTGGCGAGCAGCAGGCTCAGGCTGATGAGCAAGCGGAGGCTGCGGAACGAAAACGTGCTGAAGCGCAGGCGGAGCGCGATTCTATTGCGCGTGACCAAGAAGAAGTTATGAACCGCGAAAGTGTTGCCGATGAAAACGTTCTTTATGGACTTAAAAGCGTTGACGAAATTGGCACGATGAGCGCAATTGTCAAAATGAACTCGCAAAACGGCGAACTCGTAAAAGAATCGCCCGTGTCCGTTATCCGAAGTCGCACTGTTTATGAAGACGGTTCCAATTTTGTTGCAATCGCTGGCACCAATTTTGGAAACGGAGCTATAAAACTCGTTCTTATTGACAAAGATTCCCTTGAAATCGTTGGAGAAAGCAATGAGATTCTTTCAGAAACGTCCGTTCTTGTTGAATTTGGCGGTTCGTATTTCTGCGTTGTAAAAACGGGAACGGCGAGTTTTGTTGTAGGAAAATTCAACAACAATGCGCAACTGCTTATTCAATCGGACGTGCCTGTAAAAGCGGCAACTCCAATCACAATCACCAAAAAAGGCGTGCTTGTAACGTCGAGCGACGGCGTTCCAGTTCTTTTGAATGAAAGCGACCTTACGGCAATCACAAAAAACGTTCCCACTGCAAGCGCGAACGTTGATGCTAAGTGATTTTGATTTTGAGCGCGGGGGAGGGGCGTTGACCATGAACTCGCGCTTTTGCTATAATCAAAACAGTTTTGTATTTTGGGAATTCGCTTTTGAGGTGGCGGATTTCAAAAAAAACGATACGGCAAAAGCGGCAGTCGAAATTTACGTCCGTAGAGAGATTACAAGTCTTTTTTGAAACGTCGTTGGCGAAGCAAAAAAAGCAGTCTTGATGAAGCGGAAAAATGCCGAACCTTAGGAGTTCCAAGATGGCAAGAAATCAAACATCTGCGGAAAAGCGTTTTGCGCAAAGCGAAGTGCGCCGCCTTCACAACAAGGCGATTAAAAGTGAGTGTCGAACGTATGTGCGGCAATTTGTTGAGGCTGTAGAGGCAAAGGACGAAAAACTTTCTGAAGAAAAACTCAAAAAGCTCTCCTCCAAACTCGACAGCGCACGAAGCAAAGGCGTTCTTACGCGCAACGCGGTTTCTCGAAAAAAATCGCGCATGGCAACGCTTTTCAACAAAACGTTCAAGTCGGCAAAATAAATAAGTCCGGCACATTGCAAAACGGGCTTCCACTTTGGAAGCCCTCTTTTTTTTCAAAAAATCGAACAAAATCGAGGAAAAAATGGCTGATAAAGGCAAAAAAAATCTTACGGTTTTTGGGCAGAATACGGAGTTTGATGGCGTTTTGAACTTTTCTGACAGCCTTGTTATTATGGGAAAGTTCAACGGAAAAATCGAATCGACTGGCGACCTTGAAATCGATTCGGGAGCAACGTGCAACGTTGAAAGCATGAAAGCAGCGTCAATCGAAATTTCGGGGAGCGTTTCAGGTCAAATTGAAGCGACGGAATCCGTGGAATTGTGTTCAGGGAGCGTTGTAAAAGGCGATATTTCTGCGCCTCGAATTCGGATTTCCGACAACGTGGATTACGAGGGGCAGGTTCAGATGATTGAAAAAACGCCGAGCATGAATCTATTTTCGGTTGCGTCTGACGAGTATAAAAGCGCGTTTGTCTTAAAATCAAATCTTCCGCGATAAAGGAGCAAGAAAATGGCAGAGGAGAGCGCGTCAAAGTACGTGCGCCCCACGTGGGACGAATATTTCATGGAAGTGTCGCGCACCATCGCGAAGCGGGCGACGTGCGACCGCGGGCGGAGCGGGTGCGTCATCGCGCGGGACAACCAGATTCTCGTGACGGGCTACGTCGGAAGCCCGGACGGACTTCCGCACTGCGACGACGCGGGTCATCTCCTCAAAAAAATGCTCCACGACGACGGGAGCGTGACGCAGCACTGCGTTCGCACCGTCCATGCCGAGCAGAACGCAATCTGCCAGGCGGCAAAGCGCGGCATCTCGATTGACGGCGGAACGGTCTACTGCAAGATGACGCCGTGCCGAACGTGCGCCATGCTCATCATTAACTGCGGCATAAAGCGCGTCGTCTGCGAAAAGCACTACCACGACGAGGGCGACTCGATGAAAATGTTCGCGCAGGCGGGAATCAAAATCGAGCATTTGGAAGATTCCGTCCAAACGTATCGCGATATGTAAAAAAACGGCAATCCTTTTTGCGGATTGCCGTTTTTTTTTGATTTATTTTTGCAAATTCTCCAAAAGCCACGTTTTGAATTTTTCGTAATCGTTTTCCATAGGCTCTGCGCGGTCTGGCAGTTTCATAATTTTTTCAAGGCGGTCTGGAATCACAGGAGAAGAGCCTGTCGCTTTTTTCACCGTTTCGCCAAATTTGGCAGGATGCGCTGTTTCAAGAATAATTCCGACGGCTTGCTTTTCTGCTGCCTTTTTTGCCCAAGCAGGAATATTTGGTGTAAGCCCTGGTTTTGCAATGTCGTTTTTTTCGCCAGAAAGCAATTTTTTCATCGCGTCGGTTTTGATGTCGTACCAGGCTTTCCAAGCCACAGAGCCGTGCGGGTCAATCGTATAGCCCGTTTTTTCGTAACAATGCCGAATCGACTGAATGATTCCTTCGTCGTCAAGCCAATACGAAGCAAAAAGCGAGCGCACTTGCTCAAGATTGTACATCGCGGCGATTCGCTCGTAATTGCTTGGAGCACCAACGTCCATCGCGTTTGCAAGCGTTGCCACACTCGCTCTCGCCCGATATTCGCCAGAGAAAATCCAATCAGGAATCGTTCGATTTGAATTTGTGGCTGCAACAAATCCGTCGATTGGCGCGCCCATTTCCCGCGCAATCAAACCGCTCGTCAGATTTCCAAAGTTTCCGCTTGGCACTACCGCGATTATCGCTGGATTTTCGATTTTGCTGTCAAGCCAAGCACGAGCGCGTACCACAAGGCTCGAATACATATAGTAAAAACTTTGTGGCAAAAGGCGCGAGATATTTATCGAGTTCGCTGACGAAAGGCGAAGAGTCGCGCGGAGCGATTCGTCCGTAAACGCAGTTTTGACGAGTTTTTGGCAATCATCAAACGTTCCCTTTACGCGAAGAGCACGAACGTTCCCGTCGAACGTGGAAAGTTGCTTTTCTTGAAGCGGACTGATTTTTCCTTCGGGATACAAAATCGTAACGTCAAGCCCCGGAACGTTGTGGAACGCAGAACCGACAGCACTTCCCGTGTCGCCACTCGTTGCCACAAGAATGTGGAGCGGGCTATTTTCATCTTTGTTGAAATACGACATAACGCGCGCCATGAATCGCGCTCCAAAATCTTTGAACGCGCACGTCGGTCCGTGGAACAATTCCAAAACGTAACTCGTTCTGTCAACGGGCACAACGGGGGCAGAAAAGGGGTAGGCTGCGTTTATAATACCCATAAGGTCGCTGTCAGGAATTTCGCCTTCAACGAACGGTTTTGCCATATTGAACGCGATTTCTCGAAATCCAGGTTCTGGCGTTTTGTTCAAAAATGCTTGCGGTAAAACAGGAAACTCCGTTGGAATATAAAGTCCGCCCGTTTCCTTGCTCATTCCGTTCAAAACCGCTGTTCTAAAATCCGTTTTTACGGCGCGGTTTCTAGTATCTGTGTATGTCATAGTTCCTCCCAATGATTTTAATACTTTTTTATTATCGGATTTTTGATTTTATAATCCGTAAACGAGTTTTGCGGCAATTTTTGCAGTTGCATTTGTTCGCGCTTCCATGTCGTTTGCGCCTGTTTCAGTTTCGCTTGCGGCAAACAAAATCGAACCGTCCGCTAAATCCATTGCACAAACGTCAATGAAAAACGCCGCTCCGCTATCGCTAGAAACGGGTTTTATCGTTCCGTAAATCAAATACGTCATTTTGCCCCAACCGTTTTTGAGGAGTTTTGACGCTTCTGCATAGACTTTTTCGCGCTCTCCAGAAAGAACTGCGTCCGTAAAATCGGCGTTTCCGACTCCCGTAAACCGTTGGCGCATCATCGCAGTCAAAAGTCTGCTTGACGCAATCGAATTTCCTCGTAACGGTTTTCCGTTCGCACTAAATTCAACAAGCGAAATCAGACCGCCTGCGGACAATTTGTCGGTTCGCACAATAAAAGGCGCGGAAACTCTAAATTGGCGAGCAAATTCGGCGATTTTTTCCGCGTCGCTTGCATTTTTGTCAAAGGTGGGTTCTATAAAAAGCGTTCCGTATAATGATTCGAGCGGAGTTGGCGGCACAAAACGCACAATGCCAGCGGTATTTGTAAAAAGTGCAATTTCTTCGTATTCAAATTCGCCTTCGATTTTCAAACCATTTTCGTTTTTTCCCTTTCGGACAGGGTAGCGCACCGTAAGCGGAAAATTCGCGGCTGCCGAACCGTCTTGATTTTCAACGCTTATGATAAACGCCTCGGAAAAATTTTTTCCGCAAACGGTTTCGCGTGGACTTTTTGTGATACGAATCGACTCGGCGAACAGATTTTCCGTTAGAGAAACGAATTTTTCAAAATCGCTTGGCTCTTTTTGGGAAATCGGTTTGGAAGATTCTGCGTTTTTTGATTCTTCTGTTTTTTCTTTAATTTCAGGTTCTATCGCTGGCTCTTCTTGCGTTTTTGCGTTTTCCGCAATTTTTGAAGAACTGGCGCACGCACACAAAAAAAACGGCACAACGAACAAAAATAAAACTGCGTTTTTTTTCATTTTTTTTAACATTTTTTCATTCCTGTTTGACTTTTTTGACTCTTTTTCTTGCTTTTTGAGAATGTTTCTTTTAATTTTATCGAGAATATATGGTATTGTATAGGTAAAAATGCAAAATTTTTCGCGCTTTTCCAAAATTCGTATTCATTCTAAAATCGAAATCATGGAATCAACTGTCGCAAAAATAAATCTTGAGCATTTTCGCTCAAATCTCAAATTCATTCGCTCAAAAATGGCTTTGGGCGCAAAAATGTGCGTTGCAGTAAAGGCGGACGCTTACGGACACGGAGCGGTCGAATGTGCAAAAGTCGCTGTTGCGAGTGGCGCGGATTTTCTTGCAATCGCTCGCGTTTCAGAAGGTCGAGAACTCCGCGAGGCGGGAATAAAATCGAACCTTTTGCTTTTGAGCCTTTGCCTTCCTGAAGAAATGGACGAATTGGTTTCGCTCAACATTACGCCGCTCGTTTTTGACGAAGCGTACATCGAACTCGTTTCAAATGCGGCAAAGAGGGCAAAAAAAGACGGTTATCCTGTTCATCTTGCCGTAGACACGGGAATGGGGCGAATTGGCTGTTTGCCACAAGAAGCGGGAGAAATTGCACAAAAAATAGTTTCTTGTGGTTTGCATTTTGGCGGAATTTGCACGCATTTTTCTGTTTCTGATTCAAAAAAAGAAAAAGATGAATCGTATACAAGATTGCAATTTGAGCGATTCCTTTTTGCAATCGAGGAAGTGCGTTCAAAAGGAATTGAGCCAGGAATTCGGCATTGCGCTGCAAGCGCGGCAACGCTTTTGCGTCCAGAAATGCACTTGGATATGTGTCGCCCAGGCATTATTTGTTACGGCTATTATCCTGGCGACTTGTCAGGAAGCGAGTTAAAACCCGTTATGTCGCTCGTCACGCGCGTTTCTTCAATTCGAGTTCTTCCTGCGGGAAGTTGCGTTTCTTATGGGCGCACCTGGAAAGCGGAAAAAGATACACGAATCGCGATTCTTCCCGTGGGCTACGCAGACGGGCTTTTGAGAAGACACGCTGACAGTTCCGTTTTGATTTTAGGGAAAACGTATCCTATACGAGGTCGAATTTGCATGGACCAGTGCATGATTGAAATCGGGGACGACAAAATCGAACGCTGGAGCGAAGCGGTCATTTTTGGCTGGGAAAACGGCGGGCAAAGTGCGCAAATGCTCGCAGACCGCGCACACACGATTTCTTACGAAATTACGTGTGCCATCGGAAAACGAGTTCCGCGCATTTTTGTTGATGGAAAATGACAGCACGGATTCCAAAACGTAACCAAAAATCAAATGCTCAAAATCTTTTTAACTTCTGCAACGAGGTAAAAAGAGCCTGTTACAAAAAGCGGTTTTTTTAGGCGCACGGCGGTTTTAAAAGCCGTTTTGATTGCAATTTTGTAATTTCGCTCTGCCGTAAAATCAATTTCTGCAAGGCTGAACGCCATTTGCGCTTCTCCGAGGTCGCTTTTTTTGTTTTCGCCGGGACGAGTCAAAAAAACGTGCGAAAATCCTGAAAAAACGGGCGCGATTTTTCGCACATTTTTGTCAGCGGCGCACGCAAAAAGCAAAACGGCATCCGTGTTTCCAAAAATCTCGCAAAACGTTTCCACGCTTGCCTTTACAGAGTTAAGCGTGTGCGCTCCGTCTAAAATAACAGGAATTTCAAGTTTCTTTTTTTCGATTAACTCAAACCGAGCGGGGAGAAACGACGCAGAAAGTCCGAGTTCAATCGTGCGCCTGCTCAATTTTGGAAGCGCGGTACGAATTGCGAGCGCAGCAAGCGCGGCATTTTCAACTTGCAATTTTCCAAGCATTTTCATTCGGATTTTGAGTGCGCGCGGAAAAGCCTTTCCAAAAATCATCGACGACATAAAACCGTGTTCGTAAGAGCGCGTAAATTTGTCAAATTCAAAAAAATCGTCAGCAAAATAAATCGGTGAACCTTTTTCGGTTGCGATTTTTGTTAAAACCGCGCGAACTTCCTCGCTTTGAGCCGAAGAAACAACGGGAATGCCACGTTTTATGATTCCGCCCTTTTCCCCGGCGATTTTTTCGAGCGTGTCTCCCAAAAATTCCGTATGCTCCTCTTCAATCGGCGTGATTACAGAAACTCGCGGTGTAATTACGTTTGTTGCGTCAAGCCTTCCGCCAAGCCCCACTTCAAAAACGCTCCAGTCAACACCTTCTTTTCGGAACGAAAGAAAAGCGAACATCGTCAAAAGTTCAAACCAAGTAAGCGGGCGCGAAGCAGACAAATCGCTCACAGTCGATTTTTCGATAAACGACCGAAGTTCATCCGCCGCGTCTTCGTAGGATTTTTCTTTGAGCGGCGAGTGCGCAAGCGTTGCGCGTTCAAAGATACTTTGAATGTGCGGAGAAGTGTAGAGTGCCGTTTTGCATCCTGCCGCGTCCAAAATCGACGCAATCATCTGGGAAACAGAGCCTTTGCCTTTGCTTCCCGCAACGTGAATGCACGGCGCAAAAATTTCTGGATGATTTAATCCAGCGCACAACGATTCCATTGCTTCAAGCCAAAACATATTTTTTTGCGGCAGTTTTTCAAAATTCAAAAATCCGTCGAGCCAATTTTCAAAATCTTTCAATTTTTCGCTAATCATCATAAAAAATCCTAAGCGATGTTCATTATACGAAAATGCGCTCTTTTATAAAAGCGACGGTTCACGTGGGCAAAAAAAATCAGTAAAATCAAAGGCGATTTTTTGTTTTTCATGGAGAAAAAAAATGGCAGAATCTGAAATTCAGTATACAGACGTTTCAAAAGAAGAAAATGCTTCATTTCTTGCTGCGGTTGAAAAAAGCCACAAAATCGAATCTGAAATTCTTGTAAATCCAAAAAAATACCGCGTTTTGACTGGCGACCGTCCGACTGGACGGCTTCACATTGGACATTATTTTGGTTCGCTTCAAAATCGAGTGCGACTGCAAAATCTCGGAGTTCCCACGATGATTTTAATTGCCGATTATCAGGTTTTGACCGACCACGATGCGTTTGACAAAATCGCGGAGAACACTCGGGAACTCGTAATTGACTATCTTTCTGCGGGGATTGAACCGAGCGACGACGTTTTTATTTTTCCACATTCTTACGTTCCCGAAGCGAATCAACTCATGCTTCCATTTTTGACGCTCGTTACGAATTCGGAACTTTCGCGAAATCCTACGGTCAAAGACGAAATCCAAAAATCGGAACTCGCCGTTGTGAACGCGGGAATGTACACGTATCCTGTTCATCAAGCGTGCGATATTTTGTTTTGCAAGGGAAACGTTGTTCCCGTGGGAAAAGACCAACTGCCGCACCTTGAAATTACTGCAAATATTGCGCGACGATTCAACAAAAAATTTTGCAAAGACAAAGAACCCATTTTTCCGATTCCAGCGGCTCTTCTTTCAAAAACTCCAATGATTCAAGGACTCGACGGTTCAAAAAAAATGAGCAAAAGTCTTGGAAATACCGTGCCGCTTTCTGCCACGGAAGACGAAACGGCAAAATTGATAAAAAAAGCAAAGACCGACGGCGAACGGCGCATCACCTACGAACCTGAACGGCGACCAGAAGTCGCGAATCTGTTGCGCTTGATTTCGCTTTGCACGGGCGAAGAAGAAAACGTCATCGCAGAGCGAATCGGGGAAGGGGGCGCGGGAAAACTCAAAAGCGAGTTGACAGACGCGCTCAACGAAACGCTCCGCCCGCTCCGCACTCGTCGCGCTACTCTTGAAAAAGACCACGAATACATCAGAAGCGTCTTAAAAAATGGCGCGGAAAAAGCGCGAAACATTGCCACACAAACGTTGGACGAAGTTCGCACGGCAATGAACATGAAAATCTAAAACGGGCAGGGGCAAAAAGCCCCGTCGTTTTTCTACATCGTGTATCGCTCGTTTAGTTTTTGCGCAACGAGCAAAAGACGGTCGCGCTCGTTCATTTCTGGGTCGTCAAGAACGCACTGGAACAATTCTTCCAAAATCCTTCCGAGCATTTTTCCAGGATTGATTCCGATTGAAATCAAATCTGTTCCGTTTACCGCCAAATCTTTGAGCGAAAGCGCGGTCGCTTCTTTTTCGAGTTTTTCGATTCGCTCGCGAAGTCGATTCATGTTTTCTGCCGTCTGACTTCCAGGAGCGACTGGGCGACGGTGCATTCCGTAAATATCGGCTTTCCACAGCGCAAGAATATCGTCAACGCAATCGGGACGAATGCGCACAATAAATCGGCGAATTGCCGCGTCGCTCCAAGAATCGTTGAAAAAAAACATGTGATTTTTTATCAAATGCGCCGTCCGCTCGATGACGGCATTTGGATATTTGAGGCGCGTCAAAATCGGAACGACTTTTTCAGCAGAATATTCTTCGTGTTTGTGAAAATGAATGATGTTGTGCATTTGCCCAGAACCGCGCGGAATTTCAACGATTTCCGACGTTTGCGCGTCTTTTTTTCCGATGTCGTGAAACAACGCGGCAAGTCGAACAATCGCGTTTTCGCGCGGAGCACCGTCGCACGCATAAAAACTGTGGTCTAAAACGTCAAATTCGTGAAAGCCGCGAACGTCTGCTTGCGCAACTCCGCGACAAATGGCGAGTTCGGGAAGAAAATCCGAAAGAATCCCCGTTCGCTCCATGAGTTTTAGAGAATTTGAAGGCTCTTCATAGGAAAGGATTTTTGAAAGTTCGTCGCGGAATCGTTCCATTGAAATCGAGCGGATTTTTTCTCGCACTTCGGGAAGCGTTATTGCGTCCAACGTTTCTCGCTCGATTCTAAACTGTAATTGCGCTGAAAATCGAATTGCTCGAATCGGGCGAAGTCCGTCTTCCAAAAATCGGTCGCGGGCAACGCCAACGGAGCGAATTGTTCGGCATTTTATGTCGTTTTTGCCGCCAAACGGGTCGATTATTTTTCCATCTTTGAGCGAAGCGGCGAGCGCGTTCATCGTAAAGTCGCGCCGCGAAAGGTCGTCTTCGATTGTTGCGGCAAATGACACGCTGTCAGGATGCCGTCCGTCGGAATATTTTCCGTCAGCGCGATACGTTGTAACTTCGATTTCTTTTCCAAGCAGATGGACGGTTACAGTTCCGTGCGCAATTCCTGTTGGAATGACTTTTTTGAACAATTTTTGAACGTCTTCAGGACGGGCATTTGTGGCAACGTCCCAATCCGAACCGTTTTTTCCAAGAAAAAAATCTCTAACGGCTCCACCGACCAAAAACGCTTCAAACCCGCCAGACTCAAAAATTTCGTTCATTTTTTTTAATTCGCGGGGAATTTTTATAGATTTCATGGTACGATTTTATCAAAAAAAGTATTTCCGTGCATATTCTTTGCGGTCTTTTGGAGAAAAAATTTATGGATTCGATTTTTGTTTTTACGGGAGGAAGTCCGATTTCGCCGATTTTTGCCGAAAAACTCGTTCTTGATTCTGAAAAAAAAATCCCTGCGGTTGCGGCTGATAGCGGAATTGAAACGTTTGAGCGTTTTCAAGAGCATTTTGGAGGCGTGTTTTTGCTCAAAAAAATCGTTGGAGATTGGGATTCGATTTCGGATTCGTCGCGTCTAAAAAAATATCCAAAGGAAATAATTTGCTCAATGCCAGTTGACAAAGATTTTACCGACACGGAACTCGCGCTCGAAGATGCAAAAAAAATGGGCGAAGGGCGCACCGTTGTTTTGGTTGGAGCGTCGGCGGGCGAGCGCATTGACCATTTTCTTGGCGCATTTGACCTTTTTTCAACAAAAATCCGCGCGGACATTTGGCTTTGCGGTTTTCAAACGCTCTATTTTTTGCCAGAAAAAAGCCGTGTTTTTATTCGTCCAAAACACAAAAACGACGTTATTTCCATTTTGAGAACGAGCAAAAGTCGAAGTGGCGGAAAAATCGAATCAAACGGACTTTTTTGGGAAAGCGACAAATTCAGAAAAGAAGGAATCCCAAGTCTTTCAAATCGCGCGTTGGACGAAAATCCGATTGAACTTTTTGTTTTTGAAGGCGAGTTCGTTCTTGCGGTTTTGAGTACGACGGACGTAAAAATCGAGTTTTGAAAAATCGTCAATCTAAATCGAAAATCCTTCGGAAAGTAAAAGAAGCGAACGCGATAAAAGTGCAAAAATGAGCGCGAACACAAACGGAATCAAAAAAAAGAGCGCGTAAAAAGCGTATCGAATTCTGCCTTCGATAAAAATGCAAACGATACTTTCCACAAACGCAAATGCTGAAAAAAACAAAAGCATAATCGCGTCAATCGTGCAGAAAAAAAGAAGCAGACGTTGATTTGAATCAACGAAATGTTGAAAATTCCCAACCACAAAAAGCACGATAAGCGATACAAGCATACAAAAGAAAAACACGACGGCTCTTCGTGTAAGCCTGAGAAACATAGGAAGGCTTTTTGGCAATCCTTCGCTTTGGATTTTTGTAGCAATTTCAGAAATTGCAAAGTCGTTTGAAGTTTGTTCTTCTTCCACGTCCAAAAGTTCGATTTCTTTGTCGGAGAGAAGTTCAAAATTCGCCTCTGTCTTTTCCTCGCTCATTTTGATATTATCGAGCGTATCAAAATTTTGCCTAAAAGAAAAGGAGAAACGAATGGACGATTCAAAAAGACTTTACGGAATACGAGGTGCGAGTTGCGCGGAAAACACAAAGGAGTCTATTCGGAAAAACGTTGCAGAAATGTGTTTGCGCATTTTTAAGGAAAACGGCTTAACGGAAAGCGACGTTGTGTCTGTGCAATTTACGCAAACTGATGACCTTACCGCGCAAAATGCTTCCGCGGCTTTTCGTTTAGGTCAGAACGAACTTGATGTTTCAAAAATCGCGCTTTTTACAATGCAAGAGCCAAAAATCGACGATTCGCCAAAAAAGATGATTCGCGTTTTAGTTACGGCATATCTCAAAGACGGCGCGAGCGTTCGCCACGTCTACATAAACGGAGCCGAAAAATTGCGTCCCGATTTTGCCAAAACCTGTTGACACTTTTTTTTGGATTTGCTAAAGTAATTCTCGTTCTGAATGGCAAAGAGTAGGAAACAAGATTTGCCGCCTTAGCTCAGTTGGTAGAGCACGTGATTTGTAATCTCGGGGTCGTGGGTCCGAGTCCTACAGGCGGCTTTTCCTCTATGCAACATGAGGCATATCAAGTAGAGGCACTTAAAAAAGTCCTCGATTGGCTGACCTGCTAAGTCAGGAGGATATTTTGGGGAGTTCGCATAGCGGCAATTGCGGCGGACTGTAAATCCGCTCCCTTTCGGGTTCGGGGGTTCGAGTCCCTCACTCCCCAAAAAAGGTCTTGAGAATCCTCAAGACCTTTTTTTATTTTCTTTGCCGTTGTACTTGGAACTGAAAATCGAATTGAAAAAAAACAGTGGAGACTAAAACAAAATCTATGTTCTACGACCAAGGTCTTCGTTTTTCGTGTAATCGTTGCTCGGATTGTTGCAGACTTTCTCCAGGCGTGGTCTATCTTTCTGCCTCAGACCTTTCTTCTCTTTGCCACCAATTTTCGCTTTCCGAGGGCGAATTTGTTTCGATGTATTGCAGATTTCTTACGTATTACGACGGTTCCGAGGTTTTGGCTCTAAAAGAAAGAAAAAATTACGACTGTATTCTTTGGAAAGAGGGCGAAGGTTGTACCGCCTATGCTTCGCGTCCTATTCAATGTTCAACGTATCCATTTTGGTCGTGGATTATTGAAAGCGAAGAATCGTGGACGGCGTGTGCTTCGGATTGCCCTGGAATAAACGCAAAAGACGGGCGAATCTGGAAAAAGGACGAAATCGAAAAAAATCGCAACGCATACGATTCGATTGAGCCTGTAAAACGCTCTCAAATAAAAGAACGTATTGAACATTTCAAAAATGAGTGCCAAAAAAGAAAACAATCCGCAGAAAATAAAAATCTTGAAAAAAACGTGAATCAAAGACACAATGTATGTATCACGCAAAAGGGAAAAGGAGTAGAATCATGAACATTCATTTTTGGGGAGTTCGTGGGTCAGTTCCATCCCCGCTTACTCCTGGGCAAATAAAAGCGAAAATTTCAACGGTTTTGCAAAGGGCAACTCCAGAAGATGTTGCTTCCGACGAGGCGCGAGAGCGTTTTTTGGCTTCTCTTCCGCGCTGGGTGTACGGAACTGTTGGCGGAAACACGGCGTGCGTGGAAGTTGTAATGGAAAAAGGACCGCGGCTCGTTTTTGACGCGGGGAGCGGAATCCGCGTAATGGGGATGCTTTCGGCTCCTCCAGAAGATAAACATTATCATTTGCTTTTTAGCCATTTTCACTGGGACCACATTCAAGGACTTCCGTTTTTTGGGCAAGCGTACAATCCTCGCGCCATTTTTGACGTTTATTCGCCTTTTCCTGATATGGAAAAATATCTTTCGGAGCAAATGGTCGCCCCGTATTTTCCCGTTCCCTTTGGAGCGTTTACGAAAAATTTTACATTTCACACGGTAAAACCCGGAGAGATTTTTGAAATCGAAGGGGTGAAAATCTGTTGCACGGAAATGTTCCATCCTGGAAAATCATATAGTTATCGCGTTGAGGAAATTGACGAAAACGGAAAGAAAAAGTCGTTTGTTTACGCAACCGACGTGGAACTTGGCGACAAGGATTTTGTAAAAACGCCAGAAACTGCAAAAGTTTTTGAAAATGCCGACGTTTTGATTCTTGATTCGCAGTACACGGTTGAAGAGTTGCACAATAAACCAAATTGGGGACACAGCGCGTTTTGCTACGCGATAGATTTTGCAGCGGTTTGGAATATCAAAAATCTTTATCTGTTTCACCATGAGCCGACTTACGATGACCGAAAAATCGATTTGATTTACGAAAGTGCGCAATGGTATGCAAATTATTCCACAAATAACGAAGTTACTGTTCATATTGCTGTGGAGGGGCAAATCGTTTCGATATGAGAATTGACCCAAAATTCTGCGCTGCGGAAAAACGTTCGCCATCTTCGAGCGTCATTTCAGATGGACTTGATTATCATTTTTCAGAAACGGAATTGCTTGAAATTGCGCGTCTTTTGCGAAAAAATCAGTCGTTTTTGCCCGATTCACTTTCCGATTTTTCGAGAACGGTAGAAAAACGCATTTACGATTCGCTTTCCGTTTCCGAAGTTACAAAACTCTTTTCTTAAAAAAATAAAAAGAATAAAAAATGAAGAAATTTGGAAAAAGGTTTTTTGCTTGTTCGATTTTAACGCTGTTTTTTTCCGCGCTTTTTGCTGTATTTTGCGCGGGATATTTGCGTTTTTTGCTTTCGCCCGTTGATAAAAGCCGCGAAGACGTGCAAATGGTCAAAATCGAGCAAGGAACGAGCGCGCGCGGAATCGGAGAACTTCTTTATTCGATGAATCTTGTGCGCTCAAAAGAGGCTTTTTACGTTGCCGTCAGATTTCCAGAAAAATTGCTCGGACTTTCTTCGCCAGTTGTGCTTCGTTCTGGAGTTTACGCGGTAACGAGCGCGATGTCAGTTTCTCAAATTGTTGACATGATTTCTTCTGGACGCGAAGCGTTTGTAAAAACGGTCATTCCCGAAGGCTTGACAATCAAAAAAATCGCGCGGATTTTGGAAAATCACAAAATTTGCTCCGCGCAAAAATTTGAAGAAGCCGCAAAAAACGAGCAAATGCTTCGTTCGTTCAATATTCCCGCTCAAAATTGCGAAGGCTATCTTTTTCCTGACACGTATTTTTTTTACGAGAATATGGACGCGGACGAAGTGATTTTTCAGATGATTAGCAATTTTTACAAAAATCTTTCAACGCTTGGAATCGAGCAAATTGATTTTAAGACGCTCACGCTCGCGTCAATCGTGGAGCGAGAATATCGCGTTGAAGAAGAAGCCCCGTTGATAGCGAGCGTTTTTCAAAATCGAATTGAAGCGGGGGTAGGGCTTTATTCTTGCGCAACAATCGAGTACATAATTACAGAAATCCAAGGAAAACCGCATCCAGACATTATCACGTATAACGACCTTAAAATCGATAGCCCGTACAACACGTATCGTTGGGCGGCATTGCCTCCGGGACCGATTTCAAATCCAGGGCTTGTTTCTCTTTCTGCATCTCTCAATCCGCCAAAAACAGATTATTTTTTCTTTACGCTTTCTGACGCGGAGGCGGGACGGCACACGTTTTCAACGAATATTTCGCAGCACATAAATGCCACGGCGCAATTTCGCACCAAGAGGTCAAATTAAATGCCGCGCATTTCTCAGCAGTCAATCGATTCCGTTTTAACTGGCTCTGACATTGTTTCGGTGGTGCAGAGTTACGGAATTGCGCTTGAAAATCGCGGAACAAGGTGGTTTGGCGTTTGCCCGTTTCACAGCGAGCGCACGCCGAGTTTTTCCGTAACGCAAGAGCAAAATCTTTTTTACTGCTTTGGCTGTCACGCGGGCGGAAACGTCATCACGTTTGTGCGCGAAATGGAAAAATGCTCTTTTTTTGAGGCGGTGGAGTTTCTTTCAAAAAAATCGGGCATTCCGCTTCAATACGAATCTTTTGATTCTTCGGATTTTCAAGAAGATGAGCAGGCAAAACGCAAAAAAGCATATATTGAATTGTACACGCGCATGGCTGGAACGTTTCATTATATGCTTTTGAAAACGGACGGCGGAAAAATCGCGCTCGATTATCTTCGTTCTCGCGGAATTTCTGACAAAACAATCGAAAAATTCAATTTGGGATACGCGCCATCTGACCGATTTTGGCTTAGACAATTTTTGGGAAAAAAGAATTTTAGTCAGTCTTTTCTTGACGGAAGCGGACTTTTTACGCAAAAAAATCCTGCTGCTTCGTTTTTTTTCGACAGATTGATGTTTCCGATTTGCTCCCGAAACGGCGAAACTGTTGCGTTTGGCGGGCGGCGACTTGAACGAACCGATTATTCTGCTATGCCGCATCCTCCGCCAAAATACATGAATTCTTCTGACCTTTTGCAGTACAAAAAAGGCGAAACGCTTTTTGCGCTCAATTACGCAAAAGACGCAATCCGAAAAGAAAAGCGCGTGATTTTTTGCGAAGGCTACATGGACGCAATCGCGTATCATCAGTGCGAAATCTGTTTTGCAGTGGCTCCGCTTGGAACCGCGCTCACGGAATCTCAATTAAAACTGGTAAAAAACAGCGTTTCCGAAGTGCTTTTGTCGTTTGATTCTGACGCGGCGGGAAAAGACGCTACAAAAAAGGCGATTTTGCTTTGCCGCTCACATTCGATTCCCGTGCGCGTAATACGGCTTTCTGGCGGAAAAGACCCCGCGGAAATCATGCTTTCGTTTGGAAAAAACGCGCTTTTGGAGGCGATTTCTTCGGCGATTTTGGATTTTGATTGGCTTACGGAAACGCTTTTTTTGGAAAACAACGGAAAAACTTCGGAAAGCACGGCAAAAATCGAATCGGAGTTTTTTGTTTTTTTGGACGCATTAAAAAGCGAAGTTGAAAAAGAACACGTCATTTCAAAAATTGCGCAAAGGCTTGGAAGTAGCGCGGACGCGGTTTTGGCGGATTACAAAAATCGACAGCAGCTTTCCGCTCGGCTCAACTCGTATGCTGTTCTTCACGGAATTTCTGAATCGAGCGAAGCGGAGAAGGCGGGGATTGCGCTTGATTCAGAAATTCGCGCGCTTTTTTCTGTGATTTCCAATTTGTCGCTTTTTCCGCTTATGAAAGAAGCACTTTCGGCGGACGATTTTGAAAACCCAATTGCAAAAATGCTTTTTGGCGTTCTTGAAAGTTGCCAAAAAGAAGGGACGCTTTCGCTTTCTGGCGTTCAAGCAAAAATCGGAAACGACGAATTGTGGCGTAGTTTTACGGAGTCGATTGTTCGTGGCGAGTATTCTGAAAACGCGGAGCAATTGGTGAAAGATTCGATTGCGCTTTTGAAAAAACATTCGCTTGAAAAACGCCGCGCGGTGCTTCAAGCGCGGATTCAGCAATTACAAACGGAATCTCATTCTGGCGAGGATTTACTCGTCTTAATCGAGGAAAAAATGGGAATCGACCAAATTCTCGATAAAAAATAAAAATGAACTTTTTACAAAACTGCAAGAATCGACAAGAATCAAAAAGTCGTCTTAAAAAGAAATGTCGCTAAAGTCCTTAAAATGCAAAGGCTTTGGGAAGAATCGCGAGCGAAAAACGCGGAAAAGACGAGCAAAAATCGAAAATGCGGTTGCGCAAAAAGTTTCGATAAAAAAAAAGTGCCAAGGAGAAAAATGAATGGCTGGAAAGAAAAAGGACGCTTCGGAGAATACGGAGGAGCAGACCGTTGAGCCGATAGTTCAAAAACTGTTGAACTACGCAAAAGGAAAGCAGGTCATCACCTTTGATGAAATCAGCGATATTCTTGGGGCGGATTACGCAGGCGATGGCTCTGACGGAAAAATGGAAAACGTGTTGCAGCAGTTGAGCGCGATGGGCGTTCAAGTCATCGAGGACGGACTTGACGACTTGGACGAGGACATGAGCGACGAAAACGACGACTCGGATTCAATGCTCGACGGAGAGGACGAAGATGACGGCGACATTGTGTCAGAAGATGCCGAAGTTTCGAGCGCACTTGACGAGTTTGCGAGCCACAAACTCGTTGCAAACGACAAAGATTCCAACGTTGACGACCCAATCCGCTTGTATTTGCGCGAAATCGGTAAGGAAAAACTTCTCACCGCAGAGCAAGAAGTCAAATACTCAAAAGAAATGGAAGAAGGCGAAAACATCATCAAAGACGTGATAAAGCAAGCGGGAATGATGATTCCAGAATTTTTTGAGATTTCGCAAAAGGCGTTCAAAAAAATTGACCCGCACGAACCTGGGCGACCGCGCAAAGAAATCAACGAGGCGCAGGCGGAAAAACGTCGGCTCAAAACGTGCTACGGCGAGTTCATCAGACCAATCAGAGACGACATGAAAAAATACATGACGCTCAAAAAGCAACTTTTTGAGGCGAATCAGTCGCGAGAGGTTTTTGACAATCCGCAACTCGTTGATTTGCGTGAAAAAATCATGCCCGCGCTTGCTCAAATCGACATTCAAAGCGAAGAAATCGACCGATTCAGTTCAAAATTTGGCGAGGCGACGCGGAGAATTGACGACGCGCACAATTCGCAAGAAAAGAAGATGAAAGAACTTCGCATTTCGTCGTCTTCGGAACTTCGTTCGCTTGGACGCAGGCTTGCAATTCACAGCGAAGCGCAAAAACTCGAAAAGGAACTCGGACTCCGCCCAGACGAAATCCGCGACGTGTACACGCAAATTCAAAAAATCGACCGAAAACTCCGTCGCATGGAGTACGAATTTGAAAACAGCGTTGACGAAATTCTTGCAATGGCGGGAAAAATCGAGGACGGACGAAAAAAACTCGAAAAGGCAAAAAATCACCTCATTAACGCGAATTTGCGACTCGTTGTTTCTATTGCAAAAAAATATACGAACCGCGGATTGCAATTTTTTGACCTTGTGCAAGAAGGCAATATTGGACTTATCAAAGCGGTCGAAAAATTTGAGTATCGAAAGGGCTACAAATTTTCGACTTACGCGACTTGGTGGATTCGGCAGGCAATTACGCGCTCGATTTCTGACCAGGCGCGCACGATTCGCGTTCCCGTGCACATGATTGAGCAAATCAACAAAGTGGTGCGCGAGTCACGGCAACTTATGCAAAAACTCGGTCGCGAACCAAATGACGAGGAAATCGCGCAGCAACTCGGCTGGCCAGTAACGCGCGTCAAACAAGTAAAAAGCGTTGCCCGCGAACCGATTTCGCTTGAAACGCCAATCGGCGAGGAAGAGGACAGCCAACTTGGAGATTTTATTGAAGACAAAGACGTGGAAAATCCTGCAAACAAAACGGCGTACACGTTGCTTCAAGAGCAAATCAGAAGCGTTTTGAGTACTCTTCCCACGCGCGAGCAAGAAGTTCTCAAAATGCGCTTTGGACTTGACGACGGGTATTCGCTCACGCTTGAGGAAGTGGGACTTTACTTTAACGTTACGCGCGAGCGAATTCGACAAATTGAAGCAAAAGCGTTGCGCCGTTTACGCCATCCGCGCCGCGCAAACGGACTTCGCGACTACGTTGAAACGTAAAAAATGCGGTCATTGAGCGTGTCAAAATAACTTTCCTTGGTTGTTTCGACATCGCTCAACCACCAAAAAAAAGCCTTGCCCAAAACGGCGAGGCTTTTTTTTGTCTTTTTGGTAAATTGTTGACATGATACTTTTTTTTTGTATAGTCTAAAAAAGTGCGGGAAAAAGTATGGTTCGTTTTTTGAAAATCGCGTTGATTTTTATTTTTTTCGATTTTTTTGCGTTCAGCGACGACGTGCCGCTTTGGATTCGCTCGCGCTCGCTTGCTTTTCCGCGCGACGAGTTTATTTCTGCGACGGGAACGGGAAAAAACGAGGCGGAGGCGCGAGAAAACGCGCTTTCTGCGATTTCGATGTTCTTTGGAGTGAACGTTCGTGTTGAAAAATCGAGCGATTTTTTTGCCAATGAAGAAAACGGGAACGTTTCAAAAAATCGGCTCGTAAATGAAAAAACGAGCGTTTCGTCAGAAATTGCGTTGCCGTCGGTTCATTTTACAAATGCGTTTTTTTCGCACGGCGATTATTCGGTTTGCGCTTACGTTTTGAAAGAAACGGCGATTTTTGAACTCTCGTCGGAGGCGAATCGCGCGCTTGAAGCGGCAGCGGATTTTCTTTCGATTTCGCAGGATTCAAAAGACGCGCTTTCAAAAAATTCGTTTGCAAAAAAGGCGATGTTGGAATGTGAAAAAGGCGAAAAATCCGCAAAATCCCTTAGTGCGCTTGATTCAAAAACCGCGACCGATTTTTTTGAACAATTCCATTCGATTTTTGCTCAAGCCCAAAAATCAAGCGAAAGTGCGCGAAGGCGACTTGTTTTTAACGTAACGGAAAGCCCCGAAAGCAAAGACGACGGCTCGGCACTAAACGCACTGCGCCAAGAAGCGGAAGTGCGTGGATTTTCGTGCTCGGCGCACGGATTTTTTGAGATTCGTGTCCTTGTTTCTTTTGAAGAAAGCGAAAACGCGATTGGAAAATTTGTGCGCCCGATTTTGTCTTTGCGTCTTTTTGGAGAAGACGGCGCGGTCATCACTTCTTTTTCGCGCTCGCTTCCAAAATGCGGGCATCGCACACTTGAAGGCGCGTATGAAAAAGCTCGGGCGGACATTAAAAAAGAAATTGCCGAAAAAGTCGCTCCTGCGTTTTTTGATTAAATGAAAAAAAAGCCGAGGAATCGGCAAAAAAAATTTTGGAGGATTTCAAAATGAAAAGATTTTCACTGTTTGTGGCGGCGGTGTCGCTCTCGCTTTTGTTGGCAGGTTGTGGAAGCACCTCGCAAGTATCAAAAACGTCAAGCGTAGCAAGCGAAGTGCCACTCGATTGGCAAGGGCGCGAATTTGGCGTGGGCATTCCGTCTTGGGCGCAGGATTTGGGAACGGGAAACAAAAACAAACTCAAAAAGCACCCAGAGGCGGAAGGAAAAAAACTGTTTGCTTTGCATGGAGAAGGGCAAGACCGCGACCTCATTTTTTCTGACATTGGAACGAGAAGAGCGTTTGGAGAAATTGCAAGAGAAATCGAAACGCATGTAAGAACGACAGGAAAATCAGGGATTTCTGGAAACAAAGATTCTAGCGAAGGCACGAGTGCAAAAGTAACGGAGGAACTTGCGATAGCGTTTTCGCGCGCCACGTTTAGCGGGCTTGAAGAACTTGAAACGTTTTGGACACTCGTTAGAAGGGCGGACGGGAAAACGGAGTATCGTTGCTACGCGCTTTACGGAATGGAAGAAGAACTTTACAAAAAGCAAGTACACGACATCGTGGACAAAGTAAAGTCGCAATCGCGAACTCCAGAAGAATTGAGTTTGCTTGAAAGACTTGACGAGGAAGCGCAAAAACTCGTTGACGAAGTTGGCTACACGAACGTAGGCGAGGTGCGATAAATGAAAAAATTTCTTTTGTTTGTTTCGTTCGCGCTTTTTTCTGTGGCTTTGTGGGCGCAAACGGATATTTCTTCCGCGCTAAAGCAAACGTCGGCGCAATTTTCAAAAAATCTCCGCGAGGGAATCAAAATTGCAGTAATCGGGATTTCGTCGGATTCAAACGAACTTTCAAAATTCATTTTGAATGAGTTGACGAACGACCTCGTTCAAGAGCGAAAATGGCGCGTCGTTACAAGAAATCAACTTGATAAAATAGAACGCGAAATGGGATACCAGCAGTCTGGCGCGGTTTCCGAAGAGTCCATGAAAAGTTTGGGGCGACAAGTTGGAGCCGACACAATAATCACAGGTTCGCTCGAAAAATTCGGTCAGTTTTACATTCTTGACGTGCAGGCTTTGGACGTGGAATCTGCGGCAATAAACGACGTTTTTCACTCAAGAATCGACGACGACGAAACGATTGCGCTTTTGACTGGAAAAAAAGTCATTTCAAAAAACGGAAAAATCACAAAAAATTCCACAGATTACACCGCAGGCGAGCGCGTTGGAATCGGGTTTCAAAATATTCTTGCAGGACTTGGCTCGTACAGGAATGGGCATATTGGCGACGGAATTGCGATGAGCGTTCTTGATGCCGTGGGGATTTTGTGCATTTTAGGAGATTCCGAAGGCGAATTGATAGAAATCGGCGCGGCGTGCATTGGCGTGGCGGTTATTTACGGCTTTATTCGTCCCATTTTTTATCACAAAACGACGCAAGAAAGCGTTTCGTTGAACGGCGTTCAAAACGGCTTTCAGTTTGCGATTGCTCCAAAGCACGGAGAAATCGCGGCAAAATGTTCATACCGCATTTCGTTTTGATTTTTTCTGATTTTCAAAAAATGCCACCTTGAAAGACAGGTGGCTCTTTTTTGCCCGTTGCATTTGATAGCAAATATCTCTATAATTCTATAGATACTTTTATGAGGTTTTTCGCATGAATATGGAAAATGTGATTGACAGCCTGAAAAAACTTCAGGATGTTCTTGTTGAACGGTACGAACTTGAAAAGCAACTTTCAGAAGCCCCCAGACAACTTGATACGCAAGAAGAAGCACTTGCGCGCGATAGACGAGAGTACGACAAAAAAAATAATGAGTACAACGAACTCAAAAGTGAAGTTGAGCATTTAAGAAGCGAACTTGACGCGGCAACGAGTCTCAAAGAATCTGCGGAAAATAGCATGGACAACATCACAACTCACCGCGAATACGAGGCTTTGGACAAACAAATTGCCGAGGCGACTGAAAAAGAAAAAGTAACGCGAAGCAAATTGCTCGACCAAATGAACGAACTTTCCAAAAAAGAAAGCGAAATCAAAGAAAAAGAAAAATTGATACAGTCGAGCGAGGAAATTCTTAACGCGCAAAAAAATTCGCTCAACGCGCAGTTGACGAAGTATCAAAAAGACCTCGATTCGCTCAAAAAACGAGAAGACGAAATCGAAGGGAGTTTTGACGAAAACTTTGGCGAAACGATTTACAAATTCCATTCGATAATCCGCAGAAATAGCGAAGGAATCGTGTCTGTGCGCAACGGCGTTTGCTCTGGTTGCCACATGATTCTTCCTGCGCAATTTGCAAACGAAGTTCGCGATGGTGCGGATATTCTTTTCTGTCCGTATTGCTCTCGAATTCTTTTTTACGAAGAAGTGGAAGGCGGAAATATTGAAGATTTTTCAACGCTCGAAGAAACGGGAAGCCTTGCCGATTATTCGGACGTGGATTTCGAGGACGATATTCCGTTGGAAGACGAAATCGACGAAAGCGAATCTGAAATCGACGACGAGGACGGCGCAGACGAAAGCGAAAACGAATCCGAAGGCGATGACGATTTGGATTCTTACGACGAGTCAGACGATGAATCGGACGAAGGCGAAGATGAAAGCGACTTTGACGATGACGATTCTGACGAAGTTTGAAAAATGATTTGAATTTTTGGAAAGACAGGCGACCGCGCGGCTTTTTTGTGATGAAACGCAAAAGTCGCGAGGAAAGTCCGGGCTCCTTCGGAAAAAATGCCGGATAATCACCGGGCGTGTGCAACTTTTTGCGCGCGACAGATAGTGCAACAGAAAATAAACTGCCGCAAAGCAATTTGCGGTGAGGGTGAAAAGGCGGGGTAAAAGCCCACCGCGCATTCGGTAACGAGTGTGGCAGTGTAAACCTCATTTGGAGCAAAGTCGAGTAGCAGGTGCGATTCCGACGCGAATCCTGCGGGTAGGCTGCTAAAGAAATGTGGTAACTCATTTCTTGGATAGATGGTCGCCAAGTACAGAACCCGGCTTATTGTCTTTCCTTTTTTATAATTAAAAAATGTGCGTAAAATGGGTGGGGGAGAATGAAGCAAAAGAAAATCGGAAAGATTGACGGTCGGAGGGGCGTAAACAACAGTCACCTTCTAAAAAGACTTTTCGTTGTATTTTTTATTGCACTCGTGCTTTCCGTTGGAGTTTTTTATTCGTACCAATTTATCCGCTCAAGGCTGAATTCTGATTCATCGTTTTTTGCGTTGCGTTCAAAATGGAAAGAAGCCGATTATCAAGGCGTTTACGACGTGAGCAACGCGATTCTTTACGAGCGACCGTTTAATCACACCGCATTAAAATTCCACGGATATTCCGCTTTTTTTCTTTCCGCATCTGAAACCGACACGATGAACGCGCAAGTTCTTTTAGACGAAGCGATAACGAGTATTCGACAGGCTCTTTTGAGCGCAAAACCAACGAACAAAGACATTTCGCAACTTGAGTATATGCTTGGAAAGGCGTATTTTTTCAAAGACTCGCTTTCGGCGTATTGTTATTACGCAGACCTTGCGATTCGATATTTGCTTTCTGCCACCGCAAAAGGGTATCGCCCCGAAAATGACGACACGAGCAAATTGCTCGGATTAAGTTACGCTTCGCTTGGAATGACAATGGAAAGCATTTCGTCTTTTTCAGAAGCACTTTTGTTAAAAGAAAGCGACATTCTTCTTCTTTCCATTGCAGAGCAATATTTCAACGCAGAGCAATATCAAGCCTCGGAGCAATATCTGCGAAGAATCTCGGAAGAGTGCAAAGACGAAAAAATCGTTCTCAAAGGAAGACAACTTCTTGGCGAGATTTACATCGCCGAGGAGCATTTTGACGAAGCGGAAGCGGTTTTTCAATCTATGCTTGATTCTTTGGACGGCGCGGAAGAAGCGGCGGATGCGTACTACGGACTTGGAATCGTTTACGAAAAAAAAGGCGACATTGTAAAAGCTCGCAGCGAATGGCGAAAGGCACTTCGCATTCAGGCAAATCATTCTGGGGCTCTTGCTTCTCTTGCAAGAATCGCGGAAAAACGCTGACCAGACGAGAAATCAAGATTTCTGAATGGGGCAAATACTTAATTTAAGAGTTGTTTTTTGAACGACGAAAATTATAAAAAACAGACCGAAAAAAATGGGGGAAAAAGATGGGCGTTTTTGAGCGGTTTTCAAACGACATTGGAATTGACCTTGGAACGTGTAATACTTTGATTTACGTGAGAGGAAAAGGAATCGTTGTGGACGAGCCTTCTGTTGTGGCAGTGGAGAAGGGGACAAAGCGGGTTGTTGCCGTTGGCGCGGAAGCAAAACGTATGCTCTACAAAACGCCTGGAAACATTAGTGCGATTCGTCCCATGAGCGACGGCGTTATTGCAGACATCGACAGTACGGAAAAAATGATAAAATATTTCATTTCCAAAGTTATCCCGCGCCATCAACTTTTCAAATCAACGCGAATGAAAATTGGAATTCCATCTTGCATAACGCAAGTTGAGCGACGAGCGGTCATCGAAGCGGCTCTTAAAGCGGGTGCAAAAGAAGTTGACGTAATCGAAGAATCGCTTGCGGCGGCAATAGGAGCGCAGATAAAAATCGACGAGCCTGCGGGACACATGATTTGCGATATTGGCGGTGGCACGACCGAAGTTTCCGTTATTTCGCTTGGAGGCATGGTCGTTACAAATGCGATTCGTGTTGGCGGCGATAAATTTGACGAAGCAATCGTCAAGTACGTTCTCAAAAATCACAATCTCAAAATCGGCTTGCAGGCGGCGGAGCGGCTCAAAAAAGAAATCGGAAACGCGATTTCTGACAAAGACAACACGATTGAAACGATGGAAGTGCGCGGAAACGACGCGATTACTGGTCTTCCAAAGCGACTTGAAATCGACAACGTTGAAGTTCGCGAAGCTCTCAAGGAAACGGTGAACCGCATCGTGGATTTGATTAAGCAAACGCTCGGCGAAACTCCGCCAGAACTTGCGGCAGACATCGTTGAACGCGGAATTATTATGTCTGGCGGCGGCGCGCTTTTGAAAGGACTTGACAAACTCGTTCAAAAAGAAACGCAAGTTCCCGTGTTTGTGGCAGACAATCCGCTTGAATGTGTGGCTCTTGGAGCGGGGCAGGCGTTTGAATTGTTCCGAGATATGTCAACAGACCGTTCGATTTACGATAATCTCAACGATTAAAATAAAATATGAAAGCAATACGACAAATCAAATCGGACGAGGAATTGGACGGAAACCGACGAAAACGGTTTGGTTTTGGCGCGTCGGAAGCGGTTTTTGCGGCGTTTGTTGCCATTTCTGGCTTGCTTCTTGCGTTTCATTCTGGTGGTTTTGTTTTGAATTTTGAGCGCGTCGGTTTTTCCGCTCTTTCGTCGCTTCAAAAAGGCGTTGGAGCGATTGGGCGGGGAATCGGCGACGTTATTGACAGCGTTCACGAACTTGCGCGACTTCGCGAAGAAAATGCGTATTTGACCGAACGGCTCAAAAATTACGAGTATTTTCAGCGAAACAACACGGAAATTAACAAAGAAAACGAGCGACTTCGCGAGCAACTTGGTTTTTCCACGCAAATCGAGCAAAAAAATTGCCCTGCGCAAGTTATCGGACGCAACACCGACAACGTGTATTCCACACTCACAATCAACAAAGGAAGTCGCGCTGGAATCAAAAAAAATATGCCCGTGCTTGCGATTCAAGAAGGTCAGATTGGACTTGTTGGAAAAATCACCACGGTTGGACTAGAAACAAGTATGGTGCTTCCGATTTTTGACTCAAAATGCACGGTTTCTGCAAGAATCCAAAGCACGCGCGACATTGGACTTGTGAGCGGGAAGGGCGATTCGGGGGGTACGCTTTCAATGCGGTACGTCAAAAAACGAGTTCTTGACGAATTGCATTACGGCGACATTATCGTAACGTCTGGTGAAAACGAAAATTATCTCCGCGACATAAACATCGGGACGATTTCGAGAATCACGGAGTTGGATTACGACGCTACGCTCGACATTGAAATTGTGCCAATCATCAATTTTTCGCGCCTTGAAAACGTAATCGTTACGGATTTGAAAGAACTCAATCCAAATCTCGCTGGAAAGTAAATCGCGTTTTTGATTGGAGGGGAAAGTGTTTCGTTCATTTTTTTCGGCAATGCTGATACTTTTGTGCTTTGCGCTTTTGGAAGCGGCAGTGCTTTCTAATATAAGATTGCTGCCCGCAATTCCAGATTTTTTGCTTTTATGCGTGATTTATTTTTCGTACAATCGCGGGCGGTCTTTTGGCGTTGTAACGGGATTTACGTCTGGGCTTTTTTTGGATTTTCTTTCAGCCTCTCCGCTCGGACTTCATTGTCTTCTTCGGAGCATTTTGGGGTGGTGTTTTGGATTCCTTCACAGTTCGCTCAATATTGACGGTATCTTTTTTCCTGCGCTTCTTGCGTTTATTTCCACGATTTTGAAAGCGTTTTTACTTCGCGCGATTTCGATTTTCTTTCCGATTTCCGTCATTCATTACGATTTATCGTCGTCGCTTTTTCTTTGGGAACTTGTGCTGAATGTGATTTTTGCTCCGTTTGTGTTTAAATTCCTTGGAGTTTTTCGCTCTCAACTTTCCGAGAAGGTGTAAAAATGGCACGACCGTCACGAATTTTAGGACAAGCAAGCGAGCAAATCGCGCGAAACGTCAAAGTTTTTGTGCTTTTTGTTCTTTTGTGCGCAATGTTTGCGTTTTATGCGTTCACGCTTTATTCGCTTCAAATTGTGGAAGGCGCAAAATTCAGAAACCAGTCGCAGCGAAGTTCAAGCCGTCAGGCAACGATTCCCGCGCAGCGCGGCTACATTTACGACAGAAATGCGATTATGCCAATCGTTACAAACTCGGATTCGTTTGCGGTTTCGCTCGTTCCTGGAGAAATCCCCAAAGGTATGTACGATACTGTGGCATCTCGACTTGCCGCAATCCTTGGCATTCCAAAGCGAACCATCGACCGCCGCGTTCCCGAAGAAATCCGAAGTTCTTTTCAGAGCGTTGAAATCAAAGTGAATGCCACGTTCGAGGTGATTTCAAATATTGCGGAAAATTCAACAGACCTTCCTGGCGTTTCGTGGCGAAGCAAACCGACTCGAAATTACACCGAAACTGGCTCGATTTCACACGTTGTTGGCTACGTTGGCGATATTTCAAAAGAAGAACTTGTTTCAATGTACAACGAAAATTACAACGCAAACTCAATCGTTGGAAAAATGGGAATTGAAAAACAATACGATTCGCTTTTGCAGGGCGTTCCTGGAAGCGAAAGCCGAACGATTGACGTTCGCGGGCGCGTTATTTCCGACGAATTGCAAATTGAGCCGCCGCAAATGGGAAAAAGCCTTATCCTTACGATTGATATGCGGATTCAAAAACTCGTGGAAAAAGCCTTGGGCGAGCGAATTGGCGCGGCGGTTGTGTTGCGTCCGTCAAACGGCGAAATCCTTGCGATGGTTTCGTATCCGTATTTTGACCAAAATATTTTTAACTCTGACGATTCTTCAAGCCAATTTATAAAACTCCGCGATTCTCCGAACGAGCCGATGTTGAACCGCGTTGTAAACGCCACGTATCCGCCAGCGTCAACGTTTAAAACGATTATGACGACGGCACTTCTTTCTGAAAAATTGATTTCACCTTTGAAAAAAATCAACTGTCCTGGAAAAATGGTTCTCGGCGACAGAACGTTCCGTTGCCACAATCGCGGCGGACACGGTTGGCTTGATTTGGACGACGCACTCGCGCAATCGTGCGACATTTATTATTGGGTCGTTGGAATGGAAAATCTGGGCGTTGACAGAATTGCAAGTTACGCGCGTGAATTTGGCTTTGGAGAGAGTCTAAAAATCGACCTTCCGTCGCAAAGCGAGGGGTTTGTGCCCACGGCGCAATGGAAAGAGCGAAAATATCACGAAAAATGGGCGGGTGGCGACACGCTCAATATGTCGATTGGACAAGGCTACACGCTTGTAACGCCTCTGCACGTTGCAAATATGATGGCGATGGTTGCAAACTCTGGAAAAATCTACAGACCTCATCTTTTGAAAGAAGTTCGCGACCCCGCCACGAATGAACTCGTTACAGAAGTCCAACCAGAAATTCTCCACGAGTCTAACATCGACGCGGCGGTTTGGCGCGATGTGCAGCAAGATTTGCGCTACGTTGTTACCGACGGTACTCCAAAATGGCCGCTTGAAAACAAGCGTGTGAAAATCGCGGGAAAAACGGGTACTGCCGAAGTTGGCTACGTTGACAAATGGCACGCTTGGATGGCGGCTTATGGTCCATTTGACGCGCCCGTGGAAGAGCAGGTTGTGGTCGTTGTGCTTGTGGAAGCCAAAAACGACTGGGATTGGTGGTCGCCGTATGCCACAAACACGATTTTTCAAGGCATTTACGCAAATCAAACTTACGAGCAAGCCGTTCAATCGCTTCCGAATGTTCGTGCTTACGCATGGGAACTTGAACACAACAAAAATCGGCGTTCCCGCTCAGATTAAATTCATTTTGCCGAGGAATGTATGAAAATACGGATTTTCCACCTTTTTGATTTTCTTATCATTTTTTCAGTTATCGCACTTATAACGCTTGGAATTATGTTCGTTTACTCGTCTGGATTTAATTCTGTTGGCGTGAATGTTAAGACAGAATACGCAAAACAAATTATTTGGGCTTCCATCGGATTGATTTTAATGCTTGTGGCTGCCATTTTTGATTACAGAGTGGTGGAAAAACATTCGCGGAAGTTTTTTTTCATAATGCTTGCGCTTTTGGTGTTTACGCGACTTTTTGGAAAAGAATTGAATGGCGCAAAAAGTTGGCTTGGAATCGGTCCATTTGGCATTCAGCCTTCGGAATTTTGTAAAATTTTGTACATATTCGTAATCGCGTCTTTTTTTTCACGAACGGCGGATTGGTCTGAACTAAAACGATTTGCTTTTTCTCTGGGACTTTTTCTCGTTCCGTTTGGTTTGATTTTGATTCAACCCGACATGGGGACTGCCTCCGTTTATTTTCCTATTTTTTTGCTTGCGGCATTCATTGCGGGCGTTCCGCTTCGATATATAATGATGTTGCTTTTAGGCGGTATTCTTACAATATGGTTTACTGTTCTGCCAGAATACGAAAAAGAAATCGCGCAACACGCAATTCCTGCAATAAGACTGCTCACGGACATAAAACTTCGACTTATCATCATTGCCGCAACGGGAGCGGTTGGCATAATCGGACTTGTCGGAACGTTGATTTATCAAGAAAACAAAGTGTTTTACTGGATTTCGTATTTTTTTGGAATTATTTGCGCCTCGCTGCTTCTTTCTTACGTCGCGGAGCATTATGTTTTGAAAGCGTATCAAATACGCCGTCTTATCATTTTCATAAATCCAGAAATCGACCCACGAAACACTGGTTGGAACATCATTCAGTCAAGGCGAGCGATTGGTTCTGGAGGCTTTTTTGGCGAAGGTTTTTTGCTTGGCAATCTTTCTCACAAACGGTATCTTCCGCAGCAAAGCACCGACTTTATTTTTAGCATTCTCTCCGAGGAATTTGGTTTTGTGGGCGGACTTGTTGTTTTTTCGCTCTATTTTTTGATTCTCGTTCGGTGCCTTTTTGTCATAAAAAACACTGAAAATCATTTTGGAATATACGTTTCTGCTGGAATTTTTGGAATGTTTCTTTGGCATTTTCTTGTAAACGTTGGTATGGTTATGGGCATTATGCCGATTACGGGAATTCCGCTTTTGTTTCTTTCCTACGGAGGCTCTTCGCTTTGGACGGCAATGGTTTGCCTTGGCGTTTTGATGAGTGTACGGTCGCATACGCACGATTGGAGATAAAAATTCAAAATGAATCAAAAAGAACGAATTGACCCGCTTGCAATTTTTGGAAATGAACTGTGCTCCGTGCAAAATCCTGCGATTTATGTAGGTGGCGAACTCGGCGAAATAAAAAAAAGCGTGAATGAAGATTTGTTCGATTTTGCAATCGCGTTTCCCGACGTGTATCAAATTGGAATGTCAAATCAAGCGGTAAAAATCATATACAATGCGCTTAATGCAATAAAAACCGTCCGTTGCGAGCGCGTTTTTGCTGTAGAAAAGGATTTTGAAAATCTTTTGAAAAAATATGACGTTCCGCTTTACACGCTTGAAACGGGGATTCCGCTCAAAAATCTCGACATGATTGGTTTTTCGATTGGATACGAACTCGGAATTACGGGAGTGCTTTCGATTCTTGATTTGGGGCGGATTCCGCTTTTGAAAGAGGAGCGCAACGAAAACAACCCGATTGTGCTTGCAGGCGGCTGCGGAGCGACGAACATGGAGCCATTCGCGGATTTTTTTGACGCAGCGTTTATCGGGGAAGCAGAAGGCGGAATGTTCGATTTAATCGAACAACTTTCAAAAATGAAAAAAAACGGCTCTTCGCGCGCACAACTCCTTGAATATCTTTCACAAAATCCGCATGTTTGGATGAGCGGAAAAAAAGCCTCACGCGCAATTTGGAAAGATTTTGGCAAAAAAGAAAGCGTCCGCTCGTTTTTGCCGCTCCCGCTCATAAAACCTGTTCAAGACCACGGCGTTGTGGAAATTATGCGCGGCTGCCCGAACGGTTGCCGTTTTTGCCACGCAGGAATTTATTACAGACCGCAGCGTGTAAAAGAAAAACGTTTGATTTTTAAGGAAGTCGAGCGTCTGGTAGGGGAGGGCGGCTATCGCTCAATTTCCTTGACTTCTCTTTCTTCCGCCGATTATCCAGAAATCGAATCGCTCATGGATGAATTGAACGCAAAATACAAAGTGCAAAATGTGAGTTTTCAGTTGCCTTCGCTCAAAGTGAACAGTTTTTCGCTTCCGCTTCTTGAAAAAATCTCCGCCGTGCGAAAAAGTTCGCTTACCTTTGCCGTGGAAACTCCAGACGAGTCTTGGCAGTTAATGCTCAATAAGGAAGTTTACGCACAGCATCTTGTTGAAATCATACTCGATGCTAAAAAACGCGGCTGGAATCGCGCAAAATTTTATTTTATGATTGGGCTTCCGTTTCCAGAAATTGATGGCAAAACGGAGGAGGGCGCGATTGTTGATTTTATGACGACGCTTCAAGCGCAAACAAAAATCCAGTGCAGTGTAAACGTTGGCGTGTTTATTCCAAAACCGCACACACCGTATCAGTGGGCAAAGCAAATTACTCCAGAGGAAGCCGACAAAAAACTCAACTTTATTCGCAAAAATCTTCCAAAGGGAAAATTTCTCGTGGGAGGAAGCGACACGTTTTCTGGAGTTTTGGAAGGGCTTTTGTCCAGAGGCGACAGGCGCGCGGGCAAAGTGATTCTTTCGGCGTACAAAAACGGGGCGAGGCTTGACGCATGGGAAAATAATCTTCGAGAAAATCGCGAGGCGTGGGAAAAAGCGTTCGATTCTGCGGATTTTGACGTTCAAAAGCAAATCTTTCGGGAGCGCGAAAAAGACGAGGCTCTTCCGTGGGATTCCATTTCGCTCGGTCCAGCAAAATCGTTTTATCTTGCCGAATGGAATGCGCACGAAAAAATGGTGCTTACAAAAAAATGCGAAATGAATTGCACACACCGTTGCGGAGTTTGCAAAGGAGACATTGCTTCAAACACCGACACAAAATCAGTTTTTTTTGACAGCGCAAACAGTGAAATTGCCGAAAAGTCCAAAAATGAGAATATTCCGATTCTCTATCGCGCGATTTTTTCGTTTTCGGAGCATTGTGGTGGCGAATTTTTGCCGCATCTTTCGCTCATCGAGATTTTTAACCGCGCACTCATCAAAAGTTCGTTTCCGATTTTGTATTCATCAGGCTTTAATCCGCTTCCAAAACTCGAATTTGCCACAACGCTTTCGCTTGGCATTCGCTCTTTTGAAGAAATCGCTTCGGTGATTTTCCTTGAACCCGTGTCAGAAGAGGATTTTAAGGCTATTTTGAACAAAAACCTTCCTTCGTCCATTAGAATCGAACGCTGCATGATTTTTCCCGTGTCGAACAAACGAAGACGCGAATCTTTGGCATCGCTTTTATGGGGTGGCGAGTTTTGCTACGATTTTCTCGTCGAAAAAAACAAAATCGCAGACTTTTTTGATTCCGCCCCCTGTTCCGCTTTTTGCAAAGCAGATTCCGACGAATTTTTTCTTTCAGACCTCAAAACAAAAGGCGCGTTGATTGCGCGGATTTCCTTCAAAAATGACAGACCTTTTAGAAATTTGCTCTGTGAATACTTTGCTTTACCAATATGGCAAATAGCCAAAATCGTAAAAAAACGAACTTTTGCAAAATCTTTTTCAGGATTTCCCATAGATTACTTTGATTTATACAAACAAATCGCAGAAATAAACGACAATCTTATAAAAGAAAAATGATTTTAATAAATTTTACTCGATATTTTTTCTTGTTAGTTTATAAAAATTCTTAAAATAATTTGAAATATACACTTGAAATTATAGTTTCAAAAATGAGTTATTATTTTCTTGACAATTTTGTTTGTTTATATTTCATTTTTGATTTTTATCAAAAATGAAAAGATTTCTAGTCATTTAGTTCTCTATAATTTTATAAAAAAATGAAAAAGAGGTAAAAATCAAGAAAATAAAAATATAATTTTTTGTAATCACTGTTCATAATATAAACTATTTTTAATTTGAGCAAATTTATACAATTTTAAGAAATCTTGTAAATTGGTAGACAGAATAGCCCTTATCGGCAGTTATTTTAGTTATCAAAAATGCAAAAAAAGGAAGTTCCTTCATTCTTAAAAGAACTTCCTTTGATTAAAATGCTTATTTTGCGTCGCTGGTGGCTACAGGAATTGCTTTCTTTGATTGCTCGACCAATTTTCCGTATTCATCTCTAACATCGATTACGTCGTTGTCATAATCATTCAGTTTTTCCCAGAACCAATAAGGAATAATGACAATTTTGCCTTCTTCGTCCCACTCGATTGAAACATATTCGCCCTCGACTTTCGTAATCACAACGTGAGAATCGTTTTCGCTTACAGGGAAATTCGGGAAATCAAGTTCTGGAAGCGGTTTTGATTTTCGCAATTCTTCATACGCACTTCGGAGCGTCGCCAAATCCTTTGCAGCAGACGCATTTGCAGCACTCGTCTTTTGCGCGTCAGCAGTCTGTTTTTTCGCGTCAGCAAGTTGCTTTTGCAAATCGGCAATCTGCTTGTCTTTTGTGGCAGCATTCGCGCTTGCTTTTTGAGCGTCAGCCGCTTGCTTCTTTGCGTCCGCCAGTTGCTTTTGAAGGTCAGCGATTTGTTTGTCTTTTGTAGCAGCGTTTGCGCTTGCTTTCTGCGCGTCCGCGAGTTGCTTTTGCAAATCGGCGATTTGCTTATCTTTTGCGGTGGCGTTCGCACTCGCTTTTTGCGCGTCAGCCGCTTGCTTCTTTGCGTCAGCAAGTTGCTTTTGCAAATCGGCAATCTGCTTGTCTTTTGCGGCAGCATTCGCGCTTGCTTTTTGCGCGTCAGCCGCTTGCTTCTTTGCGTCCGCCAGTTGCTTTTGCAAATCAGCAATCTGCTTGTCTTTTGTAGCAGCGTTTGCGCTTGCTTTTTGTGCGTCAGCGAGTTGTTTTTGCAAATCCGCAATTTGCTTATCTTTTGCGGTGGCGTTCGCATTCGCTTTTTGTGCGTCAGCGGCTTGCTTTTTCGCGTCGGCGAGTTGCTTTTGAAGGTCAGCGATTTGCTTGTCCTTTGCGGCAACTGCGTTTGCGTTCATCGTATTCGCGCTACTTGCTTTTTGCGCTTCCGCGAGTTGCTTTTGCAAATCCGCGATTTGCTTTGCTTTTGCGTCATTATCTTTTTTCAGAGAGTCAGAGAGAACTCCGCTCTTTTTTGCATTTTCCGCATCTTTAAGGGCTGCGGCAAGTTGTTTTTTCAGGTCAGCGATTTGTTGTGCTTGAGCGTCGCTCGTCTTTTTTGCGTCGGCGAGTTGTTTTTGAGCGTCAGCCGCACCACTGCTCGCTTTTTGAGCGTCAGCCGCTTGCTTTTTCGCGTCGGCGAGTTGCTTTTGCAAATCGGCAATCTGTTTGTCTTTTGCGGCAGCGTTCGCGTTTGCCTTCTGCGCGTCGGCGAGTTGCTTTTGCAAGTCGGCAATCTGTTTGTCTTTTGCGGCAGCGTTCGCGCTTGCCTTTTGCGCGTCGGCGAGTTGCTTTTGCAAATCGGCAATCTGTTTGTCTTTTGCGGCAGCGTTCGCGTTTGCCTTCTGCGCGTCGGCGAGTTGCTTTTGCAAGTCGGCAATCTGTTTGTCTTTTGCGGCAGCGTTCGCGCTTGCCTTTTGCGCGTCGGCAAGTTGCTTTTGCAAGTCGGCAATCTGCTTATCTTTTGCGGCAGCGTTCGCGCTTGCTTTTTGTGCGTCAGTGAGTTGTTTTTGCAAGTCGGCAATCTGTTTGTCTTTCGCGGCGGCGTTCGCGCTCGCTTTTTGTGCGTCAGCCAGTTGTTTTTTCAGGTCAGCAATTTGCTTGTCTTTTGCGGCGGCATCAGAAGCCTGTTTTTGCGCGGCAGTCAGTTGCTTTTGCAAATCTGCAATTTGTTTATCCTTTTTTGCAGCGTCGGCTGCCTGTTTTTGAGCGGCGGCGAGTTGTTTTTGCAAATCGGCAATCTGCTTATCTTTTGCTTGAGCCGCAGCGACTTGCTTTTGCGCCGTGTCAAGTTGTTTTTTTAGGTCAGCATTTGTTTTTTGAGCATCCGCGTTCGACTTTTGAGCGGCGGCGAGTTGCGTTTTTGATTCTGAAAGTTGACGCTGAAGGTCGGCAATTTGCTTTGCTTGCGATTCGCTCGTATTTTTCAATTCGTCGGCTTCCGTTGTCTTTGCGTCAAGTTTCGCCCGAAGGTCTGCGATTTCTGCGTCCTTTGCGGCTTGCTCAGCGGCAAGTTGCTCTTTTAACGCGGTAACTTGACCACCGAGGTCTTCGATTTCTGCCTTTTGATTTCCAATCGTTTCCTCATATTCCGAAAGTTTTGCTGACGAACACGCAGAAAGCGTGAAAACCGCCAAAAAAATCATTGGAAGAAGAGTTGTTGGTAAAATCTTTTTGCATTTTTTACAAATCATTTTTCCCTACCCTCTTTTTTTTGAATTATAAATACCAAATTATAGCTAATCGCCCATTTTTTTGCTACGACGTGGACAAATAAATTTGAATTCTTTATTATGGAAAGAAAATAAATGACATTTTTTGAAAAAATGTCAAAATGACAAAAATCAAAAATCTGTCAAAAAGGAGTTACAAGATGAAAAAATCTGCCGTCATATCAATTCTCGCACTCGTTTCGGCACCTTCCCTCTTTGCGAGCGGCGTTGAGAACAAAACGAATCTGAGCACGGGCTATTTGCGGAATCCGAGTCGTAACACCGAAAATTCCCGCCCGGAAGCGGCTTTTTACAACATCGCGGGAACGGCATACCTCAAAGAAGGCTTGTGGGTCGGCGGCGGAAATCAGTTCGTCTTTAAAGAATACGCGAACGAACTCAAAACAAAAGTTGATTTGGGCGACTACGGCACAATCGACCCGTATTATTCAAACGATGAAACGACCGTGTGGCTCTACCCCGACTTGAACGCGGTCTACAAAAAGAACAAGTGGGCAACTTTTTTCAATTTTGGCGTGTATGCGGGCGGCGGCTCTCTTTCTTACAGCGAAGGCACGAGCGCGACGAGTTTGCTTTTTGCGAATGGGGCGAGTACGCAGGCGGCAGAAGCGACAAAATACGGGCTTGCGGCAAATATGATTTCCAAAGCAAAAGAATCATACGAAAATGCCGTTGCATCAAATTTTAGTGGCAGTGAAGCGGCGGCTCTTTCCTATATTCAAGCGAATCCAACATCAGAATTGGCGCAGGCTTACGGAGTTGTCCAGAAATACGGTTCAAATCTTTCTGACTATGCGGCAAAAAAAGACGCTTATGAAAAAACAGCCGCTGCTTCCCTTGCTATGGCAAAATCCCACTCGCTCGATGTTACTTCAATCACCTACGGCTTTCAAATCGGCGCGTCGTATCAGGTGCTTGACTGGCTTTCGCTCGCGGCGGCGTATCGCTACACAATCGGCACGCAGGAAATGACGCTTAAATGCTCGGACGCGACTTTTGCGGCGGTGAACGGCGGAAACAAAATCAGTTATGAGGCGATGGGATTTGGTCAGAGTTGCGTTTTTGGAATTCACGCGAAAATTCCGCAGGTTGAAGGGCTTGACCTTGCCTTGCAATATCAGACTTTGAGCCGAATCGATTATGATGTTGACAATGTGAAAGGCAACATCGCGCAGTATTACGACATCACGAATAGCAAAAAATTCCGCACGGACTTGCCAGCGGTTCTGAATTTTGGCGTGGGCTATTCGATTCTTGAAAATCTCTATGTTTCTTCAAGTTTCAACTATTATTTCAACACTTTCGCACAACAAAATTCAATTCTTTCAGAAACTGATTACGAAAATTCATGGGAAATCGCGCTCGGAGTCGATTATCGTTTTTGCAAATATGTCGGAGTCTCGCTTGGAGCGTCTTACGGCAAACAGGGAATCACGGACGACTCAAACAGCACTTTCAATCCCGTCCTTGACAACTTTGTGATTGGCGGCGGATTTGAAATCTACCCGACGGAGCAACTGACGCTCGCAATCTCGTGCTTGTACGCAAATTACTTCGACGCGGATTATTACCTCGGAGACTACAAAACGACTTTGAGCAAAGATGTTACGAATTTCGGAATCGGCGTGACTTATCACTTCCCGAATTTGTAATGTGACAAAAAAAATCGGTTATTGAGCCTGTTGAAATGACAAAATCAAAACAAAAACGCGGAGATTTCGACAGTCTCAATCACCGCGTTTTTGTTTTAGACCAACGCTTCGAGTTTTTCTCTAAAAAAGTCGGCTTTTTCGTCTGGCTGAATGCCCAACGCCGAGATATAAAACGAGCGCGGGTCTTCGGGCGCGGGATGAATGAGCGTGGGAAACGCTGCCAAAAGGCGCAAAAATTTTTTCACGGGAATATCGCTCACGGCGCGGAACGTTACGCAAACGCTTCCATTTTTTTCTTTCATCGAATCTATTTTGAGTTTTTTTGCGAGCAATCGAACTTCCGAAAGCGAGAGCAACGTTTGCATTTCTTCGGGAATCGGACCAAATCTGTCCATAATTTCGAGTTCCAGCGTTTCGAGCGCGTCTTTTGACGGAATCGAGGCGATTTTTTTGTAAATCTCCATTTTTGTCTGCGTACTCGGAATGTAGCGGTCTGGAATAAAGCCCGTGTATTCAAGTTCAAGAAGAGCGTCCGTTTGCTCAACGTAATTTTCCTTTGTAAGCCGCTCGATTGCGTTTGAAAGCAGCCTGACGTAAAGGTCAAAACCCACGGAATACACGTCGCCACTTTGGTCTCGCCCCAACAGATTTCCAGCCCCTCGGATTTCCATGTCTTTCATGGCAATTTTGAATCCGCTTCCAAGTTCCGTAAAATCCGAAATCGCCTGAAGTCGCTTCATTGCCAATTCTGAAAGAGCACGGTCTTTTGGATAAAAAAGATACGCATACGCCGTTCTGTCGCTTCGTCCAACTCGTCCGCGTAATTGATAGAGTTGACTAATTCCATACATATCCGCGCGGTCGATTATAATCGTGTTTACGTTTGGAATGTCGATTCCGTTTTCAATAATCGTTGTTGCAACAAGCACGTGAAAACCGCCCATTTTGAATCGTCTAAAAATATCATCGAGTTCGTCGGAGGACATTTGTCCGTGCGCGGTGTCAATCAACAGTTCTGGAAGCAGTTGCTCTAGTTTTCGCCGCGTATCATCAAGCGTTTCTACGCGATTGTGCAAAAAAAACACCTGCCCTCCCCGCTCAACTTCCCGCCTGATTGCTCGCGCGATTTTTTCGTCGTCCGCTTCTTCAACGCTCGTTTCAATCGGCTTTCTCGCTTGCGGAGGCGTTGCAAGAACTGACATATCGCGGATTTTCAGCAAACTCATTTGGAGCGTTCGCGGAATCGGGGTGGCACTCATCGAAAGACAATCGATGTTCGTTTTTAAGGTTTTTAATCGCTCTTTGTCTTTTACGCCAAATCGTTGCTCCTCGTCAATAATCATAAGTCCAAGGTCTGCCCATTCAACGTCTTTTTGAATTATTCTGTGCGTGCCAATCAAAATGTCGATTTTTCCTTCCTTCAATTCAGCAAGGATTTTTTTTTGCTCTTTTTGAGGAACGAATCGAGAAAGGTGCTTTATTATTACGGGAAATCCGCGGAATCGCTCTTCGCTCGTTTCAAAATGTTGCTCCGCAAGAAGCGTTGTGGGCGCAAGAAAAGCGACTTGTTTTTTTGAAAGAACCGCCTTAAAAGCCGCCCGAAGCGCAACTTCCGTTTTCCCGTATCCCACGTCGCCACAAAGAAGGCGGTCCATTGGAATTGGCTTTTCCATATCCGCTTTGATTTCTTTTGTGGCAGTAAATTGGTCTGGCGTGTCTTCATACGGAAATGCCGCGTCAAACTCCGCTTCAAGGTCGCTCACGCGCGAAAACGCAAATCCCCGCGCGATTTTTCGCTTTCCGTAGAGAGAAAGGAGTTTTTCGGCGAGTTCTTCAACCGCTTTTTTGACTTTTCCCTTTCGATTTTCCCACGATTTTCCGCCAAGCGTGTCAAGCCGAGGAGCCGCGCCACCGCTTCCAATGTAACGCTGCACAAGATTCAACTGCTCAAGCGGAACGTACAAAAATTCTTCTTGAGCGTATTCGATTTTGATGTAATCTTTTTCCGCTCCACTCGCTTTGAGTCTTTGAATTCCTTTGAATTGCCCGATTCCGTAGCCAGAATGAACGACGTAATCGCCTTCGTTCAAATCCACAAACGCTTCGATTACTTCGCTTTTTGCCCGAACTGTCGCCCGCTCTTTTTGCTTTCGCCGTCCAAAGATTTCGTTTTCTTGAACAACGAGCGTTTTTGTTTGCGCAATTCCAAAGCCTGCTGAAATGGCAGCAGGAAAAACTTCCAATTCGTACAAAGGCAGATGGCGCAAGGCGTTGTCGCGGATTTTGTCGCTAAAAGACGGCGAACGGGACGTAAAATCTTTGAAAATCTCTTCGATTCTGAGGGCTTGATTTTCGTTATCGGCAAAAATAAAAATTCGCCAGCCCGATTTTTGCAATTCCGTAAAATGCTCGCGGAGAAGAGCGAAATTTCCAAAAAAACTTTGAGGAGGATTTACGTCGATTTTTAAGAGATTTTTCTTTGTTTCGTTTTCCGAAAAATCCGACGCGCGAATTGAGTGAAAAAAAATCGTTCGCTCAAACTGTTCTGTAATGTCAAATCGATTGAGCATTTTGTTTGGCGGAAAAACGGGGAGATTTTGGGAATCAGACATCGTGCGCTTATACATCGACAAAAATTCGCGCTCAAGGCTTTCAAGCGCGTTGAAAAGTCGGTCGTAATCGAACAAAAAAAGCGTTGAGCCTTTTCCCACAAGGTCTAACACGGAAAAACTTTTTTCCCAAAGAACAGGATAAAACAACTCCTCGCCTTCACATTCGCCGCGCGTTTTGAGAGAATCGACGAGTGTTTGACAGTTTTCGTTTTCTCCAAACTCGTTTTTGAGCGCATTGTCGAGTGTGGAAATCAAATCTTCGTTCCAAACGACTTCTTTCATCGGAGAAAACGTGAGCCTGGTGATTTTTTTTGTAGTCGTTTGCGTTTCTACATCGAACAATTTTATTGAACAGATTTCGTCAAAATCAAAATTTATCCGAACTGGCTCTCCGCCGCCCAAAAAAACGTCCAAAACCTCCCCGCGAACGGAAAATTCGCCCGGAAGCGCAACTTTTGGCACTCGATTGTAGCCAAGATGCGAAAGTCGCTCCGAGATTTCCTCTGGCTCGATTTTTTGTCCCGTAAAAACAGAAAACAAAAGCGAGCGCAAGAATTCTTTTGGCGGAACGGGCGTTAAAAAAGCGCGTTCACTCATCAAAAAAACTCGTGCGCGACTTGAAGCGTTTACATTTTTCTTTTCGCACAAAGCGCAAAGCGTTCCCGCGCGTTGTCCAAAAATCGCGCTTGCGCTTGGAGCGGGACGATACGGAACTGCAGACCACCAGGGGAGTTCAAAAAAATCGACGGAATCTTTGAGCGCACTTTCTAAATCCGAACGAATTGCGTGAACATCTCGCTCCGAAGGGCAAACAACAATAAAATCAAGAAAAGATGCGTCCACATTTTCGTTTGTTTTTCCTTTTGTTTCTCCGTATTGAAGAGAATTCATCGCAAAAAAGCGCCTTTCTTCCATGAATTCTGCTGCAAAAAAAGACGCAGACGAGCCAGAAAGTCCTTCAATATCGTAAGGAAGTTTTGCGCATTTTTTTACGCCATCTTTGAGAGCAGACCACCCTTTTGTTACAGAATCGAAGTAATTTGACAATAATGATTTCATAAAATCTTCCGATAATGAAATATAGGAGTGCGCAAGCCTTGCGCATGATTGTTTCGGGGGAATATTTTGAAACGAACCGTATTTGCCATTTTATCGTCTTTGACTCTTTTTGCACAGACTTCATTTGCCGCTGGCGGTCAGTCTGCGCCTTCGCAGGATTTTTCAAAAGCGTCGGTCGTCATCAAATTCTTTGATAGAACGATGTATTATCCGAGCGGAACACAAGATAATCCTGTAAAAGTGAACGTGTCTATCGTAAATAATGGAACTGAAACGCTCCGATTCAAGTTGGCAGATGAGCGAATGTTCAGTTTGGATTTTACGGCGAACACGATAAAAAACACAAAACTCGCGCAGACAACTGATTTAATCAATCGTCGTTCATCAAAAAATGATGTTTATTATCGCGATATTGCGATTGAAGCGGGCGAGTCGTATTCGTTTGTTGAGGATGTAAAAAAGTACATTTCTTTTGACGAGCCTTCTATTTATTACCTTCAACTCGATTTTTATCCTGACCTTTATAAATCAAAGAGCGTGAAACTTACGTCAAATCGTTTGAGTTTGGACGTGCGCCCTGCCCCTGCGGCAAGCGGTTCGGCGGTTTTGCCAATTCAAAACGAAAGCGCAACAATGCTTACTTTGGAGCAAATTCCGCCAGACCAAGTTGTTGAGCGGACTATAAAGGCGCGGCAGCAGTCGCTTTGGGACCAGTACTTTCTTTACATGGACGTTGAGCAACTGATGAAACGCAACGGCGAGATGGAAAGACGGTACAATATTGCAAGCGCAGATGAGCGGAGGCGTATGCTTGAAGCGTATAAATCCGATTTGATGCAAAATCGAATTGACCACGACGTAATTGCCGTTCCAGAGTCGTTCCAGATTCAAACGACGACCTATTCTCCAACGGCGGGTTCGGTTACGGTTGAAGAAAAATTCAAATATCCGAATTATCGAGAAGTCAAAAAATACGTTTACAAAGTGCGTCAACGCGACGGAATTTGGCAGATTTACGATTACACTGTTACAAATCTCGGCACGGAAGAATAACGAAAATCAAGCGGGCGGCTTCGCCCGTTTTTGTTTGCGGGTTTAACAAAAAATCGAGGAAAAAAATGAAGGCTTTAGTCATTGCGGACAACGAAAAGGTCATTGCAAAAATCGTGGGAACGCTTCAAAAATTCGGCTTTGAAACGATTGTGTACCGCTGGCTTTTGAAGGCTCTGGATAATATTTCAGAAATCTCGCCACATCTCATAATTATAAGCGCGGAAGATTATCCGCGGCATTGGAAAACGCTTTCGCAATATTCTGGAGTGGACGGCAATGCGTCAAAAGTCATGCTTTACACGGGGCAGAATTTTTCAGAATCAGAGCGAAAAAAGGCGGATGCCCTTGGAATATTTGGAACTTTTTCGTTTGCGAGTTCTTCCGAAGAAAACGAAATGAAGGCGTTTGAGGATTTGCTTTCGTTTTTTCAGCCGTCGCTTGACGTTTCGGTGGATTTTTCGCACACCGAAGTTGAACCGTTGCTTTCCGACGATTCGATTGAGCAAAATCAAAAAACTCCAGACACGCCAAAAGAACGAAAAATCATCAGTTGCTCGTTTGTTTTTACGAATCCAGTTTCTCTTGCTCTTGTTACGGGGCGAGCGCGCAATTTTGACGGCGAAACGCTCGAATTTTCGCCAGATTTAATTGAATTTACCGAAAATTTACCGTCCAACACAAAAATCAAAAACGCAACGCTAAAAACGGCGGAAGAAACGCGGGTGGTGAGCGCAATGGTTCTTTCAAATGAAACGAATCGACTCATTCTTGGCGTAAAATAAGGTGAAACAAAAATGAAAGCAAGCGCAAAATTTTTCTGTGAAAGTTGTGGGGCGGAAGTTGCAGGAAATTCAAAATTTTGTAAAAAATGCGGGAGATTTTTTGCGTCCGTGCGCTGTCCCGCCTGTGGAGAAACGGGACCAAACGAAAAATTCAAAAACGGCTGCCCAAAATGTGGTTACGCCGTAAAAAACAGCGCAAGTGCCGAAAAATCAAAAAGTCGTCAAAAAAAAGAGCGGGCGCGCATTTCAAGAAAAGTCAAAAATCGGTTTCTTTCTGCAATTGACTCAAAATCCGCTCGTTCTGACGGTTCGCTTCCAACATGGTCGTATTGTGCGATTTTTATTGCGTTCGTGGCAGTCGCTGGTGTCTTTTTTTACATGAACCGCTGATAATTCACCCTGCCCTTTTAGATGTATGATATTTTTTCAATCGAGGAATTGGGAAAATTTTTCTCGCCTTTTTTATGGGATAACAAGCGAAATTTTCTTTTGTTTCTGACAATGGGATATGCTTTTGAAAAATCTGAAAGAATACATCTCACAGAACAACATTTCTGCTTAGTCCTTTCTTTTTCATGATGATTTTTTTGCTCCCATGAAACAAGAACATTTGGATAGGTACTTTAAGAGAATCTGCAAATTGGCGGGTATTGAGATAAAAGACAGAAAACGTATTCCTCCTTCACTGCGGTTCACTTATATCACGAGAATGTGGAAAAATCTTTCTGTCAAACAAGTTCAGAAAATTGCGGGTCATAGTTCTTGGTGTTCTCGTTGAATGTCTGACCGAAGTGCTCGTCGGCGGCAATCGTTGTACCAGCTGTTCACGGTGTTTCGGTTCACGCCAACGATTTTTGCGCAGGCGGTCGCCGTAATGTCGGTGCAAAAGCATCGCAAAATTTTATTGAATTTCTTGGTGCTTAATCTCTTGTATTTCATAGACTTACATCTCCTTCTGTCAAGAGATGCTAGTCAAGAGCCATTTTCTGACATATCTTCTTCTCCTCTCTTCTTAGATTATACCATAACATACCGTTTTCGCAAACAGACTAATGTAACATACAAAAAACACGGAGAAAATTCCCCGTGTCATAAGATTATCGCTGATTATTTTTTTGTCGCCCGCTCCTCGTCCGTGAGATTGTCAGGAAGCGAAGAATTTTGCTTGGTTTTCTTTGAGTTTTGCTTTGTCTGTTTCTGGTTTGATGATATTTTGATAGAATTCGTTTCGTTTAAAAAGACGATTATTATATATTTGACGACAACAGCCAAAAGTCTTGTTGATTAGGATTTCCTGTTCTGGATTCGGATAGATTCGTAATTTTAATGCTCTATGCTGGGTATTCCCAGTCTTCACTAAATTATTTAACATAATCAAAAATCTTCCTTTTGGTTGTGCTAGAAAGTAATCAGGATTGCCGTCTTGGTTACTTTTGTTTTCTATAAAATAATTAGTGAAAAATTTTTAAACCGATTTGACTATTTTTTGGAAATTTGATTACCAAGAGTACCTATATTATTACTGAAGACGGAGGTACGGTAAATGATCAGTAATTGTTTAATTGAAGCACTAAAGGCAAAAATTAAAGACCCGAAAAACATACAACTTGATTATGTATCGCCAAAGATAAATCAGGGTCACCTCCACTTTGTTTGGATAAACAAACAAGATGAAACAATGCATCATTTTACAACTCTTAAAGACAACTTACCAAGCTTTCTCGACTTCTTACCGTTCTGTGGGAAAGAAGTAACAGTTAAACTGGACTACTATAAAAGGCTTATTTTACGTAAATGTTATAACAATGGATTTTCAATAGATGAAACTGAAGCATACATAAAAAAACATCACATCCAGTTGACTAGAAGTGATGTTGAACGTTATTTCGAAAAACGCAATAATTAGAGGTGAGTACTCTCGTCACGAGAAATAACTCTCACCTCAAAGCCTTTTTCTTTGAAAGTCTTGTAGATATCACTTTCTTTGGCTACATCTTCTGCGGATTTTTCTATCACTTTTTCTTTTCCGAAACGAGATTTAATTTTTTTAGTTTTTTCATCAGAATTGTAGGTCGCGTACAAAGTCGAGCCTTCGGGAATGAGCAAAAATGAATGGTCGTAGCTCGAGTACACATTCTCGGTCACGCGGGCGATTACCACGCCGGGGTTGTCGGTGTTTATCGCCGTGATGAGCGCACCTGAAATAATCGTTCCGTCCCAGAGCGAGTTGTAGGACAGGAACTCGCCGCTTCCGCCGCTTCCCGCCCCGTTTGAATAGAACTGCTCCTTGTTCTGCTGATAAGCCGCCGCCTGATTCCCGTTCCCGCCAGTTCCGTATGAGCCGAAAGAAGAGCCTGTGCCGCTTCCGTACAGCTGATTCTGCAAGTTCTGAGTCTGCTTCATCATCTCGGCTATGTACTCCTCTTTTGTCATCCGCTGGCTAGAGCTTGGAGTCGTAAAACCGCTTCCGTTTATCATCGCGCTCACGATGTTCTGGTTCGTGTCGGGGGAAGCCTGACCTTTCAATCCGTCAATCTTTCGCGGGCTCTTGGAATTCCGCGTGTCAGGCAGGTCGCTCCGTGAAGAGCCGTAAGACCCGCTGCCCACTGGCGCGACGGGTGCTTTCTGTGGCTCGGGCTGCGGCTGTAGCGTGTCGGGGAGCGTGTCGAGGATTTTGTCAACATCTTCCTCTTTCTCAACCTTCGGCGGCGGAACTTCGCGCTCAAAATGCTCGGCGACTTCCTCGGCTGGTGCTTTCTCCTTGAACTCGACCTCGTACTTCGCGCCCGCCTTGTCAAGCTCGTGCGTGTCCTTCTTCTTTTTCTTCCCGCCCGCGAGCATCACGATGAGGAGGACGACCGCCACGAGTATGAAAATCGCCGCGAAAATCGTTCCGACATTCAGCTGCCGAGCCTCGTTCTCCTCTTCGGGCGGAAGAAGCTCGTCCTTATCGCTTTCAGCCTCCTCTCGCAAATCCGTGTTTCCCGTATCAAGATTCGTGTCCTCAGAATCGAATGTGTTTTCATCAACCGACGGCTGGCGGTCGCCTACAGGAAGCGTTGCATTCACATCATTGTTTTCCATCGGCACTCTCCCGGTTCGCCTCAATCTCGGCGGCTTTTTTCGCGCTCGTCTTTTTCTTCGTGATTGTGACCTTCTCTTTTCCCAAACGCAAAGTCACCATGTTTATCAGTCGCGGAATCACGAACACATTCTTCTTCACGCTGTAGTTGACGATTTCGTTCTTCTCGTTGAAGATGACTGGCAGTTTTTTCCCGCTTTGCGGGTCGCTCCCTATGTCCTTGATGTCGTCCTCGCTCGGCTGCAATGCCTTCACGCTGATGACAGCCCGCATGGTCACGCTTTCAACCACGCTTCCCGAAAGCTGCCGTGTCGTCACCTCGAAATCGACCTAGTAGGTGTCCTTCGAGAGCTGCAAAGGCTCTGTTTGAAACGACACCTCGCGCGTCCTGTTTCCGAAGTCCGCGAACGGAGTCTCTTCTTTCAGGCGGGAAGAATACTTGGAAGCAGTTGTTGATGTAAGCAGGTGATAAGTCTTGCTGAGGGATTTTTTCATCACGGCACGGTCAGTCGAGAGCGTGTAGCACAGACTCACGAATTCCTTGATTTGGTACTGCACGGCGACCTCGGGAACGGAGTAGTTCTGGTAGTTCCGCCTTGAGACTGCGCCGACATACTGCGCCTCGCCGAAATCATTCATCGTGACAAGGACGGGAATGCTCTCAGGAAGCGAGACAGCATACAGGGACTTTCAGAAAAAAAATCAAAAACGACATTTTTCGCTCAAAAAAGCGAGTTATTGGCTTTAAGAGCGAAAAAATTGCAATTTTATTCATCAAAAAACGGCATCCTCGTTGTCGAATTCTGAATAATCTTCATCGTCCGTGTAGAAATCTGAATCATCCATCTCTGAATTGACCGCCGTTCCTTTGTCCGCTCGGAGTCCTCTTCTGGTGAAAGTTTGTTTGTCGGGCGTTCGATGTCATTGTGCGAGAGCGATTCAAAGACATTGTGGGACTCAATCGTATCGGTGATTCCCTCGATTCCCTGCGTGAAGTACATCGTCCCCGAATTGTTCGTGTCAAGGTCAAAGAAAAGAACCTTGAAACCACGAGCGGCAAGATTTGTTGCCGTAA
>CALFJF010000075.1 GCA_937877535.1 uncultured Treponema sp.
CAAAGAATATTCTTTCGCTCACTGACGAAAAGAAGTCTTGCTTTGACCGAATCACTGCTGATTCCGTGGAGCTTGAGCGATTTTCAAAGTGGGGCGGCGTGAATCCAAACGATTTTGCGGAGCTTTCCGAAAAAGGCATTCATCTTGCGATGTACGAAATTCCTTCGGACAAGTACGCGCTGATTGGAGATGAGGCAAAAACAATCGTCGTCGGTCGGGATAAATCGCAAGTCAGGTTCGTTCTCGCGAGCGAGAAGCCTTTTGTCGTGAACGAGCGACCAGAGGGAATTCCCGCAGAGGCGTATCAGGTTGTCCTGCCTAGAATCTCGACTTCGGGCTTAGAGAAAGAAATTTCTGACTCAAAGAAGCGAATCGCAGAGATTGAAAGCGAGATTAAGTCTTGCGTTCAGTACAAGGACGCGCTCAAAGATTCTGTCAGCGTTATCGCGAAGGACATTGAGCTTGAGAACTTGTATTCGGGCATGGGAATCGAGGAAAATCTTTCATGGATTACGGGATTCGTTCCCGTGGATTCTATGGCGAAGTTTGAGGCGTTCGCTAAGAGTGAGAAATGGGCTTACGGCTCTTCTGACCCGAGCGAGGACGATGCCGTTCCGACGAAGCTCAAGAACAACAAGTTCGTCAGCTTGATTTACCCACTCACGGACTTCTTGGGCACTGTTCCGGGATACCACGAGTACGATATTTCGGGCTGGTTCTTGGCGTTCTTCACGGTTTTCTTCGGAATGATTTTTGGAGACGGCGGCTATGGTGCGCTTGTGACGGCGGTGGCTCTCATCTTCATCTTGAAGGGCGTTTTCGGCGGAAAGAAAGTCTCGCCAATGCTGGGGCTTGTCCTGCTTTTGGGCATTGCCACGATGGTGTGGGGCGCGGTCACTTGCACCTGGTTCGGCTTGAAGCCCGAGCAGCTGCCTGACTGGATTGTCGCGTTGTCCGTTCCGCCGATTTCAAACGCCTACGAGGGTGTCGAGTGGCTTCCGTTCTGGACGACTGACGCTTCAAAGGGAACGCTCAACACGGCGCAGAACCTTCAGATTTTCTGCTTCACGCTCGCGCTCATACAGCTCTGCGTGGCGCACTTGAAGGGAATCGGTCGATACATCAAGGACAAAGAGCATCGCTTGAAGTTCCTGGGGGAATTCGGCTCGTTCGTACAGCTTATCGGCATGTACTGGGTCGTTCTTTCGATGGTCGTTGACGGAAATGTCTTCCCGCTCATGGGCGGCGATGTTTACGGACTTCCATGGGGAACGATTTCAATCGCGCTCGTTGCGGGCGGATTTGCATTGAGCTTCATTTTCGCGAACTACGAGGGAAGCGTAGGCAAGTCAATCCTTGAGAGCGTGAAGAACATCATCTCCGTGCTTTTGGGCGTGGTGAATGTGTTCTCGGATATCGTTTCGTACATCCGATTGTGGGCTGTCGGCTTGGCGGGAGCGGCAATCAGCGGCACGGTGAACACTTTCGCAGGACCTCTCGTGGGACACGCGGCTTTGTTCATCGTACTTATCGTGCTGCTTGTGTTCGGTCATGGCTTGAACATGATTCTTAACCTGCTTTCGGTTATCGTCCACGGCGTTCGCTTGAACACGCTCGAATTCTCAAATCACTTGGGAATGAGTTGGGCTGGATTTAAATATGAACCGCTGACCGAGTAGGCTGGCGTTTATATAAATAAAATTTTTGGTGGTTTCGACACGCTCAACCACCACAATTATAGGAGAAAAATTATGAATTTTGGAATGATTGGTGCTGGTCTTGTAATGGGTATTGCGGCTATTGGCTCTGCAATCGGAATCGGAATCGCGGGACAGGGCGCGATTGGGGCTTGGAAACGCTGCTTTATGGCGAATAAACCCGCTCCGTTCATCCTCACTGTCTTCGCTGGTGCGCCTTTGACGCAGACAATCTACGGCTTCCTTCTCATGCAGCAGATGGCTGGCTCGGCAAAAATCGCCGATAACCCGCTCTTCTTCCTCGGCTTGGGAATCGCGGCTGGTCTTGCAATGTGCTTCTCTGCTATCGCGCAGGGAAAGGCTGGTGCGGCAGGAAGTGACGCGCTCGGCGAGACGGGAAAAGGCTTCTCAAACTACATCATGGTTGTCGGTCTTTGCGAAACGGTCGCTTTGTTCGCAATGGTCTTCGGAATGATTCAGTGCTAGAGTAATCGCACTTATAAAAAACCCCGCATTCGTGTGGGGTTTTTTGTTTTTCAAAATCGTTGAGCGCATTCAAAAAAATCAGTATAATACGCAATTATTTTTGAGGTACAACATGGGCGGAATTTTCGGTGTCGTCTCAAAGGACGACTGTTCGTTGGATTTGTTTTTCGGCGTGGACTATCACTCGCACTTGGGAACGCGGCGCGGCGGGCTTGCCGTCTGGCGAAAAGACGAGCGGTTTCAGCGCGCTATTCACAACATTCAGAATTCGCCGTTCCGCACAAAATTTGAGAGCGACATCGAGGAGATGAAAGGTCATTTGGGAATCGGTTGCATCTCCGACTACGAGCCTCAGCCGCTTTTGGCCCGCTCGCATTTGGGGCGGTTCGCCGTCACCACGGTGGGCGTTGTCACGAACAAGGACGAACTTGTCAAAGAACTCATGGACAACGGCGGCGCGTTTTTGGAAATGAGCGGCGGCGAAATCAACCAAACGGAATTGATTCTTGCGATGATTAACACGCAAAAGACGATTCTTGAAGGAATTCAGTTCGTTCAGTCAAAGATTCAAGGCTCTGTCACCATGCTCGTCGCCACTCCCGAAGGAATTTACGGTGCGCGGGACAAACTCGGCCGCACTCCGCTTCAAATCGGAATCAAAAAAGATGTAAAAGGCTCGATTTTAGCGCACTGCCTCAGTTTCGAGAGTTTTGCGTACATCAATTTGGGCTATTCTGACTTGCACGAGCTTGGTCCTGCCGAAATCGTTTTCGTGACCGCTGACCGCTACGAAATTCTGCAAAAGCCCACCGACGAAATGAAAATCTGCACATTCCTGTGGATTTACTACGGCTACCCCACAGCTTGCTACGAGGGCGTGAATGTGGAGGCAATGCGCTACAACTGCGGAAAGTACCTTGCCAAGCGCGACAAAGACGACAACATCCACCCGGATTGCGCGGCGGGCGTTCCAGATTCGGGAACGGCTCACGCGGTGGGCTACGCGAACGAGGCGGGAATTCCGTTCACACGACCGTTCATCAAATACACGCCGACTTGGCCGAGAAGTTTCATGCCCGTGAACCAAGAGCAGCGGAATCTCATCGCCCACATGAAACTGATCCCCGTTCAGCAGCTCATCAAAGACAAAAGCATTTTGCTGATTGACGACTCGATTGTGCGTGGCACTCAACTCCGCGAGACGACGGACTTTTTGTATCAGAGCGGCGCGAAGGAAGTGCATGTGCGCCCCGCCTGCCCGCCGATTATGTTCGGCTGCAAATATTTGAATTTTTCACGCTCAAAAAGCGAGATGGACTTGATTGCTCGCCGCGTGGTAAAGCAATTTGAGGGCGACGATGTTAGCGCGGAAACGCTCGCCAAATACTCGGACCCCGATACTCCCGAATATGCGAGAATGCAGGAGGAAATCCGAAAGCAGCTCCACTTCACCACGCTCCGCTTCCACCGCCTCGACGACATGCTCGACTCGACGGGGCTTCCCCACGAAAAGCTCTGCACTTACTGCTGGTCGGGAAGAGAGTAGAGCGTTTTTAAAAACATTACCGAACAATCGGTAACATTTTAATTGAAACATGGCGCGTTCCGTGGTAAAGTTGTCGCATGAAAGTTGCAATCGTGCATGACTGGCTTGTAAATTATGGCGGGGCGGAGCGCGTTGTTGAGGCGTTGCTTTCGATTTTTCCCGATGCGGACATTTTTACGCTCGTTTACGATGAAAAAAAAATCGGGCGCGTTTTCAAAAAGGAAAAAGTAAAAACGTCTTTTTTACAAAAAATTCCGTTTTCTACGCGACTTTACACAAAAATGCTTGCGTTTATGCCACTCGCTTTTGAGTCGTTCGATTTTTCATCATACGATTTGGTTATAAGTTCGTCTTCTAGTTGTGCAAAAGGTGTAATAACGCCACCGTTTGTTCCTCATATAGCGTATATTCATTCTCCTATGAGATATGCGTGGGATTTGTATTTTGAATATAAAAAAAACAGCGGATTTTTGACTCGTCTTTTTATGACTCGTCTTATGCCTCGTATAAGGGAATGGGATTTTATTTCAAGTCAACGCATTGATTTGATTGTCGCAAATTCAAAATACATTGCAAGAAGAATCGAAAAGTATTGGCGGCGCGAGGCTTTTGTTGTTCATCCGCCTGTGGACACGGCGCGACTCGTTCCGTCAAAAAGCGCGTGCGAGGATTTTTTTGTTGTTTTTTCGCGTTTTGTTCCATACAAACGAATAGATTTAGCGATAGAAGCGTGTGCAAAAAGTGGCAGGCATTTGGTTGTGATTGGCGGTGGCGCACAAGAAAAGGAACTCAAACTGCTTGCTGAAAAATGGAAGCAAAAAAATGGCGCAAAAATCGAGTTTACGGGAAGAATTTCAGACGAAGAAGTAAAGGCGTTTTTGCAAAAATGCCGTGCGCTCATTTTTTGCGCGGAAGAGGATTTTGGAATCATTCCCGTTGAAGCGCAAGCGTGTGGGCGACCTGTTGTGGCGTTTGGGCGAGGGGGCGCAACGGAAACTGTTGTTGACGGAAAAACGGGCGTTCTTTTTAAGGAGCAAACCGTTGATTCTCTTTGTGCCGCGCTTGAAAAATTTGACAAACTGTTTGAAGAAGGCGCGTTTTTGCCTTCCGAGATTGCGCTTCATGCCCAAAAATTTTCTACGGAGCGTTTTGTTTTGCAGATGAAAAATCAAATCAACTCGCTTCTTGAAAAATTCAATCAGTAAAAAGAGGAAAAAATGAAAATCGTTGTAGATTGTCGAATGATAGGTTCTGGCGGAATCGGGTCGTATGTTTCAGAGATTTTGCCGCATTTACTTGAAAAAAATAATTGCCTTTTGCTTGGAACTCATGCGCAGTGCATGGATTTTGTGCGCTCTCAAAATGCGGAATTTTGTTTTTGCGACACAAAACCGTTTTCTTTTTCGGAATTGCGCTCGCTTCCTCGCTCTGTAAACGAAAAAATCCATCAATACGATTTGTTTTTTTCTCCATATTGCAATATCCCGGGAAATATACATATTCCAATCGTTTCTACGATTCACGACGTAGTTTTTCTCGATTTTCAAGGACTCGTGGGATTTTGGGGAAAATGTGCGCGAAAGTGGTTTTATGAGCGGGCGATAAAAAAATCGGAGCGAATCGTTACCGTAAGCGAGTTTTCGCGGGAGCGGATAAAGGAAACGCTCAAATGCCGAAAGCGGATAATGGTAACTCCAAACGGCATTCCTTCGTATCTTCTTCGCTCAAAAAGTCGTGAAGACGAGGAAATCGGCGAGCGAAATGAGATTCTTTTTGTGGGAAACGTAAAAAAACACAAGGGACTTACGATTCTTTTGGACGCATTCAAAACGGCGGTGGAAAGCGGATTCTCTGGAAAACTCGTGATAGTCGGAAATGCCGACAATTTTAGGACGGGCGATGAGGAGGCTGCAAAAAAAATTAGACTTCTTTCCGAGACGGGGGCGACGAGCGGAAAAATTGAGTTTACGGGACGAATTTCAAATGAAAAATTGCGCTCGCTTTATGTGCGCGCACTCGTTTTGGTTCAGCCTTCTTTGTACGAAGGTTTTGGAATCCCGCCGCTTGAATCGCTTTGCGTTGGAACGCCTGCGCTTATTTCGGACATTCCCGTTTTCAGGGAAGTCTACGAAAAATTGCCCGTTCAGTTTTTTTCTGCAGGAAATTCGTCTGATTTGGCTCAAAAACTCATTTCTTCGGATTTTTCGCGGCTTTCTGAAAAAGAAATTGCGTTGGCGCGGGAAAAATATTCGTATAAAAAATCCGCTGAGATTTTGAGCAATTCGTTCAAAGATATTCTTGGAGTCGATGAATAGAAAAAATCGGAATTATTAAGCAAAAATTAATGTTTGCTCTGCAAAAAAAAATAAAAAATGGTGTAAAATAGAGCAAAACGGAATAAAAAATGAAAAAGAAAAATGATTCAAATTTCCACAAATATATAAAAAAGAGATTTTTTAGAACGAGTTCGTTTGTGTCTGGAATTGTGCTCGCTTTTTGCGATTCATTTTTGATTTGGCTTTCGATAGGAGTGGCTTTTTTTATAATCAATTTGATAAATCGTCATTGGATTAATTTTCGTTCGTTTTCCACATACGGAATTTACATTCCGATTATGCTTGCGGTTTTTTACGCTGCAGGATTGTATCCAGGTTTTGTGCTTCCGCCTGAAGACGAGGTGAAAAAATTTTCGATTTGTTCGTTTTTTAGTTTGGCAGGCATCGCGCTTTCGATTACCGTTGAAGAGGCGGACGAAAAATGGCCGATTGTGGTGGCTTTGCTTTTGGCAACTCCATTTGCAGGTTTTTTTCTTCCTTTTGGCAGAGAGGTGATTCGGCTCATTCTTGGAAAAATGAAGTGGTGGGGAGTTCCCGCCGTCATTTACGTTTCGGGGCATTCTGGCGACACGGTGATTCAGCGGCTTTTGAAGCGACCCGATTTTGGCTACAAACCCGCGCTAATCATTGATAGCAAAGCCGATTCAGTTGGAGATTTTAGCGGAATCCCTGTCTATCCTCCTTCCAAAGAGATTTTTTATGAGATAAAACTGTGCAAGATAAAAGTCGCGATTCTCTGCGATTACGACAAAGATATAACGGATATAAACTCGTATTATCGATACACGGTGCAAGTTCCGCGGAACACCGACACAAACACAATTAGCGCGGACGTTCGCGATTTTGGTGGAATCCTTGCGTTTGCGTCAACCCATAATCTCACGCGAATAAGTCAACGTATACTCAAACGCTTAACCGATTTGTTTCTTCTTTTGTTGAGTGCGCCTGTTACGATTCCGTTAGTGCTTTTTGTGGCAATTCTCATAAAAATATCGAGTCCAGGACCCGTTTTTTATGGGCACAAAAGAATCGGAAAAAACGGCACAGAATTCAAATGTTGGAAATTCCGTTCAATGGTTATAGACGCTGACAAAATGCTTGAAAAAATCTTTTTGGAGCATCCTGAAATGCGGGAGGAGTGGGAGCGAGACCGAAAATTCACGAACGACCCGCGTGTAACAAAAATCGGAAAAATCCTTAGAAAAACGAGCATTGACGAAATTCCGCAATTTTTTAACGTTCTTACGGGAGAAATGAGTTTTATAGGACCTCGCCCCGTTACAGAGCCTGAACTTGTGCGGTACGGCTCAAAACGCGATTTTATTCTTTCGGTGCAGCCTGGACTTAGCGGAATGTGGCAAATTTCGGGGCGAAGCGACACGGGATACGAAGAGCGAATCACGCTCGATTCTTATTACATTCAAAATTGGTCGGTTTGGCTTGATTTGTGGATAATAATCAAAACATTTTACGTTGTTTTTAAGGGAAAAGGTGCGTACTGATGGATTTGAGGCGATGGTTTTTCATTTTTGCGGTGTCCTTTCCCGCGATTCTTTTTTCAGAGCGATACAAAATCGAAGGCGTTGACTACGAACTCGAAAAAACTCGTCAATACGCCGTGGAGCAAGCGGTCAAAATCGACACAAAGCGCGTTTTTGAATCTTCGGAGGAGTTCGTGTCTTACATTGAAGATTTGAAGCAAAAATTCTCGAACGAGCGCGTTTTTGATTCTTCGGACGTTTCGTGGAGCGAAGAAAATCAAAATGAAAATCCTCAAAACGAAGGCGACGAATCCTCGGAAGTCGAAGAAAGCGAAGAGAGCGGAGAAGAAAAAGAAGAAATCACGCTCGTTCGGCTTCGCATTGTTGCCAAGGATTCAAAGCATCTTTTGATTGTTCCGTATCCAAAGTTTGGTTCGAGCGACGGTTTCAATTTCAAGATAAAAATGAAAGACATGAACTTTTTGGGAACGATGAGTCCGCTTACCGCCGACATTGATTTTTCCGTGGAACCAGACGATGACGACGATGACAAAGACAATTTTGTATTTGGCATCAATTTTGATTACGATTATCCGTTTGCGTTGGGACCGTTTGATAGTTCGTGGAACAACAATTTTGGAATTAGTTGGACGATTGGCGAGGAAGTGCCTGAATACGCTTTTTCCACAGGTTTTACGTTTTCGCTTCCGTTTGACAATTTTTCGCTCGTTTTTGACATTGCGCAAAGTCTTACGCGAAATACCGAATACGACGAATACGGCGACACAATTTACGCAACAAGCGACGCGAGTTTTTCAATTCCTGTAACGGTTGCTCGCATTGATAACTGGGCGGACGTTACTTGGACACCTTCTGTGGGGATTTCTGTCAATTACGACACGGACGGAATTAGTCGCGAAAACGATGACCTTTCTAGTCCCACGTTGACTTTTGGACACGCGCTTTCTACGGGAAGATACGATTGGATTGGCAATTTCCGTGAAGGAATCGAACTTTCGATGGGACAGAGCGTTGGCTACAATTTCCAGCGTGAAAATTACATTCCGCGCGTTGAAGCGCAAATCAGTGCGTTCAAAGCGTTCAAATATGCGGGCATCGCTTCTCGTTTGTATACGTTTGCCATGATGAATTCCAACGAGAACATCGGTTCAATGCTTCGAGGAATCAGAAAAAATCAAAAATACGCTGACATCAACAAAAAGGCTCTGTCCACGAACGCCGCGATTGTTTTTAGCCTTGATGTACCGATTCATATCGTTTCAACGGATTGGGAAGGCTGGATTTGCTCGATTTTTGGCGAAGAATCGTGGATGGCTCACCATTTTAGTTGGATGCGGCTGTTTGATTTTGAGTTGCAACTTTCTCCGTTCGGAGACCTCGCGCTCACGCACAACGAGGCGACTGGAAAAAGTTTTGCCATAAAAGACGGCTGGTACGCTGGCGGAATCGAAGTTCTCGTGTATCCCAAAAAATGGCGAAGCCTTGTTGTTCGTGGCTCGCTTGGAATTGACGCGGGAAGAAAAATCGTAAACAAAGTTGTTTCAAAACTTTTTGATGACAGTTGGCGACATCTTGGCTCTGCTTATGAAATCTACATTGGAGTCGGTTTGCAATATTAGGCACATATTTTTTTGTCTTTCAATTTTTTTCAATTCATTTTAATCTATCATTCTTTATTTTGAAAAACAAGGAGCAATTTTTATGGAATTTGATTCAAAACATGCAGTGATTGTGCCGGAGGGTGTTTTTATTATTGGAACTTACGACGAGAACGGAGTTCCGAACGCAATGAATGCGGCGTGGGGAATCCAGTCGGATTATGAGGAAATTTCGCTTTTCCTCGCCAAGCACAAGACTACAGAAAATTTGAAGAAAACGGGCGCGTTTACGGTAGCCTTTGCCACGAGGAACACGGTCGAGATTTCGGATTATTTCGGCGTTGAGTCGGGCGCGAATGTGAACAAAATCGAAAAGGCGGGCGTTCATGTGCATAAGAGCGCGAAAGTGAATGCCCCGATTATCGAAGAATACCCGCTCGTGCTTGAATGCGAGGTCACGGAGTGGGATGAAGAGCGCGAAATGCTCAGAGGAAAAATCGTGTCGCAGCAGGCGGACGAGTCGATTCTCACCGACGGCAAGGTTGACTTGGGAAAACTCCAGCCGATTATGTACGACGCTTCCTTCCATGTGTACCGCGTGATTGGCG
>CALFJF010000076.1 GCA_937877535.1 uncultured Treponema sp.
TTTTGCCGATTTTGGCGAATGTACAAATGATATTTCGCCACCTTTGCCGATTTTGCCGAATGTATAAATGATATTTCGCCACCTTTGCCGATTTTGCCGAATGTATAAATGATATTTCGCCGCCTTTGCCGATTTTGCCGAATGTACAAATGATATTTCGCCGCTTTTGCCGCTTTTGGCGAACGTACAAATATTTTTTTATCGCCGTCATGTTGAGGCGAAGCCGAAACATCTATGGATTCTTTGCCGCGCAAGGCGGTTAGGCGGGGAACATATTTTGCAGCATGTAACGCTTTGCTTTTTTTAGCTCCTCGCACTTGCGCTGATGAAGGGTGATGAGGGTGTCGAGGGTAGAAAAAAACGCGCCGATTTTGGCTTGCTCGGCGTAGGATTTTGGATATTTTACAACAGTTTCACTCATCGCAGACTTTGAAATCGAAGTAACTTTTATTCCCTGCATTAAAGGCAAAAGTTGGTCGTGATATGAATTTGAATTCATATAAAATCCGAGATAAGCTTCCGCAAACTTTTGTTTTGGTCTTACAGGGATGGTGTGAAGCCCAGAAACTACGGGAATATGACCAATATTGCCGATTTCTGTGCTTTTTCCGACTGTTTCATCTTCCGCCGTATCAGCAATTACGACGTCGCCATTTTGAAGTTTTGCTTGACTGTATTTTTCAGCAATTAAATCGTCTGTAATAAAAGGCAATCGACAGTTTTGAATATCTGTATATTCGCTGAGTTTTATGAGAACATCGCCATAGTGAACATTGAGGGCTTTTCCATTTTGTTCATTCAGTTCAGCCCTAGAAAGCGTATTATTTTTTAAGGATTCAAACACTTCTCCAAACTTCCGCTGTTCCCAATCGCCTGAAAATCCCTTGAATCTAATGTTCGGTGTGTTGCCCATTTTGCTCGCTCCTTGACACAGTATAGCACATAATCCGCCGTGCGGAAAATGCCTTTCATGGCAAGGCTCTTAAGAGCCTTGTTTCCTTCCGCCTTGCCGTTCCTGCTGATTTCGTGTACTATGCAGAAAGTGGGACGCTTGCAATGTGCGGCGGCTTGCCTCCGATTTTTCGCGAATGAAGGAGGCTGTCTATGACAGGATACGAAAAAGCGATGCTTTTGCTCGCTGTTCTCGCGATTGTAATAGACCTGCTCACCTTCCTGTTAAAATAGGATAAGAGCATAAAAAAGCCCGCCCTACAGTGTACCAGACTCTGGGCGGGTTTACAAAAACTTGCTTTACGGAGGCGGTCGCTCTTTTGCAAGCGTCCCCGTTTTTTTAATATACACCGCGATTGCGCTTTCGTCAACTCTCTTCTTGGCAAGGGGCTTAAGCCCCTCGTTTTGTCGAAGCCACGCACGTCATGTTGAGCGATGAGCGAAACATCTATGGATTCTTAGCAGAAACAAAGATTCTTCACACCATTCGTGTGCTCAGAATGGCGACCCGTCCGAAAGGAAAAAAAATCGCAGGTCTGTTGACAAAATGCTTTTTTTTTGTATAGTACACCAATTTTTGACAAAGCACGGGTTTTTCCTGTGCGAGGAGAATTTTATGAAGGCACTATACAAGGCACTTTTGCTCGCGGCGGCCGCGACCTCCCTGTTCGCGCTCGCCTCCTGCTCGGACGATGACGATGAGGTCAACGAGTCAACCGACTATGGCGCAGCGGTGGCAATCGCTAAAATCAAGGCTTCAAGCGAAACATACGCAGGCGTGAGCGATTTTTACTCGCTGACTTTTGATGATTTTTCAAATGAAACCAACGACCCGATTATCCTTCGAGAGGAGGACGCAAACGGAAATTACACCTATTCGATTGCAAGTGCAGATACTGTGACAAGCGATTGTTTTTCACAAGTGGGTATCGTCAAAGCAAAAGATGTCGCACTTTGGTCGTCAGAAAAATCTGGTATTCGCACATCATTTAACGATAAAACAAAAAAATTTAAAAAACTTGTGGCGAATCATCGTTGGATTTCCGAACTGCCGACTTCTGGAACAATCGACTTACGTTTAGTCAAAGATTTTATCGCAGTCAAGGCGTCGGGAGCAGGCACGGTTTCTGCAAGCGTAACAAATTATTCCATAACGGTAGATACTGGCGTTGCCGCACTCGTTGATTCGACAGGAAAAATCTTGGATGCAGTAACACTGACGGCTAAGAGCGATACCGTAACACCTACGGCACAAACTTTAAGTGCAAGCGTTTCTTCAAGCGGCGTGTATATGCTCATCATTTCAAAAAATGAATCAGGCGGCGGCACCGTAAACATCAACAGTTTTACATTTTCCGAAAGTAGGAACTGATTCAGGTACATACACGCAATCAGGAAACAGCATTACGTTTACGGGAAATATGGTAAAAAACGAAGTAGGCACAAGTTCTGACAACTGGAACACCGTCATTTGTTCAGGCGGTTTTTCAGGCACATTGAAACGACAATAACGTTTCCCACATTCCAAAGCCACACCCCAAACGGCGAGGCTTTTCTTGCCAAGGCTCTTAAGAGCCTTGGTTTCTCACGCACTTTTGTCAAAGCCACTCGCTGTCATGTTGCGGGCGAACTTTTCGTCATGGTGAGAGAATGCGAAACATCTCTTTGCACATGAGATTCTTCGCTACGCTCAGAATGACGTGGCTTTTTCTCCCGCCTTGCAGGTTCCGCGGTTTCCGTGTATCATGGCGAGCAGTGGGACGCTTGCGATTTGCGGCGGCTTTGCCTCCGATTTCTCGTGAATGAAGGAGGCTGCCTATGACTGACTACGAAGTAGCGATGCTTGTCATTGCGATTTGTACGCTCATTCTAGAGCTGCTCACCTTCCTGTTAAAATAAGGTTTAGAGCATAAAAAAGCCCGCCCCATAGCTGACAACTTTCGGACGGGTTTTTACTAAAAACTCAACGGAGGCGGTCGCTCTTTTGCAAGCGTCCCCGTTTTTTTAATATACACCGCGATTGCGCTTTCGTCAACTCTCTTTCTTGGCAAGGGGCTTAAGCCCCTTGTTTTCCCGCATACCGTCATGTTGAGCGCACGCGAAACATCTCTTTGCACATAAGATTCTTCACATTCGTTCAAAATGACGGGTGAAGATTCTTCGTCGCGTCGACCTATTCCTCGAAGTCGCAAATCGGAAGGTCGTCGGGGAGGAAGATGAGGAAGCGGCGGTACTTTTCAAGCCACTCGCCGCCTGAAACCCACATCGGGGCGGTCAAAAGCACGGAGAGCCACACGCCGTCCTTGCCGTTTTGGGTGTCCCGCCTAAGAACGTCGAGGACCGTAACCTTCATTCCGCCCTCATGGTTCAGCGTCCTGTACGCTGCGGGAGCGGAAGCGTCCGTCCCCGTCCAAAGGTCAAGCTCACCCAGAATCCTGAACGACGACATCGCCCGTATGCGCCCGTGGTCGCCGTCCGCGCATTGTGCTTGGAGGGCGAGCGGCGCGAGCAGGAAAATGATGAGTGACGCGAGGATTTTTTTCATGCAGAGGGCGCAGTTTTTGACGAGCCATTGGAGTCGATTTTTTCTCACCAATGTCAGCCTCTGATTTTTGCAGATTTTTCCGAAAATCGAAAGGAAGCGACCGTCAGAAACGCCGATTTTCCGTGTGGCGCGGTATGTTCCATAAATCATAGTTTTAGGATATTCGATGCAGATTTCCGCGTCAATCCGCGCGTTGTGCGCCACCTACTGCCTGACGAACACCACGCGGACGAGCCTGCCGCCCGCGCCGAGCGGGAGGTTCATCGAAACGCTCGTTTCCCCGTCGTCCAAAGCGTAGACCGCAGCCCAGTTCATGGTTTTGAGCCGCGCGATGTCGGTCTTGAAACGGGCGTTGATGTGAAGAATGTCGTCCAATCGCTCCAAGTGCCTTTTGCCGTGAGCGGAGAGCCGAAGTCACCGTCGGGAGTGACGCGCACCGTACATCTGCCCTTTTTCTCAAAAGTGATTTCGTACTCGTCGGAAAACTCGCCGTTCTGCACCGCGCCCGTCCACGTTCCCGTGAACCGCTCTGGAACTGGAATCGCCGACACGAGATTCCGCACGAAGTCGGGCAACTTGCGGTTGAATTCGCTCCAAGTGTCGCAGGTCATCTTGGTGGAATAGAGGATTTTCGCCGTCTCCACTTCGATTGTCCGAGCCGTCACCGTAAGCGTTCCCGCGAACACATCCGCTCTCCCCACAATCACCGCGTCCGCTCCGACCATCTTTCCGAGCGACTTTGCCGTGGCGGGGTTAGTATAGGGCTTCACATGGAATTTCATCTCGCCCGTCACCTTGTCGATGAGCTTCCGCTCCACCACCGTAATGTGCGGCAAGCCCACCAGTTCGTCCGTGAGCAAGTCGCTCATCGTGCCAGTACGCTCCTCGATGCAGAAATTGTCCGACTCAAAGCCGAGCACCGCCACCGTCTGCGCGAACGCCCCCACCGCAAGCAGGGCGGCAAACGCGAAAGAAATCAGTTTTTTCATACAATTTCCTCCAAAAGTAAAACCAGCGGTGGTTGAGCCTGTCGAAACCACCAATTCTCTTTAGTGTCTTTTCGACCATGCTCAATGACCACACAATCTATATCAGCCGAAAACGGCGTGAATCCAACGCAGAGCCATGTTCCGCTTGTTTGCTCCACCGTGCCATGCTATAATCACAAGCAAGGAGAACGAACTATGGAAACAACGCAAATCACTGTGACCATTCCAAAAGATGCGGCTCGCTACATCAATCCCGACGACCTCCGCACCAAGTTGATGATGCTGTACCCCGCCGTTGCCAACATGAAAATCTCGCGCGGACGGGCGGGAGAACTGCTCGGTATCAGAAAACTTGACACGCTCGATATGCTTGAGCGCATGGATATTCCCTACATCACGCAGACATGGGAAGAAGTCCAAAAAGACATCGCCGACTGCGAAGCCGCAATGCAAAACGCCCATGCAAATGCGGCAAACGCATGATTGTCGTTTCGGACACCACGCCACTTATCTCGCTGCCAAAATTGACCGCCTTGACCTGCTCGAAAAGTTGTTCGGCAGTGTGTACATTCCTCAAGGTGTTTTTGATGAACTGACCTCGAACAGCGCCTATTCGGACGAAGCCGCACGAATTGGCAGTTGCCACTTTATTCAAGTCAAGCAAACCGACCGCAACAGCGTTTCCCAATTTCAAGACAGAACGGGGCTTGACCTTAGCGAAAGCGAAGCCATCGTGCTTACGAACGAACTCCATGCCGAACTCACGCTCATTGACGAACGCAATGCCCGAAGTATCGCCAAGCAACTAGGGCTTACCATTATGAGCACGGTCGGCATATTGGGTCTGTCCGTCCGCAAAGGCTTTCTTACCACCGATGACATCCGCCACTACATCAAGATTTTCAAGGAAAACAACAGACATATTGACGAACTGTTGTTTAAGAATTTGCTCGAATCGGTGTAATGCCCCCTAATTGCTAAAAGCCCGAACCGCTCGCACACAAAGCGCATAATCCTTATCGTAGCCGCCCTTCCCGCCGTCGCTGAAACGCTGTACCCATGCGTCACCATTATCGTAGGGAGACGACGACCAGAAATATTCGTCGGCAGCACTGATTTCCACAGTCTTCAGATTTTTATAAATACGATTTAAATCTTCTTTCGTCGGAAGATACCAATCGTCAAAGCCACCGCCACGATACTCTTGGCACATTTTCTTCGCGCCTTCAAAATTTTCCCTGCCAAGCAAACCCGTACATTCGTAATATCGATTCCCTTCTATATAATAAATGATTCCACCGCCAGGACCCGTGTCACCAATTTTATAATTTATTGAAGCAAGCAAATCTGAAGCCAATGTGGGGAATAAACCAAAAATATCATCGAGCGAAGAAAACTGCTTTTTAGAACTTGATAAGACTGTCGCATTTTTTACATCTATTACAGTCGCAGTGAGATAGAGGTTGCTGCCCAAAGACAGTTTCCTTTTAGGAAACGCTCTTAGACGGAGTTGTGTGAGAATTTTTATATGTGATGTGAATGGAATTACAGACTTACGGGCAGACTTTGCTCAAATCAATGAACAATGATTTTCCGCGCGGGGCGGGCGTGTCAAGGCCTTACGAGAGAAATTCGTGTTTTTTGCACAAAAATTGTTCATTAAGATTAGTCTACTGCATTTTCGCGCTTGGAGCAAGGAAGATGCCGTGCATCTTCAACACACTGAAACTGCACGGCAATTCCCCCTTCCCTTTCCGTTTACTCAAACAACAATTCCCCATTTCCCGCTTTCACGGTGATATGCGCTTCCTCGCCGAATTTTCCCGCAAGAATCTCTTTTGCTAATCTGTTTTCCACGAATGTCTGCACCGCGCGCTTGACGGGGCGCGCGCCAAATGCGGGGTCATATCCCACATCGCTTAAGAAGTCGATTGCGCTCGGCTCAAATTCAAGCGTGATTCTGCGGTCAGCGAGGCGCAATTTGACGCGTTCCAGTTGATTTTGCACGATGCCGCCGATGCAGTCTTTTGAAAGACGACCGAACATCACGATTTCGTCAATGCGGTTCAGGAACTCCGGGCGGAAGGTCGCTTTGAGCAAGGCATCGACCTTTTCGCGGGTAGCTTCGGAGATTGAGCTTGTCGAAATCTCCTGTTGGTGGTTTCGACTATGCTCAACCACCGTCGCATTATTTGCATCTTCCAAAATCAAATCGCTTCCCAAGTTGCTCGTCATGATGATAATCGTGTTCTTAAAGTCCACCACTCTGCCCTGTCCGTCAGTCAATCTGCCGTCGTCAAGCACTTGCAGAAGCACATTGAACACATCGGGGTGCGCCTTTTCCACTTCGTCAAACAAAATCACGCTGTAGGGGCGGCGGCGCACGGCTTCGGTGAGCTGCCCGCCCTCATCGTAGCCCACATATCCCGGAGGCGCACCAATCAGGCGCGTGACGGAAAACTTTTCCATATATTCCGACATATCGATGCGCGTAAGTGCCTTTTCGTCGTTGAACAAAAAGTCCGCGAGCGTCTTTGCAAGTTCGGTTTTTCCCACGCCCGTCGGTCCGATGAACATAAAACTTCCGAGCGGACGATTCGGGTCGTTCAAGCCAGCGCGGTTTCGGCGGATTGCGTCGCTCACCACGCTCACGGCTTCGTCCTGCCCGATGACGCGCTTGTGCAACACGCTTTCCAGCTGCACATACTTTTGCTTTTCGCTCGTGAGCATTTTTGCAATCGGAATGCCCGTCCATGCGCTTACCACGCGGGCAATGTCCTCTTCGGTCACTTCCTGCCGCAACAGGCTTTCGCGGTTATTGAGTGCGATTTGGTCATTGAGCCTGTCGAAATGACCATTTTCACCGCTGGTGGTTTCGACAGGCTCAACCACCGCTTCTCCATCAACTATCGCATCTCCGCCAGCCACCGCTGATTTTTTCGACTCGGATTGTTTTTCCATTTCGGCGATTTGCTTTTCCAGTTCTGGGATAATGCCGTATTTCAGTTCCGCCGCCTTGTTAAAGTCGCCCTCGCGCGTGTATTTTTCTTCCTCAAAATGCGCCTGCTCCAGCTGCTCTTTGATTTTTCGGCTCTTGTCGATGTCAGCCTTTTCGTTCTGCCACTGCAACTTCATCGCATCGCGATTCGCCGTCACTTCGGCAAGTTCTTTTTCAAGTTTTTGCAAGCGTTCTTTTGAGGCAACATCGTCTTCCTTAGAAAGCGACTGCTTTTCAATCTGAAGCTGCAAGATTTTTCGCTCCAGCTGGTCAAGTTCGGTCGGCTCGCTTTCAATTTCCATTTTGAGCCGCGAAGCCGCCTCATCCACCAAGTCAATCGCCTTGTCGGGCAAAAATCGGTTCGTGATGTAACGGTTTGAGAGCGTTGCGGCGGCAACCAATGCCTCGTCGTTGATTTTTACGCCGTGATGAATCTCGTACTTGTCGCGAAGCCCGCGCAGAATGGCAATCGTGTCCTCCACATTCGGCTCGGCGCAGTAGACTTGCTGAAAACGGCGTTCCAACGCCGCGTCTTTTTCGATGTACTTGCGGTATTCGTTCAAAGTGGTCGCACCGATTGCTTTGAGTTCGCCGCGGGCAAGGGCGGGCTTGAGCAAATTGCTTGCGTCCATGCTGCCCTCGCTCGCTCCCGCGCCCACAATCGTGTGCAGCTCGTCAATAAAGAGAATAATCTGCCCCTCGCTCTTGACCACTTCGGTGATGACCGCCTTGAGCCGCTCCTCAAACTCGCCGCGGAATTTTGCGCCCGCAACCAGACTTCCCATGTCGAGCGAAAGAAGCCGCTTGTTTTTGAGCGATTCGGGAACATCGCCCTGCGCAATTCGGCGAGCCAAGCCTTCCACAATCGCGGTCTTTCCCACGCCCGGCTCGCCAATCAAAACGGGATTGTTCTTGGTGCGGCGAACGAGCACTTGCATGACGCGGCGGATTTCTTCGTCGCGCCCGATAACGGGGTCAATTTTGTCCTGCCGCGCGTGCGCCGTCAAATCGGTGCAGTATTTTTCCAACGCCTGCATTTTGCTTTCGGGGTCTTGGCTGTCTACGGTCTGATTTCCGCGCACGGCTTTTAACGCCTCCAGAATCGCCTTTTTGGTGATTCCGTGCTGGCGGAGCAAATCGCCCGTGCGCCCGTCGCTTCCGCTCATGGCAAGCAGAATATGCTCCACGGAAAGAAACTGGTCTTTTAAGTCCGCCATTTCCTTTTCCGCTTTGGCAAGCACTTTCTGCGCCTCGCCGCTCAAACTCATCTGTACGCCCGAACCCGTCACGGTGGGGTACGAGTTCACGAGATTTTTTGCGGCAGAAAGCAAGTCGCCCGATTGCACGCCGATTCGCTCCACAATCGGAAGCGTGATTCCGTCTTTTTGCTCCAGCATCGCAACGAGAATATGCGGCAATCCGATTTCAGAATGGTCGTTCTGCTGCGCGAGCGCGCTTGCGCTCTGCAAAGCGTCCTGTGTCTTTAAGGTAAACTGGTCGTAATTCATTTTGTACCTCCAATTTTCTTTTCATTTTCAACTTAATTACAAAAAAAGAAATCGACAAATAAAAAAAGCGACTCAAAAGAGTCGCCGTTTGTTTTCAGTCGCTCGAACCCGAACCGATTTCTTCGATTCTGCCAAACTCGCAAAGCGCGTCATAAATGTTTGCGTGTTCCAAAAGTTCAAGATTTTTTCCATGTTTTTTGTACACACGCACTTCGCCAGAACCTGTGCCTCCGCCAAGCACTTTGAGAAGAGTCCGCTTTCCCTGCGGAACTTCGTAATCGCGCACAAACATTTCGTCCGCGCGGCAAAAAACGTCAAGGTCAATGACGATTCCGCCTTTTACAACGCTCATCGTCCAGTGCAATTTTTCGCCATCGTCGCTCGACGGAACAGAAGCGCAGCCGTGCGTTTCCTTTGTTCCGTCCAAAATGCCGCTTTTTCCAAAAAAGAATTGACGAGATTCGAGCGAAAGAACTCCGCACAATTTTCCCGTCGAAAATTCTCCTTCGAGGGCAAACGAAGACGAGCGAAGCGGTTTGCCTGAAATGATACTTACCAAGCGCGAGGAAGAAACATGAAAATACGGATTTGGAAGGCTTTTTCCCCAACTTTTGTCGATGTACCCAAACGATTTTTCTGGCGTTACCTCGTATTCTTCGCCGTCCAAAATCACGTTTCCCGCAAAACGCGCCCGCGTTCCAAGCGGAATCCACGAAATGAGCGAATCGTTGTACGGAGAGCGGATTTCTGAAGATTTATCGAAACGAACGTTCCATTTGATTTCGCCTGCGTTACAAAGCATTTCTGGACAAGCGCGGATTTGTGCTTCTGAAACCGAAATCGATCCCGTCAGCGTGTCAAACGAAAACTCGCACTGTTCCGTGCGAATCGAGGCGTTTTGTTTTGCATACACAAATTGAGAAGGCGCGATAAAATCGTTCATTTGTTTTCCACCCTGTCCCAAAACGCCCGCTTTTACCAAAAGGTACGACGGGCGAATCAAAACCTCTTGCTCTGAATATCTTGAATCAAAGCCTGACGTGAGTGCGCCTTGGATTTCTGCGGCGGAAGATGTGGTTGAAACTCGATTTCTTTGCGCAATGACAGGAACATTTGGAGAAACGGACGGGTTTACAAGATACAGTTCCACGAAAAAACGCTTTTCTGCGCCAGTTGCCACGCTGTTTGCGCAAAAAGAATAGCGACAACGCTGAAATCCATCGCTACGAAGTTTTCCGCTTAGAAGATATTGTTCAAAACTGCTGATTTTTTTTGAAGTCGCCATTACCGCCCGCCCATCCTTTTGTCAAACAAAAACTTGACTATAAGAATTTTCGACAAAAAAAAGGTGCGACTTTATGAGACTTGTTCCGAAACTGAAATTTCTGAAATAGGTTTATTTTGTTAAAAAAACAGGATTTTTCAGATTAGAAAACGCGGTTCTCACATTTTTTAAGGAAGAACCGCGTTTTCTAAAAAAATTATTTGAAGAATTTATCCAACGTTTTTGAAAAATCGTTGCGTTCAAGCGGAAAATGCGCATTCAAATATTTGAAGCACTCCCCCGCCGCTTTTTGCACGTGCTCATACCAAATCTGATACAACTCAGGCTCAAAATCATCTCCCGGATAAGGTGCGCCCTGAATATCCGACACAAGTTTTCTCATCATGTGTATACATTTTCTAAATTTTTCTCTATCAACTGTATTTTCACTTTTCGACTCTTCCATTCATCTTCTCCCCAAAAACGGTTCTCAAACAAGTCAATTATATCGGCAAAATAATTTTGACGCTACCCGCACTCGCGCCGTACATTTGCGTTTCTCCACAAATAACAACGCTTTTTTTCTTAAAATCGATTGCCGCTTTTTCTTTTTCCAAAAACAACGAATGAATGTGTTTGAACTCCGATTTTACGTCGGTGGCATTTGTTTTTAGTAAACGCGACAATTTTTTTTCACGAACGTCATCGGTTAAACCAAGCAAAATCCGAAGAAGCGCGGAGGCAACTTTTGAGCGCGGCGTTTGTGGCTGAATCCAATGACTGTATTCGCCAACAACGGCACTTTCAACTTCCTCTTGCGACAATGCAATTTCCGCCGCTTTTTTGAGGCATTTTTCAAATGCCTTTATTGAAGAAAACGGCGACGGGTCGCGATACGTGGACAATGAAAAACCGCCTGGAATCGAATCCAACGAAGAAAACGCGCCGTATGCGCCTCCAACCGTGCGGATTTCTTCCCAAAGCAAATTGTTTGAAAGCCAATGAGCGCAAACGCTTTGAACGGCATTTTCTTTTGTGCCAACGCAATCGGCTGGAAAATAAACGGCAGAAAATCCAACTTGCGCACTTGTCACAAAAACTTCGTCCGCATCTGCACTCGTTTCTTCTGGAAATCGCGTCAAATCAACAAAATCCGCTTCCGATTTTTCGATTTTGTTTGAAAGAGGACGAATTTTCGCATTTGAAATAAACTTTGGAAGAATCGATTTTATTGATTCGATTCCAGATTCTTCGCCGATTATTTGAACGAACGCACCAGAACTCAAAATAGAATCGTGCAAAGTCGAAAGTTTTTTTGAAAGAGAAACGAGTTCTTCGTCGCTTTCGGTTTTTAATGAATGAAGAAAAGCGAGTTGGCGAAGTCCGTTCCACAGTTCGTCAACCGCAGAAGAATGGCAAGAAGCGCATTTTGAACGCATTTCTGCAAAACGGTGTCCGTCTGGAATCACAGATGAATCCATGATATTTCGTGACTCGTTCACGATGTCCAAAAGTCGCTTTGTGTCAGAAAAGTCCGCCCCGCTGATAAAATCCGAAAGCACTTTCATTGCGTCTTCAGTTTTTTCTTCGATAAACGCGATTCTGTAAACGAACCAATCTCTTCCCACCAATTGTTCTTCGTTCGATTTTGTTTTGTCAAACGTGGGACTGACATCAGTTGTAATGTGAGCGCACCCAAAATCGCCTGCGTTGAGCGCGACAATTTCAGACGCTTTTGCCCAATCAACGCGCGTTCCGTCTTTTTGAACAAACCCCATATCAGACGCGGCATCTGCTAAAAGCGGAATAAACGGATAATCCGTGGCACAAAGAACATCGAGCGGAAACCCCACGCAAACGTAGGTAATTCCATTCGTGAGTTCGCGGTTCAAAAAAAGCGGAATTCCGTTTTCAATTTCGCGCAATTCTGTTTTTACGCAAGGAAGCACGGGCTTTCCATTTACAAAAAAATCCTTTGGATTTAAATGCGGAATTATCGAAACGTCTTCGCTCTTTTTTTGAAAATCGTGAAGACGCGCATTTTCGGCTCGCACTGTTTCCGCGCCTTTTTCAAACAAAAGCCGAGCGCACAATGCTTCCTCCGCTTTTTTTCGATTCAAAACGTACTTTTTTGACGGAACGGCAACCACAAGAGAGCGACGCGGATTTTCAAGAAGCAGCGTGCGGATTTTTTGAGAGAGAAAGTGCGGCTGCGATGTGATTTTTTCGCGGATTTTTGAAAGAACTGCGCGAGAGCGAATCTGGCGCGAAAGCGGAAAACCGTAAAGCCAGCCCGAAACGATTTTTCCCATAAGCGTTTTTGAGTACGGTCCATTGAGCCGTTTTATTGAACGCTGCGAAAACTCAAGCGAAAGAAGCGCACCTTCAACATCTTCCGCGCGGATTCCGTTTTGAACAAGCCCAGAAAGCGTTTCAAGAATCAAATCTCCGACTTTGTTTTCGTCCCCGTCTTTTACGCCACGTAAGCCAATCGAAAACATCGAATGATACAGATAATTTGAAAAACCCGTTTGTGGCGCAATATCTTCGCCTAAAGCAGAATCGAGAAGAACTTTTTGGAGCGGAGAGCCGTCGTGATTCAAAAGAAGCGTTGTAACGACGGCAGTTTCCGCCGCTTCTTCAGCATCAAAAACCGCGCCAAATGACCAATTCATAACGACCGTGTTTCCGTGCTCTTCTTCGCCCTCGCCGTCTGCGGCAGGTCCTTCCGAGCGCACAAAAAGGGGACTTTTTATTTCAGAAGGAGTTACCAATTTCAAAAATTCGTCGAGATGTTTTTTTCTCGCCTTTTGAGAAACGTCAATCGAGGGATATTTTTTTTCAAGACGGGAAATAAATTCGCTTTGAAAAAAATCAAGTTGTTCGCTTGAAGGGATATTTCCATACAGAAAAACAAGGCAATTATCAGGTCTATACCATTTTTTATGAAAATCGCGCAATTTTTCTACCGTTATCGACGGAATGATGAGCGGGTCGCCGCCAGAATCTTTTTCGTAAACGGAATTGGGAAGCAAACTTTTGTCGCACATTGAAGCAACCGCGTTTTCAAACGAAGAGTAATCGCCTTTCATTTCGTTGTAAACGACACCTTGAATCGACGCATTTCCCGCTTCATCAAGTTCAAGCCGATGAGCCTCTTGCATGAAAATTTCATCATCAAGGCGTGGAAAAAAAACAGCATCGCCGTATACGCGCATAAGACTAAAATAGTCTACTTTTATTGTAGAACTTGCAGGATATACCGTTCTATCAGGATATGTGAGCGCATTCAAAAACGTTTTGACACTTTGGTTTGAAAGAACGACAAACGGGTCTTTGAGCGGAAATTTTTGAGAACCGCACAAAACAGAATGTTCAAGAATATGGGCCGCGCCGTTCGATTCTTCGTTTGGCGTTCTAAATGCAAACGTAAAAAGATTTTCTTCATCATCATTTTGCAAATGAACAACCTCAAGACCTGTTTTTCTATGCCTAAAATGCACTGCAACAGAGTGATAATCGCTCACAGGAAACGTGTCAAGTACATCAAATTCTTTATACGACTCGCCTTTTTCAAACATACTCTTCCTCGTCTCTTCCACTAATCACAAGGTCGCCAGAATCGTAGGCATTCCTCATGTCGGCAATAAATTTTCCAGTCGCCTTGTCAACTTCGCTTCTTTTCATGGGTCGCAAAACGTCCTCGGTTCTAACAATTTCCTTTGCCCTTGATTGAGATACATTTCCAAGGATTTTCGCTCTAAAACGCTCCTCTTTGCCCGCAATGAGAAACGCTACGTCGTTGTCATCGAGTTTTCTAAGATAATCTTGAAGATAGCGGTCATCCGCCCGAATGATGTCAGCCGTCGTAAAAAGCCTATCGCGCAAATCCGCGCCCAACGCGGCATCAGTTTCAGCAAGCGTATCGAGGATTTCTTCCTCGCTTTTTGGGTCCATTCTACGAAGGATTTGAGCAAGCGCATCGCGCCCGTTTATGGAATCGGAGCGTTGAACGTTGATTTTCTTGACTTTTTCGTGCATCGCGCTATCAACGCGGCGCAAAACCTCCGGGTCGATTTTTTTGAGCGAAGCCAAGCGCAAAACCACATCTTTTTTTTCAAGTGGCGGAAAAGAGCGAATCACCTCGGCGGCAATTTTTGGCTTTAGATACGACAAAACCAACGCGCGAACCGCATTCGACTCGTCGTGGAGAACTAAAGACACTTTTTCGCTATCCGCCTCGGACAAAAATTCAAACGGTTTGATTGGAGCCGTAGCAGCCGCATTTCCAAGTATTTCCTTTGCTTTTTCCGTTCCAAAAGCCTTTTCGAGCATAGCCCTTGCCGTTTCAATGCCACCATCTTCGCGCGAACGCGAAATGAGCGACTGAAACTCCTCAAGGATTTCTTCCGCTTCGTTTGGGTCAACTTTTTGTATCGACGCAATTTCTGGAATGATTTTTTCGGTCTGCTCTTCAGAAAGACGCGGAAGGATTTTTGCCGCCTCGTCCACACCAATTAAAAGCAAAAATTTTGCAACGCGACGGTAAACGCTTTCTCTGCCGTCCGCGTCCCGAGGCAACGCAGGAACTTTAAGAAGTCCGCCCGAAGTAAGCGCACGAGCGGCGGCAACTGCATCTGAGTTTCCTTCAAATGCAGTGTTTTTTTGAACATTTACAGTACGCAAAGGAGCGGTTTCTTCTTTTTTTTCAGCGATTTTTTCTTTTGCAACTTTTGGAAAAACTGGCTTTGAAACGTTTTTTGTACCATTTTCAGAATCAAAGCCAGACGTTTTTGCACCATTTTTGTATGCATTCATCAGCAACGTTTGAAGATTCATAGACGACCATTTTACATTGTATTTTTACAAAAAAAAAGTCCGCTCTCAAATTGAGCGGACTTTTTTTAGAAAAAAACTATTACCAGTCGTCTCTCATATCGTCTTCATCGCGATTTTCAACGTCGTAGAGGTCGGTAACGGCGCGAAGGTCGTCGAGATAGAGGTAGTACGTTCCGCGAGCAAGCACTGGATTGCAGTCAACGCGGAATCCCACGATGCGAAGTCCGGGTCTCTCGCCATCGGTCGCACTCTGCTGGATAATTCCATGTTCTCCATCGGGAGTCGGCGGAACAGCAACCTGCATTTTTTTCCAACCGCTAAAACCGAGCGTACCAACGTACAACTCAAAATTGTTTCCGTAATAATCCTGCACGAGGACATAAAGCGTGTGGTCAATATTGCGCCCAGTCGCCCAGAGCGAAATTGTTTTTGTAACACCTTCAATCGGAATTGGACGAGTTGAGCGAATGAAGAACGAGTTAAGTCCACGATGGAAGAACTCGACTTTTACGCCAAGAACTTTTGTATCAGGAATATCCTCATCGCCTTGAATTGGCTCTTTTGCAGCGGGGCTGCCTTCAAAAAGGCGAACGCCAATCACGCCGTTATCTGGCGAAATCGAAGCAGTCCAACTTCCTTCAAGTTCAAAGCGGTCAACAGAAACCTCTTTGAGAGCCTGTCGCGCGGAATCATTACCAATAACGGTCGGGTCTGGAGAAGCGACGCTCTCCTGCGCAAAAACGAATCCCGCCGTTGCAGCCAGTGTCAGTACAGAAGTAAGTAACTTTTTCATTATTTTGCATCTCCTGTTGAAGCCGATGTAGCGGTCGAGCTAGAACCTGATGAAGACGAACCAGAATCGCCGAAGTCAATTTCGCGAAGTTCGTAGCCATCGTAGATATCGCTCAACGTGTTTGTGGTATATTTGAGTTGGTCAAAGAAAATATCGAAATCATCGACATATTCGTTCGGGTCTGTTCGCACGCGGAATCCAACAAACATCAACGATTTTGGACCACTGCGAAGTCGTGAGTGCTGCCGAATATATGTAGGAACTGGCACAATAACGTTTCTCCAGCCAGAGAATGTCATTGTGGCTGCTGGAAGCGTGTAAACGCGACCGTCAGCATCGCGGACAAGAATGTCCAAATGATAGAGGTAATTTGCTCCCCAAACCCAGAAATCAATCTGGCTAACAGTACCGATAAGTGGAAGCTCGTAAGGCTTGCCGTCTTTTTCTGGGTACACTTCAAACCAGTTCTCGCCTTTGCGGAGGAAACTTGTTGAAACCCCGTACACTTTTGGGGTTTCATCGCCCGTGTTCAACACGCGGAGCGAGTTTGGTTGCCCCTCAAAATAACCTTGCTTGGGGAATCCGTTTTCCGAATCGATGAAGCGACTTGTTGCCACGTTCCACGTCCACTCGTTTTTCCCCGTTTCGTCGAAGTCTTCGACGACGATTGTCTCTACGGCTCTATTGCTAGGCTGCGCAACCGCAGGAATGCAGAATGCCGCCAGAAGAGCAAGACTCGTAAAGACTACTGCGCCCTTTTTCATTCAAAACTCCTTCGTTTTCTTGTTTGTGCCTCCCCGCCTTGTATCTAGGACTGCACATCAAGCATTATATTTCTGTACGCCCCCCTTTGTCAAACGGTTTTATCATCTTTGCCAAAAATTTGTCCGCTAAAAACAACCGAAATCCCGCAAAAATTACAGAAAAACGCGCGGGCTAAACTGACTTTGGCGAAAAAATCGTTCTAAATCCGAAGTTTTTGCTTCCCTTATTATTTTCTTGATTTATTGCAAAAATCATCATACTATTCCAGATACCTTAAAATAACGTTTTTTCTAGGAGTTGATATGTTCAGTTACAAAGAAATCGGACTGGTGAACACAAAGGAGATGTTCGCAAAGGCAATGAAAGGCGGATACGCAATTCCTGCGTACAACTTCAATAATATGGAGCAAATGCAGGCGATAATTCAGGCTTGCGTAGAAACAAAATCGCCTGTCATTCTTCAAGTTTCAAAGGGAGCAAGGCAATACGCAGACAAATTTATCCTTCGGAATATGGCGCGTGGCGCGATTGAGTATGCAAAAGAACTCGGTTGCGAGATTCCGATTGCGCTTCATCTTGACCACGGACCAAATTTTGAAGTCGCAAAAGATTGTATCGATAATGGTTTTTCTTCCGTTATGATTGACGGTTCTGCGCTTCCTTACGACGAAAATGTTGCGTTGACAAAGCAAGTTTGCGATTACGCTCATCAGCACGATGTTACGGTTGAAGGAGAATTGGGAGTTCTTGGCGGAGTTGAAGACGACGTTTCTGCCGAGGAGTCAAAGTACACAAAACCTGAGGAAGTACAGGATTTTGTTTCAAAAACGGGAGTCGATTCGCTGGCAATTTCAATCGGAACAAGTCACGGTCGCTGTAAATTCACGCCAGAGCAGTGTACGCGAACTCCAGACGGGGTTTTGGTTCCGCCTCCACTTGCATTTGACGTTCTTGAAGGCGTAGAAAAAATGATTCCTGGATTCCCGATTGTACTTCACGGTTCGTCGAGCGTTCCTGTTGAATACGTACGAATTATAGAACAATTTGGCGGAAAAATTCCAGATTCCGTTGGAATTCCAGAAGAGCAACTGAGAAAAGCGGCAAAAAGCGCAGTTTGCAAAATCAATATCGATTCAGACGGACGACTTGCCATGACCGCAATGATTCGCAAAATGTTCGCAGAGCATCCAGAAGAATTTGACCCACGCAAATATTTAGGACCTGCCCGCGAAGAACTCAAAAAAATGTACGCGCGCAAAAACATCGAGGTTTTGGGTTCAGCAGGACACGCTCTCGACTAAAAAATCTGGTGGTGTTACAGAAAGTATGCTGGGAGCGGTGGTTGAGTAGACCGAAGGTCGTATCGAAACCACAAAAAAAACGAGTGGATGGTGGTTTCGACAAGCTCAACCACCGCATATCGCTTACAGGTCAGCATACATTTTGTAACATCTCCAAAAATCTTGAGCGATAACGCAATTCGCAAATAGATGTATTCAAAAAAACAAAAGCGCGGTATGTTTGCCACGCTTTTGTTGCAATAAAACCGTGGGAAATTCTCTTTTCCGAACAACGCCACTAGACAGCAGCGCGAAAAATCCGTTATTATAGTGCGTATATTTTACTGACCTGACGGGAATCTTCCGTCAAGAGGAGGAGTGTTGGCAGATACAAGGGGACTGCGGATTAACGAGCAAATCCGCGTGCGCGAGGTACGACTTATTGATGACAAGGGTGAGCAGAACGGAATTCTGCCAACCATTGAGGCACTTAGACTTGCAAAGGAGCGCGAACTCGACCTCGTGGAAGTTTCACCGAATGCAAATCCTCCAGTGTGTAAAATCCTCAATTATGGAAAATACAAGTTCGAGCAGGAAAAAAGACTCCGTGATTCCCGCAAGAACCAAAAAGCCTTAAAGATAAAGGAAATTCGGATGCAACCAAAAATTGGTCCGGGCGACCTTGACACGAAGGCGAAACACGTTCAAGAATTTTTAGACGAGGGAAACAAGGTCAAAGTTACGATTCGCTTCCGAGGTCGAGAACTTGCCCACACAGAACTCGGCTACGATGTTTTGAACGAAGTGCTAAAACGACTAACGGAAAATTCCTATGTTGTGGAAAAACCTGCTGCAATGGAAGGCAGATTTATGTCCATGACGCTGAACTCCAGAGTCGGAAAGCAATCTTAAAAAGCGAACGACCGATTTTTAAGAAACTCACAATTATTCTTTAATTCAAAGATTATTTTAAGGAAGGAATCTACAATGTCTAAGAACAAGATGAAGACAAAGAAATCCTCGGCAAAGCGTTTTTCGCTCACGGGGACGGGAAAAATCAAGTACAAAAAAATGAATCTGCGCCATATTTTGACAAAAAAATCGTCAAAACGAAAAATGCACCTCAGAGGAGCGGGGATTCTTTCAGAAGACTCCGCGGCGAGAATCAGAAAGCAGCAACTTCCTTACGGCTAATTTCTGATTTATAAAACAAAAGCGAATAAAAACGCATTTTTCAAAAAAATCGGAAGGTTATGAGATTTTCGTTTTATCAAAAAATCAAAACGAAAAATAACAAAAAATGCAAAATCGCTTGAGTTTTTAACATGGAATCTGTTTCAAAACAGGTCAATTATTTTCAAATTCATTTTAATGGAGAATAAAAAATGTCAAGAGCGATAGATGGAACAAAAAGAAATAACCGTCGCGCGAAAATCTTGAAACTTGCAAAAGGTTTTACTGGTCGGCGCGGAACAAATTTTAAGGCTGCGCGGGATGCCGTAACAAAGGCACTTTCGCACGCATATGATGACAGGCGCAACAAAAAAGGCGATTTTAGACGACTTTGGATTTCCAGAATCAACGCTGCCGTGCGCGATGAAGGACTCACCTACTCGCGTTTTATCGACGGAATTACAAAAGCGGGAATCACGCTGAATCGCAAAGCGTTGTCAAATCTTGCTATTGAAGACCCAGCAGCATTCAAAGCAGTTGTTGACGTAGCAAAAAAAGCCCTCAAGGCGTAAAAACGGGAAAAGTGGGAGGAAATCATGGTTTCAATCGAGCAGATTGCAATTTTGGAGCAGAAGGTCGAAGGTGCTGTAGCGAAAATCGCACAGTTGACAGCGGAAAACGATGCTTTGCGTAGCAAATGCGTAGAGCTCACAAACGCGCTTTCCGCAAAAACGGAGCAACTTTCGGCATTTCAAACCGACCAAAATAAAATCGAGGTTGGAATCATGAAGGCTCTTGAGCAGTTGCGTTCTCTGGAAGGAATAAAAACGGCTTCTTCGGAAATGACGAACAACGCACCAAACGAAGAAAACGCGCCAAAATCAGATGCGCCAACGGAAGTTCAAGAGCCACCCGCAGAACCTTCGCTTGAAGAGTCAAAAACGCAAGAATCTTCCGAAGCGAATTTTGAAACAAACAACGAAAACACTATCGAAGAAAACGAATCAAGCGAAACAGCCGAAGACAATCAAAGCACTGAACAAAGTTCTCAAACGGAGGATTCTGTTACCGAGCAAACAGTTCCGTCTAATTCTGAAAATGAAACAGAAGAACCGTCGCTTTCCGACGACGCGGAAACGGATACGCCTCAAGATTCAAAGGCAATATTTGATATTTTCTAGTTTCTTATTTTGACCAGTTTGGGTAGGCTCACTATGAATTCTTTACAGATTAGTATGCTTGGAACGTCTTTTTCTATAAAGGCTGCCGAGGATGAAGCGTACCTCAAAAAACTTCTCAAATATTACAGGCAAATTGCAGAGCACGTTTCAAAAAGCGAACAACCGCTTTCTAATATTCAAGTTGCGGTGCTTTCAGGGTTAATGCTCTGCGACGAACTTTACAAAGAAAAATCAAAAAAAGCCGTCGAAAAATCAAAAGAAAGTGAAGTGCGGCAACAAGAAGCCGAAATTGACGCAAAAATCGAAGAGGCGACTCTTTCGATGATAAAAAAACTCGACGAAGCACTCAAACTATCGGAACAAAAAAAATGACAGTTTGGATTGACGCAGATTCCTGTCCAGTCATATTGCGAACGTTTTTGGAAGAGCGGGCAAAAAAAAGCGGTTTTGCGCTTTCACTTGTGGCAAATCGCGAAATCAAAAAAAGAGAAGAACACAAACATATAAAAATGATTGTTTGCTCAAAAGAAAAAGGCGCGGCAGACGATTTTTTGGTTGAAAACGCAAAAGAAAACGACATCGTTGTAACGCGCGACATTCCTCTCGCTGCTCGCCTTTTGGAAAAAAACATTTGTACGCTAAACGACCGAGGAACGATTTTTGACAAAGATTCCATAGAAGACCGGCTCAAAATGCGGGAATTTAGCATGAATCTTTCTGCGCTCGGTTTTTCTGGAAGCGAAAAAAGTTTTTACGGAAAAAAAGAACTCGATTCGTTTAAGCAATCTTTTGAATTCGCGCTTTCTCGAAGGATTTTTTTATAATTATATTTTAACTACCAACTTTACTTTCCCACAGCAGATTTATGGCACAAATACGCTCGCGCTCGGCAAGAAAACACATAACGAGTTCAGGGTCAAATTGAGTGCCAGAAAGTCGCTGGATTTCAATGAACGCATCGTCCACACTCCACGCCTCTTTGTAAACTCGGCGATGACTTAATGCGTCAAAAACGTCGGCAATCGCAACAATTCGAGCAGAAAGCGGGATTTCTTCGCCTTTTAACGGGCGCGTTACCACAACAGGCTCTCCCGTAACATAAGACGAAAAATCAATCGCGCCAGGATACCCTTTTTCGCTGCCGTTCCACCATTCGTGGTGATGAAGCGCAACATCGCGCGCCATTATGTCAATATCGCTTTCTGGTTCCGTGAACAAAATCGCGCCAATGCACGTATGCCCTTCCATTATTGCGCGTTCTTCTTCCGTAAAACGCCCCGGACCTGGCTTTTTCAAAATCACGTCAGACACGCCGACTTTTCCAAAATCGTGGCACTGAGCAGCAATTTTCAAAAGGTCGCGGAATTTTTGCATTTTTTCAAGAGCGATTCCGTGAACTTTGGCGTAATGCACGTAAATCACGTCGGAAAACTCCGCGACGCGCTTTACGTGATGATACGTTTCTTTTGGGTCACGATATTCCGCCATTCGCTGCATTCTCCGAATCATGTTGTTTGTCAAATACGAATGTTCCAAAGCCTGCGTCGCGCTGTCCGCAAAATGCTTTATAAAAAGCAATGCGTCCTCGTCAAAAGAAACCACGTTTCCGTTTTCATCTTGCGCATTTATGATTTGAAGCACGCCCAAAGACTGCCTGTTTGACGTTATGAGCGGAATGGTCAGCATGGAGCGCGTTTTATAACGCATTTGCTCGTCTGTATAGGCATCAAACGAGTATTCTTTTTCAGAGGAGATTTTGTACACATCGTCGATATTCAATATTTCGCCAGAAAGTACGGAATATCCCGCAATCGACCGCTCCGTTATGTTGAACGAAAAATTTTTGTAATCGTCTTGATTTTTTGTGTCATTTTGAGCGTATTTGATTCTGAGCATTTTGTTTTTGAAATACTTTTTTCGCTCAGAAACGGGCATAGCATAAATCGATGGAGCGGAAACCGTGGCAGACGAAACGAGCGAACTTGACACAAAAGACCGCGGTTCTTGTTTGTCCTCAACAACGTAAATAGAACCCGCGTCTGCGTTCACGACTCGTCGCGCTTCGGAGAGAATCTGTTTCAAAAGAACTTCGGTATCGCGAATTTCATTCAGTTTTCTTCCACATTCCAAAACTGCCTGAAGTTTCTGCTCTCGACTGATATTCATGTTTCATTCCAAAATTGCGACAATTCTATCAAAAATAAACTTTGAATTCTACGAGTTCTACACATTTTAAGGTATTTTTTTTCTGACAAGCGAAAAGTAAATTGGACCTGCACCATTTGTTTCATCTGGAAGAATGAACGAGCCGAATTTTGTTTTTTGCGGCTCCAAAATCAAAGAAGTTGTAAAACGCGACACAGGCGCACAAAGCGGCGACAAAACGACTTCGGCATCGGCGTGTTTTTTAACAAGATGCGCAATTTGCCCGTCGTTTTCGCACTCACAAAGCGCACACGTTGAATAAAGCAAAAATCCGCCAGGAGCAAGAAGTCGCCAGGCAGAAGAAATGAGCGACCACTGTTCGCGCACAAGCGTTTTTACACGCGAATGAGTCCACTCCGAAAGATATTTTTCGCTCAAAAGCACATGACGCTCGCTAGAACACGGCGCGTCCAAAAGAATTCTATCAAAGCGCGAATTGTTCGATTTTTCAAGGCACAATTTAGAGCCGTCAAACGGCAAAATAAAAACGCGCTTTCGCACAGTTTCAGGAAGACACGAGTCGAGCGAAGACACGAGCCGATTTCGTCGAGCAGAACTCCTCTCGTTTGCAAAAAGACGCGCATTTTCGTCCATAAGAGAAGAAAGGACAATGCTTTTTCCGCCAGGAGCGGCGCACATATCAAGAATTTCGGTCGCGCCCAAAAGCGGCAATGACGCGGCAGCGCAAACGCTCGCTGCGTCCAAAAAATACGTTTTTTCTCCGCCCGCAAAAAATTCCACGGGAGCATTGGAAGATAAAAGGGCGGCGCGAAGCGTTTTCCACCGCTCGCCAAACTGATTTTCGTAAAAAGATTCAAATCCCGCCTTTCCTGTAGCAGAAACAGCCCGCGCCCGTTCGAGCCTTTTCATGTTTCCTCCATCATCATTTTCTCATTTTTCATTTTTTCCGCCCGTTTCATAGATTTTTAGCCCGCTCGCGTAAGACTCGCGGAAAGAATCTTCGTCAAAAATGCTCTCGTTTCCGTCCGAAACAAAAAAAGTGCCGTCGTCATTTTTCAAAAGCGAAAGAATACCTTGCTTTATTTTGAACGAAATGACGCGACGAACGGCATCTTCTACGCGCAACGAAAACTCCGCGTCGTTTTTCATTTCAGAGATGACATTTTTGACTTCGTGCAAGAATTTTTTTTCAGACATCATAATTACGTCAACGCCTGCTCGAATCGCCTCCACACTCGCCTTCTCTGGCGGATACCCATTTTTAGAAAGCGCGTCCATGAAAATGTCGTCAGAAATCACAAGCCCCGAAAAACCAAATTCTTTTAGCGTTTGAATCCAAAATGGCGAAAAACACGCAGGCATTTTTGTTTCTTGTTTCTCGCCCACGCTCACCACGGCGTGGCTCATCAAAACAGCGGAAGATTTTTTTGAAAGAGTGCGAAAAGACGAAACAAAGTCGTCAAAATCGTTTTCTGAAATTGAGATTTTTGGAAGCCCGATATGCGGGTCGGTTTCTCCGTTTCCTGGAAAATGCTTTAAGCACGTGGCAACTCCGTTTTCTTCAAACGAGTCCACGAACGAGCCGCCGTAAGAAAGAACGGCAGAAAGAGAGCCAAACGAGCGCGCACCCAAAAATGACTCATTTTGCACCGTCAAAACCTCGGCAACAGGCGCAAGATTCATGTTGATTCCCAGAAGTTTCAACTGCTTTGCTTGAAAAGCGTACAGTTGTTTTGCCCCGTCAAGCGAAAATCGCTCGGCAACTTTTTTTGATGCCCACAAGACGCTCGTTTTTCCGCGAAGCCGATTCACGTCGCCGCCTTCTTGGTCAATCGCAAGAAATGGAGGCACGAGCGAATGAGAGCGCGAAAAATCGTGAACGCTTTTTGTGTACGACGCAATTTTTTCCGCGCTTTCGGAAATATTGAATGAAAAAAGGAGTGCACCTCCAGGAACGAGCGGTTGCCCGTCGGAGCGCGTTTCTACGGCACGATACAACTCATCGCCTTCGATGCTCACCAAAAATAATTGCGCCACCCGCTCTTCGTCGCAAAGAGAAGAAATGAACGAGCGAATTGCCGTCTCTTCTAACGTTTCTTCGATTTTTGATTCCGATTCTAAAAAACTGTTTTCTGTTAATATCTCTGAATCTTTTTTTTCGTCTTCAACTGTTTTTTTCTGACAAGAATCAAGCAAAAAAGAAAGCGCAAAAATACACAAAATAATTTTTGACATGACAAAACAATTTCCTCATAAAAAAATGTGCAAACAAGTATAACAATAAAACCAAAAAGAATCTCAAAAAAGCGAGGTTGACAGGTTTTCAGTGGCTTTATATAATCTGCACACACCAAATATGAGGAGAATGAATATGGCAAACGACGCACCAAAAGTGTACAAAGTCTGGAACAACAAAACCTGCAAGGTTGAGTATTTGACGTTAAGCGACGATATGCTCTTTGAAATCAAATACGGAAACCTGCAAAGCACCTACACGCTTTACGCATAACAGAAAAAAAAGGCTGACAAAATGTCAGTCTTTTTTTTCTATGTTTCCCGAATCGAACGCCGTCCGCTTTTCAAATGCGAAACACCGCAAACTCAAAAAAATAGAATTGCTCCTTTACACGCTGATACGGCTTTCCATCATTTTTTCTCTTGCCGTAACTGATTGCGATACGCCACGGCTATGGCTTCCGCAAAACCATCGTCATTTCCCGTTTCTCCTGTGCCGATACATTGCGCGAGTTTTTCGCAAGAAAAACTCGTCAGCTTCCCGTAGGGAAGCGAGCGTGTTTACGGTGTTTCCCTCCTCGGTGATGAACGCGATTTCCTCCGCGCAGGCGTTGATTGCAGCCAAAAGGTCGGTGCGCGTCATAGTGTTGGTCGCATCGCTTACGCGATGCTTACCGAGTTTCCTTCGGAAACTCGCCTCATACGGTATACAGTTTGACAAATACTTCCGCGAGAATGCGTAGCATTCTCGTAGGCTTTCCGACAGGAAAGCCCTGTCTTCGGTGAGCGGGTTATCCCGCAATGAATAATTTGCCATTGCTTTGTTCTCCTATTGGGTAATTTGTCATTCCGAACTCGGACACATTCTTTGTCGTGTCCGCTTCGTTTCGGAATCTCCGTATGTAGATGCTGAAACAAGTTCAGCATGACCTCTGTTGTGAATCGTGGTTTCGATAAACTCAACCACCGAGCCGTGTATAAACAAAAAGCCCTCCGCTGACCGAAGCGCGAACACGCATGGCGAGCCGAGGGCTGATTTGCGAGAAATTGGGTTGTGTTTGGGAATTGTACCAACAACAAGGGGCTTAAGCCCCTTGTCAACGCTATGTGGGCAGACTTCGCGCCTACGCCG
>CALFJF010000077.1 GCA_937877535.1 uncultured Treponema sp.
GCGAGAACAATTTGAATTGCACACAGATAATCGGGGTTAGGTATCCGAGTATTGGGTAGCGCGGGTGGTTTCGACAGGCTCAACCACCGCAGAAAAAAAAAGGAGGCGCGAGCGGCGGCGGGGTTGGGAATCACGGATTTTTTGATTGAGTGCGTCAAAACGGCTTAGACTTTATAAGTGTCAATTTCGTTTAGAGTTGACACTTTTTTTTATTCTCGCAGAAAAACGCCCAAAAGCAACGTTTTTTATTTATGGGATAGGATTTTATTTTTTGTTTCTTCTAAACTGTTTTTGATTTTAGGAGGCGCGAAAAAAAAATGAATATTATTGACAATTTTTTGACCCCAAACGAATTTTCTCGACCAGGACGAAAAATTGCAGAAATAAAAGCGATTGTGTTGCACTGGACGGCAAACCCTCACGCAAATGCAAAGCAAAATCGCGATTATTTTGAATCAAAAAAAACGGGCATGAGTTCCTACGGGTCCGCGCATTATATTATCGGGCAAAACGGGGAGATTGTGCGTTGTATTCCAGATGATGAAATTGCGTATCATGTGGGAAGTAGCCAAAAAGACCCAAAAAGCGGGCAAATCTACACAAAAGAGGCGCGGGAAAAATTCGGGCATTATGCCGTTCATTTTCAAGTAACAAGTCCGAATTTTTGCACGATTGGCATTGAACTTTGCCCCGTGGATTGGGCGGGCAACTTTTCAGATGCGACGATAAAAAGCGCGATTGAATTATGCGCGTTTTTGTGCCAGAAATACGGTTTAACAAGCGATGATTTAATGACACATAACGGCGTAGTTGGTTGGAAGGATTGTCCGCGATTGTGGACAGAAAAACCCGCGCTTTTTGAAGCGTTCAAAGAATCGGTAAAAATCGCGATGAATCAAAAGGAATTGGAGGGGAGAAAATGAGCGAATCACAAGAAACTTCTAACGTTAGAAGTGAGCAAAAATCAGAAACCGAAAACGGATTGACGGCAAAAATGATTTCAAAGATTTTCAAGTTTCTTTCGGCTTTTGGAATTATTGCTTGCGCAATTCTCAAATGGCTTTCGATTTTGCCAGACGCGGGAATCGGGGAGATTTGCACGGCGTGGGCGGTTGTCTACGGAATCGGCGCGGGTACAATCGACGCGAATATTATGATTGATAAATTCGTGGGGAAGAAATGAGCGACGCGATTTCAAACATTATGACAAGCACACACGTCGAGGCGGTTTTAGTTGCGCTTGTCTTTTTGGCGATTCTGTTTTTGCTTGCCGCAAAAAACGGCGTTTTTTTTGTAAATCGGGCGGGGGTGCGCATTGGAAAACAAGAAAAAGACAAGCGCGTTTTGCTTCTAAAAGAGGTCGATTTTACAAAACGATTCGTAAAAGCAAAACTTCAGGAATTGTGCGCGATTTATAAAAATCGATACGTCCAATTTGATTATTTTCACGTTGTTTTGATTTTTGAAAAGGTGTTAGACGAGTTTTTGGTGTGGATTTTGGTCAACAATCTTTCGGACGACGTGGATTTTATTCGCGAAAAACAAAGTGCCATGTATGAAGTTTTTTCCGCGCAAATTGGAGAGCTGAACAAAGACTTGCGCGCGGACTCTGATTATATGGCGTTGATTCTGGAATTTACAAACGATTTTGTTGCAGAATTTTTGAAAAAAATCGTATCGCTCAAAAAAAAATATGAAAAATAGATTCGTTCGCGCTTTTGGCGTGGGCGGGCAAATGGGAGGGAAAATGGCAATCTATATTTCTACTTTTGTCGCGGCGGTGGTTTTGGGTTTGATTTGGGTGATTCAGCATTTGAAAAACGAATTGAAAATCACAAAATGCCAGTTGGAAGCGTCGGAAAAAGAGAAAAAGCAATATATGGAAGTGGCAAAACGATTGCGGAAAGAGTCGGAAATAAAACAACAAAATCGGAGAGAAAGCGATGAAAAAATTGAGTCTTTGCATAATGGGAACAGTGTTGACAACGCTCTTTTTGAATTGTCAAAGCGAGCGAATTGAATACATTGAAAAGCCGTACATTCCAGAATTGAATTTTCCCGTTTTTCCAATTCTGGCAGACGCTCAAAAAAATATTGATGGCACGGTGAGCGTTTCTGGTGATTGGATTATGCGACTTGCCGAATACAAAATCAGAATCGAAGAAACCGAAAAAACGTACAACGATTTGAAAGCATTGTACGCGCGAGAAGAATAAAACGGCTACGCGCAAAGCTCGTCGAGTGACACGCCGAGCGCAAGGGCGATTTTGGCGGCGTTCGACACGAGGCAGTCGCCGCGCTTCTGGATGTCCTCCAGTGTGCGGACGGGAATGCCCGTTAGTTCGGAAAGGCGGGGAATGGATATGTTTTTTGATGTACGCAGTTCTTTCAGTTTCATTTTCTCAAAAAGCAAGGCGGTATCGCTACCGC
>CALFJF010000078.1 GCA_937877535.1 uncultured Treponema sp.
GAAGCAAACTTTACATCGAAGGAAACAATTTTGTAAACTTCTCAAAAACAACTGGAGATTCAGTATCGAAAGGCTCTTACATTATCGGCTTCTTCTTCGCTGATACAAGTAAGGCTTACGGAAATGTTTCCGGTTCATGGACGGCAAAAAACAACAGCACCGCAAATGGCAACGAAGGTTCTGTTTCTGCGCCAAAGTACACATACACGGCACCAACAACCTATCCAACATCTGCCCCAACTGATGTTGGTGTCGGAAAACTTTTAGCAACCGACTTGCAGTAAAATTCATTTTGCAAGATTCGTTTTACATATTCAAAAACGAATCTTGACACAAAGCACTTTGTTTGTATAAACTCTTACAAAGCAAAGACGCTATAGGACGCATTGATTGCGTCCGTAGCGTCTTTTTGTTTTTTGGGGGAAATATGTGCGGTTTTGTAGGTGCTTTTGATTTGAGTTCGGGCGGAAAGCCGATTGCGGACGGTTTGCGCGACGAATTGCGCTCGCAGATTTTGGAAATGTCAAAGAAAATCCGCCATCGCGGACCTGATTGGAGCGGTGTGTACACTGGCGAGAACGCGATTTTGAGCCACGAGAGGCTTTCTATCGTTGACCCGCTCAGTGGCAAACAACCGTTAGTTAGTGACGACGGAAAAATCATCCTCGCGGTGAACGGAGAAATCTACAACCACAAAAGCCTCCGCGCCCAATTCAGCGACTACGCCTTCAAAACAGGAAGCGACTGCGAAGTGATTCTCCCGCTCTACAAAAAATTCCGCGCGACGGGCGATTTTTCGGCGATGATTGAAACGCTTTCGGGCATTTTCGCGTTCGCGCTCTACGACAGCGAAACCGACTCCTACCTCATCGCCCGCGACGAAATCGGCGTAATCCCGCTCTATCAGGGCTGGGACAAAGCCGGTCGCTACTATGTGGCGAGCGAGCTCAAAGCGTTGGAAGGAGAATGTCAGACAATCGAGGAATTCCCGAACGGAAGTTATTTGTGGTCAAAAGGAGGGGAAAGCGGCTCAGGCACAGCCTTCGCCGAGACTCGCTCAAAACCTGTCTCACAGGTTTTGACCCCGCAAGCGGGGTCGCTCCCTATCCCCCTCGTCTCAGCCGCTCCTATCCGCTGGTACAAGCGCGACTGGGAATCTTTCGACGCGGTAAAGCAAAATCCCCGCGCCACCGACGACAAAGGCGAAATCATCAATCCCGCCGTAATAGAAAAAGTGCGGAACGGCTTGGAAACGGCGGTGAAAGCCCAGCTTATGAGCGATGTTCCTTACGGAGTGTTGCTTTCTGGCGGCTTGGATTCTTCAATCATCGCAGCAATCACGCAAAAATTCAGCAAAAAACGAATTGAAACCGACTCAAAAGAATCTGCCTGGTGGCCTCAGCTTCACTCATTCGCAATCGGCTTGGAAGGTTCGCCCGACCTAATCGCCGCGCAAAAAGCCGCCGACTACATCGGAACGGTTCACCACGAAGTGCATTTTACGATTCAAGAGGCACTTGACGCTCTCCCTGATGTCATCTACCACATCGAAACTTACGACATCACGACCGTTCGAGCCTCCACTCCGATGTATCTTCTTGCCCGCGTCATAAAGTCGATGGGAATCAAAATGGTTCTTTCGGGCGAGGGAAGCGACGAGCTTTTCGGCGGCTACCTCTATTTCCATAAAGCTCCGAACGCACAAGAATTTCACGAAGAATTGGTGCGCAAAATGAGCAAACTCCATCTTTACGACTGTCTCCGCGCAAACAAATCTCTTATGGCGTGGGGCGTTGAGGGGCGCGTTCCCTTCCTCGACAAAGACTTTATCGACATCGCGATGAGACTGAACCCGCACGACAAAATGAGCATCCGCCTAGAGGACTCTCCTCATGCTGACCAAAACCGTCATGCTGAACTCGTTTCAGCATCTGAGATTCTGAGACAAGCTCAGAATGGCAAATCGACAGGCTCAAAGACCGCATCTCGCCAGCGCATTGAAAAATGGATTCTCCGCAAGGCGTTTGAAGACTTGCTTCCCGAAAACATCGCGTGGCGGCAAAAAGAGCAGTTCAGCGACGGCGTGGGCTACAACTGGATTGACACGCTCAAAAAAATGACCGAAGAAAAAGTAAGCGACGCGGAATTTGCCCGCCGCGAAAACCGCTTCCCAGTGAACCCGCCGAAGACGAAGGAAGAATACTACTACCGCGAGATTTACTCACGGCTTTTCCCGAGCGACAGCGCGGCAAAGTGCGTTCCCCACGAGGCGGGGGTCGCCTGCTCAACGGCGAAAGCGTTGGAATGGGATGCGGCGTGGAAAAACATGGACGAGCCGAGCGGACGGGCGATTGGCGGCGTTCATAACGATGCGTACAAAGCGAAATGAATGTGGCGAGTAAAAATCGGTGGTTTCGATAAACTCAACCACCGCAATTTGCGAAAAAAAATCTGGTGGTTGAGCCAGTCGAAACCACCAGCAACGGAACGGTCACTTCGACAGGCTCAATGCCCACATTCAATTCGTCACATTGTGAAGCCACTTTCCGCTCTTCACGCGCCACGCGCCACACGCGCTCTTTAAAATCTGTTCGCTTTCGAGGCAGAGCAAAATCGTCCACGGCGGAAGCTGCCACACAAAGGTCGCCGCAAGCCCGAGCGGAATCGCAATCGCCCACATCCAGCCGTTGTCGATAATCGAAGCGAAAATCGTGTCCCCGCCCGAACGGCACACGCCCACAATAATGAGCATATTGAACGCCCGCGACGGATAAGTACACATCAGCACATACAGCATGGACTGCGTGATTGCTATAATCGACGGCTCGACATTGAACACGAGCGGCAGAATCCGCGAAATCGGGAAAAGGAACAAACCGATGCCCGCGCCCATGAGCGGGAAAAACCAGCAGAATCTGTTTGTAAAGGCGCGAGCACTGTCCTCTTCGCCCGCGCCGATTTTCTTGCCCAAAATGACCGATGATGCACTTCCCATGCCGATAAAAAAGACCCAGGTCAGCTGGCTCACCGTGTTCATAATGCTGAACGCCGAGAATGAATCCGTTCCCGCGTGAGAAAAAATCGAATTCTGCGTGGTGATTCCCAAGCCCCAGAGCGTTTCTGAACACAGAACGGGAAGCCCGACAAGCGCGAGTTTTTTGATGAAAGCGCGGTCAAAGGCGAGCAATTCGCTGATTTTTCCGACCGCCTCAAATTTGAGGACAATTCCCACCAAAACCGTGATAATCATCTCGACCGCCCGGGCAATCACCGTGGCAAGAGCCGCGCCCGCAACGCCCATCGCCTGAATCCCCAGCATCTCACAGCCGAAAATAAAAATCCAGTTGAACAGCACATTGAGTCCGAACGAAATCGCCGTCGTCACCGTGGGAAGAACGACATGCTCCGTGCTTCTGAACGCCATCTGGCACGAAAAAGTCACCGCGAGCATTGGGTAGCAGAACGCAGCAAGCCGCAAGTAACGACTTCCTTCCGAGATGACCGCCTCATCCTTCGTGTACAGGGCGAGCAATTTCTGCGGAACGAGCGAGCCACCGAGCAGAAAGACAATCGCCACCAAAAAACACGCGACGAGCATGAAACCGAAAGTCTTCCGAATCCCCGAAAGATTCTGCGCCCCCCAGAACTGAGCGATAAAAATCGCACAACCCGAAGAAATCCCGAACACGACCATGCAGAGCATGAAGAAAATCTGGTTCCCAAGCCCCACCGAAGCAATCGCCACCGAGCCGAGCTGACCAACCATAATCGTGTCGAGCATGTTCACGAAGGTCTGCAAGAGATTCTGCAAGATTATCGGAAGCGCAATCGAGAAAAGCGTTTTGTAAAAGCCAGCGAGAAGCGGATTTTTGCTTGCGAAAGTCATTGTGCGATTATAGCAAATTGCGCGGGATTTTTGTAGAGAACGCAAGAAGCCGCGCCGCAAGCGGAAATTGTCGGAGCAAACGCAACGGCGGGCGAAGCACTGCTTCAAGCGCGCTCGCCCTCACAAAATTCAGACTTTGACTTTCACTATCTTGAAATCGCGATTTTTGTCGATTTTTCCATTAAAAATCCTCCTGTGCAAAAGCGATGATTTTAATGGAAGAAAAGTTTATCATGCTATTGGAGAAAATTGAATTGCCGTACAATGGCTTTGGAGGACTCGATGAAGCGGATTTGGAACAGGGAGCGCGTCATATTCGGGAGTGCGGTCGGGGTATTGCTACTGCTGATTTTTTTTCGGCTTTTTCCCGAAGTGGCGTTTTCGGAACGAATTACTGTCGCCGACATCATCGTTGTTACCTTGTTTTTTTTCGGATTCGTCTTTTCGGCGCATTTTTTGGTGAGCATCGTTTCCTATGACGACGAAAAATTTCGCTCGTGGAATTTGCTCGGAAAAAAGACGGTTCTGTTCTCGTCGCTCACGCGCATTTTAGGGAAATGGAGTAGAACGGGGAAAGGTGGCGGAGAGCGAAAATGGTATGCGGTCGTCAACGAATCGGGCGCTGAGCGGGAAATCCGCCTTCATATTCCGGACGACAGCGACGACCCTGCAGTGAGCGATTTTTTCTCCGCAATCCGCCGCGCGAATCCTAACGTAGAAATTCAGATTGAATTTCCACATTAGGGGTGATATGTCGCTACATGAAATTAATAATATAGTTTGCCAATTCTCCGAAAATTTTTCCTTGTGACTCATTTATGCAGTTGTTGATTTTTTCGTAAATCTCAGGGGTAAGTTTCGTCGCATATCTTTCCAGATAACCACCTACAAACTTTGATAAGGCATATCCTGCAACCAATTCTGTTATTCTTAGCAAGTATTTTGACACATTTCCAGTTTTTTGATATTCCTCGACGGCTAAGGAACAATCACAAAGTATGATGAAGCCGTCCACGAGAATTCCCAGTTCTACTTGCCCTGACGCATAGCAGGCAAGCGCAACATAACAGCCGTACTTGCTTGTATACTGGCGTGCAACTTTCGTCTTTTTGCCGAACGCTATGATGAATTCCTGCGAGAGTTCCGCAATTTCATAGCCGAGTTCTCGCGCGTTTTTTTCGATGTCGCGCAGGATTGCCTCGTTATTTGCGAGATTCTGCGCACGCCCCCAAATGTTGTCAAATCCATTTGTGGACGTGTTTAAAACGTCGTTGCGTCGATTCCAGAACTCCGCGCCCGCGCCCCAGCGCGATTTTTGTCGATTTTTCCATTAAAAATCCTCCTTATTTTGATTTTAGATTTATCCAGAATTTATAATAACATTTTCAAAAAGTCAAGCAAAATGTTAATTTTTTATCAAATTTATTTGTTCAAAATATCTTTTATTTGCTCGCTGTCCTTTTCATCGAGTTTGCCCATCGCCTTGGCAAGCGCGACGATTCCGATAACGGCGGTCGCAGTAAGAGCAGTTCCCGCAAGAATTGCGCCCAAGTTCACGCCATCACTTGTGCCACTTTCTTTTTGAGTTCTTTCGTCGGTTCTCCCTAAAAGGTAGTCGGGCGTAGTTTCAAGAATCTCCGCGATTTTCTGTAGCGTCTTCACGCTCGGATTGCGACTCCCCTCGCCCACCGTCATCCAGCGGCTCACCGTAACCTCGCTCACGCCAAGCCGAGTGGCGAGTTCCCGCTGCGTCATTTTCTTTTCACGCAAAAGTGCGCTCATCCTGTTTCTAAAAGTGTCGTCCATGGTTAATTCCCTTTGTTAAAAATTATAACAACTTTACCAAAAAACGCAATACAATTTTTACCAATAAAAAACCTCCGCCCAAAAACGCGAGCGGAGGTTTTCAAAAAAATCGTCTTTTCTTTTTACAGCACAGGCTTCATCGCGGTCATGTAGGCGCGAAGTTTGCGACCGACCACTTCAATCGGGTGGTTGCGGATTTCGGCGTTTACATTCACCAGTTCGGTGTTGTTTACTGCCGTGTCTTTGTTGCTCAATCCTTTTCCGATGACCTCGGTGGTAACGCGCGGCATGAGTTCTTTTGCCATGAGCGGCGCGGCAACACGAGCGAACAGGTAGCAGCCGTATTCTGCGGTGTCGGAGATGACGCGGTTCATTTCGTACAGTCGTTTGCGGTCAATGAGGTTTGCGATAAGCGGCACTTCGTGAAGGCTTTCGTAGTACGCGCTTTCTTCTTTGATGCCCGCGTCTACCATCGTCTCGAATGCGAGTTCGCAGCCAGCCTTGACCATGGCGACCATGAGGATGCCTTTGTCAAAATATTCCTGCTCGGTGATGTCGTCTTTTGCCTCTTCTTTCTTTTCAAAGTCGAGTTTTCCGGTTTCTTCGCGCCAGGTGAGCAGGTCGTGGTCTTTGTTCGCCCAGTCTTCCATCATCGTCTTGCTGAATTTGCCACTGATGATGTCGTCCATGTGCTTCTGGTAGAGGGGCGCGAGCAGTTTTTTGATTTCTTTGGAAAGTTCGTTCGCCTTGATTTTTGCGGGGTTTGAGAGTCTGTCCATCATGTTGGTGATGCCGCCCCACTTTAACGCCTCGGAAATGACATTCCAGCCGTGCATCAAAAGTTTTGTTGCGTATTCGGGTGCGATTCCTTCTGAAACCATTTTGTCGTAGCAGACGATGGTGCCTGCCTGCAACATGCCGCAGAGAATGGTCTGCTCGCCCATGAGGTCAGACTTGACTTCGGCGACGAACGAAGACTCAAGCACGCCGGCTTTGCTTCCGCCCATGCCCACGGCGAGCGCCTTTGCATACGCCCAGCCCTTGCCTTCGGGGTCGTTTACGGGGTGCACGGCGATAAGGTCAGGAACGCCGAATCCGCGCTGGAATTCGTGCCAGACTTCCGTTCCCGGTCCTTTGGGAGCGCACATAACGACCGTGATGTCGTCTCGAATCTGCATGCCTTCTTCAATCATGTTGAAGCCGTGGCTGTACCAGAGCGCGCTGCCTTTTTTCATGCGCTTCATCACTTCGCTAATCACATTTGAGTGCTGCTTGTCGGGGGTAAGGTTTCCGATGAGGTCTGCCGTCGGAATCAACTCGTCGTATGTGCCAACTTTAAAGCCGTTTTCAGTCGCGTTTTTCCAAGACTGGCGTTTTTCGGTAATGGCGGCTTCACGGAGTGCGTAGCTCACATCCAAGCCTGAGTCGCGCAAACACAAGCCCTGATTCAAGCCCTGTGCGCCGCAGCCGACGATGACGATTTTTTTGCCTTTGAGCGCATTTACGCCGTCAGCGAATTCTTCCTTTGCCATTGAGCGGCAGTGACCGAGCTGCAAGCGAGCTTCGCGCCACGGAATCGAATTAAAATAATTGTTTCCCATTGGGTTCTCCTAAAATGTACATTTTCTGTATTTTAGCGTTTTTTTTGATTTTGTTCGATATGCCGTTTTTTCATTTGGCGCAAAAAATCGAATTTACGGTTGGAATTTTGAGCCGTACACTTGCCGAACGCGATTTGCTTGGCTTATTGAATACAATTTTACAGCAGACGTTCCCACAAGGCGTAGCATTACCAATGCGTCAGCGTCTTTTTTTTCTACAGAAACGGGGTAGCCCGTTACCAAAAGTCCGTTCGGAGGAGGATTTTTGAACGAAAGTTCCACGGGGATTTTTTTTCCAACCGACTGCTCGATTATGTGGACTTTTCCAATAAAATCCATGCCACTCGCTTCGAGCGACAAAAATTTCACGCTATCCGAGCGCAACTGCTCTTCACAAAGAATCGTTCGGCGATTTATTCTAAAAAGCAACACTTCTTTTTCTTCGCGAGAAAGCGGCATTTTTTCAAGCGCAGAACGCATTTTCTCCAAATGAAACGTCGATTTTTCCGCACTTTGTTTGCTCGCGCTCAATTCATCGGCGGGCTCGAATTTTCTCAAAAAAATGGGCGGAAACGGCACTTCTTCTCGCGTTTTTTTTGCTTTTTTGACATTTCCAACCGACTTTGCCCCAGACTCTTCAAGGATTTTTTTGGCTTCCGCTTCGTCCGCCACGTCAAGAAGATACACGCCAGAAGCGATTTTTTTGGCAATTCGGTTTTTTAATTTTGGATTCTCCTCAAAACGAAAAGCCTCGCTTTCTTTTACGCAAAGCACAATTCCAGAATAAAGCGTCGCCGATTCATATTCGTTTTGCCATTCCAACAGTCTAAACGAAAGCACTTGCGGAACAGGATTCGCGCTCAATTCAAAAAGCCGATTTTCGATTTCTTTTGCACAAACTGACAAATCAAACGCATTTAGAGCGGATTTTTTTGTGAGCGCGAAAATCGCCGCCGTGTCAAAATGCACGATTTCAAGAAATTCCGAAAGCGAAATCAATTTTGAAAGCGAAAGCCCCGGAAAAACCGTTACGGAAAACGCCGAATCCACGGAAATCAACGGAGCATTTTTTTCTTCTTGAGAAATCGAAGCAAACACGGCAGGATTTGCATCAAATATCGCCTCTCCATTTTTGTCCGTTCCAAGAGGACTAAAAAATCCGAGGGAAATTGCGCCGTCAATCAAGCGAGAAATATACGCCGTGTCGTTTTCCAAAGAAAAAGTCGAAATCTCTTTTTCATAACGCGCAAGGATTTGAGAAAATCTCGATTTTCTTCCCATTCCGCCGTTTTCCTCGGCATTCAAAAAACTCAAAAGCCACGCGCATTTTATTAAATTCGAGCGCGAATATCCTCCTTTTGGAATCGACTGCGAAACTGAAAGCAAAAGCCCGCCTTGCATTCCAAGATTTCCAAGCGTTACGCGAGAAGAAATATTTGCGCTCAGGTACGAAAGACAATGCGAAAACGGCAATTTTGCAAAAGAATCAAGGCGAATTTTATCAATCAAGTGCCGTCCGTCGTCTAAAATCAAAAAAATTCCCAGGTTTTCAAGGGCATCTTTTACAAACAAAAGCGGCTTCAAAAAGTCTTCGCCAAAAATGCCCTTCATTTCCGTTTCCGTCTTTTTTTTGAACGAGCCGTCGATTTTGCACAATTCTGGATTTGCCCGAACAAAAGCAATAAAAGAAGCCAACAATTCTTTTGACAAAAAAAAGTGCGCGTTTTCTTTTTTTTCGCTCAATTCTGTTTGGATTTTTCCTTCTTCCAAAAGAGTCGAGCGACAAAACGAATCCGAAAAAAGCGTGTCAACGTGCGGATTCATTTTGATTTTTTCATTTTTTGATTTGAACAAAACGAGCCGCTCTTCCAGATTTGACACGCGCTCGCACAATTCTATAAAAGAAATCGAGCCGTCAAAAAACTCTGAAAGTTTTTCAATCGTCGCGCTTTTCATAAGATGCACCGCCGAAGCGATTTTTTTATCATGTTCGTCAAGGAGCAAAAAAATCGTCTGGAGATTTTCGTCTTTTCGCAAAAACGCGCTCAATCGCTCAATGAGTTTTTGTTTATTGAACGGCGTTTGGATTCCGCCAAGATAAATCCGCATGAGTTCAAAAAATTGGTCGTCAGAAAGTTGTAAAAGACTTTCTCGCCATTCACGGATTTTTTCCGCGCGTTTTTCGTCCATTTTTATCCCTCCAAAAGCATTGCGCCCACTTGCGCTGCCACTTCTGCGTCTTTTTGCGAGCGGACGCGCATCAATCGGTACGAATATCCTTGCTCCGCCAAAAATTTTTGCCGAGACGCTCCAAATTCTTCTTCAACCGTACCGTGCGTGATGAGCGTAAAAAACCGCGCATTTCTTTCCTTTGGACGCAAAATGCGCCCCAACCGCTGCGCTTCTTCTTGCCGACTTCCAAACGTCCCCGAAACTTGAATCGCCATACTCGCGTCTGGAAGGTCAATCGCAAAATTCGCCACTTTTGAAACAACAAGAACGCGGATTTTTCCCGCTCTAAAGTCCTCGTAAATTTTATCGCGTTCGCGCGTGGGCGTTTTTCCCGTGATAATCGGGCTTTTGAGGATTTTTGCGATTCTGTGCAGTTGCGAAACGTACTGTCCGATTACGAGAATTTTGTCGAGCGGAGATTTTTCAACGAGGATTTTTACAACCTCGTCTTTTTTTTCGTTATCCGAGGCGATTCTGTGCTTTTTTCGGTTTTCTGATACCGCATATTCGATTTTTTGATTTTCTGGAATGTCCACGCGAATTTCAATGCACTCGGCGTGAGCAATAAATCCAGAGCCTTCCAAATCTTTCCACGGAACGTCGTATCGTTTTGGACCGACGAGCGAAAAAACGTGTCCTTCCATTCCGTCTTCGCGAACGAGCGTCGCCGTAAGCCCCAGCCGCCGCACCGCCTGAAGTTCTGCCACCACGCGAAAAACGGGCGCGGGAAGCGTGTGAACTTCGTCGTAAATGATGAGTCCCCACCCGTTTTTGCGAAAAATCGAAAAATGCGGATACGAGCCGTCTTTGTCCGCGCGCCACGTAAGAATTTGATACGTTGCCACCGTTACACTTTTTACCGATTTTTCTTCGCCCGTGTACTCGGCGATTTGATCGCGCGTAAGATTCGTTTTGTCCAAAAGTTCAGAAATCCACTGATGAACCGCGCTGATGTTCGTTGTGATAATGAGCGTGTTTTCTTTTACAAGGCTCATCGCTTTGAGTCCAACGATTGTTTTGCCAGCTCCGCACGGAAGCACCACCGTACCAAATCCCGTTCCTGCGCCCCCGTTTCCAATGACCGCTTCCGCCGCTTCGACTTGATACGGACGCACGCAAAACGTTTTTTGCAAAAGCGTCGTTTCTCGAAGCGAAATATCAAGCGGAGTTCCAGGAACGAGCGGCACTTCGTCTTTGACAGGAAATCCAATCGAAAGAAGCGACTGCTTTACCGTTCCTCGGTCTGTCAAAGAAAGCCGAAAGCAATGCGAGGATTCTTCTTCGGAAACAAAAACGCCGTTTTGAAAACGGTACGGAGCAACGGAAAGATATTTTTTTGCCACAGGACTTGCAACGATTTCCCGAAAAATCGCCTCGTTTTTTGCAACAAGAAAAAGAAATTCTTTTTCGCTTCCGTCCGCCGCCTTTTCGCTCGGAGCAGGCAACAATCTCAACGAGCCAAAGCGAGAGGCGATGTCAAAAATCCACGTTTCAACGGATTCTGGAACGTCGTATCGAGAAAACGTGCGCAACGTGTTTACGGCATCTTCGGCAGAAAGCCCCGCGCCCGCCGCATTCCAAAGAGAAAGCGCAGTCAGTCGATACGTGTGCAAATGCTCTGGAGATTTTTCGAGTTCCGCAAACGGAACAAGCGCGTGCGCACACTCTTTTGAAAGTGGCGCGTGCACGTCAAGAAGAAGCGTTCTGTCACTTTGGATTATCAGCGGATTTTGGAAATTTGGCATATCATCTCCAGATTTTTCGCGCACTAACCAAAAAATCCAAATCCGCCAGGGCTTTTTGTGCCCGCTTTCACCCAAGTCAATTTTTGCTTTGGAAGGAGCGGTTTTCGCAAAGATTCAAGAGTCGCAATGTAGCCAAAAAGCCACGTTGCAAGCGCGTTGTCGTTTGAATACAGCGGATTGTCAAAATCGCATTGCACCAAAAGCGGAAAAACCGTTTCGCTTTCCACAAAAGATGCCGCCACGTTTTCTGCATACGCCTTAAACGCGCTTGCCGCCGCAGAAAGAAACGGCGACGACGGCTTTGCAGAAGGCTTTTTTTCGCCTTTTAAGACACATTCAAGAAGCGAAGGGCTTGATTTATAAACGTAAACCAAGCGGAGCGGATTTTTTTCGCCCGATTTTTTTTGAGTCCGCATGACGACTTCCATTGAAAGATATTGATAACTTGAAACGAGTTCTTCGATTAAATGCACGTTTTCCGTGGCATTTTCGAGCGAATCGAATTTTCCCGAAAAATGCTGCTCGTCAAAAATAAACACGCTCTCGTCAAGACGACCAAATTCGTTGAGCGCACGAAGAACGAGCGAGCGAGCGGAAAGGGCTGACGGTCGATTCCAGTCCGCAGAAAGTGTCCCGTTTGGAGGAAGTGCGTTTTCGTCCGTTCGATTTTTTGTTATGAGCGTGCGCCGTGCCGAAGTTACCGCCCCCGAAGCAAAATTCGCCCCGTCTGGCAGTTCTTTCCCCGCAATCAACACAGTTTTTTCCATTGTTTTTGTTCTTTTCTTTTGTTTAGATGAAACCTAGAGCGATACAAACGTATCGAGCAGGTTTATTCGTTCGGAGTTTTTGTTTTCCGAATCTCATTTATTGTACCACAAATTACAGCGCGTAACTCAAAAAATCGAATGCAAAAGAAATAAATCCTACTTTTCCTCTCGGTAAACGCCCAAAAGTCGCACATCTTCGGCTTGCTTTTTGAGTTCGCTCATTACGCGAGAAACGTAGTCTTTGGGATTTTCCAGCGTTTCATCGATTTGAGCGTCGGCGTAAAACCAATATTTCCACGGTTTTCCAGAAATCGGGCGGCTTTCAAGACGATTTAGATTCAACCCCGCGTTTTTGAACACGCCAAGCGCGTTATAAAGCGCACCCGACTCGTCTTTTGTGCTAAACATAAAAGTCGCCATGTTTGGTTTTTCAGAGTCGCCACAGATTTTTTCGTACAAAACGGAGTTTCCGCCGTTTTTTGCAACGTGATTTGCTTTTATGACAACAAAGCGCGTGTAATTGCTCGCGTCGTTTTCGATTCCTTGCTGCAAAATCTCAAGCCCGTAAATATCCGCGTTTCGCGCGTTTGCCACGGCTGCGTTTTCCAAACTTCCTTTTTCAGAAACAAATTTCGCGCCACTTGCCGTGGAAACGGTGTCGATTTCTTTCCATTCGTGCGCCTTCAAAAAATTCGAGCATTGCGCAAGCCCTTGCGGATGCGAGTAGACGTTTTTTATCGTTTCGAGCGTTGCGCCTTTTGGAGCAAGAAGCGAATGTTCGATTCTGAGCGTAATCGCGCCAACGATTGAAACGTCTTCAAAGCGAGAAAGATTGTCGTAATTGTTGTACACCGAGCCAGCCGTGGAGTTTTCGATTGGAACCATTCCGAATTCTGCCTTTCCGTCAACGACTCCTTGAAAAATGCCGTCAAACGAAGAAGCGTGCAAAGCCTCACACGCGCCGTCAAAAAACTGTTCCACCGCCATTTCCGCATACGCGCCCTTTTCGCCGCAAAACAAACACGATTCGCGATTTTGCTCGGCGCGAACGCTGATTTTTCCAAAAGAACTCACGCTCGTTTCGCGCAAAATCGCTGATTTTGGCGGATTTTCTCGAATGTGCGCCACTTGCTTTCCAAGCACGGGAGCCAAAGCCGAAATGTCGCGCATGATTTTGTCAAATTGCTGCGGGTAAAGAGCCTGCGCCGCGTCGCTCAACGCCTGCTCTGGGTGGCAATGCACTTCCACGATGATTCCGTCCGCGCCCGCCGCCACAGAAGCCAACGCCATTGGCGGGATTTTGTCTCGAACGCCAAGCGCGTGGCTTGGGTCAACAATAATCGGAAGATGCGTCATGCTCCGAAGAATCGGAATCGCGCTCAAATCGAGCGTGTTGCGCGTCGCCTTTTCGTAAGTTCTGATTCCGCGCTCGCACAAAATCACGTCGTTCGTTCCGCTCGAAAGCAAATATTCCGCGCTCATAAGCCATTCTTCGATTGTTGCCGATAGTCCGCGCTTCAAAATGACGGGTTTTCCGAGCGCACCGAGCCGCTTCAAAAGTTCAAAGTTTTGCATATTTCGCGCGCCCACTTGGTACACGTCAACGTAATCGCGCATGACGGGAATAAACTCACTCGCCACGATTTCCGTGACGACGGGAAGAGCGAATTTTTCGCCCGCTTCTTTGAGATACTTCAATCCCTCTTCGCCCAAGCCTTGAAACGAATACGGCGAAGTGCGCGGTTTGTACGCGCCGCCACGAAGCATAACCGCGCCCGCCTTAGAAACCGCAGCAGCCGCGTCAAGCATTTGCTGCCTTGATTCCACCGCGCACGGACCTGCAATCGCGACTAATCGGCTTCCGCCCACGCGGATTTTTTGCCCGCGGCAATTTTCTATTTCAACAATCGTGTCGTCGGGCTTGAACTCTCTGGAAGCCATTTTGTACGGCTTTGAAATCGGAATGACGCTTGCAACTCCCGGCAAAATCTCAACTTCGCGCGTATCCATCGCAAGTTTTCCAACCGCCGCAAGAATCGTTGCGTCCTCGCCTTTTATCTCGTTCAACTTAAAATTATTTGCAAAAAGAAGCCGTTTGACGTTTTCTTTTTCGTCTTGCGTAATGTCTTTTTTGAGTACGATGACCATAAATTACGCTCCTTTCTGTTTTTACTTCATTGGATTGAAGCTCACCGTGCGCATGATGTCGCCGAAAACGCCAGCCGCAGTGACTCCCGCGCCTGCGCCGTAGCCTCGCACTGTGAGCGGAATCGGGGTGTAGCGTTCGGTTTGGAAGACGAATGCGTTTTCGCCGCCGCGAACGCCATAAAGCGGGTCGTCAGGACCGACTTCGAGCATTCCGACCGAAACTTTTCCGTCTTTGATTGACGCGCCCATTCTGAGGACTTTGTTTTCTTTCTTTAACTTTGCCATTTTTTCTTCAAAATAGCCGTCAACTTCGGGAAGTCGCTTTAAGAATTCTTCGGTCGTGCCTTCGATTGAAAAATCTTCGGGGAAAATCGAGTTCATCTTGATGTCGTCGAGTTCGATTGTCATGCCGCTTTCCCGCGCGATAATCAGTGCTTTTCGGGCGACATCCGTGCCTTTGAGGTCGTCGCGCGGGTCTGGCTCGGTGTAGCGCAATTCTTTTGCTTCAAGCACCGCCTCGCTGAATTTTTTGCCCTCGTCGAGTTTTCCGAAGATGTATGAGAGCGAGCCTGACATGATTCCGTTGAAGCCCGTGAGCTTGTCGCCTGAGTTAAAGAGATTCTGCAAAGTGTCGATAATCGGCAATCCCGCGCCCACATTCGTTTCGTACAAGAATCGGCAGTGATTTTCGTTCGCCACTTTTCTCAGCTCGTGATAAAAATCCATGCTCATCGAATTCGCGCGTTTGTTCGGCGTGGCGATGCTCATTCCCGCCTTAAAAATGTCAAGGTAGCGGTTCGGTAAATCGTAACTCGCCGTGCAGTCAACGAAAACGGGATTCAATGGCTTTGTGTCACGCACGAATTCCAAAATTTCGTCAACGCTAGCCGCTTCTTTTGCCTGTTTGCTCAGTTCCCGCCAATTTGATAGGTCGATTCCGTTTCCGTCGAGAATCATGCCGTCCAAAGTCGAGATTGCGCAGACTTTGATGTCGATGTTTTGCTCAAGAAGTTTGTCGTGCTGGTCGCGGATTTGGTCGAGCAACGCGCCGCCGATTGTTCCCGCTCCGAACGCGAAAACTTCGATTGGCTGCGCCGTGTTGAAGAAGAAAAGATGAGCCGCCCGCACCGCAATGTCGCCGAATTCGCCGCCGATGACGACTGAAATCGAACGCTCCGAAGAGCCTTGCGCGATTGCGAGCAAGTTGATTCCCCGTGCTGAAAGTGAATCGAGGAATTTTCCCGCCACGCCGCAATTCTGCTTCATACCGTCGCCGACGATTGAGACGATTGCCGTGTGTTCCTGCACATTGATTTTGTTGATTAAGCCGTCGCGGATTTCAAGCGAGAATTCTGCGGAAAGCACATCTTCAACCGACTGCGCCTCGCTCTGTTTCACGCAGAACGAAATCGTGTATTCAGAAGACGACTGCGTGATTAAAAGCATTGAGATTCCTGCGCGACTCACCGCCGCAAAAATCCGAGAAGCGATGCCAGTTTTGCCTTTCATGCCGCTTCCGCTCACCGAGACTAAAGCCGTGTTTTTGAGGCAGGAAATTCCACGCACGGGACCTGCGTTTTTCTCTGATTCAAATGGTCCTCGCCCGATTCTAGTTCCGCGCGCCTGAGGATTGTGCGAATTCAAACTCCAAGCCTCGATATTTTTTGAGGCGAGCGGAGTAAGCGTTTTAGGGTGAAGGACTTTGCTCCCGAAGAAAGAAAGTTCCATCGCCTCTTCGTAAGTCATGTCCTCGACAAGAATTGCGTCGCTCACCACGCGCGGGTCTGCCGTGTAGATTCCGTCAACATCAGTCCAGAATTCGCATTTTTTTGCGTCAAGGCAGGTCGCCACGACCGCTGCCGAAAAATCCGAGCCGTTCCGACCAAGAAGCCCCATCTTCGGCTCGTCGTCAAAATGCTCGCTCCAGGAACAGACGAAGCCCGGCATGAGCAAGATTCTGTTGTTTCCTGATGTTCCGCCGTCTTTGTACGGTTCAAGCGCGACCTGAGTGCGACCAAAATCAACATCGCCCTCCGCCTGATTTCCCGTCGTAAAAATGAATCTTCGGCTGTCCAAAACGGCGACATCTTCGCCTTTTGCGAGCAAAACCGCGTTCACGATTGGAACGCAGCACAATTCGCCCATTCCCATGATTCGGCAGTGAATCGATTTTGGGCATTCGCCGAACGACGCGACTCCAGAAAGCAATTTTTCAAGTTCAACAAAGTTATTTTCGATTTTCTTCAAGACTTCTTTTGCGGAAAAGCCTTTGACTTCCGCTTCGAGCTGTGCGCAGATTTCTGAGTGGGTTTTTCGTATGCTCTCAACATAACTCGTCGCGTTCCCGCCCGTAACGCAACCGTCAATCGCCGCCTGCAAACTGTTTGAAACGCCCGCGACCGCCGAAACGATGACGCTGATTCGGTCTTCCTTTGCGCGACCGACCATGATTTCGGCAGAATTAAGAATGCGCTTGGCACTTCCCATCGATGTGCCGCCAAATTTAAGAGTGAGCATAGATTCCTCGAATTTTTGAAAAATTGTAAGGATTTTAGCAAAAATCGCCCCGTTACGCAAACGACGGACGGTTTTCAATCCGAAAAATCTGATTTTTGCGCAAAAATCAAACTTTCGTGCTAAGATTTTCTCAAAAAAAAAGGAAAAAATATGGGGTTGGAATCTTTTTTGCCGAGCGGAAACGAAAAACTCGATTCTTTGCTGAGATTTTCTGCGGAAATTGACAAAATGACGAGTGTGATTCGGAGAACGGTTCACGTTGACGGAAGCGGACGCGAAAACGACGCGGAACATTCGTGGCATATCGCGTTGATGTCGCTTCTGTTTTACGACTTTGCGTTGGAAAAAGTGGATGTATCTCATGCCGCAAAATTATGTCTTACGCACGATTTAGTAGAAATCTACGCTGGCGACACGTTCGCTTATGATAAATCTGGAAACGAAACAAAAAAAGAGCGCGAGAAAAACGCCGCCGACCGCCTTTTTTCGCTTCTTCCAAACGAACTGGGCTTTAGTCTTCGCTCGCTTTGGGAAGAGTTTGAAGAAGGCAAAACCGCCGAAGCAAAATACGCGCTTTGCCTGGACAGATTGCAACCGCTTTTGCACAATTCGCTCACGGGCGGACGCACCTGGAAAGAAAACAAAACGCTTCGCGCCGATGTTGAATCTCACACCAAAATTATCCATGATTTTATGCCCGAAGCGTACAAATGGATTGAACAAAATCTTGACCGTGCGCAACAAAACGGCTGGCTTACATAAAGCGCGAAAAACGTTGACAGTCTGCTTTTTTTTTTGTATAGTCTGACAATCTTTTTTTTTCAAGGAGTTTTTATGAAAAAGATTGTCGCGCCGCTTTTCATCATCGTTTTTGTCTTTTGCCTTTCGCTTTCATCATGCTTTCTTTTAGGCGATTCGGAGTACACGTTTAAGTTCAACTGTAGCAACGCAAACTACATCGACGTTTATCCAAACCACGGCGGAAGTCCGTCTTATTTTCGCCTCAGCAGTTCAAATCCGTCGGTTACGGTAACGTGGGAAAACGAAGGCGATGATTACTACGGCGGATTTTCAAGCACTTCAAATTATCCGAGCAACAAAAAAGCCCCGTGGTTTTCCCGTTACGACGCTCTAAAAGAAGTCATTTTCTACGATTACTAAAAAAAACAAACTAGATTTAACGAGTTCAAAATCGCGCAAAACAATGCGATTTTG
>CALFJF010000079.1 GCA_937877535.1 uncultured Treponema sp.
AGCCTCGCTGAGACGCGCCCTTCTCGTTGTAGTAGATGCCGACGCGCGGGCCGCCACGGACGATGTATTCAGTGTGAACGCCGTATTTGCGGAGCGAGTTCACCGCAGCCTGACCGATTTCGTGAGTCGGCAATTTTGTGACGAAGTAAGATTCGTTGCCATAGTTTGCGAGCGAGACAGAAACATTCGCCTCACCGCCACCGAAAGTTGTTGTCATTGAATCGACCTGCACGAAGCGATAGTAATCAGCCGGCTGGATGCGAAGCATCAATTCACCAAAAGTAACGACTTTTGCCATTTTAATCTCCTATTTTCCGCAAAAAGAGCGGAAAAAATGTTTTATAATTAAGGAAGATGATAGCAGAAAAAATGCCTATTGGCAAATAAATTGTAAAGTTTTGCACTTTTTCTGCCGAAAATCGGATTTTAATCCACGCTTCCAGAACTATACACGGCATCGCAATACTCGCAGCGATATTGCGCCGATTCTCTATTTACTAAACGGAATACTTGAGGAACGTATTTTTCGGTGATTGTTATGCAGCGAGGATTTTTGCAATGAATCACGTTTTCGACTCGCTCTGGGAGTTCCATTTTGATTTTTCGCACGATTTTTTCGTCTTTTATGACTGCTATTGTAATATGAGGGTCGATAAATCCTAGTACAGAATAATCAAGCGTTATTATATTGTCTATTTTTATGATGTCTTTTTTTCCTGATTTTTTTGACGTGGCATTCATTATGAGCGCACAACTAAACGGTGCGCGGTCAAGCCCTAAATAATGGAATATTTGCGGTCCTAAACCTGATTTTATATGGTCAATTACCAGACCGTTTTTTATAGTATCTATATTGAGCATGATTTTCCCTCTCAAAGTAAAACTCGTCTATTTTATCATTTTGCGCTGATTTTTGGAATTTGAAAACTTTGATTGAGAAAAAAATGCTCAAACTCGATTTATCGTACAATTTTGCGCAATAGACTCATTCGGAAACTCGATTTTTCCAAATGAGTCTGTTTTTAGCGGCACGGGCTATTTAATTGCCTGCGCACCTTTGCCACCCACCGCACCGAAGAGCGCGAGCGCCTCTTCCCACGGATAGCGGTTCGCGAACATCGAAACGGTCGTGCTGCCCTTGTACGCGCCCTTTGTGAGGGAGTCGCCGAAGAGCGTGAAACTGTTCATGTCGATGTCCGTGGACGACTGCAAGTGCATGAAGCCTGTCAGGTACGCCACGTTGATTTTGCCCTTGAAGACGGCGGGGTCGGTCATTGCCTGATTGCCGTCCACCTCCTCAAGAAGCGACTCGTCCACTTCCTCGATTTCGGCGGCGTGGATTTTTTTGATGTTCGGGCTGACGGCATAGTCGAAGTCCGCGCCTCGGTTCAGAAAGAAAACGTTGCCGTTGAGCGCGTCAATCCGCTTGTCTTCCTGCGCCTTTGTGCTGTCCACGCGGCTGCGGTTTACCGCCGTGCCCACGCAGCAGCCGAATATGTTGTTCTCGACCACGGTGTCGGTCTTTGTCATCATGCGGAATCCGTAGCCCATATCGACCAAATCGCTCTTTCGGCTCCACACAAAGAGCACGGTGTTGTTTTTGAAGTTCACCTTGCTGAAGCGGTTGTTGTCCGTGCCGTACACCTCGCACACCGCCATCCGCACGTTCACGAACACGTTGTTCTCGATGGTCGCATCCGCGTTGGCGCGAAGTCCGCCCAAAATGGCGTAGTCGGGAATGTTGATGAACGCGCAGTTCTTGATGACCACGTTCGCCTGCGAATAGTCGAGCTTGATGGCAGGGCTTTCGCGCGTCTGAATCTTCGACTCGAAGTTGGGACCGCCCTGCGCGGGAACGCTCGCGGGGCTGAGGAGTCCGCCCTTCACGCCGTCCACGATTCCCTTGTTCGTGGAGTATGCGTTGGAATAGCCGCGGTCGATGATGAAGCCGTCCACGGTCATGGTCTTGCCCTTGCTGCCGGAGCGGTCAAGGTCAAGGATGAGCGTTCCTGAGTTGTCCGAAGTCGCGCTTGAGGCGGCACTCGGCTGTATGAACGTGCGGTGCTTGTTCACGTCGCGCTCGCTGAAGTCCTCGCTCCAGCCGCCCTGCAGATTCACCGCGACCTTGATTTTTATCGTGCCAGAATCCTGCGGGCCAAAGTAGTTGCCCTCCGCCACGCAGATGGTGTCGCCTGGCTGCGCCCCTTCCGCCGCCTTCTGGATGTCCTTGTAGGGTGCGCTTTTTGAGCCGTTCGCTCCGCGCGCCTTGCCCTTTGTGCTGACGTAGTAGGTTTCTGCCACAAGGTTTCCCGCCGCAGCCGTTGCGAGCGCCGCAATCGCAAAAGCCTTCACCGTCTTAGAGAAGATACCCCTATCTTCCTCCTGTTTATTTGTAATACTCTACAAAAAAAAGTGTTTTTACAATCCGTTTGCTCATCAATAGGTGCGCCTTCGTCTAAAAATTAATTTTTTGCAACTCCCCTCTCACCTCTTGCTCAAATTGGCGCGAAGTTTTATAGTTTTTTGCAACATTTCTTATCCCGCTGATTTGTTCCAAATTGCAGTGCGGATGTCTTCCGTATGGAAAGACAAAACTTGCTAAAGAGGAGGCTCATTATGAGCGCGAAAATCCTTCCAAAAAATCATTATCTTTTTACTTCCGAATCGGTCGGCGAGGGGCATCCCGACAAATTGTGCGACCAAATTTCAGACGCAATTCTCGATTACGCTCTTTCGCTCGATAAAAACGCGCACGTTGCGTGCGAAACGTTTGCCACAACAAATTTTGTGCTTGTTGGCGGAGAAATTGGATTTTACGGCGCGGACGGTTTGGAAAACGCAAAAAAAATCGCGGAAAATGCCGAAAAAATTGCTCGAAATGTGGCACGAGAAATTGGGTACACGAGCGAATCGTTTGGTTTGAACGCAGACACGTTTGAGTTTGTGAACAAAATCCACGCGCAAAGTGCCGACATCAATCAAGGCGTTGTTGGAACGGGACTCGACGAATACAAAGGGCAGCAAGGCGCGGGCGACCAAGGAATCATGTTTGGCTTTGCTTGCAACGAAACGCCAGAACTCATGCCGTCTCCGATTATTTATTCGCATCAACTTTTGTTGAAGGCTACGGAACTTCGGAAATCGGGAAAAATTAAATGGCTTCGACCAGACGCAAAATCGCAAGTTACGGTTGAATACGACGGAAACAAACCTGTGAGAATTGACACCGTGGTGATTTCTCATCAGCACGACGACGGAATTTCCTACGACGAAATCAAAAATACAATCATCAACGAAATCATAAAGCCCGTTTTAGAGCCGACGGGACTTTTGGCAGAGGATACAAAATATCTCGTAAATCCAACTGGAAAATTCGTTATTGGCGGACCAGACGGAGATGCGGGATTGACTGGACGCAAAATCATCGTGGACACTTACGGCGGAATGGGACGACACGGAGGTGGCGCATTTAGCGGAAAAGACCCGTCAAAAGTTGACCGCTCGGCAGCGTACATGGCTCGTTACATTGCAAAAAACGTTGTTGCCGCAGGTTTTGCAGACAGAGCGGAAATCCAACTTTCTTACGCAATCGGCTATCCGTACCCCGTTTCAATTTCCGTTGATACGTTTGGTTCAGAAAAAATCGATAAAGAAAAAATAACAAAGGCGATTGAAAACGTTTTTGACTGCACGCCCGCAGGAATCGAAAAAGCCCTTGCCCTTCGCGACGTAAAATATCAACCGACCGCCGCTTACGGACATTTTGGACGAAACGAATTTAATTGGGAAAAAACTGACAAAGCCGACGCGCTCAAAGCGGAAGTCGCAAAATTGTAAAAAGTGGTACGGACAAAAACTTGTTGAAACGGATAGTCTGTGTTTACAGGTAATGCTGTAAAAAAGCAAACGGCGGATTTTGAAAAAGAATCCGCCGTTTTTTGTAAAATCAATTCATTCAATCAATGAACCATTTTCCGCTGTCTTTTTTGAATCTTTTTGCGGGAATTTCAAGAAGTCGTCCGTCTTCGCCGAGCATTTTGACCATTTCTGTCAGCGGATTTACGTCGGTGATTTTGAAATTCGTGCCGTCGTAAAAAACGTGCAAGCCTTCGATTGGAAGGTGCTTTCGCGCTTCGATGTACCAACCGTATTCGTAAGAAAGGCAGCAAAGAAGACGACCGCATTGTCCGCTTATTTTCATTGAATTGAGAGAGAGATTTTGCTCTTTTGCCATTTTGATTGAAACGGGCGGAAGTCTGTCTCCGATTGCGTGGCAACAATACGGGCGACCGCAAACGCCAAGCCCGCCCGTGATTCGACTTTCGTCGCGTACGCCGATTTGCCGAAGTTCAATTCGCATTTTGAAAACGCTCACCAAATCTTTTACAAGTTCGCGAAAATCAACGCGGTTTTCGCTTGAAAAGAAAAAGAGTGCTTTTGATTCTTCGAGCAAAAAATGCACGGCAATCAATTTTATTTCCAAATTATGCGCCCTCGCCTTTTCTTTGAAAACGTCAAACGCTTCGTCTTCTTTTTTCTTGAGCGATTCCGCTTTTTTCAAATCTTCGTCCGTTGCAATTCGCTCGATTTTGACGATTTCAGACGGTTTTACGCCCACGGGAGTTCCGATTTTTCCCATAAAAACGGCGATGTCTTTTCCGTAGCGCGTTTGAATTATGATTTTTGTGCCTTTTTTGAGTTTCGTATTTCCGAGCGAAACGTAGACTCCTTCGCCAGAATATTCGAGTTTTACATAACAAAGGTCGCGCGGAAAAATAAACGATTCGCTCGGTTTTGATTCGTCTTCGTTCTGCGCATCGTCTTCAAGTTGCGAGATGTCTACTTCGTCTTCGTATTCGTTTTCAAAAATATCGCTCATCGTTTTTTTTCTCTAAAAATTCGCTCTAATTTTATCCCGCAAGCAAATCTACAATCAAACCGTTCAATTCCTCGATTCTTGCAAGAATATTCAAATTTCGACTGTGATTGTATAGCATATCGGTCGCAAGATTGTCGAGTTTTTGATTTATAACGCGAATCTGATGATACGGCGGAAGCGTTCGCCCGCGTCTGTTTCGACCAAAACGTCGCTTTTCCAAAACCTCAAAATTGTTTCGCTCAACGAATTTCAAAAACTGCCCGATTTTTGTACGGTAATTTGAAATCGTTTCCGAATTTTGCTTTTCTTTGAGCGCGTCGCCCGCAACGTCTGCGGCATCTTTTAAAAAAACAACCGCATTTTCTAAATCCATTCCCGCAATTTCGGGCGGAAAACCGTCAGCGAGTAATTCCGCTTCTTCTTTTGATTTTTTCAAGGAGGCGGCAAACGAAAGACGCGGCGTTTTTTCGCTTTTTTGCGCTTGCCTTGCCGCATTTTGCCCAGCCGATTGCGCCGCCTGAAAATAAAGCGATTGGCTCGAAACGGTAATTGCGTCCATTATTCTGCCTCGTCGCTTTTTACGCTATTTTGAAGAACCGACCGCTCGGTTTGCCACGCATTTTTTGCTTTCTCGAACAATGCTTCGTCGCTCCAAGATATGCAATGTCCGTGAAAAATCGCTTTGTCTGCAATTTGAACTTTTTTTGTGAAAATGTCGCCAACGACCGCTGATGTTGAAAACAATTTTACAAAAGTGGGAGCGTTTACGTCGCCAATGACAATTCCGTAGATTTCGATTGAATCGGAGGAAATATTGCCACGAATTTTTGCTCGTTCGCCCACAAAGACGTTTCCCGTGGCTTCAACGTTGCCGTCAATGTCGCCTTCAATTCGGACGTTTCCGTTTATTTTTACGCCAGAGCGAAACGACGAACCTTCTCCGAGAATCGTGTTTATTGAAGCGTTGTCCGACAAAAATGCCATTTCTCTCTCCGATTACTCCGTTAAAAATGCGATTTTTATTTTGTCAACTTTACATTTACATATTTTGCTGGGTCAACAACGTCGGAACCAATGTGAACTTCATAATGCAAATGCGGTCCCGTGGAAAGTCCCGTGTTTCCAATTGTGCCGATTACATCTCGCTGACTGACTGTTTGTCCTTTTTTTACTTTGACCGTTGACATGTGGCAATATCTTGTATAAGTTCCGTGTTTATGTTGAATTATGACGTAATTTCCAAATCCCGAATCATAAGCCACGGTAACAACTTTTCCGTTTGCCGTGGCAAGAATCGGGTCGCCCGAACGATACGTTGAAATGTCCAAACCTTTGTGAATGTACCAAACGCCAGAAATCGGGTGCGTATTTTGCCCAAATTGTTGCGAAATATGCCCTATTCCGCCTTTTATTGGCCAAATATTTGGAATATCGGTGAAAAGCGTTTCTTGATTTTCAAGCATTTTTCCGATTTGTTCGATTGGTTGAATCGAATCGTCAAGAAACGTCGCAAGTTGCTTCATGTCGGAAACTTCTTGCGTGAGTCCTTCGGCGAGTTCTTGCGTTTCAAAAAGCGAGTTGAGGTCGCCGTCTGCCGCTGATTGGCGCGAACTGGTTTTTGACTGATTTATTCCCAAAATCGAAAGCGTTTTTGAAAGCGACGTTTTGAATCTTTTTACAGATTGAAGAACGTTGTTGTTTTCGTCGCGAAGTTCGTCAAAACTTGCAAGAAGTTCGTGATTTTCTTTTGTCATTTTTGATAATTCGGAGCGGATTCCAGAATCTTGTTTTTTGAAATAAACAAACGAAGCCACGATTCCAATGATGAGTAAAATCCCAAACGTGAGCGCAAACACATTTGTCTGAAAATTAACAACTTTTCCACGGGAATGTGGAACAACCATTATCGTAAGTTTGCTGTCGCACGCGCGGAAAAATCGCATTATACCTCTTCCAATAAACGAGCAACCTGTTTTTATTGCGTTAAAAAGAAGTGAAATTGCATTTTTCTCAAGTCTTTTGTAATGTTTAGCCCTTGCCAATGTCGCACCTCGCTCACACTTGAGCCAAGTCTATATAAAATCTCGAACTTGTTATAAAACTCGGTTAGTTCCCAAACAATCCTCTCATATAAAGATTATCATATAGACAGAAAAATAAATAGTCAAACGATTGGAGATTTTAGAGAAAATCGACCTGTTCGATAATTGCATTATCGCTCAGGTTTTCGCATTTCACAGTAACCGATTCTAAAACTTTCGTTTCAAAATCGGTTTAATCTCACTTTGATTTTCGGCGGATTGCTTTGCAAATTATATATTTAGAGATGTTCCACGCCTGATTTTTTATTAAATTGACAGATGAATTTGCTTGTGCTATTCTTTTTGAAATCTTGTCGATTCGGCTTAAAAAATCGAAACAGTCGTGTAAGTCACATTGCGAGATTCAAATTGCTCAAAATGATGCAATTTGAACGCGCTTTTCATCACATTATTTTAACGGAAGAAAATATGCAATTTTTTGATACTCATGCACATATCGGCCTTATAGTCGAGGATTCTATAGAGCAAATTCGCGTGATTCAACAGGCAAAAGTCGCTGATGTTACGCGAATCGTCAGCATAAACAATTCTTTGCGGGATTTCAAAAAAGTCTATCCCGTTCTAAAAACGATTCCTGGCGTGTATCACGCGGTTGGAGTTGCGCCCGTGGAGGTTATGAATCCTGGAAAAAACTGGATTTCTACGGTGGAATCGAGTGCGAAACTGCCAGGAATTGTGGCGATAGGCGAAACAGGACTTGATTATTACAAGCAGTTTGGTGACAAGCGGAGTCAAATTGAACTGTTTATTACGCAACTTGAAATTGCGCGAAAATTTGATTTGCCCGTGATAATCCACAATCGTGCGGCGGGAAAAGACGTGCTTCAAATTCTCAAAGAAAAAATCCCTCCCGCTGGCGCGATTCTTCATTGTTACGACGAGGACGCAAAATACGCAAAGGCTTGTCTTGACGCGGGTTTGAACGTGTATTTTTCGTTTGCGGGAAATTTGACATACAAAAATGCGCGAAATCTTCATGAAACGGTATTAAATATTCCTGTGGACAGAATTCTCCTTGAAACGGAAAGTCCTTTTATGATTCCCGCGCAAGTAAAAGAAAAAAAGCGAACAAGACCTGCGTATCTTGTTCATACCGCAAAATTTCTTGCGGAGTTGCTTGAACTCCCGCTCGAAGAACTTGCTGCTCAAATTTGGAAAAATAGTTGCAAGATTTTTAGGCTTCCAGAATAGGCAACGCGCGATTTTATGAATCAACAAGAAATAGAACAAGAAAAAAAATCGCTCTATCATCCCGTCAAAATCGGTTCTTTGGAACTTGACGGGAATCTTTTTCTTGCCCCCGTTGCAGGATATTCTGATAGGGCGTTTCGCTCGGTTTGCTTTGATTTTGGAGCGAATTTTGCATACACGGAAATGGTCAGCGCGGAGGCGTTGGTTCGAGGAAATAAAAAGACGGAATTTTTAATGCGTCGCGCTCCAAACGAAAAATTTTACGCTGTTCAGATTTTTGGCGGAAATGCGCACACGATGGAAGAAGCGGCAAAAATCGTCATTGAACAAACGAGCGCAGATTGCATTGATATAAATTGCGGTTGCCCCGTTCCCAAAATCGTAAAAACGGGCGCGGGAAGTGCGCTCACGCGCGACGTTGAAAGGCTTGGAGAAATTGTGCGTTCAGTTGTTCGCGCAGCAAAAAATTCCGCCCGCCCACAAATTCCTGTAACCGTAAAAATCCGCTCAGGCTGGGACTCGGAGCATTTGACGTACAAAGAGGCAGCCCTTGCTGCAATCGAATCTGGAGCGTCGGCGATAACGTTACACGCGCGAACGAGGGCGCAAGGCTACGAGGGCAAAGCGAATTGGGATTTTCTTTCGGAACTCGTGCGCCTTTCAAAAGAAAAAACGGGTGGAATCGTAAAAATCTTTGGTTCTGGCGACGCATTTTCTCCTCAAGACGCAAAAAAAATGCTTTTGGAAACCGACTGCGACGGCGTGATGTTTGCTCGGGGCGCAATGGGAAATCCGTTTATTTTTGAAAGAACGCGCACTTTTCTTTTGACCGGCGAGGATTTTGACATTTCGTTTGACGAAAAAATCAAAGCAGGATTTCGAGAACTCGCTCTCCTTGTGGAAGATTTGGGCGAGAAAGGCGCGTGCCTTGAAGCACGAAAGCGGTTTTGCGCGTATGCCCGCGGAGTAAACGGTAGTGCCACGCTTAGACGAAAAATCGTTCAAGCAGAAAGCGTTTCCGACTACCGCGCCCTTTTTTCCGAATGGCTCTAAAAATCTTTTGCAAGCGGTTTCGACTTGTCTGTCGATAGGCAGGCGTGGCTCAATCTTCGATGATTTTTCAATAAAAAAAACCGCCCTTTTTGAGAGCGGCTTTTTTTTATGAACGGCGGGTTAGTTCTTTTTCCAGGTTGTATCCGTTGTATCGGTTGCAGTGCCGTCGGCTTTGATTGTAAACGTGCGGTTTAAGTATGCTTTCATTTCGTCGTCGAGTTCTGACGGAACATCAATCATTGTAAAATCGCTGCCGCCGTCAAAAAATGATTTTGCGATTTTCTTTGTAGTTGCAACAACTTCTCCCGCTTCGGCGGGCTTTCCTGTGTACGTGCCAGTTGCGTAAGTCCGTCCGTCGCCTGCAAACGCAAATGTTGAATCGGCGTAGAACGTAATTGTGACAGGGTCTTCTTCAGTTTGTTCTGTAAACGAAGCCACAACCGCAGGACCGTTGTCTTCATCGTCATCATCGGAGCAAGACGCAAATCCAAATCCAGCAACCGCAATCGCTACTGCCACCGCCATCATTTTGAAAAATTTTTTCATAAAATACTCCTTCCCGTCTTTGCGGGTCAAAAAAGATAGAGTACTCTACAAAAAAAAAGTATTTATTCAAGTAGCGAGAAATCGATTTGTTCGCCAAAATCTGTTTTGAAAAGTCGTTTTTTCCTCGTTTCATTTTTCAAAAATCTTATTTGTTGTAAAACCTTGAAAATTAAACTAAAATAAAAGAACTATGGGTTTTATTCAGACGCTGACAGAATTTTTTGAGTCTATTTTTAAGGCATCTTCTCCAGAAGTGAAAAAACGGCAAGAACTTCGCAAAATTGAAGCGGAACTTCGTGCCAGACAGCCGCAAATTTTCAAGAACGAACTTCTGCAGCCGAATTTTGCGGAATTGTTCAGGATTCTTTACGAAAACACAAAGCCGATAGAACGCATTTTGAGCGACACGATAAGTTCTCAAGATATGAAGAAAGTTGGACGGTTTGAGTCGCAATTAATTCTTACGGGGTTTGATGACGAGTCGCAGAAAAAATTTGAAAAATTGAGTTACGAAAACCGAAAAAAATCTGTGGAACAAACGAACCTCACGATGAATCAGCAGTTTGAATTGCAACGAAAATCTTTTTCCGAGTTGCTTCGTCAAATCGAAAAAGGCGAATTCAAAAAAATCGACGAAACGATTACGCGGCTTCACCAACTTGCCGACGTGTGTCGATTTAATTGTATAAATGTGATTCACGCTTTTGACTCAAGTTATGAAGGAGTTTCGCCTTCTCTGGCAAATCCGCACGCGGTCAGTCCTGAAACGGTGAGTGCGTCGTTGCAAGATTTGTATTTTATAACGGCGAATTTATCGTTGAACGCTTCGGTTGTTCGCGCGGTTTCGGCTTTGCAAGAAATTCGCGTTGGACACGCGCTTTCTTCTGAAGAAGCCGAATCGATTGCGGGAAATATCAGAAAAATCAGCGCGGTTTTTTCAAAAATGTTCGATTCTGAAACGCTCCGAAAAGTCATTTGTATTGCAAAAAAAGACCCGTCGTTTAAGCCAAAAATCGCCACGTATTCCGACGGTGCGCTCAAGCGATTTGTGGAGTTTGCACAAGGGCGTTTTGAGGCGGACGAAAACAGAATCAAAACGGAAATTAAAGATTACACGATTTCTTTTGAACTACGGGAACTGTTTGGCGAAGCCCCGTTGCTTGAATTAAAAACGTACAATTCCGCGACAAACGAAAAAATCAGAAATTGCTCGCCACATTCGTTTGAGTGGATTACGCCGCTTCAAACGATGAAAACGTTTATCAATATGTATTTTTCCGAGGCGGTTCGCACGGTTTTGAACAACATTGTAATCGAAGGATTTTTCTCGAATCCGTCGTACAAAACGGACTTTTCGTCGCAAGTTTACGCTTGCAACGAAATTCCCAATAGGCTTGCGGCTTTTGAAAAATCGTTTGAACGCGGAGAAAAAAACGACGAAGCGAATCTGCTTGGCATAATTTCCGATTGCGCTTCCGACCCGTCGTTTATAAAATTGCTCGGCGAAAACGTAAAATCAATAAACAATCAAGCGTATGCTATCATTCAAGAGGAGAGCAAAAATCTCTTTAGTTTGTACAAACAAATCAGCGAGTTGATTTTGGACGCAAAAAAAAGCAAAAGCGACCTTATTTCAAATATAAAAGTTCTTATGGCATCTTCAAGAAATCGAGATGGTTCTGGAATTCTTGAGCAACAGCACAGTTCTTGGAAGACTTTTTTGAAAATTATGAAGAACTACGCAATAATCGGGGAGTTGGATGACGACGAAAAATAACTTGATTTTTGGAACAGAGCATCCAAGCGTTTCTTGTTCCGATGAGTCGTGCAGGGCGTATCGGAACAGTTGCGAAAAGCAAATCTACGATTTACAGCAGATTCTTGAGATTTCCCGCTCTCTTTGCTCAACACTTGAGTTTACAAAACTCGTGCAGGCAATGCTTGACAGTTGCATGACGCTTTTTCTCGTTCAAAGTGCGGGTTGCTTTCTTGTTGAATCAATGGATTCCGATACGTTTGTTCTTGGCGAGAGTTTTGTTGGACTCGAACTCGACCCCGAAATCGAGTACAAAATTTCTGCCGTAAGTCCGCTTGCTGCCGTTCTTGAAGAAAATCGAGTTTACACGCTCCTTGAACTCGAAAAAGTTTTGAGCGAAACTGAAAACAATCGTCGCGAAGAAGACGAAAAACAACTCCGAAAAGACATACAAGTTCTTTCTTCGCTTCATCCGACGTTGATTGTGCCGCTTTTGCAACGCGGGCATCTTGAAGGAATTTTGATTTTTGGAGAGCGAATCATAATCGGACCTGACGACGGCAATAATTTTGGAGACGAGCAAGACGAACTTTTTAGCGATTACGAAAAGGCGCGTGCACTCGAAATTGCATCTCTTGCGGCAATCGCCATAAACAACGCGATTTTAATTGAGCGGTCAAGCACCGACATGATGACGCATCTCAAACTCAAATATTATTTTTTCAATATGCTTTCCGAAAAACTTGAGTTGGTGGCAAAAGAAGACGGAAGTATTGCTGTTTTAATGTTCGACATTGATTTTTTCAAAAAATTCAATGACACATACGGACATGCCTGCGGAGATTACGTTCTAAAAACAGTCGCTTCAATTATTGCTTCAAGCGTTCGGAATGTTGACATCGCTTCTCGCTACGGTGGCGAAGAGTTCACGGTTCTTCTTGTTGACACGGCAAAAGACGAAGCACTTTCTGTTGCGGAGCGGATTCGTTCTCGTGTTGAAACGTTCAAATTTCTGTACCAAGAAACCGAGATGCGCGTTACCATTAGCGTTGGCGTTTCCGTTTTTGACTCCGAAGCAAATCCCGAAACAAATCCAAAAATCCTTGTGGAGCAAGCAGACAAAGCGTTGTATGCTTCAAAGCGGGCGGGAAGAAACCGCGTTACATTTGCAGATTCAAACGTGATTTCAAGCGAGAATTTGCCGAAATAAATTCAAATGGATTCAAAGAATTTTTCCGTTCTTTCAAAATTGAGAACTCCGTTCCGTTATTCATACAATCGAGTCGTTCTCGTTTTGATTTGCATTTGTTGCGTTTCGTTCGCCCTGTTTCGCTTTCGACTTTTTCCAATAAACGAAAGTTCGCTTGCGCTTAGTGTTGCAGGGCTTTGGAGTCGGGCGTTTTGGCAACCTGTCACGTATCTTTTTATGCACGGAAGCACAAGTCATCTTTTTTTTAATATGCTCGCGTTGCTTTTTTTTGGACTTCCCGTTGAAAAAGCCATTGGTTCAAAGGAATTTGCGTTCTTGTATTTTGTAACGGGAATTTTGTCTGGGATTTTTTCTGCGCTCGTGTATTACGTTTTGGGACTTCACCAGATTTTGAGCGGAGGATACCCGCAAGCGTGGCTCTATCAACTTGTGGGCGCAAGTGGCGCGATTTACGGAATTCTTTTGACTTATGCGGTTGTTTTTCCGCGTGCAAAGATTTTCATTTACGCATTGATTCCCGTTCCCGCTCCGCTATTAGTGATACTTTATGCGGCAATCGAGTTTTTTAGTCAGTTTTTAGGTTCGTCTAATGTTGCGCACTGTACGCACCTTGCGGGGTTCGGCTTTGCATTTCTCTACATTTTTTTACGGATGGGAGTAAACCCGATACGAGTATGGAAAAACGCTTACGGACGGTAGTTCTTTTTCTCTTTTTTTCGATTATTTTGTTTCCGCTGTTTCCTTTTGGTTCTGGCGTTTCGCAAGAAAATCTTGTTCGATTTTCACTTTGGGCGCAAACCGAAGTGTACCCGGGTTTTTTCAAATCCGACGTAAGCGAAAAGGAAAAGTCGCTCAACATTGTCCGCGAAGAAGACGAATGGTATTCCGTTCCCGTCCGAAAAATCCGCGAAATCGCGCCGTTTTTGGTGGAAGGCATGGTGTACGGCTGGCGTTTTTCGTATACGCCTTACGACCGCGCTCGTGGTGTTGAAGAGTTTTTTGAGTTTGAACCAGTGAATCGCCTTTCCGAAGAAGAACTTTCGCGCATTCATTATAAAAAACCGTGGGCGGAAGGCGACCGCCTTTCTGCTTGGGTTGAGTTTCAGCGGACGGCTTTTCAATCTCACAGGTTTCGTGCGTGGGAATCCGTGCTTCATCCGCGAATAAAGGGCGTTGGATTTGCTCATCTTTCTAAAGGTTTTGACGGAATCCGCGAAGCGAGCGAAGAGGCTCTCAAAAATGCCGTCCGTGAATACGAGCGCACCATTTTAAAAACAAAGCCAAAGGAAGTTTCTGGAATCGTTTTGATAAGAGAACCGCCTTTAATCGGAATCGATGCGGGAAGATACCGCATTACCCTTGATTTTTTCATGGAAACGGATAGAATATTGGAGTACAGAACATTCTGAAAAATGTGCTAACTATTTTGGAGGAAAATATGAAAAAGCTTTTTGCCATTGTTGCAGCAACTTTGTTCTGCTTGGCGGGTGTTGCTGTTGCGGAAGATGCAAGCGATTTGCTTTCAGCACCGCAGGATAGTCTTACAAGGACAATCGTTCCTGAAGACCAGCATGTTACAAACAAAACGGCAAGCGTAAAAATCGAGTACACGCCCCTTACTGACGAAGTAATTGCGTATTATACCGTTCTTGCCGTTTCTTACGATTCAGGTGAGGCAATGAACTCAATTCTTGAATGTCTCAACGATTTCAAAGGTCAGTACGGATATTACAGTTACAAATACCTCAAAAAGGATTCTGTAAAATATTTCAAAGATGACAAAGGAATGAAATGGGCGACTCATCGTCAGTGGGTCAAATTCTCAAAGTAATTCAATTTTGATTTTCTTTTCATTTTGAGCCGACCTTTCGATTTTCAGAAAGAGTCGGCTCAAAGTGTTTATATTCACGTTTCATTTTGATATAATTGTCTAAAAATCCCGATTTTCGGAGCAAAAAAAATGGACATTCAAAACATAATTAAAAATCTTCATCCACTTGAAATAAAAGTTCTTCTGAAATACAACGCAAACGACGAATTGAGTTCCGAAAAATTACAGAAAGAATTAAATTACAAGGAAGGTCACTGCAATCAGGCGTTCAGCTGGCTCGGCGGAAAGGAATTGCTTTGCGTGGTGAGCAAAACGCCGCACACTTTCTTCGAAATCACTGACTTGGGACGCGCTTACGCAAAAGAGGGCATTCCCGAAGTTCGA
>CALFJF010000080.1 GCA_937877535.1 uncultured Treponema sp.
CACATAGATTCTTCGGGGCATTTTGCCCCTCTGAATGACGAATTTCCGAAACTCGAAATTGAGCCTAGTACTTGCAAATATATAGACGATTTTAAGATTGGAGATGTCAAAAGACCATAGCATTTTACGCAAATTTTAAGATTCTTTAGGATTTTACAGATTTAATCTTAGATAAAAACGATTTTTTTTACAATTCTATTCCGAGATTTTCTTTTATCCATTTTTTGCCGTGGTTTATATCGTCAATGCGTTTCATTATTTTCTCTCTGGAAATCAACCTTAGTAATTGGAACGCTGCGACTGATTCCCATTCGGCTGAAAAGAACTTCCACAAGTTTGCGCCCCGCTTTCAATGCGCGAGAGCGTGGAAACAGCGCACAAGTCAAAGCACAATTCTTCCTGCGAAATTCCGAGCCGAATGCGATTTTCTTTTAAGATGCTTCCGATGAGATGTGTTTTCATACTACAAGATAATTATACACTCGTTTCTGGAAAAAGTGAAAATAATCTTAAAAATTGATTTGATTCCGATGAAACTAAAAATAAAATCCAACTCCAAAAAAACTTTGCCACAAAAACTCAAGCGGGCGGTTATTTTTGAGATATTGCGTGTCAAACACAAATTTCAAATAACCGTCGCGAGTTTTTTGGAGTTTTTATTTGGTTTTGGCGTTTTTTCGTGCTTCTTCAACAAACTCAAAAATGCGGTCGAGCGCGATTTTCATTTTGTCGATTCCGGTGGCGTAGCAACAGCGAATATGTCCTTCGCCCGCTTCTCCGAACGCGCTTCCAGGAACAACGGCGACGTTGTGTTTTTGAAAAAGGCGCGTGGCGAATTCTTCGCTCGTCATGCCAAATCCTTTTATGGACGGGAACATATAAAAAGCCCCCGTCGGCTCTGGAACGTCCAAGCCCATGTCGGAAAACGCTTTGTACATCAAGTTGCGTCGCTGTTGATAAGAAACGCGCATTTTTTCAACGTCTTTCCAGCCGTGGCGAAGTCCCTCCGCCGCCGCGTATTGGCTAAAAATCGGAGCGCAAATCGTGTTGTATTGATGCAATTTTACGATTTGCGCCATTAAATCTTCTGGCGCGGCAATCCAACCGATTCGCCAGCCCGTCATCGCAAACGACTTTGAAAATCCGTTCAAAATAATCGTGTAATCTTTCATGTTTGGAAAACTTCCGATTGAAACGTGATTGTTGTCTTCGTAGACGAGTTCGCAATAGATTTCGTCGGCAATCGCCCAAATTTGATTTTTTACGCACAACTCCGCGATTTTTTTGAGTTCAGACGGAGGAATCATTGTTCCCGTTGGATTTGACGGCGAGCAAAACATGACCGCCTTTGTTTTTGGAGTGATGAGTTTTTCAAATTGCTCCGCCGTTGGATAAAATCCGTTTACGCTCGTGTCGAGTTTGACGATTTTTGCCCCCGTCAAAAGCGCAAGCGGCACGTAATTTACGTAACACGGCTCGCACACGATTAACTCGTCGCCTTCGTTCAAAACGGCTCTAAGAACCGCGTCCACGCCTTCGCTTGCTCCCACGGTAACGAGAATTTCGTTTTTTGGATTGTAGAACGTGCCGTATTTTTCCATGTAACGCGCGATTTCCTCGCGCAATTCCAAAAGTCCCCAGTTAGATGTATAGGACGTATGTCCTTTTTCAAGATGATAAAACGCTTCTTCGCGCACCACCCACGGAGTTGGAAAGTCAGGCTCTCCAACGGAAAGCGAAATCACGTCATCGTGTCCAATCAACATTTCAAAAAATTTTCTGATTCCGCTTGGAGGTGTTGCAACCATCGCTTTTGAAAATTTGTCTTCCCGCGTATTCATTTTTCCCCTCGATTTTTGATTTTACGCCATAACGCCTTCGCGTCTGTCCATTTCGTCTTCCACGTAGAGAACGTCGTTTTCTTTGTACGTTTTTAGGAGGAAATGCGTTTTTGTGGAACGTACGCCGTCAAGCGTGGAAAGTTTGCTCGAAACAAAAAGTGCGACTTCTTTGAGGCTGTCGCCTTCGATGACAACTTTGAGGTCGTAGCCGCCGCTCATCAAATAAAGCGATTTTACTTGCGGAAACCGATAAATCCGCTCGGCGAGTGCGTCAAAACCGTGTTCTCGTTCTGGAGCCACTTGAATTTCAATTTCCGCGCGAACTTTGTCGCGTGCGCTTTCGTCTTTTTCTGGATTAACGATTGCCGCGTATTTTAAGATAACGCCTTCGTTTTCAAGAGCGGTTATAATCGAACGGACTTCTTCTGCCGTTTGTTTTGTCATTGCGGCAATGTCTTCAACCGAAAGTCGTGCGTTTTCGCGCAAAAGGTCGAGAATTTCTTCCTTTTTGTTCATAAAAACCTCATTTTTTTTGATTTTTGAATTGTAGCAAAGAATCGCTTTTTTCTCTACAAAAGAGTGTTTTGGAAAAATCGGTTTTAGAACACCGCCAAAATCTCCTCGTAGAAATAGACCTGTTTTTTTTCTATAATTTTAGAGCATTATTTTTCAAAGGAATCGGATTAAAATGGAAAAACTTCGGATTTTATTGGCAAAGGGCAGAATTTACGAGTCGGTGTACGAACTTTTGAGCGATGTGGGCATTTCCCTCAAGCTCGCCGAGCGCACTTATTTTCCTGTCACGAATCAGGACGACCTCGCTTTTCAGGTGGTGAAGCCGCAGATTGCGAGCGCGTTGCTTGCGGGCGGCAAGGCTGATGTCGGTTTCTCTGGCAAGGATTGGGTTTACGAGAACGGCGTGCAGGACGGCGTTGAGGAAATCATGGACTTGGGATTTGACGGCGTGAAAATCGTTGCGGCAATCCCGAACACGGTTGATTTTGAGGCCCTCGTTCAGGGAAAAGTCACGATTGCGACCGAATATCAGAACCTCTCAAAAAAATGGATTAGCGAGAAAAAAATCGACGGCACGATTTTCCGCACATGGGGCACGAGCGAAGGCTTCGTGCAGGACAGCCCCGACTCGCTCGCGCAGATTCTGGTTGACAACACTTCGACCGGCTCTTCTCTCCGCGCGAACAATCTTAAAATCGTTGACACGCTGATGACTTCTTCAACGAGAATGTACGCCTCAAAAGAAGCGCTCAAAGACCCAGAGAAAAAGCAGAAAATCCTCGAACTCAAAATGCTCTTCGAGTCGGTCTTGAACGCCCGTGGTCGCGTCATGCTCGAAATGAATGTGGCGAAAGACAAATTCGACACTCTTATCAAGGCTCTCCCCTCAATGAAAAGCCCCACCGTCAGCCCGCTCTTCGGTGACGATGGCTACGCAGTCAAAATCGCCGTCAAAAAAAGCGAAGTTCCCACGCTCCTGCCAAAATTGCAGTCACTCGGCGCGACGGACATCCTCGAATACGCATTGCGCAAGGTGGTGATGTAAGAAAACGGCGGTGTTTTCGACAGGCTCAACCATCGAAAAAATGCGGGCATTGAGGCTCTCGAAATGTCCGCCGCGAAAAAAAAATCGGTGGTTTTGGAAAACTGCCACCGATTTTTTGTGCTATTTTGCGTCAATGTTGGGGTTTTCGCCCCACACGGAGGCAAGGTCGGACGTTTTTAGAATTATTGGAGAACCTGATTTACTAGTCGCCATAATTCCTTTTCCAGTCACGCTCAACGGCGTGGAGGCTTTTACGGCAACGCTGCTTCGCCGTTTTAGATTCAAATTTTGGTCGTAATTTCCCACGTAATAATCGCCGTCAATAAAAACAATCGCAAAAAAGTCGCTGCCTTGTTGAATGAGTGCGGAATCTTCGGCGAGCGTTTCCGCGCTTTCTTTTTTCATTTCGAGAGTGAGCGAGTCGATGAGACAGAGTTTTACGGCGGAATTTTTTCCGTCGTTTGTGCCACAAACGGCAAGATACATCGAGTCAAACGATTCTTCGCTTGATTCTGTTTTGACTTTTATGTTTTGAACGGTAAAAAGCGTGCGACCGCGAATATTTTTTACGGAAGACGTGCGGATTATTTTTCCCGTTTCAGAATCGACTTTGACAAGTCCATAAAAATTCGATTTTTCGTCCGTTCGGATAAGACCGTTTACAAAACTTTCTTTTGCAAGTTCGTCTTGAACGCTTGGCGTTCGTGCGTCGCGCAGGATTGATTCGCGTTCGCTTCGTGCCTCTTCCTTTTTTCTGTCCGCAATTTGCTGCTGCTCGGCAGAACGCTTTTGAGCGTCTTCCACTTCCTTTTGCGCCTTTTGCGCTGCCGCTTTTTTCTCTTCAGTAGGATTTTGCCGCGCTTCTTTTTTTGCTTCGGTTGCAGCAGGTTTCTTTTCTGCCGCTTCTTTTTGAGCGTCAGACGCTTTTTTTGCCGCGCTTTCGCCTTCTTTTTCCTTTATTTCTGCGAGTTTTTCGCGCTCTTCGATTCCTTTGCCTTCGCTTTCTCGGAGCGCGTTTACAACGTTTTCATCGCTGATAACGGACGTTTCAACAGCCGAAACGCCATTCAAATCTCCGAGCGGAATTACGATTTGCGTGTTTCCCGCCCATTCGCTCCAATCCGTACTCAAACCAACGATTTTTTCGTCCAAATGCGAAAGGACGTTTTCTTTGTATTTGTCGCGAAATTGCTCGATATTTCCGCGATAAACGGCGTTGTACACGGTAACGAACACCGAAATCGCGCGAGCGTCTTCTTCTTCGTAGCCATAAGCCTCGGTCAAAAATCCCGTCAAAATCCTTCGGAGGTTTGTGATGTGGTCTACGCCCGCGTTTTTGCTCAAAATCAAAATGTCCGCGTCGAGTTTGCCTTCTTCGTCTTCGGAAACCTCGTGAACGAGCGTGTATTTTGCGCCCTCGCCAAACGTTTCTTGCGTTTGCGGATTTTGCGATACAAGCCTTCCGAGCGCACCGCCGATTTCTGTAATTGCCCGCGCCGATTCGATTACGGCGTGCGGTCCTCCATAATTTTCAAATTCCACGGAGGAACCTGCGCTTTCAATCTCCGCCCTGTTTACCTCAATCGCGCTTGCAAAGCCAAAAGCAAGGACAGCCACCGCAGCGCAGAAAAACTTTTTCATACATCCTCCGTAAAAAACAATTCTATTATACAAGATTTTCGGAGCGATAGGAAACGAAATAAAGAACGGTCGCAGAAATCAATTTTTGATAACGTGCGAGATTCTTCGCATTGCTCAGAATGACATATTGGGCAAGGGGGGCTTAAGCCTCTTGTTTTTTTTGTCATTTGCGGGCAAAAGAGCCTGTCGAAATGATATTATGGTGGTTTCGACAGACTCAACCACCACAATCTTCGTTCTCTCCATCGAAATTTTCTCCAAATGTTCAAAATGTCGTAAAAATCCAAATTTGCGTTTGAATTTTCTGTTAGATATATGCGATAGTTATTTTAGGGATAGTATTTAAGACAAAAAGGAGGAAACTATGAAAAAAACGTTTTTCAAGACGAGCGGAATGCTTGCTCTTGCTTTCTTCGGTATGACAACTATACTGGGGGGGGGTATACTAGCGGGCTGTAGTGCCGACGGAGGAAGTTCAAGCGAGGAAGGTTCTGAACAAGACTCGCAAAACAACGGAAACGGCAATTCAAGCAACAACGGAAATTCAGAGAATGCTGGAAATTCGGGTAACAGCGGGAATGGAGGGAACGGGAGCGACAATACCGTAACTCCGGGAGGAAGCGACGCAACGGGAATCCTGGAGGAGCCGACGGCCGCTACTCCAGTCAATGCGTCCGTTAAGATTGTCAAGAGCTCGGGCTGGTTCAACAGCGCGTACATCGTATTCGAGCAGCTTAGTGGTGCAACGTCGTACAAAGTTCTCTGCGACGACGTGGAGATTGATGAGCCACTCATTCGCTACTACGACACCTACACATACAACGAACTGACCGAAAATTCTGACCTTTCGATTTCTTACGCGCCGAACTCACTCCAAAATGTAGTTCGTGCCGACGCGCTCGGGCTTAAGGCTGGAAGTCACGAGATAAAAGTCTGTGCAGTTAAAGCAGACGGCGAAACGGAATATTCATCCGTCAATGTTACCGTAGTCGATTACGACCGCTCTGGATTTGCGTTTGCCGACGGTCACGAGCCAGGCGCGTACAAAAAAGACGGCACGCTCAAGGATGGCGCGATTGTCATCTATCTTACAAACGACAACATCAATACAGTTTCTCAAACATTCACCACACTAAAAGGAAAAACCGAGACGCTCACGGGCATTCAGGCAATCACGCAGTATGTCAAGATCAAGAACATTTCTACACCTGTTGACATCCGCGTAATCGGAAAACTGTATGCAACAAAGGCGGGCGAACTTTCTTGCGCAGACTTGAACAGTGCGTGGGCATTGGGCGTGAAGCAGGCATCCCAAGTCACAATCGAGGGTGTCGGCCACGACGCCACGCTGTACGGAGCGGGGCTTGCCGCGTTCCAGAGTGAAAACATTGAGTTCTCAAACCTCGGTCTTATGAAGTGGGGCGGCGGAAAGGACGGCGACGGCGTCTCGCTCAAGGCGGACAGTTACGCATGGGTTCACAACTGCGACGTGTTCTACGGCGACGCCGGCAGCGACGGCGACCAGGTGAAGGGCGACGGCTCAATGGACATGAAGGACGACTCGAACCATGTCACCGTCTCCTACAACCATTTCTGGGACAGCGGAAAAATGTCCCTCTGCGGCATGAAGTCCGAGACGGGGCCGAACTATATCACCTACCACCACAACTGGTTCGACCATTCGGACAGCCGCCATCCGCGTATCCGCACGATGACCGTCCACGTCTACAACAACTACTTCGACGGAAACGCAAAGTACGGCGTGGGCGTGACGACGGGCGCGAGCTGCTTTGTGGAGGGCAACTTCTTCCGCAACGCGCACGACCCCATGCTCTCCTCAAAGCAGGGAACGGACGCGCAGGGAGCGGGAACGTTCTCCGGCGAGAAGGGCGGAGTCATAAAGAGCTACAACAACAAGTTCGAGCAGAACAGCACGAACGGCGTGAAGTTCCAGTTCATCACGAACAAGTACGACTACACGAACAACAAGGCACTCGGCGAGTACAAGGAATGGTACGAGACCGTGGGAACTGACAACGGCGATGGTACTTGGACGATTTACGACGCGAAGGTTTCCGATACGGACGACACGTTCGCGACAAATTCCCTGGTTGCAATCGAGGATGCCGCAAAGAAAGGCGCGTACTACCAAATCTCAAAAGGAAAGACGGGATTCTACATCGACGTTCCTGCAAACACGAAAGAAGTCATCGTCAAGGCAAAGTGCGGCTCGTCTGGAAAATCGGGTACGGCAGAGATGCTTTCTGTAAACGGCACAAAAGTAACGATGGATATGGCTGCTGATTATACGGAATACACCGTTCCTGTTTCGGTTTCTTCTGATTCTACGATTGAGATTGAAAATGTCAATGGAAGCAACTCAATGAACGTCAAGGAAATCAAGGTCGTAGCCACAAGCGGATGGAACACCAAGCTCACGAGCGGCGCGGACTTGACCAACATTGACGCGTACGAGGTGGATGACAGAAAGGACCAGGTTCCAGCCGCAGTAAAGACGAGGAGCGGCGGCACGATGTACTCGAACTTCGATGTTGCTATGGGCGACAGCGGAATGGGAATTGCAATTGCCCCGACCGACCCCGACACGGCGAAGAGCCACGTTCTGAAATACTCAGGCCGCCATGAGAGCGACTTTGCATATGCATTCACAAACTCAACCGATGATGCGAGCTATACCAAGAACGACGCGCTGAACGAAAAACTTGTCAACTACACAACAGGCTTCAAAAAGGTTCAGGGCTACACCCAACAGGCAACCACAACCACGGGCGGAGATACGCCTAGTACAGGTGAAGACACAACTACCGATAAGGGAGGTTCTGACGA